>JBAVUW010000079.1:0-5665 GCA_049696975.1 Candidatus Acidiferrales bacterium | reverse complement strand
CGGTACGTGAGCTGGGTTCAGAACGTCGCGAGACAGTTCGGTCCCTATCTGGTGTGGGCGCAGGAAACTTGAGAGGAGCTGTCCCTAGTACGAGAGGACCGGGATGGACGAACCTCTTGTGATCGAGTTGTCACGCCCGTGGCATCGCTCGGTAGCGAAGTTCGGAAGAGATAATCGCTGAATGCATCTAAGCGAGAAGCTCGCCTCAAGATAAGGTTTCCCAAGGGGGCTGCGGTCCCCTATGAAGGCCAGTCGTAGACTACGACTTTGATAGGCGGGAGGTGGAAGCGCAGCAATGCGTGTAGCTGACCCGTACTAATCGGCCGTTCGGCTTGACCATAAAACTTTCCTAACGCGAAGCGTTACCCAGAGGAGTTCCGGCTTGCCGGAACTCGGAAGGGCAACACGACCGATCGGAAAGCGCTTTTCTGCAGAGCGCTACTCTCTAGCGGAATTGACGGTTTAAAACCTACTTCATTCAGTTGCTCATCGAAATTCACCCTTCGATTTTGAACGGGGGATTTCGATTTCCAGTTTCCTGGTGGTCTTACCGCAAGGGTCACACCCGTTCCCATCCCGAACACGGAAGTTAAGCCTTGCCGGGCCGATGATACTGCGCTGGAAACGGCGCGGGAACGTAGGTCACCGCCAGGATTAAGTCTTCAAGGCCGGTCCGAGCAATCGGATCGGCCTTTTTTATTTTGGCTTCGCGCGTACCTGCGCCGATCGTTGTGGCTCGGGTCAATCCGGTAGGACAAAATTTCCGGCGGATATAGAATTTGCCGTGAAGTTTCTTCCGCGCGTCCTCCTAGGACCCCTAGTCCGTTCCCCGCAATCTCTTGAAATCGCAGAGCTCTAATTTTACTGATCCCTTTTGGCAGCCCCGCTGCATCTACCGCTATACCCCCCCATAACTTACGCAGAGGAGGTTCGCAACATGGGCAAGATGCCATTGCGATTCAGCAAAGCACCGATGATAGCGTTTGGTGTCACGTCGTTGTTGTGCCTGGGCGCACCGTTGCACGCACGCACTACGGCCGCCCCGAACAAGCCGGCGCAGGCAGAAGACGCATCGGCGCGAGAGATTGCCGAATTCAATCGATTCCTCCAGGGTCACCAAGAGGTCGCTGTGGAGCTTCATAGCAAACCTTGGCTGGTCGACAACCACAACTATCTGCAAAATCATCCGGAACTGAACTCCTACCTCAACGATCATCCCGGACTGAAGGATGAAATCAGCCAGAACCCGGTCGCCTTCATGCAGGAAGACGCCCAGCGCAGCGAGCTCGCGCAATTCTCGCGGTTCCTCGATACACACCGCGAAGTCGCCGAACAACTCCGCGCCAACCCCACACTCGCGGAGAATCGCGACTTCCTCGAGAATCATCCCGAGCTGAGGGCCTACCTCGGCGAGCACCCGGACGTCGAGCAAGCCCTGCGTGAAAACACCGTCACGTTCATGAAGGAGGAAGAAGGCTTCAGCCGCAATTCCGGCGGACGCGGATACAGCGCCGGAGGCCCGGGTCCTGGCGTCAATCCGGGCGGACCGGATCGCGGCGAGCCCGACCGCGACCAATATCGCCGTCAACTGGCTGACTTCAACCGCTTCCTCGACGACCACCGGGAGATCGCCGAACAGGTCCGCAGAGATCCCTCCCTCGCCGACAACCGGGAGTTCGTTCAGAACCACCCGGCGCTCGACACGTTCCTGCGCGACAATCCGGGTGTCCGCGAGGACCTGAGGCGGGATCCGGGGGCGTTCATGCATCAAGAAGATCGCATCAACGCGGCGGAAAATCATGATTACCGCGACGCGAGGCATGATCACATGGCCGATTTCGGCGGTTTCCTCGGCGACCACCGCGACATCGCCCGGGATCTCGATCGCGATCCGGGCGCGGTGAAGAACCGTGAATTCGTCCAGAATCGCCCCGATCTCGACACCTACCTCAATGCGCACCCCGACGTGCGCAGCGACCTGATGGCGAATCCGCAGGATTTCGTCAAAGGCGCACAACAGATGTCGAACAACCGTAACGGCAGCTCCGGCGTCTCCGGTAGCGGCAATGGCAGCGGCTCCGGCCCGACTGGAATGAGCGGAGCCAAGAACCCGAGCGGAACGAGTGACACTCCAGCGCCCGCTCCCAAAACCAAGCAGTAGCGAAGCGTTCGTGCGCTCGGACGGGGAGGCCAGCAGACGGGCCTTCCCTTCCGTGCGTTTTCCTCCAGGGAGGGAGAGGTCATGAAGATCAACGGTGCATTGGTCGTTCTGCTTACCTTTGTTTCCGCGCTTCCGCTCAGCGCCAACGACAAGAAGCACAAAGATTTTCAGCGTGGGATGCTGGAAAAGATGGAAGCGGTGCCCTGTGGCGCGAAACAGCGCGGTCTCTCCGGTCTCGGCACGCTGTGGGCGTCGGCCGGCATCACGCACGTCAATACAGACGAAAAGATGTGCCCGCAATACTTGCTGCGCACCGATAAGATGGACTACGAAATCCGTCCGCTCGACCTGAAGCACGCGACGCTGCTCCCGGTGGGTTCGGAAGGCGAATTCAAGATCAAGGATAAGGACATCCTTCTGACCATGCCCGAAGGCGGCGACCGGAAAACGCGCAGCTACGAAGTTGTTTCGATGAACCCGGCGCCCACGCCGACCTCGGAAAGCATCGACAGCGCTCAACGATCGTCTGACGAGCGAGCCCCGTCCGATGATCGCCCGTCACCCAACGAGCGGTAGCGTCGGAACGTCTCAGGGCTGGCGCCGTACGCATCCGTGACGGCATCGGCGAACTCTCAAGCCGGCCCGGAAAATCGGGCCGGCTTTTTGTGTTTGCGCGCCACTCCCCCGCCTGCGGTATCTTTAACTCCGCGAGGCCGGGATGGGAGCAGCAGGAATCCACAGCGTCGAACTGATTTTTCTGCTGATATCGGTGCTCGTGGCCGCGCTGGCTGCCGTCGCCAAGAAATTCGGCACGCCGTATCCGATCGTGCTCGTCATCGGCGGCCTGGTACTCAGTCTTTTCCCCCGCGGCCCGCACATCGAGCTGAATCCCAATATCGTTTTCCTCGTGATTTTGCCGCCCTTGCTGTTTCAAGCTGCGTTCGTCACTTCCTGGCGCGATTTCCGCTACAATCTGGCCAGCATCGTCGGCCTGGCATTCGGTCTCGTCGGCTTCACGGTATTCGGCGTTGCGGCCGCCGCGCGCTGGATTCTGCCGGGCTTCGATTGGCGCATGGGTCTGGTGCTGGGCGCCGTGGTGTCGACCACGGACGCAATCGCCGCCACTTCCATTTCCACTCGACTCGGCCTTCCCCGACGCATCGTCCAAGTAGTGGAGGGCGAAAGCCTCGTCAACGATGCGACCGGCCTGCTGGCGCTCGAATTCGCCACGGCGTTGCTCGTCACGGGGCACACTCCGTCGCTTGCCGAGGGAGTGGGCCGGCTGCTCTACCTGGTCTTCGGCAGCATCGCGATCGGACTGCTCATCGGGAAACTCATCCGCTTCTTCGAGCTGAAAATCAACGACGCCCCTATCGAAATCACGATCAGCCTGATCGCCCCGTTTGTCGCCTATCTCGCCGCGGAGAGCGCACGCGCTTCGGGCGTGCTCTCGACCGTCGCTTGCGGCCTCTATCTCGGCCACAAAAGCTCTCTCTACTATTCCCGCGGCGCACGGCTGACGGGGCGCGCGGTGTGGGACACGCTGACGTTCGTCCTCAACGGATTCGTGTTCATCCTCATCGGATTTCAGCTGCCCTACATTCTTTCCGGCATCCGCGAATACAGCATGGGCCAGTTGTTGATACAGGGACTCGTGTTCAGCAGCGTCGTCATCCTGCTGCGAATCATCTGGGTGTATCCCGGCGCGTGGACTTCGTACTTCATCCGGCAGCACTTTCTCCATCAGGTGGAACCGACTCCTTCGCCGCGCGCGATCTTCGTGGTTGGCTGGACGGGAATGCGCGGGGTGGTGGCGCTCGCGGCGGCCATTTCCCTGCCCGAAATGCTCGCCAACGGCAGTGACTTCCCGGAGCGCAATGAAATGATCTTCCTCACGTTCAGCGTGATCTTCGTCACGCTGGTGCTCCAGGGGCTCACCCTGCCGCCGCTGATCCGCGCGCTCGGGCTTGCGGGACTGGAATCCAATAATCCGGAGGAAGCAAACGCGCGCCGGGAAATGGTCGAGGCAGCCGTGACCTATCTGGAACATGCGAAGGAGGACGCCGGTGAAACCGCCGGGCCCATTTTCGACGATATGATCCACATGCAGCGCCGCAAGCTCAACATGCTCGAAAGAAACGAGCAGGCCGACGCAGGTTTTCGTCCCGAAGATTACGAGCTCTGGCGCGAGGTTTCTCGCCAGGTGCGCGCTCTGCAGCGCGCCGCGATCCTGAATCTGCGGAATCACCAGAAAATCAGCGACGACGTGATGCGCAAGCTCGAATACGAAATCGATCTGGTCGAAGCCGGAAGCGCTTCATCCGACCGCAGCTGACCCAAGACGATGCACCGAAAATCCAAACCGCTGGCTTTCAGGGCCACGATCTACAAGATCTGGAAGATGCGCCACATCCAGGTGCCAGACGATATCGTGAGCGCGTTGCGGAAACGAATGGGGAAGCCTGGCAAACGCACCGGCGGCAAGAAATCGAAATACATTCCCGTGATCGCGACGGTGGGCGGAAAAAGCGTACGAACCACGATCGTTCCAGCGGGCGGCGGCAAATATCGGATGCAGATCAACACCCTGCAGCGCAAAGCCGCCGGGGTCGACTGGGGTGATCCCGTGACGGTCGAGCTGCGAATCGACCTCGCGTCTCGCGCAGTTCCCGTCCCGACGGATCTGCGCGCGGCGCTGGCCATGCATCCGAAAGCGCGCCGGGGATTCCAAGAGATGCCGCCCGGTCATCGCCGGCAATTCCTGCTCTGGTTCGGAGCGTCGAAAAATCCGGTGACCCGCCGCAAACACTTGGACCGCGCGATCGATCACCTGATCGAACGCGTGATCATGAAGCCGAAGTCCCGTTAAAGCTCGACGGAAACCGCGCGGCTTGCCGACACCGGGTTTCGGCAAGTTGCAGCACACCAGCACGCTCCGGTAGGATCGAAGCGATGCGACGCGCAATCGTCTTGCTGACCCTGAATCTTGCTGCCGGCGGATGTTTCACCGCCCGCGCACAAGTGCAGCGGCCGCATTCCGCATCAAGACCCCACGCCGACCGGCTCGGCCTGACCTGCGCACAGATTCTGAAAATGACATCAACGGACTGGCTCGAGAATTATCGACAGACGACACAAAACGGGTCTCTGGATCTCGAGAGCCAGAGGGCGGTTGCCGCGTACGGTGAATGCTATGACTTGCGAACCGATGCGCTCGCGACGTCACTCGCCCGCACAGCCAAAGGCCCCACAAAAGCCGCGCGCGCCGAATTCGCTGCCTTCGAAGCCGACTTGAAGGATTTTGAGTCGAAGGCACTGAGCGAAACGAAATCCGCCAGCGACAGCCAGCGAAAGTCGTATGCCGATCTGTATGAAAAGCAGTTCCGCTACGAGTTCTACGAAGAATACGGATCGAAGCTGACCAGGAGCGTCCGGCCCGCCGCTGCCTCTGCAGCGAAGCCCGCGGCGCCGGGCGCAAAATCCGCTGCGGCCCCTGCAACGGCC
>JBAVUW010000078.1:0-5821 GCA_049696975.1 Candidatus Acidiferrales bacterium | reverse complement strand
GCTCGCAGATACTCCCATCGCCCCTTATTTCCCAACCTGACCTCCCCAAATCGCTTTTTGGTTGGGTTACATTCTAAATGGCGCGACGTTTCACCCTTCGGTTACATTCTAGATGGCGCGATTCGCCTCCTTGCTTCCGGGCCTCGATGCTTCTATGCTCGCCGCATGCGCAACCGCTCCAGAGGGCGCCAACTTTCCACGGAAGGGGAACTCTACGCCGCAGCCCTGCGCGCCCTGATGCGCCGCGCGCACTCGATCCATCAGATGAAGGAATATCTGAATCTCCGCACCGAGGACAAGGATCTCGTCGCAAACGTTATCGCCCGCCTGCGCGAGCTCCACTATCTCGACGACACCCGCTTCGCCGCCGAATTCGCCCGCCAACACGCCAGCTTCCGCAAGCAAGGCCGCTTCCGGATCGCCCGTGAGCTGCGCGCCCGCGGCGTGCCCGACTCCTCCATCGACGCCGCGCTCGACTCCGTGTTCGCCGAAACCGACGAAGCCGCCTCGGTCCGCGCCCGCATCCAGCGCAAACTCGCTCATGTCCGCGGCGCGCTCGACCAGCGCAAAATCGCGTCGCTATACGGGAGTCTCCTCCGGGCCGGTTTTTCCGCCGAGGTCATTCGCACCGAGCTCCGCGACGTCACTGAGGGCGCCCTTCCCGAGCTGCCCCAATCGGAATAGTTGCAGGCGCCGTTTCAACTCCGCAGCGAGGCTTGGGTCTCGGACCAACTCCGCCATTCCGGCCAGCCTCAGCGCAGGGCTTTCACCCTGGGGCTCCCGCTTGCGACTCGCGCCCGCGAGCTGACGATCCCTTCGGAAGCACCCCGGCTCTGTGCACGTGCCGCAGGTGTTCGCGGCCTCGTGCGAGTTAGCCATCGGCGGACGGTTCACGATTCTGACCACCGGAGAGTTTCGCGTCCGCGTGGCCAGCCGCGTCCCGGCAGCGGCCGAAAACAATACAACTAAATTCTCACCCCTCACTTGCGCGCGAATCACCAAACGCTGTGGCACGCGAAAACGCAGATCAACGTAGTTCCACGCCACGGTGGCGTCGCGCCCGTGAGCGGCGGCCGAACCCGGAACCGCGCGCGAGTGCGCGTGCCTCTCGACGAATTCGCAGCCGGTTTGCAGCGCCACATGATAGAGCGCGTTCGAAAGTTGGCAAAGCCCTCCGCCGACGGAGGGAATCATACAGCCTTGCTGCAAACTGCGGCCGTTCACCTACCCCCGGCGCTTGCTGGGCCGCCCCACCTGCCTCCAGAAACTGAAAATGCGCCCGGGCAAGAGCACTGTGCCATCCAACGACTCGGCCGCGACGCGCGGGTTGTGCACTTTGCCGCGCTCGATGGCCGCTTCTCCTGCGCGGAGGTCCGACCAAAGCGCCGTACGCGATTCGCCCGCCACGTACAAATACTCGCGCCCTTCCACGCGATCAGATCGCACCGGCCCGTCGGCGAAGTCTTGAATCGCGCGCCGCAGACGATGCCCCGCAACCCGGATTCGAAACAGCGCTGCCGAAAGACGCGTGGGAACGGCTTCAGGCACGCCGGCGCGGCCTGCGGTGGGCGGCGAGATTCCTATGGCCGGCTCCCTCCGTCGGCTTAAAAGCAGGTCGGCTGCCGTTTTCCTGCCCTGATTCAAGGCGAGAGGGGCAGGCAATCACGGGACTTCCGGCGCCCATTCCTGTGGTACGCGTGTCGGAAAACACACCTCTGTTGAAATCGCGACACCCGCCAAACCTTTTCGCGCGAGCCGCGTCTATACCGGGCAACGCGCCGCGCCCCGTTCCATGCAGGCGCCGCACTCGCACCGAGAATCGAGAGGAGAACCTCGCATGAAAAGACTCTGCCTATCGGCCACGTTCTTCGCACTGGCGCTATCTGGCTCGGCCTCGCGGGTCCGCGCCGCGCAGCCGGAGGACAAAACGCCGCCGAGCTACGACATGAAGGGCCAGTCGCTCGTCGATCTCGACGATCTCCACAAGAAATTCGTCAGCCTCGCGCAAGCCACGCCGGCAGAAAAATTCGCCTGGCGGCCAGGCGAGGGCGTCCGCTCCTTCAGCGAAGCTTTCCTGCACGTCGCCGCCATGAATTTCGGAATGCCCTCGCAGATCGGCGCCACTCCCGCGCCGGGCTACAAGAAAGACGGCTACGAAACATCCACGACCGACAAATCCGCGATCATCGCGCAGCTGAATCAGTCGTTCGATTACGTGCACGCCTACGTCGAGAGCATGTCCAACGCGGATTTTGCCAAGCCGGAAGTGAAATTCGGTCCGCAGGCCAACGCGGGCGACATCATCTACATCATCATCGCCGACGACCATGAACACCTCGGACAGTCCGTCGCCTATGCGCGGGTGAATGGCATCGTCCCCCCGTGGACCGCCGAAGCCGCGGCGAAAGCCAAAGCCGAGAAAAAATAGAATTCATCGGGAAGCGCGGCGGTGTTCCGTTCAAGGTGTGGGCCTCCAGGTCCACCACGCGCACTGAAAGGTATCCAGGCTCTGGCCCGGTTTCACCGTGCCACGCTATCTTCGATCATCGCCGTCACAGATGCGTCGGCCGCCGGCAAAATTCCCAGATCGCGATAAATCGGTCGGATCAGCGAGCGCACCAGCCGCAGCCGTGTCGCAAACCAGAGCGCGCCCGCAATACAACACGCCCCGCTCATCATCACTGTCCGCGGCGCCCCAATCCAGTTCGCCAGCGTGCCGGCCAGCAAGCTGCCGAAGGGCGCCATGCCCACGAATGACATCGTGTAGTAGCTCATCACGCGCCCGCGTTTATTCTCCTCGACGATCGTCTGAATGATCGTATTGCTCGCGGCCATCTGCTGCATCAGCCCGAATCCGCAAACCAGCATCAGCAGCAGCGAAAGCCACAAGTGCCGCGAGAACCCGAACAAGATCAGCCCCACGCCGAAGGCCCCCGCCGAAAGCGGGATCATCCGCCCCAACCCCAGCACGGATTTCCGCACTGCCAGCGATACTGCGGAAATCACCGCGCCCACCCCGACCGCACCCATCAGAAATCCGAGCGTATGGGGGCCGCCATGCAGAATCTTGCCGGCAAAAATCGGCATCAACACCGAAAATGGCCATCCCATTAAGCTCACGATCGCAAACAGCAGCAGGATGATCCGGATCGGCGCGAATCCGGAAACGTATGTCCAACCTTCTTTCAGCTGCGCCAGCATTGACCCGGCGTGACGCCCGATGTCGTGCGGCTTCAGGCGCATCGCCGCCAACGACGCAATTACCGCGACGTAGCTGATCCCGTCGATCAGGAAGCAGTAGCCTTCATTTGACAGCGCAATCACCGCACCAGCCAGCGACGGCCCCACCAACCGCGCAATATTCACCATCGAGGAGTTCAAGGCGATCGCGTTCCCAAGGTCGGCCCGGTGTTCGATCATCTGCACCACGAACGCCTGCCGCCCCGGCATGTCGAACGCGTTGATCGCGCCCTGCAAAGCGCTCAGCGCGATAATTTCGGGAATGTTGATGTGCTTTGAAAGCGTCAGCGCCGCCAGCGCGAACGATTGCAGCATCGCCAGCACCTGCGTCACGATCAGCACATGCCGCCGGTTGAGCCGGTCGACCCACACGCCAGCAAAGGGCGCGAGCAAAAAAGTGGGAATCTGGCCCGCGAATCCGACCACGCCCAGCAGCAGCGCCGATCCTGTCAACCGGTAGACCAACCAGCTCGTCGCCAGCCGCGTCATCCAGGTCCCGATTAGCGAAATTCCCTGCCCGCCGTAATAGAGCCGGAAATTCCGATGACGCAGCGCCCGCCAGGCGTAGGAGAATCCCTCGGCGTCAGCCGGCCGTTCCGGTCTGGAAGCGGTATGCTCGTCCACAATGCTATTCTGCCATCCGAGGCCGGTAATTCGACCGCAGGTTTTACGCAATGCCCTCCGTGGCAGGCACGGTTGTGCCGGCAGTCGGAGTTGAAAGCAGCAGAAGTCCACCGGCGCACTCCCTTGCGCCACATCCGTTCTCTCCCTAATATGGCAAGCGTGAGTGATTGCGCGCAATTTGGCCGACCGAGCGGCCGGGCGGACGCCGGCACCCCGGGCGCGGGGTCATCCCGACCGCCACAAGAACTCTGGTCGCCCTCGGATCGCCAAACTTCCGCAGCAGAATTCGCGTATCCTACTGAAAACACTCGCGCGAGGGTTGTTCTAGCTGCCCCAAAACGTGAAAAAGGGAATTTGCGAGATTTGCGCGCGAGCATCCGAGGCCTCATTGACTGGTAACGAAATTCGGAGAATGTTTCTGAAATATTTCGAGGAGCGTGGCCATCGCGTCGTGCGCAGCTCCTCACTTGTGCCGACGAACGATCCCACGCTGCTGTTCACCAACGCCGGCATGAACCAGTTCAAGGACGTCTTCCTCGGTCTCGAGCAGCGCGACTACAAAACCGCCACCTCCTGCCAGAAATGCGTGCGTGCCGGCGGCAAGCACAACGATCTTGAAAACGTCGGCTTCACCAATCGCCATCACACGTTTTTCGAAATGCTCGGCAATTTCTCCTTCGGCGATTATTTCAAGGAAAAGGCCGTTGCCTATGCGATGGAGCTCATCACCTCGCCGAAATGGTATGGCATCCCGCTCGACAAACTATACTTCACCGTTTTCGGCGGTGCGGAAGTGGCACCCGGGAGCACGCTCGGCACCGACAACGAAGCAGCGGATTTCTGGATCCGGGTCGGCGCACCCAAGGATCGCGTGATCGCCGTTCCCGGCCTGAAGGAGAATTTCTGGGCTATGGGCGACACGGGCCCCTGTGGCCCTTGCAGCGAGATGTTTTATGACATGGGCCCCGCGGCCTCCGATCAGGGCCACGCGAACTGCAAATTCGGCTGTGACTGCGGCCGCTACGTCGAAATCTGGAATTTGGTCTTCATGCAGTTCAACCGCGACGCCAGCGGCAAGCTACATCCGCTCCCCAAACCGTCCGTGGACACCGGCGCTGGACTCGAGCGCGTCACCGCAGTCTTGCAAAGCAAAATTTCGAATTTCGACACGGATTTATTCCAACCACTGATTCGCGAAGCTGCATCGCTCTGCGGAAAAGCGGTCAGCGAATTCAAGAACGAGAGTTCGTCGCTCCGCATCATCGCCGACCATTCCCGCGCTGCGACCTTCCTGATTTCCGACGGAGTGATCCCCTCCAACGAAGGCCGCGGTTACGTGCTGCGCAAAATCATTCGCCGGGCGTTGCGTCACGCGCACATGCTGGGTGCTCCCAGTCCCTATCTTTCGCAGATGTCCGCGGCAGTCCGCACGGAAATGAAGGAAGCGTATCCGGAGCTGGAAGACCACGCCGCTCGCACCGCGCGCGTGCTCGATGAAGAAGAAAAGCAGTTCAAGCGAACCGTGGAGGTCGGCCTCGCCAAATTAGATGAAGACCTGAAGGCGTTGCTGAAGGACACGAATTCTGAAGCGTTTCAGAAGAGCGCCGAAGAAGCTCGACGGTTTGAAAAAGACGTCCAAGAATCGAGCACCGAGCCGGTGCGGGGCTCCGTGATTCTCCCGCCGCAAGCGACGTACCCGGGGGAGAAAGCCTTCCGTCTCTACGACACGTTTGGCCTTCCTCGCGATTTCATCGAAGACGTCTTGCGGGACTCCGGCGCTCGAGTCGACTGGGATGGCTTCGATCGCGCGATGCATGAGCAGCGGACGCGTGCGAAAGCCTCGTGGAAAGGTGCGCACAAGGACGTCGCCAACCCCGCATACGCGACGCTCGCACAAACCTTCCAGACCGAGCCGGACTTTTATTTCGGCACGAAGACGCACGATGCGCGCATCGAA
>JBAVUW010000077.1:0-1644 GCA_049696975.1 Candidatus Acidiferrales bacterium | reverse complement strand
TGCTGGATGATCCGGCGAAGATTGATGCGGCGCTGGCGGGGAAGAAAGTTTCGACGATTATCTGGACGACTACGCCATGGACGCTGCCGGCGTCGATGGCGGTGGCGTTTCATCCGGATGAAGAGTATGTGGGACTGGAATCGGGCGACGAAGTTTATATCGTTGCGGCGAAGCTGGCCAAGGATGTGGCGGAGAAATGCGGGCTTGCCGATGCGCGGGAGATTGCGCATTTTCCCGGACGAAAGATGGAGCGGCTGAATTTTCAGCATCCATTTCTGGATCGGAAAATTCTGGGCGTGCTGGCGGAATACGTCACCATGGACACCGGGACCGGCGTGGTGCATACGGCGCCTTCGCATGGCGCTGAGGATTTTATTACCGGAGTGAAATATGGGCTGGACGCGACCAGCAACGTAGATGAGAAAGGCATTCTGCGCAACGGACTGGCGGAGTACACCGGGCTGCGCGTTTGGGATGCGAACCAGCCGATCATCGAATTGCTGAAGAAGCGCGGGGCGCTGCTGCATACGGAGAAGACGGAGCATTCTTATCCGCATTGCTGGCGGTGTCATAATCCGATAATTTTTCGGGCGACGGAGCAGTGGTTTATTTCGATGGAAACGCCGATGCCGGGCGGGAAGTCGGAAGAAGACACGTTGCGCAAACGCACGCTGGAAGACATCAAGCAGGTGAAGTGGGATCCAGCGTGGGGCGAAGAGCGGATGTCGAACATGATCGCGACGCGGCCGGATTGGTGTATTTCGCGGCAGCGGGTTTGGGGAGTGCCGATCGCCGTTTTTCTGTGCGAGAGTTGCGGCAAGCCGTTGAATGATCCGGAGGTAAATCGGAAAGTTGTCGAGTTGTTTGCGCGGTCGGGCGCGGATGCGTGGTTTACGCCGGAGTCGAACTCGATTCTTCCCGCAACTGCGAAGTGTCCGCACTGCGGCGCTACGAAATTTGAGAAAGAGACGGACATCTTTGATGTGTGGCTGGAATCGGGCGCGAGTTATCTGGCGTTGATTGCGGATGAGCCGAGTTATCCGTGGCCTTCCGATTTGTATCTGGAAGGTGGAGATCAGTACCGCGGGTGGTTTCAATCGTCGCTGCTGTGCGGCATGGGGGCGCGGGGAACGCCTCCTTATAAGGGCGTGGTGACGCCGGGATGGACGCTGGACGAAAAGGGCCAGGCCATGTCGAAGTCGCGCGGGAACGACGTGGACCCGGTGGATATTTCGGACCGGTTGGGTGCGGAAGTGGTGCGGTTGTGGGTGGCATCGGTTGACTTTCGGGAAGACGTTGTGGGGTCCGAGAAGCTGATGCTGCGGATTGCGGAGAATTACCGCAAGATTCGCAATACGTTTCGCTATGTGCTGGGCAATCTGGGAGATTTTAATCCGGACACTGATGCGGTTCCGTTCGCGAGCATGGAAGGGCTGGACCAGTACATGCTGCGGCAGACGCTGGCTTTTGCAAACGAGGTGCGTGCGTCGTACGAGGAGTTCGCCTTTCATAAGATGTATCACCGGCTGAATCACTTCTGCATTGTTGATTTGAGCGCATTTTATTTTGATGTGCTCAAGGATCGGCTTTATATTTCAGCGCCGAAATCTCAGGCGCGGCGCAGCGCACAGACAGCGATCTGGC
>JBAVUW010000076.1:0-13614 GCA_049696975.1 Candidatus Acidiferrales bacterium | reverse complement strand
GCGCTTCGCTGCGCCGGCCTTTCGAGTCGCCATGCCTCATCTCCTCAGTATCGCGGCACGAGCGGATCGACTTCCACCGTCCAGCGGTCGATCCCGCCGGCCATTGATCGCGCGCCCGCCACGCCTTTCGAGCGCAGCCATGCCGCCGCGTCCATGCTGCGCACGCCGTGATGGCACATGCAAACTACATCGGCTGCCGCGGCCAGCTGACCGAGACACATCGGCAGTTCGCGCAGCGGAACCAGCACCGACCCCTCGATGTGCGCGGCTTCATATTCCCATTTCTCGCGCACGTCGACCAACAGGAATTTATCTCCGCGCTCGATGCGCTCGCTCACCTCGCGCGGCGTGATCTCAATATGGGCCAGCAGATCTTCGTCCATGTATGGTTCCAGGCAAGAGCGGGCGCAGCGGCCGTCCCGATCTTCGATTGTAATGTGAGTGTTGCGAATCCGGGACTAGAAACCGCGGAACTTCGGCGGGCGCTTCTCCGCATAGGCGGCCAGACCTTCTGCGCAATCCTCGGAAAGAAAGCAGTGCAACTGCAGGCGGTTTTCTTCGTCGATCGCGTCGGTGAGTTCCTTGTGCGCTTCGCCGACCATGGTTCGCTTCACATCGCGGTACGCCAGCGGGGGGCCGGCCGCCACGCGCTCGGCGAGCTTTTTCGTTTCTTCTTCAAACGATGCGGCGGGAAACACGCTTGCGACGATGCCGATCCGACGCGCTTCATCGGCGGACAATCGCTCCCCAGTGTAAAAGAGTTCCGAAGCGCGCGACAGTCCGACGATACGCGGCAGAAAAAATGTGGCGCCGAAATCCGGATACAGGCCCAGGTAACCGAACGCTTGCGTGAACATCGCCTGGTCAGAGGCGATCCGCAGATCGCACGCCAGCGCCAAGCTCAGTCCGCCACCCGCTGCGGGACCATTCACGGCGGCAATCACAACCTTCGGCATGGAGGTAATCGCCAGGCAAATTTCCTTGCCCATCTCGAGCATCGGCTTGAATTCGTTCACAGCCTTGCGACTTCGCGCCTCGCGCATGAAATCGATGTCGCCGCCGGAGCAAAACCCGCGCCCCGCGCCCGTCAGCACCACGGCGCGCACGGACTTGTCCTCGCTCGCGCGCAGCAAACTGTGGACCAGCGTACGGCAGAGGTCGGGATTCAGCGCGTTGAGCTTCTCGGGCCGATTCAGGCGCAGGGTCAGTACGGAGCCGGAGCGGTCCTCGAGCACCAGCTGGGTCGCGACTTGTTTTTGCGTGACACCCATCTAGTCTCTTAGACTCTTCAGCAGGGTCGCGAGTTTCTTGAAGTATCGCTTTTTGACCGCCAGAGCAGCTCCGGCATTGGATCCACTGGTCGACGGCAGCACGAACACTCGCGCGCCGTAGAGCCACTCCTTTTGCAGACCCAGCTTGCAGGCGCGGCCGGTGAACTTCTCATAAACCATCTTCCCGTTGAAGGCGATGACCCGCGGTCGCAGCTCCTCGAGCTTCTGCGCCAGCAATACGCGCCCCTCGGCGAACTCCCGCCGCTCGAGCTCATCAACCGCCCGGGTGGGCCGCTTCACGAGGTCGGTCATGCCGATGCCGAATTCCAGCATCCGCCGGTCGTCTTCATAGCCGATCGGTTCCGGAATCACGCCGGATTCATACATGATCGGCCAAAACTGATTATTCCGGCCCGCGTAATAGTGCCCCACCCGCGCCGATCGGTCTCCGGGATTCGAGCCGACGAGGATCATCTTCATCCCCTTCCGCAGGTAATCTGGCAGCGTCCTCATGAATGTCTTGGATTCTCCGGGCTGTTTCGGTTGGCGTCGGGTGCCCGGCCGGCCGGCCGACCGGATTGTGCAGGCCGGCTGCTCCAGTCGCCCCGAAACGCAATCAACATGGATGCGCAAAGGCTTCGCTCGGTATCATAATACATTCCCGGCGGCGTCAATCCGAAAGCTGTGCTAACCTTTCCACTGGAAAAATCCTCGATGAGTTCATCCAAACTGGACCCCACACCCCGACGCCAGCTGCCTTCGCAGGTAGTAAAGGACGACGAACCCATACTGGTCGCCGCCGCCAAAGCAGGCGATATTTCCGCCTTTGAAACGCTGGTGGGCCGCTACGAGCGCAAAATCTTTCGTTTGACCCAAAACATCACCCAGAATCGCGAAGACGCCGAAGACGCCATGCAGGAGGCGTTCCTGAAGGCTTTCGAGCACTTGCAGAATTTCGAGGGAAATTCCCGCTTCTACACCTGGTTGGTGCGCATCGCCGTCAATCAGGCCCTGATGAAGCTCCGTAAACGGCGCCCCAACGTCGTCTCGCTCGATGAAGAAGTGGACACGGGCGAAGACATGGTGCCACGGGAAGTCGAGGACTGGGGACCTTCGCCCGCCGACCGCTACGCGCAGACCGAATTGTCGGGAATTCTGGGCAGAGTCATCGGCGATCTCGACCCATCTTTCCGAGTCGTTTTCCAGCTTCGCGACATCGAAGAGTTATCGACTGAGGAGACGGCCGAGGCCCTGGGGCTTACGGTGCCGGCGGTGAAGTCGCGCCTGTTGCGCGCGCGCTTGAAATTGCGCCAGGCACTCAATCAATACTTTCGTCGGGGGGAACATCAGTGAAGTGCAAAACCATCATCACGGAGCTCGCGGATTATCTTGACGAGGCTCTCGATCCCTTGCTTCGCACGCAGATTGAAGAGCACCTCGGCAAATGCAAGGACTGCCGCGTGGTGGTCGACACCTGCAAGCAGACCATCGAGATCTTCTGCAATTCCGAGCCCGCGCCGCTGCCCCCTTCGACCCGCTTGAAGCTTCACGAAGCGCTCGCCAAGCGCCTCCGCCGCGTCCGCGCCTGATCGCCTGAGACCCGCCCCGGATGTCTTCTGACGACCGATCCCACGCCCCTCATAGGATCCCGTGCGCCGCGATTCAAGAATCGGGCGAAAACCGCCAGCGCTTGGGAAGCCACAAACTCCGCGCAGAGCCCCACCGCGGCGATGATCGCCCCGATCCACCAGCCGGAGACGGCCGCCTTGACGATCATCACGGCTAGCACAAACAGAGCCATGAATTGACCGAAAACGGCACTGATTGCGGCGCCGAACGTCGCATCTTACCGGCTGCTGACAAGGGCTAGGGCTGATGCCGCCAAGCAAAGCAGCAGGTATTGTCACGGTCGATGGGCCGGACTCCATGAAATCGTCAAAGCAAGTGTCCACAGCATGAGGAGCCTCACCCGCCCCCGGAACTCTCCACAAACATCGGAACTTCACGCCCCATCCTTCTCTCCCGTGCCAGCTCATACACCCGGCCTGCAACGACCACATCCTCAATCGCGATCCCGTTTGACTTGAACAGCGTGATCTGATCGCGGTTCGTCCGCCCGGGAATTTTCCCGGCCACGATTCCCGAAAACTCACGCACTTCGTCCCATCGTTTCAGATCGCCGGCGAACGCCTGGATCAGGTCACCCGCCTCCATTTTCGATTGCTCGACCGAGTCCGCCGCGATCAGGTCGGCGCGCCCGACCGTTTCGGCGTCGATCTCGGCCTTCTCCGCAAAGTTTACTCCGGCGGCGTTGACGTGTGTTCCGCGCTCGAGCCATTTTCCCAACAGGACGGGCTTTGTCGAGCTCGTCATAGTGGTAACGATATCCGCACCGCGCACGGCCTCCTCAGCCGAACCCACCGCAGCCACGCGCACGCCGATCTGCGCGGCCATGTCCTTCGCAAAGGCTTCCCGGCGGGCCGCGTCTCGGCTGTATACGCGCACGAGGTCGAGCTTCCTGGCCAGGGCCACCGCCTCGAGCTGCGTCTGCGCTTGAAAGCCCGTACCGATCATGGCTGCGACTCGCGCGTCTTCCCGCGCCAGAAACTTCGTGGCCACTCCGGTGGCCGCCCCGGTTCGCGCCTGTCCAAGTCTGTTGGCCTCGATCAGCGCCACGAGCTCGCCGGTGTGGCCGCTGAACAGTGGCACCAGGAACCGCAAGCCGCTGGGTGAGACGGTGTAAATCTTCAGGCCGACGTAGCCGCCCCCTGAATCGGCGGCGGCCATGTAATGCATCAGACCCTTTTCAGCGAGCTTGAGCCGGCGCCGGGGATGAGAAACTCCGGAGCCGCTGGCGAGCCGGTGAAAGGACTCCTCCGTCAGCTCCATCGCCAGCGGCAGAGTCAAAATCGTCCGTACATCAGCTTCGGTGAGCAGCAACGCCATGGAATTCGCCTCGGATAAACTCGAAAGTGTCCGCAGAGGAAAGTATCAGAAGTTGAGCCGATAGCGAAGCACGCGCGCATCGGGCCGGTCGAGCACCAGCAGCTCTTTGCGTGGGCTGATGGCGAGTGAGGGCGCCGAGCGGTTGCCCTGGCCCAGTTCCGGAGCGAGATCGATGTCGAGCTTCGGCCGCCCATCCGCGGTCCAGACGTGCAGCATCCGCCCGTCCGCGTCCATCGCGAAAATATAGCCAAGCCCCACGGCGAACTGGTCGCTCAGCTTGCGCGAGACTCCGTCGGCCGTCGCATCGACGAGCGATTGGAATTGACCTTCGGTCGAAAATTTCAGGATGTGATTCCCCAACGGATCGATCAGATAGACGAGGCCGTCCGGACCCACGGCGATCCCCCGCGCGCGCACCCGCGCATTCGGCGCGTTTGCCGCCGGCTGCCAGTTCCGCAAAAGCCGGTAATTCGGGTTGTAGGTGTAAACCCGGCCTGCGTCGGAATCCAGCACGTGAATCCGCCCGTCCTCGCCCACTGCGACGCCCAGCAGGTCTTCGTCGCTCGGGCGTGTTTTCAACCGCAGCTCGTGGGTGTGATCGCCCTCCGGAAAAAAAACATAGGTGCAGCCGCGGCCGGAATCCGTGAGGTAAATCGCACCGCCGCTATCGACGGCGATTTCCTGCGGATCCTTCAGCGAAGGCTGGCCGAAGCTCAACAGCGGGTGGCCATCCCAGGTGAACTTATCGATGAACAGCGTCCCTGCGTCGGCGAGGTAGACGTTACCAAGCGAGTCCGTCGCGATGTCGGTGGGTTGGCTCAACTGGCCTGGATCGCTGCCTTTCGTACCCCATGACGCGATGTAGGAAATCGAAAAAGTCGCCACCGCCTGCGCCTCGACGCTCGAAGAGTTCCGCGAGCAGCCCGCCGTGCAAAAAAACAGAGGCAGGGCCCACAGGGCGTACGCGGCAGAACGCGCGCGTTTACGGCGCATCTGAAAATGTCTAGCCACGCTTGCGCTTCTCCTTCTTCTTTTGAGGCTTTACAGGCGCATCACCCGGCTGTTTCACGCGGCGAACAACCGTCTGGCGCATCTGATAGACGCGCACTGCAGTGCGGCCGTCGGACAAATCGACGAAGGTAAACCCGGGATCGCCACGCGCGCCTGCGCCAAGGTGTGTGATCTTCACCGGCAATTTGCCGCATAGATCGTCACCGACATAGGCCGTCTCGTAGCGTTCTCTCGCCGTTCCCCAGGTGAACACGCGGAACTGCGTGAAGTCGCACGGCTGGCCTTCGGGTCCCTTCGTGCCCACCAGCAAGAATTGGGGCTTCGGTTGGCCCTGCGAATCGGGCACGCGGTTGAGCTCGAACCATGCCGTGACCCGCATGCCGGCCGAGCTTGCGTAATCCGGCAGCGGTTCGGGCACGTCGAGATCGACGAATCGTCCGAGGATCCAGCCCGTCGCGGTGGCGCCGTCGGACAGATGCGCACGCGCCAGCCACCAGTCTTCTTTCCGGACCGCGAGCGGAGCGGGAGCGTCGACTTCTTCTCCGGTTTGATTTGGTTGCGCGGCGGCCGCTGCCGTCGCTTTCATCGCCGTGGGAGTCAGGGGTACTTCCACCGGCTGGCGCGCGAATAGCTCGACCGGAACACCCTTGGCGATCTGCCGCAGACGCGGTGTTTCGCGGCCCGGGCCGATGTGGAGATTGCTGATCACCTTCGTCGCGCCGTGCGCCTCGACCGGTGAGGCCGCCGCGGTCGAATCCAGATCGCGCATTTTCTGCCACAGATCGACGGAGAGCAGATCACTTTCCGCCACCCAGCCGATCATTCCGCTCGACGTGCGGACTTTGGTCTGTTGCTGAAAATGATCGAGGATGTCGAGCTTGTCGCCGTAGGGCAGCGTGCCGGTCGGTTCGCGAATCTCCGCGCTGCTGTCCCACAAGATCACCTGTTTGTTCCCGGCGTATGCGACGCCGAGGGGCGACGCCGAGTGATGGAAGCGGATAAACGCGATCAAGCAGACCACCAGCACGACGGCGAAGCCGAGCAGCAGCTTGCGAATTGAGCGGGGCAACGGCACAGTTTTTTCGAGATGAACCTTGATTCTACACCAGGGCTTCCGCGCGTTTGGGCGGCTGCCGTGGAGAAATAAACACAATGTGTCGCAAAAGGTTCGGGTCTGCCCCGTTCTGCTACTACAATCCGCACGGCCTTGGCTGTTCTTGCATTTTTGTCGCCACGGATTCAAGGAGCGGGATGATGAAGTTTCTGGAGAATTTAAAGCCGCTGGGACTGCTGCTGCTCCGCGTCGCGCTGGGCGTCGTTTTCATCTACCACGGTTATCCGAAGCTCTTCGGACACACGCGGGAGGCCATGGAGTCCTTCGCGCGCATGGGATTTCCGGGGTACTTCGTGTACCTCTCGGGCGTAATCGAGTTTTTCTGCGGCTGCATGCTGATCGCGGGGCTTTTTGCGAGGATCGCGGGGATTCTATTGGCTGTCGAGATGAGCGTGGGGCTGTGGGGGGCGCACCATATCGTCGCCAATCCCATGGCCGTGCAAAACTACGAGTTTCCCCTCATGCTGGCGACGGCGGCGTTTGCGTTGGCGACGACGGGCGCGGGACTGATCTCATTCGATCAGGCTCTTTTCCGCGAAGGCCGGTTGTCGCCGCGCAAGCTGAAATCGAAGGACTAGGAAGCCGTTTGCGGCGGCGCGCTTGGCTGTACCGGGGGCGCGTAGGGCAGCGGGTAGGGCGCCTTCGGCATCACCAGCCACGCAACGAAGTAGCCGAGAAACGCGGGGACCACAGGCACCGGCATCAGCACCAGCAGTACCCAGAGCACGCGGACAAGCGTGGGATCGAGTTCGAGATATTCCGCGATGCCACCACAGACTCCGGCGATCTTGTAATCGGTGACCGACCGCATCAGGCGCTTCTGGGGTCGCGGCGGGCCGTAGGGGGACGCCTGCTGGCGCGCGCCGCAGTAGTAACAAAAATTCGAATAGTCGGCGAGATCTCTCTGGCAGTTTCCGCAAATCATGGGCCACCTCCCAGCGGGGCAACACCCCAGACTCACCTATAGATACGGTCCCCAGGCCCGGAAAGTTTCCAGGTCCCGAATCCGGCCGCTTTCAGGCACACCTAGTACGCGGCCAATTCCCGAACCGCCCGGACGATATCCTCCGTCTGGGGCAGAATGGCGTCCTCCAGCGACGGATGATACGCGCAGAACGTATCGGTCGCGGCGACTCGCCGCACGGGCGCATCGAGGTCGCCGAAAAGCTCATCCGCTATGCGCGCTGCGATTTCCGCGCCGTAGCCCCAGGAACGGGTGTCCTCGTATGCCACGATGACGCGATTCGTCTTCGTCACGCTCCTGGCGACCGCTTCCCAGTCGTAGGGGCTCAGCGTTCGCAGATCGATCACTTCGACCGACACTCCGGTACGTGCCAGCTCCGCTGCGGCCACTTCCGCGCGGTGCACCACGGCGCCGTAGGTGATGATGCTCACGTCCGCACCTTCGCGCGCCACGCACGCCTTGCCGAACGGCACCGTGAAATCCGCGCCCGGATAAGGCGAGCGATTGTAAGGCTGCCGGTAGAGGTGCTTATGCTCCAGCACCATTACGGGATCATCGGAGCGGATCGCCGTGCGCAGCAGGCCGCACAGATCGAGTGCCGTCGACGGCATCACCACGCGCAACCCCGGGATGTGCGTGAAAATCACCTCGCCGCACTGGCTGTGATAGATCGCGCCGCCGGTCAGATATCCGCCGATGGCCACGCGTATGACCGCGGGGCATTTGAATTTGCCGTTCGAGCGCCATCGCAAGTTCGAAAGCTCGTTGCGGAATTGCATCATCGCCGGCCAGATGTAATCGAAAAATTGGATTTCCGCGACGGGCTTCAGCCCGCGCACCGCCATGCCCAGCGCCCGGCCCACGATCCCCGCCTCCGCGATCGGCGAATTGAAGACACGCATCGAGCCGAATTTTCGCTGCAGGCCTTCGGTCGCTTTGAAGACGCCGCCCTTCCCTTTCACATGGTCGAGGTCCTCCTCGCGCGAGCAATCGGCCACGTCCTCGCCGAATACGATGATCCGCTCATCGTGGGCCATCTCGTCGGCCAGAGTCGCGGAGACAATTTCGACCATGGTCTTGGCTTTCGTGACCGCAGGGCCGCCGCCGTGACCCGCGAATTTCGGCGCCGTGTCGAATTTCGGACCCGTAGGATCGACATCGGGTGAGTGAACGAACGAATAGATCGAGTCGGCAGGCGCGGGTTGCGCGGTCAGGGCGCGGTCGGTCGCCGCGAGCACCTCGCGGTCTACGTCCGCTTCGAGCGCCAGCAACTCGCTGTCCTCCAGAATCCCTTCGCGCACCAGGAACAGTCCGAATCTCGGCACGGGATCGCGCTGCGCTTCTGCGTCGCGGCTCGCGGAGGTCTTGTAGAGCTTTTCGTCGTCGGAAAGCGAATGGGAATAGGGACGCGTCACGTGCGCGTGGACCAGCGCCGGGCCTCGCCGTGCGCGGCAGTGCGCCACAGCTCGGCCCAGCCCCGCATAGCTTTCGACGGGATCCGTCCCGTCGAATTCCTCAAACGCGAAGTTCGGGTAATTCGCGGCGAGCTTCGAAATGTTGCCGCCGGCCGTCTGCGCCTCGATCGGCACCGAGATCGCGTAGCCGTTGTCTTCCACCAAGAAGAGCACCGGCACGCGCCGCAGTGACGCGGCATTCAATGCCTCGAAGAACTCGCCCTCGCTCGTTGATCCATCGCCGCCGGAAACGAAGGTAATCTCGTCGCGGTGGTGGCTCAGCGAATCGCCCAGCGGCGCCTTGCGTGCCTGCTCCAGCGCTTTCGGGAATTTCTCGTAATAAAGCGAGGACTCGGCCGAACCGACCGCGTGAAGCCATTGCATACCGGTCGAAGAAGCGCTCGGCACGATGTTCAACCGCTGACTGCCCCAGTGGGACGGCATCTGCCGACCTCCCGAGGAAGGATCATCCGCCGCGCCAACGCCCTGCAGCAGAATCTCATAGGGGGTGACGCCCAGCGCCAGCACCAGCGCGCGATCTCGGTAATAAGGGAAAAACCAGTCGTAGCCCGGCTTGAGCAGCAGGCCTGCGGCTGCCAAAACGGCCTCGTGACCGGCTCCGCTGATCTGGAAGAAGATTTTGTTCTGTCGTTTGAGCTGGATTTCCCGGTCGTCGAGCCGCCGGGAAAGAAACATCGTGCGGTAGATCCGGATCAGCGCTTCGCGGTCCAGACCGTGGTACTTCGTCGCGTCAAATCCGGTTGTCTTGACCTTAACCTGAGAGGCCATCGGGAATGCCTCCGACGGTGGGACGAACCTTGTGAACGATCTTCACCCCATTATAGCCAATTCGCCCACCGCACAAACAGCCAACCTCGCGCTTCCGTGCGCGGATTGGCCCGCGTCCGGATCGATGAATTGGATCCCCGTAACGCCCCCAGGCCCATCAATCGAGCGAATCGAAAAGTTCCGCGACCTTGGCGTGCTCCGGATCGCCGCTTCGCACCGTCTCCGGATTCGCGGACTTGAAGGGCTCCTCGTTCGGTATGCGGTCAATCCACCGCTGATAGGTCAGCTTTTCGTGATCGGAAAAATCGAGCCGCAGCAGCAGCTTGACACGCGTGCCGGGCTCGTCCTCTTCGCCCTTTTTCTCGGCCGCCTTCTTCGCCGAGGATTTCTTCGCGGGCCTGGCGGCCGGGCTCTCTTCGCCGCTCTGCTGGGGGGCCGCATCTTCGCGTTCGAACTTCAGCTTCATCTTGTCGCCCAGCCGGAATCCCTGCTTCCAGCCGTCGATTTTGTGGCGGGCCTGCTGAGCCGCTTCTTCGTTCGTTCCGAAATCAAAAATAAATATCGATTGGGGCATGTATCTTCTATAGCGGTCGCCAGAGTGCCTGTCAAGCCGGGCAATGGGGCCTGCCAGCCCGACGGCCTGCCGGTCCAACTGATGGGGCCTTCGCCGCGGTGTCTGAAACTCAGGCGAAGACGCCCCGCCTGGTACTTTTGTGAACTGATTCATTGCGCACACCCCCGCTCGCTAGGCCTACGCCCGACCGGGTCTGCTTGCTACCCTTACTAAGCAAGACCAGGCGCTAGGCAAAGCCATCCAACTGGAGTACGGTTTCTCAGAGGGGGAAACATGCGTGTTTTAAAGCTTTCTTCCGCCACCATCATCCTGGCGGGCATCTTGTGCGGCCCCGCAGCGGCCCAATCGAATTCGTCGGTCACCACCGTAGGCCAGGCCGTCGACCAGATCGTGGCCCGCGAACACGACGAAGTGGCCGTCATCCGCCGCTACAGTCCGATCGTCGAGACCTACGTCCAGGACATGAAACCGGATCCGGAGATGGGAATCGTGCCCGTGAAGGACCACTATTTCCTCGGTCAGGCGGAGCTTTCAAACTCCAAGGGCGCCGCCGAGGATTCCCTGCTCGACAAGAAGAAGAGCAAGGGAGAGGAATTCAACCCGTTCGCGCATCTCGAGGGATCGAAAACCGATGCCAACGGCTTCCTCCAGATGCTCTACATCGACGCCGAGGGCTTCGATCGCCAGCACTATGAATTCAATTACGTCGGGCGCGAATTCATCGGAGAAGTCCGCTGCCTGGTCTTCGATATCACCCCGCTGCCCAAGACCGGCAAGTCGCGATTCAACGGACGGATCTGGGCGGAGGATCAGGGTTTCGCCATCGTCCGCTTTAACGGCGTATTCACCTCATCGGAGGGCGAGAGCAAAGGCTTCAATCTCCATTTCGACAGCTGGCGCATGAATCTGCAGCCGGACCTTTGGCTGCCGGCCCTGATCTACAGCCAGGAATCGGAACTCAAGGACAACACCGATTCTCCCGTCCGATTCCGCGCGCAGACCCGCCTGTGGGGCTACAACCTCACGAACCTGGGCCATCCGGTTGACTTCAATCAGCAACCGCTCGATCAACAGGGACTCGATCGCGGCAAAGGCGCTCAGGACTATTCTCCGACCGAAGCCGAACAGAAATGGCAGGAGACGGCCGAGAACAACGTGCTCGAGCGCCTGCAGCGCATTGGGCTGGTCGCGCCTCCGGGAGAAGTCGACAAAGTCCTCGAAACGGTCGTCAACAACCTGCAAGTCACAAACAACCTCGACATCGACGTCCACTGCCGCGTGATGCTGACCGGCACGCTGGAGTCCTTCACCATCGGACATACCATCGTCGTTAGCCGCGGCTTGGTCGACGTGCTGCCGGACGAAGCGAGCCTGGCCGCGGTGCTGGCACAAGGACTGGCCGAGGTGATGATGACGAAGCCCTCCACCGATCAGTGGGGATTCAACGATACGACGAACGTCACGGCCGCCGACGCTCTCTCCCACTTTTCGTTCAAGGGCACACCCGCGGAAATCGACATGTCGGGCAAGAAGGCCTTCGATCTGCTGAAGAGCTCGCCGTATAAAGACAAACTGGGCAGCGCGGCTTTGTTTCTGAAGCAGCTCAACGCGGAATCGCAGGCTCTTCCCTCGCTCATCGACGCGCGGCTTGGGCACGGCGTGGCGCTCAGTTCGGCACTGGCAGGCCTGGGGCCGGCGCTTGACCAAAACAAAGTCGATCAGGTCGCGGCCCTGCCGCTCGGCGGTCGGGTGAAGCTGAACCCGTGGGACGACCGCGTGGAGCTGCTCAAAGCCAAGCCCGTGGCGCTGAATTCCGCCCGCGAGAAAATGCCCTTTGAGGTGACGCCGTTTCTGCTCTTCCTGACGCGCTACCAGGCGCCGAAGGCAGGCGGAAAGCCGGACCCATCCTCGACGGCAAGCCGGTAGAGCGCCAAGCCGGCGATCCTCCCTTGGGTTCCCTGGGGCCGCCGCTTTGGCCCCGACATGAGTTGCACCCGAACGGACGCAGAGGGCTCCGGCCCTCTGTGTTCTTCCTCTTCTCGAATTGACGCCATCCCGCCGTCGTGTTATTGACGAGGCACTTCATCGGCTTTGTGAGGCCGTTGTTCGGCGGGGGAAGCGTGAACAAACGAGTCTTGAACGGATTTCTCGCCGTCACCCTGTCTCTGATCGCCGCACCGGCTCGCGCACACCACTCCTTCGGCGCGGAATTTGATTTCAACAGGCCGGTCACCCTGCACGGCACGTGCGTGAAGTGGGAGATGATCAATCCACACAGCTATCTCACCGTTGATGTGAAAAACGACGACGGCACCGTGACCGAGTGGAGCGTGCAGGCCGGTGCGCCGAGCTTTCTCTACCGCAACGGCTGGCGCAAAGACTCCGTGAAGCCCGGCGACGAGCTGATCATCACCGGCTACAGCGCCAAGGACGGCTCGCACAATGCGTTCGCGCAGAGGGTGCAGCTGCCCGACGGGCGTCGCGTGCTCGGCGGCGCCATTATCGGCGCCACTCCGCCGCCTCCGCCGGCCGATGGCCCCCTGCCGGCGGCGCCGAAATCGAATCCCTGATGACGCCGCCCAGCAGGATCGCGATCATCGCCGCGGCCGTAGTCGCACTGTTTTCGCTGCGCGCCGTGCCACTCACCGCGCAGGCAGCATCGCAATCGCCGCCGGCAAGACCGCCCATCACGGTCACCGTCGCTTCCGCGCCGGACGTTTCCGGCCCCCTTCCGCGCCTTCCCGACGGCCGGCCGAATCTCCAGGGCCTGTGGCACAACGACGTCGGCGTCGAAGCGCTGCGCAAAGCGGGCCTCGGCGACATACACAGCCCGGGCACGCCGCTTCCCTTCCCGTATTTTCCGGAGACGGACAGAATCCGCGAGTATCGCGATCTACACGATCCCTATCACGATCCGGAAGCGCACTGTCACGTTCCCGGCGTGCCGCGCATCATCGAACAGCCGTCCAGCATCATGCCGTTCCGCATCATTCAGGACGAAACATACGTCACGATTTTGTTTGAGTACGTTCACGACCTGCGCATCATTCCCGAAGACGGCAGCGCCCATCCGAAAAACTACTGGGCCTGGGACGGGGATTCGCGCGGCCACTGGGAGGGCGACACCTTCGTCGTCGACGTGGCGAATTTCAACGGCCGCAGCTGGCTCGACATGGACGGCAACTTCGTCGACGAAAACGAGCACGTCGTCGAGCGTTTCACGATGACCGGACCGAACTCAATCGCTTACTCCGCGACGGTCGAAGACCCGAGCGTTTTCACCAGGCCCTGGACGATGCACTTGAATCTGAAGCGGAATCCGCTGACCGATCAAATCGTTTACTACGATTGCCATGAAGGCGAGCGCGACGTCGACCACTACACGCGCTCGGAAGGCAACGCCGCGAGCAAGCATGAATAGAATCGCATTCGCCGCACGGATCGCCGCTGCGGCACTGGCTACAGCCGCCGGCATCGGCGCCGCGGGAAAC
>JBAVUW010000075.1:0-18087 GCA_049696975.1 Candidatus Acidiferrales bacterium | reverse complement strand
GGTGCGCGCTTCGCGGCCCTCGCGGCGGCGTGCGGTCATGCGGGAGCGGCGGCGGAGATCGCGCGAGACGGGCAACTCGATCGTGCCGGCTTCGCCCTTGATTTTTCCGTGCAGCAGCGCGAGGTAGGTTTTTTGGACGAGCCGGTCCCGAAAATCGGCGACGAGCTTTTGGTGGGCGGCATCGGTTCGGGCGATCACGATGGTGCCGGACGTTTCCTTGTCGAGTCGATGCACGATGCCCGGCCGGAGCGGGCCGCCGACAGCGGACAAACCCGCAGCGCCGAAGCGATCCAGAAGCGCGGCAACCATGGTGCCGGCGGTGACGCCGGAACCGGGATGGACGATCATGCCCGAGGGTTTGTTCACGACGGCGAGGTCAGCGTCTTCATACAGAATGTCGAGGGGGATAGGTTCGGCTTCGACTCCGGGGGGCTGCTGTTTCGGGATTTCAAGCGTCACCACTTCGCCGGACTGGACGTGATGGGACGCTTTGCGAAGGGCGCCGTCGACTTCGACGCGGCCATCGTCCATCAGCAACTGGATGCGCGAACGGCTGAGTGCCGGAAGCTGCGCGACGAGAAAAATATCGAGGCGCTGGCCGGTTTCTTCGGGAGTGACGATGAATTTCATGCCTGGGCGTCGGTCAACTAGGAGCGGCCTGCCGCGGCCCGCGCGGGTTTGACGGGCGCCGGCACCACGGCGTGAGGGCGAAGCCACAAGAATGCGCCACCGAGTATCAAGGCCACACTGACGAGCTGCATCAGCGAGACGCGATCGTGGAACAACAGCGTGCGGCCCGGATCGCCACGGAAGAACTCAATCGTGCCGCGCTCGAAGCCATAGAGAATGAAATAGGCGCCGATAATCTGGCCGGCGAAGCGGCGTTTGGCTCCCAGCCAGAGCAGGATGGCGAAATTCATGAATTCCGCGGCCGACTCGTAGAGCTGCGTAGGATGCAGAGCAACGCCGAGCGGCGTGCCGCTGATTTTCTCGGCCAAGGGGCTGGTGAAGGTGACGCCCCAATCGAGTGCGGTGGGCTTGCCGTAGCAGCAGCCCGCGGCGAAGCATCCCAGTCGACCGATGGCGTGCCCGATGGCGATCGGGGCGGCGAGAAGGTCCATGACCGACCAGAACGACAGTTTCTGCAAGTAGGTGTAGAGCAAAATGAAAACCACACCGCCGACCATCCCGCCGTAATAATCGCCGGCGGATTGTACGGTGGCCCAGGTGAAGATCTGACGCGGGTGCGCGCTGAAGTAGTCCCATTCACTGAGGATGAGCCAAAGCTTCGAGCCTGCGAGCGAGACGAGAATTCCGTAGATCCCGAGGTTCCAAATACTGTTCGGGTCCAAGCCCATGCGCGAAGCGCGGCGATGCGCGAGCAGCAGCGCGGCAAGAAATCCGGCCGCGGCGAGCACACCGTAGGAATACAGCGTGAGCCAGCCGGATTGAAACAGAATCGGATGCATGACTAAACCTGTTCCCGGCTGGGATGCCGCCAGTCGCGGAGAAGCTCGAGAATCACCAGCCCGGCACCGATGACGATGGCGGAATCCGCCAGGTTGAAAGTGTACCAGTGGTAATCGCCGACATGAAAATCGATGAAATCGGTGACGCTGCGGCGCAGGATGCGATCGAGAACATTGCCGGCTGCGCCGCCGAGAATCATGGTCATGCCGCATTGGCCAAGCGGACCGCCCGCGCGGCTTGTGACCAGCAGCCAGAGGATGAGTCCGATGACGGCGACCGAAAAAACGATCAGAAGCGGAGCACGCCAGGGTGATGTGGAGTCGGCGAGCAGGCCAAAGGCTACGCCGGGATTGGTGCTGTGCACAAAATTCAACAGGCCGGGGATCAGCACCCGGCTCGATCCCGCGGCGGTCCATTTTTCGACGGCGTGCTTGCTCATCTGGTCGGCTGCGAGGATGGCTACAGCGAGGAGGAAGAAGAGCAGGACGCGGCGCGGAAAATTTTCGTTCACTATAATGGCTACCTCAGGGCCCGACGGCGGGAGGCCGCACACAGCGCCCCACAAACGCTCAAACGGCTCGGCTGCCGCGCCGAAACCACGGCGCCACAATCAAACGGCGCGTCGAACCCTATGCGGCCGCTCCGCCTTGCCTGGATTTGTCGCGCGCAATCTCCTCGATCGCCGCCAGGCAGCGCTCGCAGAAATTCGGATGAGCCGCGCTTTCGCCCACATGGACGGAATAGTTCCAGCAGCGGTCGCATTTCTTGCCGTGGGCGCGCTCGACCTGAATCTGCAGAGCCGGGATTCCGGCTGCGGGAGCCGCGCCTTCGACAGCTCTCCCGACAACCTCAACCTGCGAGACGATGAAGAAGGCCGGAAGTTGCGCGGCATATTTCTTCAGAAGGTCGCCCAGGTCGCCGGTCGCCGACAACGTGATGCGCGCTTCGAGGTTCGCCGAGATCGTTTTCAGGGCGCGCACCGGCTCGAGCGCTTTCAACACCTCTTCGCGCACGGCGAGGAGCCGGTCCCAGTTCTTCGCGCGTGCTTCGTCGAACGCATTTTCGAAATGCTCGGAGGCCGGGAAATTCGCCATGTGCACGCTGGGCACGGACGAAGCGGGTTGGGGCAGATGCTTCCAGACTTCCTCGGAGGTGAACACGAGAACGGGCGCGATCAAGCGCACGAGCGCCCGGGCGATATGGTGTACGGCGGTTTGCGCCGAGCGGCGTCCGGGATTGTTCGGAGCGAACGTATAGAAACGATCCTTGAGGACGTCAAAATAGAAGGCGCTGAGATCGACGCTGCAATAATCGTGCAGCGCGTGGTAGACGCGGTGAAATTCGTAATCCTTGTACCATTCAAGGCACTGGCGGATGAGTGCGCCCGTGCGGCGGAGCATCCAGGCGTCGAGCTCCCACATGTCCGTGTCGTGCACGACGTTCTTCGCAGGGTCGTAGTCGAACAGATTCGACAGCGCGAAGCGGAACGTATTGCGAATCTTGCGATAGGACTCCGACAGCTGCGTCATCATCGCGGGCGAAATGCGCATGTCCGCGGTGTAGTCCTGCGAGACGACCCAGAGCCGCAGCAGATCCGCGCCCCATTTTTCGACGATTTCCTTGGGATACAGCGCGTTACCGCGAGATTTCGACATCGGCGCGCCCTTGTCGTCGAGCGTCCAGCCGTGCGTGACGACCTGGCGATAGGGTGCGTGGCCGCGCGTGCCGATGGCGTTGAGCAGCGAGCTCTGAAACCAGCCGCGAAATTGATCCGGGCCTTCCAGATAGACTTCGGCGGGCCAGTGCAGGCCGTTTTCCTCGCTCAGCACGGCGAGGTGCGTCGAGCCGGACTCGAACCAGACGTCGAGAATATCCGATTCCTTTTGCCACTTGGCGGCGGCGCACGAGCATTTCGTCCCCGGCGGAAGCAGTTGTTCGGCCGAGCGGGTGTACCAGGTGTCGGATCCTTCGCGCTCGAAAAACGGAAGGACGTGGCGCAGGGCCTTGAAATCGCGCAGCTGCTTGCCGCAATTTTCGCAATAGAACACGATCAGCGGGACGCCCCAGAATCGCTGGCGCGAAATGCACCAGTCGGGGCGGTCGGCGACCATGCTGTGCATGCGGTCGCGTCCCCAGCCGGGAATCCACTTCACTTTCTCGATTTCGGCGAGCGCATCCGTGCGCAGGTTCTCCTGGTCAAGGCCGATGAACCATTGCTCGGTGGCGCGGAAGATCACCGGATTCTGGCAGCGCCAGCAGTGCGGGTAGCTGTGCTGAAGCTTGCCTTCGGCGACGAGGGCTCCGCGCTTTTTCAGAAGCTCGATGATCGGGGCGTTGGCCTCGAACACGGTTTTGTCCTTGTATTCAGGCAGGCCGTCGATGAAGCGGCCTTCGTCGTCAATGGGCGCGTAGGCTTCGAGACCGTATTTTTCGCCGGTACGGAAATCGTCGGCGCCGTGACCGGGCGCGGTGTGGACGATGCCGCTGCCGGCGTCGAGGGTGACGTAGTCGGCGAGCACGGCCGGCACCTGTATATTAAGGAACGGATGCTGGAACAGGATGCCTTCCAGCTCCTTGCCGGTCCACGAACCGGTGAACTCGCCCACCGCGACTTTCGATTCTTCCGCGAGCGCCCTCAGCCGTTCCTTGGCGAGCAATAGTTTGCCGGCCGGCGTGTCCGCGACCACGTATTCGAACTCCGGATGAAACGCGAGTGCGCGGTTTGCGGGCAGCGTCCACGGGGTGGTTGTCCAGATCAGACCGCTGACGCCTTTGCCAAGCCTGGCGGATTTTTCATTTTCGACGACCGGGAACTTGACCCAGACCGTGTGGCTGGTGTGGTCTTCGTACTCGACTTCCGCCTCGGCCAGCGCGGTGCGGTCGTAGATGCACCAATAGACGGGCTTGAGGCCGCGATAGATGTAACCTTTCTCCAGGAAGTCGAGGAATGCTCCGGCGATCGAAGCCTCGTCGTGGGGATTCATCGTCAGATACGGATCGTTCCAGCGGCCCAACACCCCGAGGCGCTTGAATTCAACCTTGTGGATTTCCACATAGCGGGCGGCGAACTCGCGGCACATGCGGCGAAACTCCGCAGGCGAAACTTTCGCCGTCTTGCCGCCCAGTTCCTTCTCGACCTTCGTCTCGATGGGGAGGCCGTGGCAGTCCCAGCCTGGCACGTACGGCGCGCGGAAGCCGGACATGGTCTTCGACTTCACGATCATGTCCTTCAAGGTCTTGTTCAGTCCCGTGCCGAGGTGGATTTCCCCGGTTGGATACGGCGGGCCATCGTGCAGGACGAACAACGGCATGCCGGCGCGCGATTCGAGGATGCGCTCGTAAAGACCCATCTGCTCCCAGGCGGCAAGCTGCTCCGGCTCGCGCTGCGGGAGCTGGGCCTTCATTGGAAAGTCTGTCTTCGGGAGGTTGAGCGAGCCTTTTAGATCGAACGGTTCGGCCATCTAGAGAGCGAGAACGCCTTTCTTCAAAGCCCGCGCGTGAACTGGCGCGGGCGCGGCTGCGTGTGGTACAAGTTTGCGCCGGGGAAACTCAAAATTTTGGTCGCAGACCGTATGTTACAATGATTCTTGAAACGTGTCAGCCGTGCCGCTGGCCCCGGACATCCTTTTCCGTACGGCAGCGTCTAACATTGAGTGGATACGGGGTTGAGGGACGTAGGTCGCTGAAATGTCAGACTCTAGCTTGAACTTGAACCGGCCGGTGCGCGAGATCGAGGACGCCTCGCTGCGCATCGGGAGGCTGCCTTCCCCTTCGCGGGAGGGCAGCATCCAGAGCCTGTTTTCCAATCTTCGCGATTTTCTGGTGGAACGCCCCGTCAAGCTGAAGGCTGGCACTCCGACGGCATTCGATGTTCCGCGATTTGGCACCGGCCTTGGGGACAATCTCAAGGAATTTTTCCATTCCGGTCCCCGGGGCAATGTCCGTTCCGCACTGCTGGTCGACTGGCACGAGGAGCCGAGCCTCTGGGCGAATCTGCGCGACTGGATCGCGCCCCGGAAACTGCCGCCGCTGAGGACCACGAGTCAGCCGATTCCGGTTCCGGAAATCTGGTCGAAGAACGAGAACTTCAGCCGCATGCAGATCGTGTCCATTCTGGTGCACGGCGCGGCGATCGCCTTTGTTGTTCTGCTGCCGTTCCTGTTTCCCGGATTCATCACTCCGCCCGTGACCAAGGCGTCGAGTCCTGAAATCGTCAGCGACGTACCCGTATCTCCCTATCTCACCAAACTTGCGCCCGCGGCGAAGAGGGCGGGTGGTGGCGGCGGACAAGCCGACAATGCTCCGGCGTCGAAAGGCAAGCCGCCGAAGTTTTCGTGGATGCAGATTTCCCGGCCGATGGTGAATCCGCCGAAATCGGATATCACCGTGACGCCCACCGTGCTCGGCAACCCCGATATCAAGCTGCCCGACAACAACGACAAGAACTGGGGCGATCCGTTTGCCACCCGGCTGAACGGGTCGATGGGGAACGGTCACGGCAACGGCATCGGCGACGGCAATGGCAACGGCGTCGGTCCGGGCCAGGGGTATGGCACCGGTGGCGGGATACCGAACGGTGGGACGGGCGGCTACGGGATGCCGGCGTGTCTCTATTGCCCGCGCGCGGATTACAGCGACGAAGCCATGAAGGTGAAGGTGCAGGGCGTCGTCGAGCTGATTGCCGTGATCACGGCGGACGGACGCGTGACCGACGTTCACGTCGCCAAGGGTTTGGGACTCGGCCTGGACGAGAAGGCCATTGAGGCGGTGCGCACCTGGCGTCTGAAACCTGCACTGGGTCCTGACGGCAGGCCAGCGACCGTACGGCAGGTCATCGAAGTTACCTTCCAGCTTTACTGACGCCCCCGCCGGCTCGCGCCGTCATCTGAATGCGCCCGACCAGCTCCGCTCGCCGTTCCCCAGCGCCATTAACCATCTGGACCCACTCGCATCGAAGCCCGGATCGATCTGCTACGATGAGCGGCATGAAGAACACGGTTTGCGCTGTCGTATTGTTCGCAGGACTGAGCGCAGCGTTCGCGCCATGCGCATCGGCGCAGAGCGCTTCCATCCAATTCATCGCGCAGGCAACTCCCTCCGACGGTCTGCAGGAACCGGTCCGCGGATTTCCTTTTTTTCTGCTGAGCAAGAGCTTCGAGGAGATCCGCAGAGAAGCCATTGCGGCTTACCCGAAACCGGACGTGGACGTCTTCATCGACAAGCAGGATTTCTCGCCAGAGCTCAAAACCTGGATGAAGAAGAACCATGTGATCCAGCTGGCGGGCGATGAGTTCACCCGCAAGCTCAACGCCGATACGATCATGGGCGTTCCCGAGTTCAAGAGCGCCTACATCGAGCTCAACGCCGGCACGCAATCGATCGATTTTCCGAAACCGAAGTACAAAAGCTCCGACCAGCAGAAAGACCCGGCCAAGTACAAAAAACTCGTCGCCGATTACGACGCCGTGGTCCATCTCTATATCGAGCAGCATCCGACCAGCATCGAAGGCCTCGATCTGGAGCTTACGACGGTCGACCCGAATGCAAAGTGGGAGGCGATGACAGGCGCGCGCACCACCGCGATTCATCAACGCACGATCGACCTGGCGCAAGGCAACTACACCGTCGCGCGGGTGGAAACCAATCTTGACGGCAAGGCCGTCCTCAGCGGAATCGCGCCCGGCAGCTACTGGCTGAGCACGCTGGACGTGCCGGTGATCGTCGGCGACGCGCGGCCGCGCTGGGATATTCCCGTGACCGTGCGGGCCGGCGAAACGAAGTACATCGCGCTTTCCAATTCGAACGCCGTTCGGTCCGAAACGCAGGTCACGCAGTAGCTTGGTTCCTCGCGGAGGTCGCACGTGGCTGACCTGGACATCCCGTCCTCGCTTTCCAGCCTGGGTTCTCCGGAGCTGGCGGAGCGCGAGCGGGCCGCCCGCGCCCTTTTCGAAGCCGGATCAACACTGGCGCGAGGTGCGATTTCCCGCTGGCTCGACTTCCCTCCCCTTGCCGCGCTACTGACAGGCGAGGCGTCGGACGGGCTGGAAATCACCGTCGGCATCGCCGTACAAACCGAGACTTTCGACCGACTGCAAGCCGCGAACGGGTCTCCGCGCCTCGCCGACGTGCCTCCCGATCAGGATGCGAAGGAATTCGAATTGGAATTTCAGTGCGGCGTGCGGCTGGACATCCTGAGCACGCGACAACCCGGCGGCGGCGGCGCCATCGATCGATTCCTGGGAAAATTCGGCGAAGGGATTCAGCAGATCGAGATCGCCGTCCGCGATGTGGATCGCGCCACCGACGCTCTGCGCGACCAATTCTCGATCGCCCCAATTTACCCTGCCGCCCGACCGGGTGCCGGGGGCACGCGCGTGAATTTTTTTCTGGTGCCCGCGGATGATCGAGGAAAAGTCCTGATCGAGTTTGTCGAGAACCGGCAGCCGTAACACCGGTGAGCACCGCAACGCCCGCGCCAGCAGCCGGACAATTACTCGCCGCTTTGCTCGAGCAGTTTGGCCACCAGAGCCGTCCAGCCGGTCTGATGGCTCGCGCCGAGACCTGCGCCGTTCTCACCATGAAAATATTCGTAAAACAGAATCAGGTCGCGCCAGTAGGGATCTTTCTGAAGCATTTCGTAGGTTCCGTTAACGGGACGCCGACCGTCGCGCCGCAGAAAAATGTGGGATAGGCGGCGCGAGAGTTCACCCGCGGCATTCCAGAGGGTCTTCTGCTGGCCTGAGCCCGTGGGGCACTCCACCTTGAATTCGTCGCCGTAGTAATAATGAACGCGCTGCAGAGATTCGATGAGCAGGAAATTCATCGGGAACCAGACCGGGCCCCGCCAGTTCGAATTGCCGCCGAAAAGGTCGCTCGAGGATTCCGCCGGCTCGTATTTCACGGAATTGCGCACCCCGTCCACGTCGAGCTCGAACGGATGCTCCAAGTGGAACTTCGAAAGCGCGCGAATGCCGTAGGGGGAGAAGAATTCGTTTTCGTCGAAGACGTATTTATAGATTCGCTCGAGCTTGTGCCGGTTCGCGATGGTGAGCAGCACGCGCGGTCCCTGCGGCGTGACCTGGCTCATGTCCACGTGCTCTGCCGTATCCGGATGATGTTGCAGGAACCAGTCCATGCGGCGTTTGAACGCCGGAAAGCGTGCCAGTTCTTCGGGATCGATCGTCTCCACGGCAAATAGAGGTATCAGCCCGACCATGGAGCGCACTTTCATCGGAATCGTCTCACGAATCGAGGCCATGTGAAGCACGTCGTAATAAAAGCCGTCCTGTTCGTCCCACAGGCCGATTCCCGTGCCGCCCATGTCGTTCATGGCCGACGAAATGTATATAAAGTGCTCGAAGAATTTGCTGGCCACGTCCTCGTAGGCGGGATCCTCCCGAGCCAGCTCCATGGCCATCGAGAGCATGTCCAGGCAGAACATGGCCATCCAGCTGGTCCCGTCGGACTGCTCGATATAGCTGCCGGGGCTGAGCGGTCGCGAGCGGTCGAACACCCCGATGTTGTCCAGTCCCAGGAAGCCACCCTCGAAGACGTTCTTCCCCGCCGGGTCCTTGCGATTCACCCACCAGGTGAAATTCAGCAGCAGCTTGTGGAAGACACGGACCAGGAACGCGCGGTCCGGTTTTTTCTGGATGCGCGCGGCGATTTTGTAAACGCGCCACGCGGCCCACGCGTGCACGGGCGGATTGACGTCCGAAAAATTCCATTCGTATGCCGGCAATTGCCCGTTGGGCCGCATGTACCATTCGCGCAGGAACAGCACGAGCTGATCCTTGGCGAACTTCGGATCGATCAGCGCCATGGCCACGCAGTGGAAGGCGAGATCCCAGGCCGCATACCAGGGATACTCCCACTTGTCCGGCATGGAAATAATGTCGGAGTTGTGCAGGTAACGCCAATCGTGGTTGCGGCCCTGGTATCGAGCCGCGTCGGGCTTGGGCTGGGTGGGATCGCCGCGCAGCCAGCGGCCGACGTCGTAGTGATAGCTCTCCTTGCCCCACAGCAGCCCGGCGAAGGCCTGGCGCTGCACGAGCTTGGGATCCTCGCTCATGCCCAGGTGAACCCGCTTCTGGTAGAAGTCGTTGGCCTCCTTCAAGCGCTGGTCGAACATGGCGTCGAAAGGCGCGCCGAAGAATTTCTGTCCGCTCGAGCGGGTATCGGCAGGGTTGCGATCGAGCAGGCGGGCGCGAATCGTGCGGCCCTTGCCGGCGGCGATATCGGCAAAGTAGTGAGCTGCGGCTTTCGTCCCGCGCAGCGCGGGATTTACGGCCTTCGCTTCGCCGGAAACGACGTAACGATGAAACGCGTCCTTGACGTACGGTGTGCGGCTTTTCTGGCCAAAAAGCCGTTCCATGTTCGTTTCGTTGTCGGTGAAGAGAAGTTCCGGGCTGCCTTCCATCAGCAGCCAGCGCTTGCCGTAATGATATTCGTCAAGCTCGAGCAGCACCGTCGCGGGTGGTCCGTCGACGCGGTAGACCTGGGGCGGATCGTAATTCTCTCCCCACGCCCAGCGATTGCGAAACCACAACGAAGGGAGAATGTGCAGCCGCGCCGCGTCGGGTCCGCGATTCCAGGCGGTGATGCGGATTTGCATGTCCTCGGGCGCCACCTTGGCGTACTCGACGAACACATCGAAGTAGCGGTTCTCCGCAAACACGCCCGTATCCAGCAACTCATACTCGGGATCGTTGCGCGTGCGTTTCCTGTTTTCGCGGACCAGCTGATCGTAGGGGAAGGCCGCCTGGGGATATTTGTATAGAAACTTCAGATAGGAGCTCGTGGGCGTGGCGTCGAGGTAGTAGTAGCACTCCTTGACGTCTTCACCATGATTGCCTTCCTGATTGGTGAGGCCGAAGAGGCGCTCTTTTAGGATCGGATCTTTTTCATTCCACAGGGCGAGGGCAAAACAGATGTGCTGGTGGCGATCGCAGATGCCGCCGATCCCGTCTTCGCCCCAGCGATAGGCACGCGATCGCGCGTGATCGTGGGGAAAATAATTCCAGGCGTCGCCGTTGGCGCTGTAATCCTCACGGACCGTACCCCACTGGCGCTCGGAGAGGAACGGACCCCAGCGATTCCAGTGCGCCTTGCGCTCGTCGTTGGCCTCCAGCCGCTTTTCCTCTTCGGTCATCTCTTGTCCTTCGGGGAGTAGCCGGCAACCCGGCTCCGGCCGTGATTTCGGGCCGCTCGGCGAGCGCAGACAACTCTATCGGTTCGAGCGCGGTGTTACAAGACGGCAACTTTTCCAGCATTCCTATTCGGCACGCGGACCGTAGAGTGGCGGTGCGGCGCCCGATTCTGTAATCTTGGAACACCAAATTTACAGGCGCGGAGCCCATCCTGGCTGGACCGAAAGCCGAATTGCCAAAACCGCAGGAAGCCCGCGGAGCATCGCCCTTCCCGTGGGGCATCCCGTTTCTCTGCCTTTGCCTCGTCGCCACCGTGGTGATTTCTCCCATGCTGTTTCTCGGCAATGCATCCGGACACGATTTCCAGTTTCATATGGCCTCGTGGATGGATGCCGCCGGGCAGTGGCGGGAAGGAATCGTCTATCCGCGATGGGCCGAGTGGGCAAATTGGGGATTCGGCGAACCGCGGTTCGTTTTTTATCCGCCGGCGTCGTGGATGGCGGGGGCCGCCCTCGGCACCGTGCTTCCCTGGCGGATGGTCCCGGGCGTTTTCATATGGCTGGTTCTCGTGGCTGCGGGAATGGCGATGTGGCGCTTGGCGCGCGAGTGGCTTCCCGCGCGGTATGCGACGCTGGCGGCCGTCTTGTTCGCGGTGAATCCCTATCATCTGGTGATCGTTTACTACCGCAGCGATTTTGCCGAGCTCATGGCCGGCGCGTTTTTGCCGCTGATCGTTTGGGGCGCGCTGCGAACGGCCCGCGGTGAGTGGCGCTCTGTGCCATGGCTCGCAGCCGCTTTCGCCGGGATGTGGCTTTCCGATGCGCCTGCGGCGGTGATTGCCACCTACGCGCTGGCGCTCGTGCTGTGCGTCGGGTGCGTGACGCGCCGGAGCCTTCGGCCGCTCGTTCCCGGCGTCACCGCCATGGCCGGTGGATTCGGGCTGGCGGCCTTCTACATCTTGCCCGCGGCGCGCGAACAACGCTGGGTCCAGATCGCGCAGGTCGTGGCGGACAATCTCGGGCCGGCCAGAAATTTCCTGTTCACCCACTCGAACGATCCCGATTTTGCGGCCTTCAACTGGAAGATTTCCTGCGTCACGGTGCTCGTGATGCTGGTGACGGCCCTCGCAGCGATTCTCGCGGCGCGCAGACGGCGGGATTTTTCGCATTTGTATTGGACCCTGGCGGCGCTTGGCTTCGTGTCGATCGCGCTGATGCTGCCGTTCACGGCTTTCGTGTGGCGCCTGCTGCCCGAGTTGCGGTTTGTGCAATTCCCCTGGAGATGGCTCGAGGTTCTGGCACTCGCTTTCGCCTGTTTCATCGCTCTGGCGATGAGCCAGGCGCGCCGGCGCGGACTTGCGTGGGCAACGGGCGTCGCTCTGTTCGTGGCGTTCGGCGCGGGTGCGACAGCCATGGTTCGAACCGCCTGGTGGGACTCGGGAGACGTGCCGGCGATGGTCGCCTCGGTCGGCTCCGGGGCTTTCGGCGCTGGATATAGAGGTACGGACGAATACGATCCCGTCGGTTGCGACCATTACGAATTGCCCGGCGACCCCGACGACGATGAGCGCGTGGAAGGAATTTCCGCCGCGCCTGCGCCTGCGATCGAAAGTTTCGATCCGGACACCGGCGATGTTGCGCCCGCATCGGACGTTCCCTTTCAGATCGAGAAATGGTCCGCCGAGCGGCGCACGATTTCGGTCCAGCCGGCCCGACCGGTTACGCTCGCGATACGGCTGCTGAACTATCCTTCCTGGGACGTGCGGGTGGACGGCACGACGATCGCGCCGGGTGCGCTCTACGACAATGGACAGATGTTAGTACCGCTTGGCGAGGGTGCTCACCGCGTGGAGATTCGATTCCGCCGGACCCGGGATCGCACGGCAGGAATGGCGGCATCGATTATTTCTGCACTCGCGCTGCTGGCTCTGGCCTTACGGAAAAAGAGGCCGGCGCCGTGAGCTTTTCACGGCCTTCTGAACGGGCTCGCCTCAGATCTGCGCCGCCGGCATGGCTCGGTGCGAATTCTGCCCGGCGCCGTTGGCGGAAAAATCCGCGATCAATCCGACCAGCACACCGACAAACAGGGTGTATTGAACCATCGCCAGCACAATCACGTACCCGTCTCCCGGAATCAGCCCGGAGATCAGCAAGCCGATCGCTGTGGCGCGGGCGATCATTCCTGTCACAGTCGCGTTCTGCGGCAAATAGAATATGCAGATCGCCAAAAACATCGGCACCCAGGGAAGGCCGGTCATGGCGGCTTTAGCGTTTTCAGGCAGCAGAATCTGAGTACCGGGCATCAGCGTTGCGCCCGGATTCATCTGATAGACCAATTTCAGGGCTGCCAGCGCCAGGGGCACGCCGCCGATGTTGCGGGAGCGCGAGTCCATTTTGAACAGCAGGCATGCCAGCAGCACCAGCACCGTCAGGGGCTGCAGCTGCCGATCCCGTGCCGCAGCCCAGTACATCAGGGCAAACAGAATCATCACGAGCCAGCGGGCTTCGTGCCAGTCGAATCTCCCAAACGGAGTGTCCCAGCCGGGGCCGCCGCTTCCCGGTCGGCCGGGCGCGGCCGTTCGTCCGGAATTTTGCAGAAGCGGAGACTGAACCCGAAAGGGTTCGAAAGGTTGGTTGGACTCGTTGTTTGTCATGTCGTTGGCTCCCTACACCGCAACTAGAATTGTTCGTCACTCCGCACTTCTCGGTTCATCTCGGGAAATAGTCCCGTTTCGCGCAGCAGAGAAATCAGGCTTCCGCGCAGAGGTTTCATGATCGCCATTTTCGCCACTCCGAGCACGCGCACGACAAGACGCGTCACGCCGTCGATCAGTTTTCGCGTACGCGCCTGATCGGGCGACTGGTCGTAGATGAAATACAGCAGGATTCCCATGTGCGTTGCCCATAGAACCGCGGGCAGCAGCTCGCCAATGTCTTTCGGCAGCCTTTCGTCACCGACGGCTGCCGTGAAGACATTCCTGCTGGCGTCGCGAATCGGGCCGCTGCCGGGCCCAAACACCGACAGCGCATGACTCGGATCGCCCGAGTAGCGAAACAGCGCACCCAGCAATTTGCGGTCGTGCGCCAGAATGTCGAATTTCGTGTGGAATGCAATCCGCAGCCTTTCCTCCAGATCGAGCTTGCGCCCCGATAGGGCCGCCACCACCCGGCGTCCGTGCTCGCTCTGCACCTGGTCGTAATAGGCCTGGACGATCGCTTCCTTGCTCGGAAAATAGTAGTAGGCCGCGCCAAGGGCCACGCCCGCCGCTTCACCAACATCCCGCATCGTTGTCGAGTCAAACCCCTTCTCGCGGAATCGGCGGATCGCCTGACCGAGGATGCGGGCCCGGGTTTCCTGGCTACGGCCTCGGGCAATCTCTTGTTTGAACATGTTCAAATAGTAGAGCAAGGCAACCGAATTGTCAAGCTTTACTTTGAACGTATTCAAAGAGAAGAGGGAAGCGTCTTGCTATCAATAAGATGAAAAGGGCATCGGCCGGCTAGCGCATCGGGCGGTGCTTGAATTTCTTCTCGCCCTTGGCGTAGGGTCCGACGGTGTGACCGTTCCCCACGAGTTTATACTTGTAGGTGGTCAGGCCTTCCAGTCCCATCGGGCCGCGGGCGTGCAGTTTGCTGGTGCTGATGCCGACCTCAGCGCCCAGTCCATAGCGGTATCCGTCGGCAAAGCGTGTCGAGGCGTTATGAAAGACGCCGGCCGCGTCCACCTCGTTCAGAAACCGCCGGGCGGCGTCGAGATCTTCGGTCACAATCGCATCGGTGTGCCGCGAACCGAACCGGTTGATGTGTTCGATCGCTTCCTCAAGGTCCGCCACTATTTTCAGCGCAAGAATCAGGTCGGAATACTCCGTCGCCCAGTCCTGTTCGGTCGCCGCGACGATCCCGTGATCGGGCAAAAGCCCCCGTGTCTTCTCGTCTGCTCGAAGCTCGACCTTGGCTTCCTGGAGCTTCGCAACCATTCGTGGCAGGAATTTCGGGGCGATCGCCTCGTGCACCAGCAGCGTCTCGGCCGCATTGCACACCGCGGGATACTGCACCTTTGCGTCGTAGGAAATTTCGATGGCCTTCTCGACATCGGCATCGCGGTCGATGTACACGTGGCAAATTCCCTCACTGTGGCCCAGCACGGGAATCCTGCTGTGCTCCATGATGAACTCGACCAGCGCGTAGGATCCCCGCGGGATGATCAGGTCCACGTCACGGTCGAGCGACAGCATCTCCACGACGTCCGCGCGCGACTGCAGCAGGTTGATCGAATCGGCCGGCACCGAGGGAAATTTCGTCAGGCCCTCGCGCCAGGCGGCCACGATCGCCTCATTGGTGCGCGCCGCTTCCGCCCCGCCCTTCAGCAGAATCGCGTTCCCTGACTTGAGCGCCAGCGACGCAAGCTGCGGCAGCGCGTCCGGACGCGATTCGAAAATCACACCGATCACGCCGAACGGGCACGCTTCCTTATAAAGGACCAGCCCGTCGTCAAGCTCCATCGCCGAAAGCCTGCGCCCCAGCGGATCGTCGAGGCGCGCCACTTCGCGAATCTGGGCTGCCATCTGCGCGATGCCTCGCCCGGTGACCTCAAGTCGCGCGAGCATGGCATTCGTCATTTTCCCCGCGGCTGCCTCGGATTCGGCAGAGCGGAGATCGCGCTCGTTCGCTTCCAGTATGTTGCCGGCGTTCGCTTCAATCGCCCCGGCCACCGTGAGCAGGGCTTCCTTGCGGACCTCGGCTGAAAGCTGCGCGACCCGTCGCGAGGCTTTCCGGGCGCGGCCGGCAATCGACGCCACCGACGAATCGGGCGCCTGCAACGGTGCGGTACCTGATGGACTCATGATTTTTGCAACAGCACGATATTGTCGCGCGTCACGAGCACCGGAGCAGGCGCCGCATCACGTCCGCCACGACGGCCGTTCTTCTTGCCGGAAAATCTTTCAGCGTCGAGGCTCGCGCAATTGGCGATGCCCCGCGCGAATTCGCGGCCCTCGGCGTCCACGATGCTCACCACATCCATCGACGCGAAGTGGTGTTCGACGCGCACCACACCCGATGCCAGCAGGCTCGCCTTGCCCTGCGTAATGGCGCGATGCGCGCCGGCATCCACAACCACCCGCCCCCGCACGCCAGCGGCGTAAGCGATCCAGCGGCGCTTGCCGCGCATCCGTTTGGCGGGCAAGAAGACGGTGCCGATGGTGTCGCCTGCGAAGACGCGATCGATCGCATCTCCCACGCTGCCGTTGGCGATTACCGCCGTGCCGCCGCAGTTCATGGCGATCGCGGCCGCTTCCAGTTTCGTGCGCATCCCGCCGCGTCCGCTCGCGGAAGGGCCCGATCCCAGAGCCAGCAGCTCGGGCGTCATCTCGTCGACGAACGGAATTACTTCGCCGAAATCTCCGTTCGGCCGGGCCGCGCGAAGCAAACCGTCCACGTTCGTCAGCAGCACCAGCGCATCCGCCTCGAGACCGCTCATCACCAGCGCGGCCAACCGGTCGTTGTCACTGAAGGCCGCGCCGCGCGTTCCGGGTGCGACCGGTTCCAGCTCGGCGGTCGAAACGGTGTCGTTTTCGTTGACGATGGGCAGCACGCCGAAACCGAGCAGCTTCTCCATGGTGTGCTGGAGATTCGAGTAGCGGCCCCAATTCGTGAAATCCTCTTCCGTCAGCAGCACCTGCGCGATCTTGATCTCCCATTTCGCGAAGAGATTCTTGTAGGCGTCCATCAGCAAGCCTTGCCCCACGGCGGCGCAGGCCTGCTTGGTCACCAGGTCGTTCAGCCGCGAGGGGTGCAGTCCCAGCCTCCCGCGGCCCAATCCCACGGCGCCGGAGGAAACCAGCACGACCTGGCGCCCGCCCTTGATCAACCCGGCGATCGAGCGCATGATGGGCTCGACGCGCTCCAGGCAAAGCTCGCCGTCGGCAGCCGTGACGGTGGTCGTGCCGACTTTTATCACTACGCGACGCGACTCGCGCAGGTGCCTCCCGCGCTCGACATCCATTTTGTGGCTTTCTCGCACGCGAATCGGACGAAACCGCCGACGACCCCGGCGCTCATGGTCCGTTTGAATCGGGACCGGCCCCGATTGTACCGAATTCAAGGCACAGGCGTTGGCCCGTTTATCGGTACCGAATTCTCGGTCAGACAATGATTTGAGGCTGAGCCGGGGCGCTGGTTTCGCCCCTCACCCACCGGAATCAGACCATTCGACCCCAGGATATTCGCCGTGCAAGTTTTATTAAGGTACGTATACTCAATAACTTACATTGGAAAAGGATTCTCTTTAACGGGAAAAAACATGCATGTTGACACGTCGAACCGGTCCCTGTACGTTGCTCGTGGCGGACGATACATCCCGTCGATGCTTAGTTTGCGGACAGTCAGATATCTGAGGGGCTGACGAACCGCCGGTCGAGCCAGGCTCGACAGACGAGGCCCCATGAAACTGACACTTCGGAGTTTGTTTTTCGTTGCCGCGATTGCCCTGGCCGGCTTTGCTCCCACCGCGTTCGCCGACAGCTCGGTTGATTTCAACGGCAGCTACGCGTTCGGCGACAACGGCTACGGCATCCCGCCCTATGGCGGCACACTCGACGGTCAATCAACCCAATTCTACTGCGTCGATTTCAGCCACGACATTACGGGCGGAATGAACTGGTCGGTGGCGGTGACGCCTGTGACCGTCGGCGGGGATTACAGCGAGACATTCCTCGGCAATCCCTCGAGCCCGACGTATGCCGGCAGCAACGCGAACGCCGCGAGCGACTACCTGCTTTTCGCCTACATCCTGACGGAGATGGGACAGACGACCGATCAGACGACCCAGGCGGAAGATCAGTGGGCGATCTGGAGCTACACGGATGGAGGTTATGATCCCTACGGCGCAACGAATCTGGCCGCGATCATCGCGAACGCCGAATCGAATCTTTCGACGTTCAATCCCGCAGGCTGGGAAATCCTCACGCCCAACGACGGAACCTATGGCCAGGAATTCATGATCAACACTCCGGAGCCGTCAAGCGTGTTGCTCCTCGCCCTCGGACTCGGCGCGCTGTTTCTGCTGAAGCGTCGTCAAGCACTCGAGAATTAAGGCGAGCAAACCCGTTTCGCGGCCGGGTCGAACCTCGATCCGGCCGTTTCTGTTTGCGAGCTGTCATTTCAGGTGCCCACGAACGCGACGCTTGGACTCGTCTGACGATCATTCCCGCGATCGAGCGACGAACAATTCGTTAGGCCCCGCACCAAAAGCATGTTATGTTGAACCTGCGTTTGATGCTCTTGTAACACCTTTAGTTGAAGGGGCTGCAAGTTCAAACTTGCGGCCTTTTTTGTTTTGCGGCTGGAGGCGGTCGAGAAGCACAAATAGCTTAAAAAAGAAAAGTGAGTACATCAGTGAGAGAACAAGGAACAGTGAAGTGGTTCAATGCCAGCAAGGGATTCGGGTTCATTCAGCGCCAGTCCGGCGA
>JBAVUW010000074.1:0-11136 GCA_049696975.1 Candidatus Acidiferrales bacterium | reverse complement strand
GAGCGGATGAATACCAGCGATCCTCGAGGCGGAAAAAAAGCACCGAGAACCCAAACGAAGAAAAATAAACCCACCAACCATAGAATCGCTCTCTCACGCTACACCTGGTGAGAAAGGCGGGCTAGAGATGCGTCGCTCTAGCCCAAGATCTAAGCCGGTTTCGTGCTTGGAAAGACAGACACACCACGATTTCAAGGTTTTCGCGCCGCAACGTCTGCGCGAACGACGATGAGAAAGTCGTGAGCGGCTCTGATTGCCTGTTTGGCATCGTGCTCCGACACGAAGCCGGTGTCGGCGTAAAGTGCTAGGTTTCGCTTCCGCCTAAGGCGGTCGAAGATAGAAAGTAGGCCTGCATGTTTCTTATCGAGCCGCGTCCGCACGAACTCGATGATTGCAATGTGATGCCCGGGTTGACTGCCCGCACGGAAGCCGTGGCTGAACATGAAGCCGAGCGAGGACTTGAGCATCGCTTCATAGGCTTGCTGTAGGCAAGCCTCTTCATCGAACGCGAGAATCTTGTGGGCGGACGCGAGTTTCTTGTCGGCGCTGGCCAGGAAGCGGTCGATTTGGGCCCAGTCAACCGTGTGTGGCTTGAGTTTCTTCATACGGCGCCAAATAGCGGTACCCGCTTGTTGTGCCAGACGTTTTCAAGGAAGGTATCCTTGCGAGCGCGGCGCAAAGTAAATTCCTGCGGCGTCAAGACCGTATAGTTGATTTCTCGGCCGAGCTGGCGCTCAAGCTTTCGCATGATGTGCTCTAAGGCGTCACTGTCTGGCTTGCCGATTACGAGAACATCGATATCGCTGGCGGCCGTCTGTTGGTTTTGCGCGAAAGAACCGTACAAATACGCCTCTCGAATTCCTTCGATCTTGGTTAGGGATTGCGCGAGCAAGGGGACGGCGCCGAAGGTCTTCGCGACGATTCCTCGCACCTCATTGAATAGGGGGTACTCGCGGTTGAGTTGGAAGTACTTCTGATGGCCACTCATCTCAGAACGAAAGAGACCCTCGCGTTCCAGACGCGCTAACTCCTTCGACAAATTAGACGGATCGACGTCGAGCTTGTCCGCCAAATCCCGCAGGTGGTAACGGGCCGAGGGGTTCGTGAAGTAATAGACCAGTAGCCGCTGGCGCACTTTGGAATGCAGATTGAGCATGTGGTAGGATCATACCACAAATGTGGTTCTGTTTAACTGCCCTCTCGCAACGAAGAAGACCATGGTCTCAAGCCGTGGCGTATCTCGTCTTTTTCATCCACCAATTGACAGATCCCGCTTGCCTACATTTTTGATCGATTGTCTTTTCTTCGACCACGGCCTTTCCAATAGATCCCTTTCTTGAATACTTGTGCCAGTTAGGTTGCTGGTGGAATCTGGCGGGAGACCGCTTGTATGGCGTCATTGCTGTCCTAAAAATGAGGCATATTTCGGACGTCCGAGATCTAGGGATTCTTGCTCAGGCGGCGGAAATAATCGGCCACGGCGTCCTCGTAGCCCGCGGGCACGGGCTGCGAGTCGGTGCTGTGCACCTGACCGGAGGACTGTTTGGCGTCGGTCGCGCTGCGCAACTGAAGCTCCAGCTTGTCCACGTCTCCGAGAACACGACTGTGCAGCTCCTCGACCATGGCGGGATTGCCCGGGAAACGACTGGGATCCAGGCGCTGCATTTCACGAATCAAATCCTGCACCTGGCGCAGTGCGTCGGGATCATCTTTCACCGATTGCCGAAGCTGATCAAGCTGGGCCATGCTGTCGCGATAGGCCTGCTGGGGAACCGGATTCGCGTAACCACTGAGCGAAGACGGCAGCTGGCCGTAATTGTAAACGTTGTTCCCGGTATTCATGCCGCCGTAGACCGGTCCGCCGTTGTAACCGCCGCCGGGATTCACGAATTGGCCGACGGCACCGTTGCGATCGCCTGGACCAGATGGCCCGCCGGGTTGCTGGCCCGCTTGTTGCCCGCCTCGCTGACCGGACTGCGCGCCATTTTGCGAACCACCCTGCTGCCCGCTCTGCTGGCCACCGCGATTGCACGGAGAATTTCGCGCGCCAGGGCTGGCGGTGCGATCGAGCGCCTGCAGACGATCTCGCAGCGTCTGCACTTGATCAAGTGCGTTTTGAGAATCGCCCGACTGCGTCGGGTCACTGAGCGCCTGCTGCGCGTCGCGCGTCTGCTGATTCAGTTGATCGAGGTCGGAAGCGATCTGGCCCTCGCTGCCATTGCGATCGGGATCCGCTCCGCGGCGCAGCATGTCCGCACTGCGCTGCACGCGGCTGTCGAGATTCGATTGATCCGTCTGCCGCAGGGCATCGCGAAGTTTGGAAGCCGCCGCGTGGTTGGCGGACGCGAGGTCGCGCACGGCATCGCGCATCTGGCTTTCCAGGCGCGCGAGATCGTCCGCGAGCTTCTGGCGATCGTCGGCGAGCGATTGCACCGCACTGTAGGTGGACTGGGGCTCGGCATCGCCGCTTGCGGCCCGCTGTGATAGATCGCGAATGCGGTCGGATTGGCCACGCTGCTCGTTGGCGAGTCGCTGCGCCTCTTGCGCCAGTGAATCGAGACGGCTGGAATTCTGCTGACGCTGCGTTCCGCCCAGCAGATTCGTCGCGTCGCGAAGTCGCTGAGCCGCGCGTCGCGCGTCGGCCTGGCCCTCGTGGCCTTCGGAATTGGCGCGGCGCATATCGTCATTGGCCTGGCGCATCTGATTGAGGGCCTGCTCCACGCGCGGATCCGACGCCGAAGCGCCGCTGCTGGAAGACGGGCCCGAGCTCTGACCGTCGGGCGAATTCGATTGCGAATTCCCGTTGCGGCTGAGCTGCTCGATCTGACGCTGCAGTTCTTCGGCTTCACGGCGGAGCATTTCCTGCTGCCAGCGCGAGTCGGGCGAATTGGCATTGTTCTGCGAGGCGAGCTGTTCTTCGCGGCGTGCGAGCTCGTCGAGCTTGCGAAGTGCCTCGTCGACTTTTTCGCTTTGCTGCGCGGCGGAATTTCCCGTTTGCGCGGTTTCGTACTGGTTTTTCTGGGTATCGAGCTCGAGGTCGAAAAGGCTCGCCAGATCGCGGCCCGCGCTCCCGCCACCGCCTGCCGCACCACCGCTGCTGCCGAAGGCGACTTCAATCTGGCGGAACGTCGCCTCGGCGCGCAGGAGATATTGCAGCGCCTGCTGTTCGTGCGGGATCGCGTCCTTCCACCTCTCGCCCCGCAGCGTGTCCGCGGCCGGCGTCATGGCATTTGCCGCGGAGTTCATGTTTTTCTGGAATGAGTCGAATTCTTCGTTGCCGCCGTTGAGCCCGCGCATCTGCAGGCGATTGGCCAGCGACACCGTCTGATCGTGCAGTTTGGCCTGAACGCCGGACAGAAACTTGGCGTTCTGGGCAGCGCTTTCGGCCGTGGCGTTTTTGTCACCCAATTGTTTCCACGTGGAGCCGATAATTTCCTTCTGGCGCTGGGAAATTTCGTCGGGAGCGTTGCCACCGCGGCCTCCACTTCCGCCGCCTCCTGCTTGCTGCGACTGCGAAAACTCGCGCTCGAAAGGCTCGGCCTGGATGAAGAACATGTCCGTGCGGGATTCGGCGTGCGCATCTTTGGCAGTGGCGTAGAGGCTCACGATATCACCCGGCACGGCTTTGAAGTCCTCCAGGCGAATCACCGTCGATCCGTCGGCAGCCTTTGCGCCGGCATGAGAGAGCAGATTCAGCGACTGATCGGCGCCGCCGTTTACCGAATAATGGAGAGTGAAATCGCGGAGTCCGAAGGCGTCATCTGCTTTGGCCGCGACCGTCACTTCTTCGATCGGGCTGGCGCGATAGTCGCCGGCCGGACGCGCGATCACGACGTCGGGCGCGTCGGCCTTGGTTGCGTTGATGAAATAGTCTTCGGAGACGCGGACCGGTCCGCCCCAATCGAGCGCCGCGACGTGATAGGCGCCGTCCTTTTCCAGGTGGATCGTGCCGGTGTAGGAATTGTTCACGCCCGCGTGCAGCTGAATCTGGCGATCGTCGTCGAGCATCAGGATGCCATTGGCCAGCGGGCGATCCATGGTGATTGCAAGATCGGCGTCCGTTCCTTCGATGGCGTGGAGGTCGCCTCCGTGATCGTCGGTCGATGAAGGAATGCCCGTCCATGCGGGGTAGCGATAGGTGACGCGGATCTGCTTCACGGCGGGAACGTCGGTGACGCGAATGTGGAAGTGGGGCGAGCGGAGCTGACCCGCTTCGACATAGTACTCGACGCCTTCGGGCAGACCGGCAAAGACAAACTGGAAATTCGACGTGCCGGGCTGTGGCTGCATCGGAAGCTGGTCCCACTTCGAGGTGCTTTCGTAACGAGCGTAGATGCGCAGGTCGTCGGTTTGAATGCCGCGCGGCTCGACGCTGATGAGCTGATCGGAATTTCGCCGCACCGTGGCATCGCCCGGAGTGACGCGAAGGTCGTAGAGTGGAGCGGCTCCGGCATGGCCGGCCCAGAGCAGTGCGGCTCCGTAGCCGAGGAATCCGGGGCCGGCCACGATCATCCAGATCAGCACGCCAAGCGACGCAAGGGCTGTGCCGAGCGAGATCAACAGCTTTCGATTCGGCACGAGCTGGGTGGCCTCGGCGCGCCGGGCGATTTTCAGAGTGTCGGCGGCCAGCAGCTCGGCGAATGCGCCTTGCGCCTGACCTTCGCGCTCAGCGAGGGTTACCAGACGCTGCCCGAAATCGGGCACGAGGGTTTCGGCTTCCCAGGCGCTGCGACGGCGATTCATTCGCAGCAAAGGAACGACGCAACCGAAGGCCACCGAGGCCGCGATCACGAGATAGAGCACGACGCGCGCGCCCGTCAAGCTGGCACCTGAAAACCTCAGGGCGTTGGCGATGAGCACGAGTACGACGGTGGTGGCGAGAGCAGAAGAAGCGAGAATTGCGGCGCCGCGCAGGCTCGTGCGGATTCTCAAGCGGCGTTCGAGTTGCTCGAGGTACGTTTCGAGCTGTTGACGCGCGGTCATGGCTCAGTCGTGGCCCGTCTGCGGCTCTTCCCGTTGTGTGGCCAGATAGCGGCTCGCGACCACCGATTCCGCGACGCCGGCCAGCAGCACCAAAAACATAGCGTACCACCAAAGGCTGCGCGGCTTCGCCGGTTCTGATTCGGCGATCGCGGCTGCCGCTTGCTGCCCCTCGCCACCGCCGCGCCAGAGGGCCAGATCGTCGTCCGGGACAACCTCGAGATTCGACTCGCGGCGGTCCGGATTCACGGCGACGAGATCGCGACGTCCGTTCGCGAGCCGAACATCGTAAAATCCGCTCCTTGTGAGCGGATAGGACTCGGCCGTGGATGCTTCCTGAAGCGAAAGCGGTCGCCGGCCGGCCGGGTCCACTATTTCGACGCTGACGGCCTGGTCCTTGGATGTACGCAGCTCCAGGCTGGAGTCGACGATTCTCGAGTGGGCGCGGTCCGCCGTGCCGGACAGATAGAGCGCCGTCTGTTTCACGAATGGGACGAAGACCGGTTGAACGGGCAGATCGTTCGTCAGATTGTCGAGCCCTGTGGCGAGGACTAACACGTGTCCTTCGCCGATTTTCTTGTCGAGCAGCAGCGGCGTTTGATCGGCTAGCCGGGCGACCACGCGCGAGTCAGAAGGATCGACCGCGACGGCGTAGTAAAACTTGGCGCCGGACCAATGCTCGCTATTTGCCATCGACGGATGCGAGGTGTCGGTGTCGCCGGTGGTGAGGTATCGCGCGGCGTCCCGCGAGTAGTCGTGTGTGGAGAGAATGTTTTGCTGGGAGACGGGAATGCGCGACCGGTGGCCTGTGGACGTGCCGGCTGCGATCAGGACTCCTCCCCCGCCCTGGACATACCGCACGAGATCGTTTTCAAGTTGTGACGGCAGCGCCCCGAGATCTGAGAGCACAACGAATGCGTATTTGGTGAGCGGGATGTTTGCGGCGCGATCGACCGTGAGCGATTCGAAAGAGAAAGAAGAATCCGCCACCGAGCCAAGCGCCGAGCCGAAGTAGACGGGTGAACGCGTGTCGGACGATTCGTGCACGAGTAAGACCGGTTGGGGATCGGATCGCTCCACAGAGAAAAGATATGCGTCGTCGGCCGGCAACCCGTCGGCAGAATCGATACGCACTTCGCAGCGGCTGAAGCCGTAGGGCACGTCGAGCGATTGAAATTCGACGTTCGCGCGGCCTCCGGCGGGGACTTCGGCATTCTGGCTGGCGAGCTTTTTGCCGTTTACGACGAGCGAGACGGTGCGCGTGGCGGCGGGAGTGCCGTAGCCGGCGATGGTGGCGTCCACGCGCGCTTTCTTCGTGTCGGACACCCGTCCGGGCGCGCGGACCGATTCAACCGTCCAATTCGGCTGGGTGCTCCTCGCCACGGGATGGAGGACGAGAGTGATGCCGGGCGGCAGCGACAGCTCGGAAAAGCTGCCCGGCATGGACGATTTCTGCATGTCGCTGAAGAAGTGAAGCTCGATCGGCGCACGGGTGCCTTCAGACAGCGAACGAGCGGCGCGAGACAGCTCGGCGAAATTCGAGCGAGAATCGCCGGGCTCGATGCTTTCAATGGCGGCGCGCAGCGCGCCGGAATCCTGAATGGGCTGCGTCAAGACCTGCAGCCGCGAGCGGAGCGCCCCGACCTGCGCGCGCGTGGAACCGCTGCGCGAGGCCAGAACCGATTCAGCCTCGCGCTTGGCATCGGCCAGCCGAGTGCCGGCGCGCATGCTGAACGAATCGTCGAGAACCAGGAGTAGCTGCTTGTCGCCCGCCGCCGCAACAGCCGTCCGCTTGAAATAGGGATTCGCAAAAGCCAGAGCAACCAGCAGCAATACAGCGAGCCGGAGCGAAAGCAGCAGCAAATAATGAAAACGCCGGTGGCGGATCGAGCTCTGCGTGCGCCGCTCGAAAAACATCAACGAGCTGAATTTTTGCGGAGTAGTGGTATGCCGCCGCAGGAGATGCAGGTAAAGCGGCAGACCGATCAGGGCGGCGCCCGCCAGGAACCAGGGAGCGAGAAATCCCATCAGTTCCTCCCCTGCCGAATCGCGAGATACTCTCGCAAAGCGCCATCGAGCGGACGGTCGGTGACGAGCAGGTGATAATCCATCCCGGCGCTGCGTGCTGCGTCGCCCAGCTTTGAAATGTGAGACTCGATCTTTGCGTGGTAGCTGTCGCGCGCGTAATCGGGCGTCACTTCGATCTCGTCGCGGGTTTCAAGGTCTACCAGAATCACCGGCTTGTCGAGCCCGGGACGCAGCTCTCGCGGATCAAGCACGTGAAACAGCACGACTTCGTTGCCATGAAATCGCAGCGGCTCGATCGTACGAATGATCCGCTCCGGCGCCTCGTAAAAATCCGAAATCACCAGCACCAAGCCGCGGCGGCGCAGAAATTCCTGAAAATGAACCATGGGCTTGGCGAAATCGGTCCGCGCGCGAGGCTCGGCCAGCTCCAGCCCGTGCAGCAGGCGGCTCACCTGACCCTGCCGCGTGGACGGGCGAATGTAGTTGCGCACTTCGTCGTCGAAGACAATCAGGCCGGCGGCATCGCGCTGATTGTGAATCGCAAGATAGAAAATCGAAGCGGCGATAAAGCGGGCGTAATCGATCTTGGTCACCCGGTGCGAGCTGAAATTCATTGAATTGCTCGCATCGAGAACCACGGTGAGCTGACTATTCGTCTCGCCGCGATATTTTTTCAGGTAGGCGCGTTCGGTTCGCGCAAACACGTTCCAGTCCACGTGGCGCAGATCGTCGCCCGGCGTATAGGCGCGGTACTCTGCGAATTCCTGGCTGAAACCGAGGTCCGGCGAGCGGTGAAGCCCGGCGACAAAACCGTCGACAACGGTCCGGGCGATGAGGTCGAGGCTTGAAATTTCCGCCAGGACCGCAGGATCGAGAAAGCGCTGCACGATCAGGCTCCCTTCGGAGGAGGCACGTGCTCGATCAGTCTTCGAAGAATGTCGTCCGTATCGATGCGGTCGGATTCGGCGTGGAAGTTCAGCAGGATGCGATGCCGCAACACCGGGAGCGCCAGGGCGACGATATCTTCCGTGGCCACGTGGTAGCGATTCCGCGAAAGCGCGCGGGCCTTGGCCGCCAGGACGATGAATTGAGCGGCGCGCACGCTGGCTCCGTAGTTCACATATTTCTTCACGAAATCCGGCGCTTCGGCGTTTTTCGGGCGCGTGGCGCGCACCAGGCTCACCACATGTGCCGCGAGCGATTCCGCCACGGGCACCATGCGAACGAGCTGCTGAAAATCGAGGATTTCCGCGGCATCGGTCACCGCGGTCACTTCGGGGACGCGCGTGGCGGTGGTCAGGTCGACAACCTTTACTTCGTCGCTCGCACTCAAATAATCGAGCACCGTGTTGAAAAGGAAGCGATCGAGTTGCGCTTCCGGCAGCGGATAGGTGCCCTCGAGCTCGATGGGGTTCTGCGTGGCCAGTACGAAAAACGGCGCCGGCAGGGTGTAGTGGTTGCCGCGAACCGTGCAGGAATGCTCCTGCATCGCTTCGAGCAGCGCGGACTGCGTCTTGGGAGGCGTGCGGTTGATTTCGTCGGCCAGCAGAATATTGCCGAAAATCGGACCGGGTACGAACGTCCAGCGGCGGCGGCCGGTGGCCGGATCTTCCTCGATGATGTCGGTGCCGGTGATGTCGGACGGCATCAGGTCGGGCGTGAACTGAATGCGCCGGAACTCCAGGCCCAGCGTTTGCGAGATCGTGCGGACCATCAGGGTCTTCGCGGTGCCGGGAAGCCCGGTGATCAGGCAGTGGCCGCCGACGAACAAACCGATGATGATCTGGTCGAGCACGTCGTCTTGACCGACGATGACCTCACGGATCTGCGCGAGGATTGCGTCGCGGACGGAACGAAAGCGCTCGATGCGCTTCTGCAGCGCCGCGGCGTCCATATTCGCTTCAGCAGGTGCGGCCATCGTCTATTTCCCCTTGTTGTCGTCTTCCAACTGCAAAAGCAGCTTTTGCGCCGGACGGTAATCGGGCGCAGCTTCCAGGGTTTCGAGGACGTTCTCCTTGGCTTTGTCCGTCTGTCCTGCGGCCAGATACGCTTGCGCTAGATTGAGGTGCGCCGAAGCCTCGTCCATAGGATGCATGGCGACCACGGAGGAGTACTCGCGGATCGCACCCGGATAGTTGTTCTGCGCGAGCCACAAGTCCCCCAGACGGCGATGGAGCTGTTCGTCGCTGGGGTAGATATCATTGAGGCGGTTCAGGGTTGCCGCGGCATCTGCCGGGTTTCCCAAACCATCTTCCAGAGACGCGAGCTCCTTGAGCGTGTCCGGATCGTGGCCGCCGCGCTTTTCGTACTCTGTCAGCACCGCGGCGGCGGCCTTTTTGTTTCCTTCGGCTTCGTATGCTTGGGCGAGGAATTCGTAGGCGTTGGCATCATATACATAGTCGGGATAGAGGTCGCGAACCCGCTGGCCTTGCTGGATCACGTCGTCGTTGTGGTGCTCCTGGGCCGCCTCGGCGAGTTCTTTCAGGCTCTTACGCCAGTCGTCGAAATTCGCCGCGGTCTTTCCCACGTTGCCGGCGAGCCAGGCCAGAAATTGTTTGTCGAAGTCGGCGGCCGAGACACCGAGATCCTGCTGGATCACGTCCGCGGTGGGTTGAACTTTGGCGAACGAGTGGGCCATCTCGAGCAGCTTGTCGGAGCCCCAGCGGCTTTGAATGTAATCACAAATCTGGCCCGCCTGGTAATAGGAGACGATCACCTGCGCTTCGTATTCCGGGCGGACGAACCCGCGATCGAGATCCCTGATCGGCAGAAGCTTTTTATCGCGGATGGCGAGCAGGATTTCGGGTGTCACGCGATCGCCCCACTCGGGCGAGGCTTGCGTTTCCTCGTGAACGGCGAGGCCCTCGGCAAACCAACGGGGCACGCGATGATTCGTCATCGTGAGAATGTAAACATGGCTCATCTCGTGCCACAACGTGCTGGCCCAGTTGAAATCGCCCGGCTTGCGGCCCGACGGGCTGTCCATGGCGACCACTTCGCCGAACGTAACGCCGAGCGCCCCGAGACCGGGCATGCCGAGCGTGCGCACCGCGAAATCCTCGTGGTCCGGATAGACTTCGACCTGCACGGGGCCCGGCAGCTTGAATTTGTATTTTGCCTCGTACGTGGCCATCGCTTTTTTCGCTACCGCTTCGACGTAGGGATGGAGCAGGTCGGCTTCCTTCTTTTGAAGTTTCAGGGTCAGGGTGCCGTCCTTGAAGGTGACGAAGTTCTTGTAGCTGTCCAGCAGGCGGAGACTGTTGACCGTGGCGGCATCGCGGTAATCGTTGGCGTAGGAAAGCTCGAGCTCGCGGCGCGGTTCATCCTCCTGGCCGAGGCGCATCAGGTTGATACCGAGCTCGGAATGGGCTGACCAATCTTCGGGATCAAGCTCGATGGCTTTGCGGTAGTAGACGATGCCATCTTCGTAGCGGCGATTCAGGATCAGATGATGGGCTACCAGGGCGTAGGCCTCGCCGTCGTGCGGATTGACGCTGCGGATTTTATCAAACCAGGCGTCGGGCGGGCGATCGGCGAGCACTTCCACCGCCGCGTGGATCGCCATGGCATCGAGCGCCTCTCCGGATAAGGCGATCGCGGCGTCCGCTTCTTTCACAGCAGCGTCCGTGGCGGAATCTTCCAGCGCGAGATTTGCCATCAGCTCGTGCGCCTCAACCAGGTTGGAATCGAGCGCGAGCGCCTTCGCATCCCAGTCGATTGCGGCGTTGTCGAAACCATCGGCGCTGACGAGCGCGAGGCCGAGATAGGCTTGCGCGTTTTTGGGGTCGCGCTGGAGCGCTTCCTTGAAAAGATTGTCTGCGTCGGTGTTGTTGAAACGCTCGTGCAGCAGGCGGCCCCAACGGACGCGGTAGAGCGGGTTGGCGTCGGATTGCGCGACCGCCTGGCGGAATTGATCGTTGGCCTGGCGATACATTTTCAGGCCCCAGTAGCCTTCGGCGCGGAGGTAGGGATCGCGCTGCTGGGAGAGCGATTCGTAGCAGGCGTGGGCTTCCGCGGTCTTTCCGTGTGTGCGCAGCGTGGCGCAGGCCTCGGGCGTGGTCGCGGCTGCTTTTGCCGCGTGCGCCGCGCAGAAAATCGCGCCGCCGACCAGCGCGGCCTGGAGCGCGC
>JBAVUW010000073.1:0-43789 GCA_049696975.1 Candidatus Acidiferrales bacterium | reverse complement strand
GGTAAATGGCGTGCGTATGCCCGCCGCAGACTTCCATCAAACGGTAGTGGCGGCTGGGATCGGCGAGGCGCCGGATTTCCTCGGCCGTCTTGCTGACGAGCTCCGGTCTTCGAAATTCGTCCACGTATTTCATCGTGCGTCCCCTGACGGCTCTCGATTGCCCTCGCGGACGTTTGCCGGCGTGCGAGCAATTTCACGAGGGGGGTCCGGGTTTGCTTCAGTCTCTTCCAAACCATACCCTCGAATTTCCTGGATCGCGGCTTCGCTCTCACCCAGCATTTCGAGCGTGCGCATCTGCTCGGCGGCGTCCCGTTCGCTGATCTTGCTCATGGCATAGCCCACATGAATCAAAACCCAGTCGCCAGGAATCGGCTTATCGTCCTCGAGCAGGCCCAGATCGACGTGGCGCCGGACGCCGACGACTTCAACGAGAGCCGAGTTTCGGTTCTCCGACGAGATTTCGATGATTTTCCCCGGTATCGCCAGACACATAGGACATCCTCCACTCGAATTCCCGCTCGCGGGATCTGCAAAATGCATGGCTCTACTCCCGCTTTCGAGCCGTAATATCGAAGGAAATCTTCACTTCGTCTTTCACTTTCAGCGCTCCGCCCGCGACGGAAACCAAGGGGATCCCGAAGTCGGTCTGCCGCAGCGAGAATTCCCCAAAGGCGCGCAGGGTGTCGCCGCTCAACGCTACCTGGGCGACGATGGTTTGGATGCGCGAGACACCGTGCAGCGACACGTTTCCAAGAGCCTTGACGGCGAAACTGCTCTCTCCGATTTTGGACGCCGTGATCGCCGAACTCTCAAAACCGATCGAGGGATACCGCGCGGTCTCGAGTACTTCCTGCTTCATCCTGGATTCGATTTCGAGCTTGTCTTTCTGGCTGATATCGTCGGTAACGGTGAGAGAGTCCGGCTGGACGGTCATGCGGAAGAAGGCCCGATCGAGAGTGTCGGCAGCAGCGCTGGCTTCGCCCGAGTAGTTGCCGACGGCAATCGTGGGATTGTGGCCCATCATCGACAAAAGCCCTGAGGCGAGAACCTTGACCGTAAACCGGCCTATTCCAGGATCGACCTGATAGCGCACCACGGCATCCTGTGCTGACATTCTCGCTCCCATGGCTCCCGACATGTCGATCACCCTTCTTTTCGCGCGATGATGAAAAATGCGATTTTTACTTCGTCCTTCATCTTCAGCGTGCCGCCGGCGATGGAGGCTGTCTCGATTCCGTACTCCGTTTGGCGGATCGTAAAGTCCCCGTATCCGCGCAGGCTGTCGTCGCCCACGACGACCTGCGCCGGAAAACTGAGCGGGCGCGTTACGCCACGAAGCGTCAGATTGCCCTGCATCGACGTGGCATATAAATTGTCGCTAATCTTGTTGGCTCGCACTTGAATGCTCTCAAATAGAATGTCCGGAAAGGCTCTCGCGTTGAGCACTTCCTCGAACGTAACGCGCTGGATCTCCGTCCGATCGTACTCACTCACTTCGTCCAACAAGTGGAGCGATTGAGACTTGATCTTCATTTTCACCGCGGCCCGCTCGAGGGTCCCGACGGCGAATGTCGCCTCGCCCGAGAATTCCCGGATCGCGAACTTCGGGTTGTGTGCCACTACCGCCACCAAACCGCTGGCAAAAGCATGGGCCGTGAACTGACTGGCCTTTGGATCGAAGACGAAACGAGCTTGAGCCTCCATCGAAGTTTCCTCCTGAAGACGCGGAACCGTACCACCGCATCGAGGAGCAACAGACGGGGCCCGGGTTTTGCTTTCTCGCGCCTACATCGACCGCAGCTTGAGATAGCGGTCGATATCCGGCATCAGGTCCTTTGCGAGATTGCCGACGCCCAATTGGCCCATATATTTGCGAACCACGGGGTTTGAAAGAATGAGCCCGGCCCCGAAGACGACCAGAGCCGCGCCGCCGAGCAGATAAAGCATGTCTTTGTCGGCCGACTGTCCGTTGTTCTCCTGCTTCGTCAACTGAGCATCCATAAATCCTCCCTTTCGGCTTACCGCATCAGCTTCCTGCTACCGGCCATTCACCCCCGAGTGTCCGTTTCACAACGGACTCGAGCAAAGCAACGGCCGGCTCGACCGCCAAGGCCATGGGCTCGCTGAGCCCCATATGGCCCTCTTCGGGTCCAAACGTCTGGGGTTCGCAGCCAATCAAAAGGATCTTCTTGAGCGGGCCGCCCATCGCTTGGGCAGCCCGGAGTACGTTCATCGGGTTCATGCCGTGGGCGTCCACGGCGGCGTCCGACTTCCCGGCCCCACCGAGCGAATTCAAGTCCGGTTCTACGACATAGAGATCGCCCGGCGCGCCGCCGCGCGGGCAGGCATCGACAAGAATCGTGACGTCGGCGCCGTCGAGTAATGCGTAGGTAAGATCAAAGCCCCGGATACCGAAGTCGATTACGCGAACGCCCTCGGGAAGCGGGCGGCCTGCAAACCGATTGACGACTTCCACTCCGAACGCATCATCGCCCAGAAAAATATTGCCGATTCCGGCGACGAGCACGGTGAGGGGCTTGGTGTCGCTCGGCTTGGGCGACACGCCTTGCTCCACCGGCTCCACTTCGGCCGCGCTGAAGAAAAATCGGTGGCCTGGCTGGCGCATCATCCCGATGTCGCGGCCGGGATCGTCGTCCACCACAACCGAAATATGAAGCTGGCCCTCGTAGTCCTGTTCGATCGATTCGACCGTGGCAATCTTCCCGGCAAGCGCGATGTCGAACACGTCGCCGCCTTTCCTCGGGCGCAGGCGCACGCGGTCGCCCGTCCGAACCTCGGTGCCGGCGATCGTGACGCTCTCAATCGAAGGCTTGTCTTCGAGCAAGTGCCATTCCCACTCGTTCATTGCCCGCCCTCGCGTGTAGGTTCCTCGCCACCGTCGGTGGCCGGCTTCATTCCTCGCAGGACACCGTGCAGCTTCAGAAAATGTTCCTCGGGCATCATCTCGGTGCGTTCCAATACTTCACGGGCTCGCGCGTCGGTTTCGCGAATTTCCCGCTTCTCGTCCTCGCTCAACGTGAGGATGCGCAGAGCCAGGATTTCATCGATTTCAGTCCCGTCGAAAAGCGCGCCGGGGCTTTCCGGGGCAATCTGCGGGTAGTCGTAGAGAATAATCGGCGACGACAGCATGGCGTCTTTCACATGATCTTCACCGACCAGAACCGGCCAGGTCCCGATGTTTTTGCACTCCGATACGAGTTTCTCTACATCCGGCGGTGGGTCGGTCAGCGAGACGAATTCACCCCCGCTGACGCTCAGAATTGTGTGTGTCGAGAGAAGCGACCTCAACAGCACTTGTTCCCGCGGCACGGTCGCGGGTTCCTCCCATGGGGTTAGATTTGAAACTACCGCCGTCACTCTGAAGTGGCCTTCGGCGCATTCTTCCGCTCTCAATTCAACGCTTCCGCGAATGGTTTCACGCGTTCGAACCACGAATGCAACGGTCAAACCGTCGTCGCCGGGAACCGGTTCCAATTCGCGGGAGCCCGAAAACTCGAAGGCCTCTATGCGGGGTAACTCGAGAATATCCGCTATCCGCGCAGGTGGAACGGCGACCTCCGATTCGATTGCCTCCTGCCAGGACTGAAGCGTTTTGTTCCCGACAGTGAGTGTTTCGACGATCTGAAGTTCCGGCTCAGCACCTGCCGGGGCGACCGGAGCCGGCGGCTTCCCTATCTGGCGCGAGACGGCGCGCAGAAACCGAACTTTGATCCGGACGACCGTAGATCGAGTACCACGGACGAGGCACTGCGTTTGCATGAAGCAAGAATCGCTACCCTTCTGGAGATCGCAGTGCGATGGGGGGTAGACGACGCCAAAATTCCATCGTTGCCGGTTCTTGACCGCGGACGGGCGGTAGGGGTAGAGCATGTACCCTTCGTAGAGAACCGCGTCCGCAATGCTCTCGAGGAGCTTGGAATTCATGACTGAGCCGTTTCCTCAACCACCGCCAGCACACGCTCGAGAGTTTGTTCCCAGGTCGGAATGCCGCAGCGAACTTTGTACTGATGAAGCCGATCGAACACATCGCGGCGCAGACTGAGCCAGGCGCTATTGGGGTAGTAGCCTTCGATGAGGTCGTGCCAAACGCTGACGGGGAGTCTGAATTTCGCTTCCTTGTCCCAGGAGATGGGTGCGACTTGGAGCGGCTCGCCTTCCTCTTGATAAAAAACCGTCCCGCTGAAGAGGAATATCAACGGCAGATCTCCGTCTTTGAGTCCATGAAAGTATTTTGTGGCCGCCACGTTGAAGTCGAAGGTGCACGGCACGGGCAGGTCGACGAGAGTTTCATTCTGAAATTGAGGGACGACCACGCTTGCGTGCGTCCAGAGCATGGTGCGGAGGGTCTTGCTCCATCGGTCCGGGCTGCCGAACAGATCGACGAGCTCGGCCTGCTCCTGGGGACTGTAGTGGCGCCGCGCGACGTCGATCTGAATCTGCGCGCGAAGAGCAACCGTGTGAATCCTCTCCTCGGCGGGTGTATTCCTCAGTCGCAGCTTGAACGCGAGCAGCGGGGCTGCCGCATACGACACGGATTCGGCGCCTTCGATCGAGAAACTCAGGTCAGGCATTCCGAGACTCCTTGGGCAGTTCGGCTCTTTCCCGGAGAGCCGAAAAGTAGGAGGAGATTTCTCTCCACATCTGGGTCCCGCCCGAGAGGCCGTGCCAGTGCATCCGGATCAGCCCAACCAGCTTGTAGCATTCATCGATGGGCGCGACGTAATACTGGGCGCCTACGCCACGAGCGGCGCCCACGCGATTCACCAGCAGCGCTTCCACGTCGGGCGTCATGTCGGCCAATACGGGATTTTCGGCCACGACCTGGTTCCAGGTCTCGAGCGCGAGCAGCGATTCGGTGGCGCCCGCTGGACTCGGATAGAACGCAATGACGCGGCCTTGCGGTGAACTGTTGAAGAAGAATGCCATTTCGATGGGGAGCATCAAGCTGTCCCATTCACTGTCCGACATTCGGAAATCGGGAAGAAATCGGATGCGCCGAGGCACTCTACGAAACTTCGTTCCCGCCTGAGAGGCGAAAAGAACCGCGCACGCATCGCATGCGCAAACCAGCTTTCTCCTGTCGGGCTCGATCAGGTGCTGATGTTCCGGCGCCAGTTCCCGGCTGCACATTTCGCAGATCTCGACCTCGGTTCGCTCGCGGGCGAACTGTCGCAGGTTCGCAAGCGGGCCGCTTTTCCGGAGAATTTCGGAGGACGACACGGTTATCGAGCGCTCCCTGGCGCCTGAGAAACAATAGCAACCCGAGCGCGACCGTTTTCCCGGAGCAGCGGTATGGGATTGAGGTGGAGCGTTGAGACATCAATGCCCCGTCCAGCGTGCACCAGATCGTATCGTTGCTTGCACGTGGGACAGGCCAAGACTTCCTTGTCGAGCATTCCGCCCGCGAGGGGCTGCCCGCATCCGGGACATGTGACGCCGTAGGCGTAGAAGTCTTCATTCACCTTGCACAGGAGAACGGATTGGCCGCCGATCTCGTGCTGTTCGAGGACCCCGGCAGGAATGGTCTCAAGACCGCTGACGTCCCGCCAGTCCGTGTGACCTAGGGAAGCTCGAGCGGGCTGCGAAACATCATTGCGGCCTCCGAGTTGTGCAAGTGGCAGGAACGCAGCAGCGGCGCCGGCGTTCTCAACCGCTCCTTCTACGATGATCTCGGTGACATCCGGCGCCGCGTCATAGATGGCTTGCTCGACGGTCGACTGCAGCGTGACGGCCGAAGACGGACAGCTGTGGCAGCTTCCTTCCAGCTGCAGCGTGACACATCCTGCATCCGTTACGCCAACGAGTTGGACATTCCCGCCGTGCGAACGAAGGTAGGGACGGGTTTTTTCCAAAGCTTCGACCACACGCGTCGGAAGGTCCAAAGGGTGAAGGCCGTAGAGCAGCAGCAGGCTTCGTACCAGTTCATCTCGACCGAGGTCGTCGATCACGCGCTGTCCCATCTCACCCATGCGATGGACAATCTCGAGCATACGTTCAAGACCGGCGCTGTGAAGGTCCATCAGCGACTGAACGAGCTGCTTTGAGAGGCTGCGGGCCGCGGGGTCCGGAAGGCTTTCGATTTCCCGGATCAGGCCCTCAACGGCCTCGATCCGCTTTTGAACCTCTTTCTGTTCGGGCATCTCGGGCCTTCCCTGGTGCGACAGTTCTACGAGAAGATCAGCCAGTCTTCCCCGCTGGCCGGCTGTCGGTCCGGCTCTTCTCGCTACTTCGCCTCGGGTTGAAGGCCGAACATCGGCGAGTGGTGCGTCTCAAGCGTCTTCCCGTTGCCCAGGTACATGTGGACGCCACAAGGCAGGCACGGATCGAAGCTGCGCACCGCACGCATGATGTCGATTCCCTTGAACTTGTCGGGGCCGTTTTCCTCAAAGATCGGCGTGTTCTGTACCGCGTCTTCGTACGGCCCCGGCGTGCCGTAGCTATCGCGGGGGTTCGCGTTCCACGGGGTGGGTGGGTAGGGGTGGTAGTTGGCGATCTTGCCTCCGCGAATCACGACGTGATGCGAAAGCACGCCGCGTACGGCCTCGTGGAACCCGCAGCCGATGGCTTCTTCCGGAACTTTGAAATCTGTCCAGGTTCTGGTTCTGCCCGCATGAAGTTCGGCAAGCGCCTGCTCCATGAAATAGAGCGCCGCCGCCGCGGCATACGCCTGGAAATATGTCCGAGCGCGATCGCGTTCAATGGCATTGCTCCATTTCGGGATCTTCCACTCGAATTCGACTTCTGGCAGCGACGCGGTCTTGGGGAGATAGATCTTGACGCTGTGTCCCGTGGCCTTGATGTAGCCGATGTCGACGATGCCGGCCAGGGCGGTTGCCCAGAATCGTGCGATCGGGCCGCCACCCGTGTCGAGCGCCAGATGATCGCCCGTCCGTTTATCGAACCAGCGCGGCGACATCACCCACGTGTAATTCCCTGCAAAGTCTCTCTTTTGCGGCTTGGGCAAGGTCGTTTGGTTCCAGGGATGGCGCTGGTCGACCGGATTTCCAAGGGGGTCGTTCTTAACAAACGTTTCCGAGCCCTTCCAGTCGTCGTAGTAGGAGCTCCCGAGCAGAATGCGGATATTGAGATTGATGTCAACCAGATCGTTCGTGACGAGCTTGCCGTCGACGACGACTCCGGGTGTGACGTACATCGCCTTGCCCCACTGCGACATGTTCTTGTAGGTGTAGTCGCAAACCGCAGGATTGTTGAACGAACCCCAACAGCCCAGCAGGACGCGGCGTTGACCGACCTTTTCGTATCCCGGAAGCGCTTCATAGAAGAAATCGAACAGGTCGTCGTGCAGCGGCACGACCTTCTTCATGAACTCGACGTACTTCATCAGCCGCACGAGGTAATCGGTGAAGAGCTGAATCGTCGGCACGGTACCGACGCCGCCCGGATAGAGCGTCGAGGGATGCACGTGCCGCCCTTCCATCAAGCAGAACATCTCGCGGGTCATACGACTGACCTGCAGCGCCTCCCGGTAGAACGCGCCGGTGAACGGATTCAGCGCCCGCATGATGTCGGCAATCGTCCGGAATCCGTGGAGGTTCGAATGCGGCGCCATGGTCTTTTCCGCTTTATCGAGAACTTTTGGATTCGTCTCCTTGACCATCTGTTCGCAGAAGTCCACCCCGACGAGATTGTCTTGAAAGATGTTGTGGTCGAACATGTACTCGGCGGCTTCCCCGAGGTTCACGATCCATTCGGCCATGGCCGGGGGCCGGATGCCGAAGGCCATGTTCTGGGCGTAGGTGGCGCAGGTGGCATGGTTGTCGCCACAAATCCCGCAGATGCGGCTGGTGATGAAGTGCGCGTCCCGGGGATCTTTGCCCTTCATGAAGATGCTGTAACCCCGGAAGATCGACGAGGTGCTGTGGCATTCGGCGACTTGGTGATTCTCAAAATCGATCTTCGTGAAGATTCCCAGGCTGCCGACAATCCTCGTGATCGGATCCCAGTTCATCTCGACCAGGTTCCTGGACTTCGAAGGAGAATCCTTCATCGTTCCGGCGATTGTGCTCATGATGGTTGGCTCTCCTCTTATTGGACCTGCGGGTGGTAGCCCGTGGTCAGTTGCGAACCGGGGTGGCGCCACTTGGGTTCTTTATTAACCGTGGAATTCGTGATCGAGCGAAGCGCGCGAATCGTGCGCCCGTAGATGCCAATGCTGCCGGCGGAAACGTGCGATCCTGGGGGTGCGTCCATGAAGGGCATGAACTTGTCAGGAAATCCAGGCATTGTGCAGCCGATGCAGATACCGCCGACGTTGGGGCAACCGCCCAAACCTGCCATCCAACCCCGCTTGGGGACATTGCAGTTCACAACCGGCCCCCAGCATCCCAGTTTCACGATGCATTTCGGCGATCCATAGACCTCCGCGAAATCGCCCTGTTCGTAGTACCCCGCGCGGTCGCAACCCTCGTGGACGGTCTTGCCGAAAAGCCAGGTGGGGCGCAATTGATCATCGAGTGGAATCATGGGCGCAAGGCCCGCCACCTGATAGAGAAGGTAGAGCAGTGTCTCCATGAAATTATCGGGCTGCACGGGACAGCCCGGGACATTGACGACCGGCAGGCCCGCTACCGAGCGCCAATCCCAGCCCAGATAGTCCGCTAAGCCCATCGCCCCGGTCGGATTTCCGGCCATCGCGTGAATGCCGCCGTAAGTGGCGCAAGTGCCACAACCGACGACGGCCAGTGCCTTCGGCGCCAGGCGATCGATCCATTCATTGGTGGTGATGGGCTGTCCGGTCTTCGTGTCCGTACCAAGCGCGGCCCAGTAACCCTCTTTCTTGATTTTTTCATTCGGGATCGAGCCTTCGACCACCAGCACGAACGGATTGAGCTTCCCATCCGCGGCCTGATACCAAAACTTCAGGAAGTCGTCGCCGCACTCGTAGGCAAGGACGGGATTGTGCAGATGGACCTTCGGCAGGCCCGGTATCGCGCCGAGTATCACGTCTTCAATGCTCGGCTGCGTTGCCGCCGTAATGGAGACGGAGTCTCCGTCACACCCGAGGCCGGAGGTCATCCACACGATGTGAATGTCCGATACCGGAGAAGGCTTCTGAGTGGAGCGACCGTAGGGAACAGATTCAGCTGCCATGAGGGGAATCTCCTTGGTCGCGTCCGCCCGTGGTCACAGCCACGAACGACACGACGACTGAAACTCGGAACCGACGGGTCCCGAGCTCGCTAACCGAATACAACTTCAGGAGAGCCCTCTCAAGCAGGGGCTTGCTATTTTCGCTATCGGGGATTCCCCGAGGCGACCGGGGATTCCCCTAGGGTGATCCCGACCGTCACGTTAGAGCGCGGAGATATAGGGTGGGTTCGATCCCCACCGCTCCTACCAATCATCTCGCCGACTTTACAGGACTTGCCGAAACCACGAGGCGGCAAAAGGCAGCTTTAAGAAAAGCGCAGTCTCGCGCCGGGCGCAACGAGGTGTCGCATCAAAGATAGCGTTGCTGGAAGTTCCAGGGAGGAAACATTGTATGCTCAACGCTATTCCGCTGGTTGTGGCGTCTGTCATCGCCGTGGGGATCATCGTTATCGGCTGTTTCTACCTTGTATCTCCTGAACGAATCTCAGGAACATTTGGTCTAAAGCCGCCTGCATCCGATGCTGCCACTCGTGCCTGGCTACGTCCGAAAGGAATTCGGGACGTCGTAGCTGGATTGATCGTGCTGACCATGATGCTGACCGCGGACACGCGGCTCGTAGGCGTAATTCTACTCGTTGAAGCCGTCATCCCTTTTGGCGACATGTCAATCATTCTGGGGTCGGGCGGGTCGAAGTCGCGGGCGTTCTCCATTCATGGCGTAACCTGCGCGATGATGCTCGTCGTTGGCCTCTTTTTGATCCATGCCATTTGAGAGGAATGCCTGTGATCGTTCTTGTCGACGGTGAGGCGAAGAAGGAAGTTGGTTCCCTTTCTGATTACGGGAAAGAATTCGAGCGGCAGCATCGCGGCGTTTGAGGATCGTGTTCCAAGCGCGCAACGTCTGGCCGGCGACCCCAGCTCCCGGCTATGAGCATTACGAAGAGACAATCTGCAGCATCAATCAAGGAAGGAGCTTAAACCGATGAGTGAATCCAAGATGAGGGTAGACGCTATGGCCGGTTTCGCCGCACCGCCTTTTCATCCGATTCTGACGGATGCCGGCGGTGGGCCCACCTTCACGATGCTCGGGACCACAATGCGTCTGATCGCCAACGCCGCCGGTACTGGAGGACGGTATACAGTGATCGAGCAGGTTGCACCGCCTGGTTGGGGTCCACCGCGTCACATCCATTCACATGAGGACGAGATATTTTATATTCTGGACGGTCGCTACGAGTTGCATGTCGGAGATGAGCGCCGGACCGTTTCCGCCGGTGCCTCCGCGATCTTGCCCCGCAACATTCCACACGGCTTTCGCAACGTGGCGTCCACGCCCAGCCGATTGGTATTCGTTATCACTCCCGGCGGACTAGAGGAGTACTTCTTGGCCGTGGCAAAATGTTCGCCAGCCCCCAACCCTCCACAACTTATTGAACTGGCTCGACCGTTCGGTCTGACGCTGCTACCGCCAGGAGCTTGACCAGAGCGAAAGCTTATCGGGCCGTAATACAAGCAACTGGACGGGTGGTCGCCAGGCTTGATCAAGAATGCCTCGAGCAGAAAAGCTCGTGTGCGTCGGGGAGCCAATCCGAGGGCTGGAAGTATTCCAGCAAATCGGCGCGGCGGCGATTAGAAAGGCGGAAGGACAATGAACCATTGGATTTGGCTGGTGTCTCTGGCTGGTATGTTAAGTACAGCCGTTGTGTGTGGCACGGACATGTTCTTTTTGATTATCGGCCGACCCGCTCTCAGAATGGGTTCACCATCTGCTGGAACCGAAATCATGGGGTTTTTTCACTTGTTCGCCGACGCGCGGATGCCGATCTGGGGCGTCTCGGCGATCTTGTCCAACCTCCTGCTCGTCGTAGTAAGCAGGAGTGGGCAGCGGTGGTTCTATCTCGCATCGCTCCTAATGCTGATTCTGTTCGTCATTCTCTACAACCTCTTGTCAAAACCTATTAATCGGATTCAAACCGAAGCGGCGAAAACCGGACAAAGACTCGACAATGCTCGAGAGCTACAGGCGTCCTGGGATAGGGTGTTATGGATCCGTGTTCCGTTGCTCGTTGTGTCCCTGCTTGCCCAGTGCCTCGCGTTGCTAGTCGCTTCGGCATAAATGTGGTTGGTGCGCGCCCGCTTGCGATTGGGCTGCTTGGTGATCCGCCTAGCCGCCTCTTTTTAGGGGCCTGGTATTGCACAATCCCCTAACTTTCTTAGAGGATTGCCAAAACGTGAAGGATCAGTGGTTACGGACGGTTTTCGCTCACAGACCACTTGATGGCGTGCTGCACGAGCTCGCGGGCGCTGCGCAAAGCCAGTTTTTCTTTGATATGCGCCTGGTAGGACTCGACGGTCTTCACGCTGATATGCAGTTCGTCCGCAATTTGACGCGTGGCGTGGCCGTCACCAATCAACCGAAAGACTTCGAGCTCCCGATCGCTCAAATTCGACAGTGGGGACTCGGCCGAGGGCGCCGAGCCGCGAATGAAATGCTGAAGCATTCGGTTGGTGAGCCGCTCACTCAGATACATCTCCCCATGAAGAATGCGGCGGATCGCGACGAGGACCTTTTCGGTCGCTTCCTGCTTCATGATGTAGCCGTTTGCACCGGCTCGCAGCGCCCGTTCCGCGTAGGTCAGCTCATCGTGCATCGATAGAACCAGCACCGGCAGGTTTGGATCCCGCATGCGAATCGTTTTGAGCAGATCCAGCCCGTCGGGGCCGTTGAGAGAGATGTCCAGAACGATGATGGTGGGCTGAAGATCGGAAATCGCCTGCAGTACTCCGAAGCCCCCATCGGCTTCTCCGCATACGACGAGGTCCGCCTCGCGATCGATGAGCAACGCCAGACCTTGACGCACGATCGGATGATCATCCACGAGAAACACTTTGGCCTCGCCTGCCTGGGCCCTGGTCTGCGCTTTCGTCGCCATACATTCTCCGTATATCACTTTCAACTGCGTAAAGGAAAGACACAGGTCACTGCCGTCCCGCCGCCGGGACTCGGGGCCAGCTCGAGCGAGCCGCCGATCATTCTTGCGCGGTAATTCATGATGTTGAGACCCATGCCCGTGTGATTGGCTGGAACGTTCTCGATTCCCGGTCCATCATCCACGATTACGAGAGTCCCTTCCTCGTTGGCCGCCTGGAGGCGGATGGAAATCCTCTGAGGCTTGCCGTGCTTGATCGCGTTGTTCACGGCTTCCTGAGCGATGTGGTACAGGTGCGTGGCCCTGTTCACATCGGAAATGAGAACTGGCTCGTCGCAATGCAATCGACAGGTGATATGAAATAGGTCTTCGACTTCGACGGCCCATTGCCGGAGAGCGGTCATCAGGCCGTGCGCCTCGGTCACCACCGGAAGAAGGCCGCGCGACAGCTCCCGGGTCTTGTTGATTGCCTCGTTTACGAGCTTCACGATTTTCTGCGCGTCCGCTGCCTCCGCCAGGCCTTTCTCGGACAGCCGTTCCTCCAGAACCTTGCTCATAAAAGCGATGCCGGTCAGATGTTGGCCGAGACCGTCATGCAGGTCCTGTCCGATGCGGCGCTGTTCGCGAGCGCTGATCTCGAGAATCGCTCTTTCGAGCCTCTTGCGTTCGGTGATGTCGATTCCGGTAACGATGATGTGCTTCGGCGAGTGGCCATTTCCACCCAGAACCGTGCTCGACCAGGCCACCAAGCGTGGTACTCCATCCCGCGTCAACCAGTTCCCTTCGTAATCGCGGAGCTGCTGTTCCGACGCCGACTCGTTGAAGATCGCGGCGAAACTTTCGATTTCCTCCGACGCCTGGAACAGATCCCATAAGCGCTTGCCCTTGATCTCGGAAAAGGCGTAGCCCGTCATCTGTTCGCAGGCGCGGTTGAAGCGCACGATGCGGCCGCCGGAATCGAGAACCACGACAAGGGCTCCCACCGTATCCAGAATCGCCGAAAGAACGTTGCGTTCCTCCTGCAGGGCTTCTTGTGCGCGCTTGAGTTCGGTGATATCGAAGCCGACACCATGGATGAACGACGGCGAACCGTCCTCATTGCGCATCATTTTGGCTTCGCACTGAAACCAGAGGACGCGGCCGTCGCGCGCGATGACCCGGTAGGCGGAGCGGAGCGGTTTTCCGGAAAGGAACATCTCCGCGGCTTCCACGCTCCAGCGCTGCTTATCGTCGGGATGAATGTGGCTGTACCAGCGGACCGGATCTTCCAGCCACTCCTGTTGCGAAAAACCCAGCGCGGCTTCAATTTGCGGACTCACGTACGCTTCGCCGATGCCGCGGTCGAGATAGGCCATGAAAACGACCGCGGGCACCTGTTCGACCAGCGCGCGGTATCTCGCCTCCATCTGCGGCGATTTCCTCCCCGGAGCGGGAGGCTGAGGCTGGAGCACGGGGGCTGAACCGACGAACCGAGTTTCACGGGCTCGATTTTCGAGAAACACGTCGGCTAACTGCCGGAGGGTCGCTTCGGCGTCGCTCACGACGGAAGAATTGTCCTGGGGAACATCGGGTGCGGCCGAATCACGCCGCCTGCCGGAAAGCGGTTCGAACCCAGAGGACACAATGGCCTCCCAAGACCGGGGCGCCCAGCATACCGCTTTTTGTCTCGCGAGTGGATTCTTGAAGCGAACGCCCTCGCGACGCTTATGTGGGCCGGCTTCTCCAGGAAGGCTCCTTATTGAGCGAAGCCTGCGTGAACCTGCGGAGGGCGTGAATCGCGCGCCCGTAGGTGGAGACGGCGCTTGAAGAAAGAAGCGAGCCCGGCGGTTGATTCATGAACGGCATGAATTTATCGGGGAACCCGGGCATGGTGCAGCCGATGCAGATCCCGCCGATGTTGGGACATCCTCCGACGCCACCCATCCAGCCCCGCTTGCCGACGTTGCATTGCACAACCGGTCCCCAGCAGCCCAGTTTCACGATGCACTGGATCGATCCGTACCCATCGGCGAACTCAGCCTGCTCGTAATAGCCGCCGCGGTCACACCCTTCATGGACGGTCTGGCCGAAAAGCCACGTAGGACGCAGCGCCTCATCCAGCGGAATCATCGGCGCGTGCCCGGTCGCCATGTGCAGAAGATACAAAAGCGTTTCCATGAAGTTGTCCGGCTGCACCGGACAACCGGGAACGCACACGACCGGAATCCCCGCCAACGACTGCCATTCCCAGCCGAGATAATCCGCCAGCCCCATGCAGCCGGTAGGGTTTCCTTCCATGGCGTGAATCCCGCCGTAGGTGGCGCAGGTGCCTGCGGCAACGACCGCCCAGGCTTTGGGTGCGAGCCGGTCGATCCAGTCGCAGGTCAGGATGGGCTGTCGGGTGGAACGATCCGTACCGAAGCTCGCCCAATACCCTTCTTTCTTATTTTTTTCGTTTGGAATCGAACCTTCCATCACGAGGATAAAAGGGCCGAGGCTGCCGTCGGCCGCGCGATGAAAATGATTCATGAACTCTTCGCCGTTGTCGTAGGTCAGAAACGAATTGTGCAGATGAACCCTGGGAATCCAGGGAATGGCGCCGAAAAGAATATCTTCGATGCTCGGCTGGGTCGCACCGGTCATGGCGATCGTATCTCCGTCGCATCCCAGACCCGCCGTGATCCACAGAATGTGGATTTCAGGAATGGGGACGAGGGCTAAACCGGGCGCTTTGGCGTGGTGAAGAGGACTCTGCATCGGGGCTCCCTCAGGTGCAAGTTTGATCCTCTTGCCACTGTGTCCGCAAGGACTACGCGCTTTTTCGGGCCGTAGCGCGGAACCGTGCGCGGATGGTAGCTAAACCAGAGGTTCGCTGTCGGTTTTCTGCCGGCGAACTGGCGGACCGGCCGGAATTGCCCGGCCGCCCTACCCGAAGGCCGGGCGCAAAACAGGTGATTGTCTGTATATATACATTCGCCTGTGCGGTGATTTGATATCTGATGGAGGTGCTACGGTGACCGACATGAAGATATTTCTCATCGTCTGTGCGGCGCTCGTCATCTTCGCGGCGATACGATTGCTGCCAGATCTGGTCCGCTACCTCAAGATTCGAGCGATGTAGGTATCAGCGGATTCTCTATCGATTGTCTCCAGATTTTGCCAGTCGCAGGCCTAGCGGCCGCCGTGGTGGCCGGCGATCGTAAAAATGCCTGCACTGGACCGCCGCGAGTCGTTTGCGCGACTCCGAGAATCGAGTTGCCGAGGACGCTGCGGAGCCCTTCATCAATATACTTTTCTTATCGAGAGCTTCCCAGGCTGCGAGCGTTCGTTCGGCAGTTTCGGCGACCATCCGCCAGACCGGGCTGGAGGGCATGTTAGCGGTATCGGTGAATCGTCACACCCAGTCGGCAGGACGCGATCGCCTGGCCAAGATCGCCCGCCCGGAAGTAACAGGTTGTTCGATACGATTTGGCTGTATTTATTCTGCAGTGTTTAGGGCCGAGGGGCGTGCCCCCTACCCTCCCACTCTGTAGATTTCCGGCTTCATCCCCAAAATCGATATTCCCCACCGGCCGTTGAAATATTCCGACCCGTCATCCGTCTACAGATATAGATGAATGAGGCGCTGAGCGCAGCGGAAATGGCTCCCGAGCAGGACCGCCGGATCTCCCAAGTGGTTCGACTCGAATGGGCGAAGCTTCGGAATTTCATCCGCAGGCGTGTGCCCGATGAGAGGGACGCCGAGGACATCCTGCAAGACGTCTTCTATGAGCTCGTCGAAGCGTACCGGATGATGAAGCCGATCGAGTTCGCCAGCGCCTGGCTGTACCGCGTGGCGAGGAATCGGATCACCGATCTGTTCCGCAGGAGGAGACCGGACGCACTCGTAGATGGTGCCGCAGCGGCCAACGCCGAAGGAGAGGCGCTCGCAGTTGACGATCTGCTTCCCTCCCCCGATGCCGGGCCGGAGGCCGCGTATGCCCGGAGCGTACTGATCGAGGAGCTCGATGCCGCTCTTGGTGAGCTCCCCGAAGAGCAGCGCCAGGTCTTCGTCGCTCATGAGATCGAGGGGCTGAGCTTCAAAGAGATCGCGCACGCGACGGGCCTCAATGTGAACACCTTGGTCCTGAGGAAGCATTATGCGGTGGTGCACCTGCGCAAGCGTCTGGAAGCAATTCACAGGGAGTTTCAAAGAACGTGAGGAAACCATGAAGGGACGATGGATCGTGCGGGGTCTGAAAATTGCGACGTTGGCAGTCGTCGGTGCGGCGGCACTGAGTTTCGTGATCATGAGCTTGTGGAACTGGCTCATGCCGGCGCTGTTTGCACTCCACCGGATCAGTTTCTGGCAGGCTCTAGGGCTGTTGCTGCTGGCCAAAATCCTGTTTGGAGGACTTCGCGGGCCGCGCGGCGGGCACGGGCACTGGAAGGCGCGCATGATGGAGCGCTGGGCGCAGATGAGTCCTGAGGAGCGGGAAAGATTTCAGCAAGGGATGAAGGGCCGCTGCGGGGTGTTTCGATCGCCAGGCCCGGAGCCAAAGGTCTAGGCGCCATGCGAATGAACTTTGGTCGAGTGCTAGACATCCAGGATTTGGGAAGACACTCGGTGGGCACCGTGGTTGAACTGGCGATTCTGCTGGCCGGAACCGTCGATGTCACGCCCGACCCGAACCGCGTACATTTCTACGAAATCGAAAACGGACCCACTGTCTACTATGTCTGCGTGTCGCCTGTGAGCGGGAAAGTCTTCCTCGTCGCTGCTTGGGATAACGTGGCTTCGTCTCAGAGGGAGCTGCATATGGCCGATTCCGCGTGGTCGTAGGCCGGGTGTAACGGAAGGTCTCGCGGGCCCACGAAATAGACAAGTTCCTCGATCCCTCGAAACTGCGGGAGTACGCCCTCAGATTCCCGCGCGCTGTCAATGAAACGATCAAAGACCTGCTTGTCGAGTCGGCCTGCCCGTCAGCAACTCTCGCCGAACGACGCGCGAGAACCGGTCATTGAAACGCGTAGATCTCGACTTCAGCATCACCATTTCAAGCCATCGCTTCCTTTCCCACATGCCGAGGCATTGTCTTGGCTGGCCTTAACACCGACCACAAAAGATGAATTTCGCCGCACCGCCCGGTCCGCGATGCAGGATACGCGCTCCGTCGGCGGCCGGAATCCCGGGCAGGCAGACGGAGGAGAACCCCGGAGCCCAAGCCATGAAAACCGGGTCGAACTGCGATTGCCTTGTTTGCCGCCTTGAAAAAAGCTTGATCGCCGAGCTCGGCGAAGATCCTGCGAGCCAGAGATGCGAATCGAACGGCGCGATGGGCGGTGGGTTGGGGCGGTCTCGGAATCCGCTTGATCTCGTGCGCGAACTGCACTCACCGAGCAACCCTAGCAATGGCACGGCCGACGCGCTTCTGCTTGAGCTTCTGTCACAGAATTCGAACGCTCCGCCTCCGTCTGTATGGCAGCGGATTCTGTTGCTGGCCTTCATTCCGACCATTCATCGCACCGCAAGCCAGGTGAGGTTGCGGTTTCCCGTGCTCGCGCGCGACGATACATCGCAGCACGTCCTCGCGGTGTTCCTGGAATTCCTGGGCTCCTCAGAATTGCGGGCGCGACGATCACACCTGGCGTATACGATTGCGCGCAAGCTGCGTCGGCAGACATTTCGCTGGGCCATTCGCGAAGCGCGGGGAACTCCGCCCGAAGACCCAAATGGCGATCTGATGGACGAAGTTGAGAATGCCGCGGCTGAAGAGCCACTCTATGCCGAAGCCGTTCTCGAGCAGTTCTTCGACAAGTGCCAGAACAGAGGCTGGCTTTCTCTTGAAGAGCGCACGCTGCTGGTCCGCTTCAAACTCGATGGCTTCACCTCCCGACAGATTGCCGGACGCAATGGGAATGCTGCCGCGGCCGTGAGGCATCGCATCCAGAGGCTGCTCGATCGTCTGCGGCGCATTGCGCAGCGCACGCCGTGGGAAAGGTCTCCTGAGCAGCTGGAACTTTTTCCGCATTGATTTCTGGGCGCGAGTACCACGAAAAACAATATTTCGCTGGTACCCGAGCCGTTTCTTGTTTTCGTGGCTGATTAGTATAGTGAGGGGAGTTCTCGCCGGTTACTCCCGCGAGCAGACGGGCGCCGAGTTCATCGGCTCCTGCCTGTGTCGCGTACGGACTCTCAAGAGAACCCGCGCGATTGGGGGACTAGGCTGTCACGGAGCGCATGCTCCCGGTGTGCCTGGGCGGAGGTCCAGGCCCGGCGCGAACAGCCGTCTTTCGGTCGCATTCTCGGCCTCCTTTGAGCCCGCACCGCGCGGACTCCCCCTCAACGTTTTCGTTTTCTGGCTTTGAAGAACGGGGAGAACTCCATGATCAAACGATTTCTTCGCAGGCTTTTGGTTCCCTCCTGGCAGCGCAATCTCGCAATCGCGATCGGCCTGACTCTCGTGCTTGCGGGGCCCGCTCTCGCGCAGGGCAATTCCCCGTGGGAGAACGCGGTCAATGTTCTCGAGACGGCTTTCACGAGCACCATCGCGCGAGGATTGTCGCTCGTGGCCATCGTGGTATCGGGTCTGACTTTCGCCTTTGGCGAGGGAGGATCGAAGAGGGTTTTGGCCGGAGTGCTGTTCGGCGTGGGCATGGCCATCGCCGCGGTGAACTTCTTGGCCTGGCTCTTTCCCGCGGCCTGAACAAACCGACCAGGAAAAGGACGAGATCATGGCACAAGCCAGGCGGATCAACAAAGTACATCGGTCGCTGTCCCGACCGCTCACGATTCTGGGGGCCGAGCGGAAGCTGTTCTTCTTCGCCATGTGTCTCGGAGCCGCGACCTTCAACCTCCTGGGGAGTCTTGCGGGCGGATTGCTGATATTCCTGCTGCTCTACTTCGTGGCGCGGTCAGCGACCCAGACCGATCCGCAGATCCTGCGGTTTCTGCTGACCGCAGCCCGCCTGCGCACCGGGTACGACCCGATGAAATTCACCCCGATCACCGCGCGAAGGGATCGCCATGCTCAAGCTTAGCCGGATCTTGAAGAACTATGGCGAGACCGGATCGCTTTCAGAGCAAGTGAATCTCTACGGGTTCATCGGCCCCGACGTGTTCCTGACAAAATCGGGAGAGGTCGGCCTAGTTTTGGAAGTGCGCGGCGTCGACTATGAGTGCCTCGATGGCGCGTCGATTGACGGTCTGACCAAGCGTCTGGAATCGGCGCTGAAACTGTTTGATGAACACTGCCGCGTCTACCAGTACCTGTTCAAGCGCAACAACGAAGCCATCCCGTACAAGCTCTACGGGAGCCCGGTCGTCGATGCGGCCATCCGCAACCGCATCGCCTACTTCGCAAGCAAAGCGGATACGCTGTTTTCACTCTCGGTCTACTGCGTCGTGCTGTATGGGGAATCAGAAGCCGCGCACCGGCTCGCGGGGGTGCTGCGGGAGTTCTCTCAAGGTATGAAGCGAGGCTTCGCTGAACTCGCCGCGCAGCTGTCGACGAGGAAACAGATCCTCGTGCTCGGCGAGCAGGTCGATCGCGCCGAGTCCCTACTGCTTGAGAAAGCACGCGCCTTCATCCTGCAGGTCAGTGATTTCGTCTCCGTCCGCATCTTGGGCAAGCAGGAAGCGTTTCGCGTTCTCAAGCGCACGCTCAATTTTGATCCCGAGAAGCTGGAACTTGCGAAGCTCAAACACGACACGTTTCTTGACTACTACCTGGCCGAGTCCCATGTGGAGTGCCATCGCCGGCACCTGCGCGTAGACGACTACTACGTCCAGGTGCTCACGCTCAAGGAGCCCGCGGCGCGGAGCTTTCCGCTCATCCTCAAGCGCTTGCTGGACGTCAAAGCGAACTTTCACGTCGTAACCGAATGGAAGAAGGAAGACTCCGGAAAAACACGCAGGACCATCGAGGCCAAGCGCCGCCACTTTCACAACACGAAGCGCTCGTTTTTCAGCCAGGTCAACATGAACGACGCGCCGGCGCAGGACGTGCTTCTCGATGATTCGAAAGAATCCAGGGTGCGCGAGCTCGGCGAAGGAATTAAAGAGATCGAGCTTGAAGGAAACTACTTCGGCCTATTTTCGCTCACGGTAGTCATTTACGACCTGGACCTGAAGCGCGTGGAACGGGCGTGCGCGGAGTTCTACAAGGTCTTCAGTGTTCACGATGCCCAGCTCTATCAGGAACGGTTCAACCTCCTGAATTCGTTTCTTGCGACCGTGCCCGGAAATCACGGCTTCAACCTGCGCGATCTCTACCTCCTGAATACGAACTATGCCGATTTCTCGTTCCTGTTCACTCTCCACTCGGGCGAGCCGCGCAATTCCCACCTCCGGGAGGAATACCTCGCCGTCCTGGAGACCAATCACCACACACCATACTTTCTGAACCTCCACTATCGCGACGTGGCCCACACCATGATTCTCGGAAGGACCGGAGCCGGAAAGTCATTCTTGCTGAACTTCCTGATCACCAATCTGCAGAAGTACGCACCGCACACGTTCATTTTCGATCTGGGAGGCAGTTTTGAAAGCCTCACCCAGTTGTTCGGCGGTTCTTACCTGCGGGTAGGTCTTGAATCAGAGCACTTCCAGATCAACCCGTTCTCGCTCGACCCCACCAAGGAAAACCTCGATTTCCTGACCTTGTTCCTGAGGGTTTTGATCGGGCGCGAAATCGATTCAGCGGCCGAGCGCGATCTCTATCACCAGATCGAGAACCTTTACTCCGTCGATCCCGGGTTGCGCACCCTCGGCGTGCTCGCCAATACCCTGAGCCATGACCTCGCTGGACGGCTCTCGAAATGGACCCGCGGAGGGCAATTCGGGTTCCTGTTCGACAACGAGGAGGACAACGTTTCCTTTGCACGCTTCCAGTGCTTCGACTTCCAAAGCATGGGCCAGTATCCGGAACTGCTCGAGCCGCTGCTGTTCTATATCCTGCACAGGGCAAACGCCGTCATCCGGGGACGCGAGATTACCTCCGTCTTTAAGGCCTTCTTTATCGACGAGGCCTGGATGTTCCTGAAGACCCCGAGCATCCAGCGCTATGTCGTCGAGGCCTTGAAAACCTGGCGCAAACACAACGCGGCAATGGTGCTCTCAACGCAATCGCTTGACGAGCTCCGGCGGTCGGAAATTCTTGATGTCATCCTCGAAAGCTGCTCAACGAAGATCTTTCTCGCCAATCCCGACATGGACCGGGAGCTCTACCGCCGGCAGTTCCATTTGAACGAGAACGAAGTCGAGCTGATCGCGAACCTGATCCCCAAGCAGCAGTTTCTGATCAAGACGCCGGAGCTCGCCAAGGTCGCCAACCTCAACGTCGACCCGAGAAGCTATTGGCTCTATACCAACGATCCCTACGACAACAAAAAACGGAAAGAAGCGTTTGAGGCCTATGGATTTGAGAAAGGCCTCGAAGTACTCGCCGGTGAACGGATCTGAAAGACAGGGCTTTTGCAACACCACTTCCTACTAGGAGCAGATCGATGAGATGGATTCGCAGCGGTGGGCTTTTCGCGGTGCTTTTCCTGGGACAGGCGGTTTTTGTTCCCCCGGTCGTATGCGCGGCGACCGATGGAGCGCGCGTCGTCCAATATTCGAAGGAAGATATCGTCCCGGTGCGCGCCAAGCTTCGCTTCTCAACACTGATCGTTCTCCCCGAGGATGAGGAGATTCTGGACTTCACGACCGGGGACAAGGAGTTCTGGATCGTCAATGGCGCTCACAACCTCTGCTACGTGCACCCGGCCCAGGCCGGAATTCGAAGCAACCTGAACCTGATCACGGCCAGCGGACACGTCTATTCCTTCCTGCTGACGGAGATCACGAGCGACCCCGGCGCCGAACCGGATTTGAAAATCTTCATCGAACCCAAGGAAGGCTCGGGCGTCTCAATCGCGAGCGGCCTGCGAGGTTATGTCAGCGCCGCCGAAGCCGACGCCTATAAGAAAGAGCTCGACTCGCTGCGGGTCGAGACGAGCGACCAGGTCCGGGCGGCCCGGGCGCAGGTCGCGGAGGAAATCAACCGGTTCCGCTCCACGTACGCGACCAAACTGCAGTTTGATTACCCCATCGACGCAAAGGCGGCGCGCGAGCCGTTTCTCGTTTCGGCGATCTACCACGACGACACGTTCACCTACATCCGCTCGGGTGCCCGTGAAAAGCCCGCACTCTATGAGCTCAAGGACGGCAAGCCGAACCTGATTACGTTTCAGCTCGAGAACGGCGTCTACATCGCGCCGAAAATCATCGACTCCGGCTACCTCGCCATCGGCAAGAAGAAACTGCTGTTTGCGCGGCAGGCCGCCGGGAACTAGGAAACGTGCGATGGCCGACATCCCGCAAGTTCAGGAGAAAGCACCGAAGCCGGCGGGCCTTCTGCCGAAGAACGTGCAGGCTTGGCTCCTCATCGGCCTCGCTTTTCTCATGGTCGCCATCATGTGGCTGACGGGAGGCAAGAAACCGCAGGCGCCTCCCAAGACCGTGTCGCCGGCAACCGCGGCGCAGGCTCCTGAGGAGGTCAACGAGACCAAGATTGCGGAGATGCAGAACCGGATCGAGGAACTGCAACGACAGCAGATGGTCGCGCAGTCGGCGCTCGCCCAGCAGACGCGCCTGCTTGGTGACGCTGCTCAGGATCCCGAGCAGCCATCTACCCAACAAAATGGCGTCCATACGCCGCCCGAACAGAAGGCGGAGGACCCGATCCTGACGGAGCGCAAGAGGCGAGACTACGTGTCGCTGTTTGCCTCCAACGTCGCGCTGAGCTACCGGACGCCACCGGCTCATGCGGCCGAGGCGGAGGCTCCATCCGTTTCAGCTCCTTCCGACACCGACACCGCTCAGGTGGCTCAATTGCTGAAGCAGATGCAGTCCCCTCCCGCGCCTCCGGTTGCGCCTGCTCCGGATTCCGCGGAAACGGCCACTGGCCGCAAAGACGAGGCCAAGAATCCTCTGGCCGGGAATCGCGCGGCGGGGAAAACCTACGTCCTGTTTGAAGGAACGATCCTTGAAACCGTACTGATCAACCGGCTCGATGGGCAGTTCTCAGGACCCGTCGAATGCCTGCTGTCAAACGACGTCTATTCAAATGACCGCCGGCATCTGTTGATCCCCGCCGGCTCGAAGCTTCTGGGTGAGACGAAGAAAGTCGACACGTTCGGCCAGTCGCGCCTGGCCGTCGTGTTTCATCGCGTGATTATGCCCGACGGCTATTCGGTAAGCCTTGATCAGTTCAAGGGACTGAACCAGACCGGCGACACGGGTTTGAAGGACGAGGTCAACAATCATTATCTGCGCATCTTCGGCGTTTCACTCGCAATCGGCGCACTGGGAGCCGTCGCTGAAGCGGGAACCGGCGGCGGACTCAACGCCTCGAGTTCCGACCTGATGCGCCAGGGATTTGCGGCCAGCACGGCGCAGTCTTCTGCGCAGATCCTCGACAAGTTCCTGAACGTCATGCCCACCGTGACGATCCGGGAAGGCCACCGCGTGAAGATCTATCTTTCGGGCGATCTGGCCCTGCCCGACTACACAAACCACACCATGCCTTCCGATCTCTAGAAGGCTCAAAGGAGAGCATTCCGTGAAGAAAAAGTTCCTACTTGGCCTGCTCATCGCCTGGTTCGGCGCTGGCGCCGCCTCCGCGCAGATCGGAAGCTCGGTGGTCTACGACCCGACGAATTACCAAAACGCCGTTCTGCGCTACCACCAGCTCGAGCAACACCTCATCGAGCTCCAGAAGACCTACGACAAAATCACTTCCCAGCTCTCGCTCGCCCTGCAAATGGCCACGTTCATCCGCAACATGCCCGCCCGCTACCGGGCACTGTTTTCGCAGTGGAGAAGCGTCACCTCGCCGAACACGTTCGGCAACACAGGATCGTGGGTGAGCGGCATCAACTCAGGCCAGTTTCCCGCGATCAACACCGGGTATCAGAAAGCGACAGCCCAGCTATCGAAGTACGATCCATTTGAACTTTCCGGAATGGATGGCGCAGAACTTGGCCGTGTGCAGTCGGAGTACGCGTCCATCGAGCTGGCCGATGGCGCGAACGAAAACGCCATGGCCACCATCGGCTCGATCCGCGGCAGTGCCGGCGGAGTCGAGAACCAGATCTCCAATCTCGACGAGGATTCGTTCTCTGACGACAGAGGCCTCAACAGCGAAGTTTCGGTTCTCAACAAAATCAACGCCTCGAACGTTCTGACCCTGCACACCGTGCAGGACTCGAACAAACTCCTCGCGTCGCTGCTGGAACTTGAGACCATCCTCGCCAAGCAGCAGCGCGACTCCGCGGCAAGCGCCATCAACACCGATATCGGACGCGAGGCGACCATGGCCGGCAACATGGCCCAGGTCTCTTCAAGCCTCACCAACTCGCTGCAAAGCTTCCGCATGCCGTAGGCCTGCGGAACCTGGCCCCGTATGTCGAAGGAGCTGACGGCAGTGCAAACCGACTATCTGCAGTTCATCTTCCAGGCGATCAACACCCTGCTTACCCAGAACCTCGGTTTCTTCGACACCATGGGCCAGAACCTGTTTCGTTCCTTTGCGACGATCCTCGTCGCCTGGTACGGCGTGAAGTCCGCGCTCGCCGCGGCCGGCGGCCGAAGTTCCCTGCCGTTCGACAGTTTCGCGGGCCTGCTCGTGACCATCAGCTTCGGTTTCGCCATGGTCAACTACTACAGCACGCCGATTCCAGGCGTCGGCGTGAGCTTCCACAATCTCGTCACCAACGAAGCGCAGTTCCTGGCAAGCCGGATCGATCAGGCCCAGCTTCAGAACGTCATTCAAAGCGTAGCGGATTTCGAATCCCGCATGGACTCACCCGGCTGGGGAGACCTCCTGGGAACCGCGGTCTACATTACCGTGACCATCCTGCTTGCCGCGGCCCAAGCCGTCGCCTTCGTGGTCATCGCCTACGGATTCGTGGCCACGGCCGTGTGCGTTCTCATCGGGCCCTTGTTCGTTCCCTTCTTCATCGTTCCGAAACTGGAGTGGCTGTTCTGGGGCTGGTTCCGCTGCTTTCTGCAATATGCGTTTTACCAGGTGATTGCCGCGGCGGTCGTTGCCGTCATCAGCAACCTGATGATCGGCGCGCTCAAGCTCCCGCCGGCGGGCACGCTTTCATCGGTCCAGCTCATTTCCTGGTTCCCGGTCCTCTTTATTACCTTCCTGGCATCGATTTACGTGCTGCTGAGGGTGCCTTCGCTCACCAGTCACATCTTCAGCGGGGCGGCCGGAGGGTCCTCGGCCGTACTCGTCGAGGGTCCGGCCGCCGCGGGTGCCGCCGCTCTCCTAAGGGGGCTGTGATGGGCGCAGATCCGGTGTTTGAAAACGCGAAGCGCCTGTATCTGGAATCAAACGGCGACCCGATGGTGACGAACACCTATTTGAAGATTGCGCTGGCACTGATGAGTCTGGTGGCCCTGGGCCTCGCGCTCATCGATCTGAAAACGATTCGGACGTTCCAGAACTTTCGGCCGCTGGTGATTCGCATCGACGATCTCGGGCGGGCCGAGGCCATCAACTACCACAACCTCGAGTACAAGCCGCAGGACGCCGAAGCGAAGTATTTTCTCTCCGAGTTCTGCGCGCTCTACTACCGCCGCAACCGGTACACGATTCAGGACGATTTCTCAAAGTCTCTCTACTTCCTCGACGGCAAGCTCGCCGACGGGATTCTCGACGCCTACCGCAAGGATGATGTGATCAAGAAGTTCATCACCAACACGGCCGCGCCGGAAATCGACGTGGACGTAAAGAAAGTCGCACTCGAGGAGTTGCAGAACCCGCCGTACCGGGCGCGCGTGGACTTCTATATGGTCTATTACTCGCCCGCCGACCACAGCGAGCTCAAGCGCGACCTCTACACGGCGAACTTCGTTTTTGTCTTTAAATCCCAGGTTCCCAACGAACTGATCCCGATCAACCCGCTTGGGGTCACCATTACCTATTTCCGCGAAGACGAGGCATTCAAATGAGAACGTTTTTCCGAAGCGATGCGTGCGCCGCAGACCCGCAGGGTTTTCAGTTGTTCTGCCTTCACCGATCGCGCCCGGCGAGGAGAAACCCGTGATCGCCAACGCGCTCATCATCACCATCGCCGTCCTTCTGGCCACCGGGTTCTGGCTCATGGGCGAGCTGCGCTTCCTCGTTCCCTATCGGCACATCCTCATTCATCAATATGGAACCGTGTTGCTGGTCTGGACCGCCATCCTGTTTGTAAACATCTTCGCTGCGGTCTACGTTGTCCAGCGCAAGTTCTTCCTGAAAGATACCGGACGCAAACTCTCCCACATCGACAAGCAATCACTCGCCAGAGACTCATCTCTTCCCGCGCCGATCTTGCCGGAGGACCGCTGAGATGTCCCGCGACCTCTCACCGCAGGACCTCGGCGAAATCGCTGTCCTGTCCGAGAATCCGCAGCTCGGGCCGGAGGACCGCTGCGCCGGATCCACTCGCGCGGTGTCGCCCGACGAATGGGCGGATTGCCGACCCCTAAATGGTCGTCCGGAAGTCGAATCGAGTGATCCCCGAAAGATTTCCCGCGACCGCCGTTACAAGCTCAGTGATTCCGAAGTTCGCACCCTGGCCGAACTCGGCCGCTTTCGAGTGGTTGCCGCAGACGACCTCGTGCTCTACGTCTACGGTGGCCGTACGGATGAGGCGAGCGCTGAACTCCGGGATCTCGTGCGCAAGCATCTCGTGCGCAGAGGAAGCTTCGAAGGCCTCGAAGCCGCTCCCCGGGACCTCCTGACCCTGACCGAGCGGGGCCACCAGGTTGTGCGCACCCTGGTTTCCGAGGATCAGGCGATCCACTACGGCTTCGTCCGGGCCAGGGAAGCCAATCACGATGCCGACCTCTATCTCCTGTATCAGAAAGAAGCGGCAAGGATTGAGAAGGAAGGCGGCAGGACCCTCCGCGTCATCCTCGATTACGAGCTGGCGCGGAAGGTCAATCGCGACATCGCCCATTTTGGCACGGAGTCGCGCCCGGAGATTGCCCGGCGCCACGGACTTCGCGTCATCGGAGGGAAGATCCCCGTTCCCGACCTGCGCATCGAGTACGAGACGAGCGAGCGGGAACGAGCCGGTGTGAACCTGGAACTGGTGACCGAGCACTATCGGGGGGCGAGCGTCGCGGAAAAAGTTCGCGCAGGATTCTCGCTCTATGCGCCGCACCACGGGGCGGCCTATCTCCGGCGCCTGCTCAATCACCACGCACTCCACGCGGAGATTCATTCCCTATGACGATCTCGGGCCAACAGCTCGTCGCCCTCCAGTCGCTCGGCTATACGCCCGAGGAAGCTCGCTTCCTGTCGATCGTAGCCACGCATTCCGGCTACTTCGTGATGCGGCAGTTCATCGCCTTTGCCCAGACCCAGCCCGGCAAGCGCTTCGACCCTTTCGCAAGAAAACTCAAAAGCCGCGGACACGCGGGCTGGCGCGAGTACCCGCGACTGGGCGGCGTCTACCGTCTGTCGTCGAAGGCCTTGTATCGCGTGCTTGACAGGGAGAATCTGTGCACCAACCGGAGGCATTCGACCGAATTCATCCGCACGCGCCTGGTGGCTCTTGATTTCCTGGTCCGGAACCCGTCGCACCGGTATCTGGAAACCGAGGCGGAAAAGATCGCCTACTTCTCGCAATGCGGCGTGCCCCCCGACGCCCTGCCGGCGAAGCTGTACGCGCGGTCGGGAGGGACATCGGCGGTCCGCTACTTCACCGACAACTTCCCGCTGTTTCTCGATCGCTCGGCCGATTCGCTCCCAACCTTCACCTACGTCAACCCGGGTAACCAGGCGTTCGCGGGCCTAGCACACCACTTGAACCAGTACCAAAGGCTGTTCGTTCATCTCAAGGATTTTCGCATCCTTTATATATCCGATTCCCCTGCGCATTTCCCTCCCGCCGAGAGGTGCTTTCGCTCCTTCGCGAGAAGAGTGCTCGAACGGGGTGTGGCGGATGACCTTGCACGCTATTTCAGGCTACGCGGAGCGTGGGACCAGAAGCAGTACGCAAGCCTCACCAACGACGATGTCGAATGGCTCGAACGCGCCGATGCCCGGTTCAAAGGGCCGGAGACGGAGCGCCGCTACGCCTCCTGGTGCGCCGGACAAAAGATGGAGGAAGGGGTGGCCGAGCCGCAGCAACCCTTTCGCTCCCGCTTCCGTACCCACCTGGTACAGCCAGGTGCCAGGACAGCTCATGACGAACCGATTTTTCGCCCCCAGGAGGAAACACATGGCCACGATCAAGAAACCACCTGAAAGCGTCGAACGTACCCTGAGACTCGAGCATCCCATCAGCCTTCTTTTGGACGACTACAGCCGATTCGTCGATTGCACGCCTGACTACGTCGCCAACGTCGCGCTGCGCGAGGTCCTGGGTCGTGACCCGGAATACAAACGGTGGAAAGCTTCGCAATCGGGGAACTCCGCAGGCAGGTCCAGTCGAGATGCCACCCAATTCCCGAGGTCGTCATGATCCAGCGATTGCTGGCCTCGCGGAATCTGCTGGCCTCCCTACTGGCCATGGCTACGGGACTCGTGCTCTACGCCAAGGCGCCTTTTCCTGACGAAAATCTTTTCCTCGAACTCATCTTTCTCTGGGCGCGTCCGGTCTTTCTCGGCCTGAAGTATTCCTACATTGTTTCACTTTACACCACGCCCTTCATCGCTTATTCGATCCTGCTCTCGGCCGTCTATATCGTCGCGCTCAGAGTTCCCGAAAAGTTGCGGCCCGGGGATCTGCCTCCTTATCCCGATCCGCGGCTGCGCGACGATCTGTTCCTGGTCATCGGTGAGATCCATAACGGTCAGACGCCGGGCCCGTCCGCCTCACCGCGCTGGCTCACGATTCCCGAGCGCGGCCTGTTCACCGGTATCGCCATTTTCGGCGCCATCGGGTCCGGCAAGACGACCTGCTGCATCCTCCCGTTCGCCGAGCAGATCCTCGCTTACCGGGCGACCGATCCGGAGAGAAAGATCGGCGGCCTGGTCCTCGAAGTAAAAGGCGACTTCTGCCGTAAAGTGAAAAAGACTCTCGATCGGAATGCCCGCGGCGGGGACTATGTCGAGATCAGCCTCGAATCGCAGTACCGCTACAACCCGCTTCACAACAATCTCGACGCCTACGCATTGGCCTACAGCATCGCCTCGCTGCTCAACAATCTGTTTGGCAAGGGCAAGGAACCCTTCTGGCAGCAGGCCTACACCAACCTCGTGAAGTTCATCATCCTTCTTCACAAGGTGGCCTACGACTACGTGACCCTGTTCGATGTCTATGAGTGCGCGATCTCACCCGACGTTCTCGAGAATCGCATTCACGACGCCGAGCGGCGTCTGGAGGAGCGCCACTTCCTGCTCGTCTCACCCGACACGTTCCGCGCACACGTCATCGACCTGAACCTGTTCGACTTCGCGTTTGATCCGGGGAGCCAGATGTACCGGACGAAAGAGGCTCCCGGGGCGCGCCGTTATCTCGAGACCCGTACCATCCCGTTTGAGTGCCTGAGCGAAGCGGGATTTGATGAGATCGATACCGGGCGGCAGCAGCAGCTCGAGGCCGTGAAGAGATGGTTCTATCAGGACTGGAAAAGAATCGAACCCAAGCTGCGCACTTCGATCATCGAGGGTATTTCCGTCTTTCTGTCGCTGTTTGACGACAATCCGGCCGTCAAGCGGACCTTCTGCCCTCCGGTCGAGTGTTACGACCCCAGGACCAATGCCGACGATCGATTCGGAACCCCGCTGCCCTCCTTCGACTGGCTGATCGAGACAGGCAAGGTCTGCGCGCTCAACTTTCCCGTAGCCATGAACCCGGGTCTGGCCAGGGCCCTCGGCGTGATGATGAAGCTCGATTTCCAGCGCGCCGTGATTCATCGGATTCCCGAGATCGAATCACACCCGGACCGGCACTTCCGCCAGACATTCTTTCTCTGCGATGAATACCAGCACTTCGTCACGGTCGGTGAGAACGAGCCGACCGGGGACGAAAAGTTCTTCAGTCTTTCCAGGCAGCCCAAGTGCATTCCCATCATCGCCACGCAAAGCATCAGTTCGCTGAAATCGTCCGTGCCGGGAGAGGCCTGGCGGACGCTGCTGCAGACCTTCCGCACCAAAATCTTCCTGTCACTCTCAGATGACTTCTCGGCCCGCACGGCGAGCGAACTCTGCGGACGCGAGGACCGACTGAAGGTCAGCTACAATCTGTCCGAGAGCGGCCACGACGCCAGCATCAGTCTGCTGACCGGCAAGGCCATCTCGCACAAAGCCAACCTCACCGCCTCGAAAAACTATGTCCCGCATTCCGATTTCCGTTTCGATACCAAGACGTTTACGGAACTGAAGAATGCGCAGGCCGTGGTGATCGCCTATGACGGCCTGAATCCGCTGCCGCCAGCGTTCTGCTACCTCAAGCCCTGCTACAACGATCCCAACAAGACCTACTTTCGGCAGCTCGAGGACGGGCAACTCTGATGAACGGTTTTGAAACCATCCTGCCCTTCCTGAAGCCGATCGAACACCTGATTCTGGACGACTCGATCAGCGAGGTGATGGTCAATGGAGCCGACTGCGTCTTCATCGAACGCCAGGGTCTGCTCGAGCAGGTCAGCGGAGTGTCACTCGGAGAGCGGGCGCTGATGGTCGCGGTCAAAAACATCGCCCGGCGGCTCGGGGACGACATCTCGGAGTCCAAGCCGATTCTTGACTCGCGACTCCCCGATGGCAGCCGCGTCGCGGCGGTCATTCCGCCTTGCAGCCTCCGCGGCGTGACTCTGACGATCCGTAAATTCCGCAAGCAGCACTTCTCGATCGAGGATCTCGTGGCCCTCGGAGCTCTCGACCAGGCTCTCGCCAATCGCCTGGAAGACTACGTACTCGCGCGGAGGAATATCCTGATCAGCGGCGCCACGAGCACGGGAAAAACAACGATATTAGGCGCACTCGGAAACTTCATTCCCGAAGACGAACGGATCCTGCTGATCGAGGACACGGCCGAAATTCGCATGCCCCACGCAAACCTCGTCCGCTTTGAAGCCCGTCCGGCACAGACCCCCATCGCGGCCGTGGCCATCCGCGACCTGCTCAAGGCTTCGCTGCGTCATCGCCCCGACCGCATTCTGCTGGGAGAGATTCGCGGTGGCGAAGCGTTTGACCTTCTTCAGCTCCTCAATACCGGCCACTCCGGAACGCTGTCAACCATTCACGCGAGTTCCGCCCGGCAGGGCCTGGCCCGTTTCTCGAGCTGTGTCCTGCAGAGCGGCATCCAAATTCCTTACCGCTCGATTCAGAAAAACATCGCGGATTCACTCGACGTCGTCGTCCACGTCGAACGCCGGCCGGGCCGCAGGTTCCTTTCCGAAGTCTTGGAAATCAACGGCTACGACCCGGACGTCGACCGGTTCGACCACAACCTGGTGTACGTCAGGCCCGAGGCAACGTCATGAACTCCCCGGACGCGGTGAAAGCCGCGCTCGGAGCACGAGAGTATCTCGCAGCCGCTTTTGAACCGTCCGATCGGCTCGCGATTCTGGTGCGGAGCAGCGTGCGCAGCGAGACCCTGCAGCGCATCACGACTGCGGAACGGATTGCGGCGCCGTCCTTTCAGCACTGGCTCCACTTCAAGAACGACCGGGAGGATGCCGACGTCTATGTGGGGATGAATCCCCTGAAACCCGATGCGCGGACGCGCACGAAAGAAGACATTCTCTCCATCCGCCACCTCTATCTCGACCTCGATCACGATGGCGCGGCATCTCTCGCCGTGATCGAGCAATCGCCACTCGTCCCGCCACCCAATTTCGTCCTGGCGACGTCTCCCGACAAGTTCCAGGTCATCTGGCGGGTCGACGGCCTTACGCAGGATCCTGCCGAGACCCTGCTTCGCGCCATGGCGCGGGAGTTTGGCGGAGATCCGGCGGCGACGGATTCAACCCGCGTGCTGCGGCTCCCCGGATTCGGAAACAGGAAATACCCCGAAACCTTTATCGTGCGAGCGCAACAATTTACAAACCGCGTCCATACCCCGCTCGACTTCAAGCTGCCGATCCACCAGCCCGACTCTCCGTACCCGCCGATCGGCCGATCGCCGACAAGAACCACTTCGAGCGAACCGCGCCAGATGAGTCAATCGGAGTACGACTGGGCTTTCGCCAAACGCGCACTCGCGAGCGGGGCCGATCCCGAGCAGGTGGTTCGCCGAATCGCGGAGTTTCGGGAGGGCGACAAATACGACGTCCACGACTACGCCCGTCGCACCGTCAGGAAAGCTCAAGCGGAACTGCGGCAAAGCTCTTCCCAGGGGGATTCAGAGATCAGGACACTCGAGCGACGATGAAAACCTGTCCAGGGGGCACGGCAGAGTGGTCGTGTATAAGTTTTTCGCCACAGCAAAAGCGGTCAGCTCGTTCGCGATCCTGGATTGTCATTTGTTCCGAACAACTCGATTCTCGGCACCCGCGCGGACGATGAAATCCTAACGAACTGCTTCGAATCGAGGGCCACGATGGTTCCGTTCTAAAGCGAATGGGAACAATGGGCGCGGCTCGAGTGCAGGCTCAGTTTCCCAGTCAATGCGAATGGCTATTCCGAGATCGTCCGGCGAACGTCCTTCAGCAGAACGAAGAGGTGCATCGGATCGGTCGGCGAGGTGACAAAATCAAAATGTTCATAGAACCGTCTGGCCTCTTCATCTTTCGCATGCACAGCCAAGGCGCGGATCCCAGCAATGTCCGCGGCCTGCAGTGTTCGGTGCATTGCATCCCTCAGTAAGGCCTTGCCAACGCCCTTGCCCTGCCACCGCCGATCAGTCGCAAGCCGCGCAAGCAGCATCACAGGAACCGGATGTTTCGCCAATCCCTTCGTTAGACGATTGGGCGCATCCTCTACCGTCACGCTTGCCACCGCCAGAGTGTGATAACCCACGATGACGTTACCTACGACTCCGACGTAGGTTTGCGCGGCGCCAGCTTGTTGATTTTGCCAGGCATAACGTATGAGGTAGCGATTCAATTCCCGGCGCCCGCAATCGAAGCTCTCGATTGCGTGGTCGCGTCGGAGTTTTTCGACGCGCCGGGCATCGCTCACCGACCCGTGGTCGCGTCAAAAAACCCAGGCTCCTTTAAGAGCCGTTCAAGGCGGGGCAGGGGGCGTGGAGGTGCATCGAGGGCAGCCAAGAATGCTTTCCACCGAGCTGCATTGAGTCCGAAGGTGCGGCGATCCGCCAGAGCCTCATCCGCACGTGCCAACGCACTCTCGAGAACAAACTCGCTGACCGAGCGATTTGAAGCCGCCGCCGCAGTCTGTAGCGTCGTCTTGGCGTCGGGAGTAAGGCGCAGGTCAAGCTTCTCGCTACGTGTGGCGCGGGATGGCAATCGGTCCACCTTTGAGTGTTGAGATTACAGCCCTCGCCAGACAATGTCAAGACACTTTCCGTTCCCCCGGCCGGAGGGGCGCCACACCGAAGATGATCGCAAAATGCTTGGTTTGAGCAGGCACCGGTGTGCACGCTCGGCTCTATGAGACGCGGCCAGTCACCCGGGGGAATGGATTTCCATCGCGGTGCGGGAAAATGAGCTGCGGAACTTTGCCAAACGAGTCGAGTGACGTGCGGAGTCGGAAGGAATCGCTGCAAAATCTTACTGCAACGGACGGAAGACCGCCGGAGCCATGCAGCTCTCGAATTCGACCGACACCTCCCTTCCCTTCCGAACATGATTGACCAGCGCTGGACGGAAGCAGGCTATGCATACTCCGCCCTTGTGTCGAACGCTGGGATAAACGACGCCGGCCGATCCGGTCTCGAGAAGATCCCGCGCCAGCCTTTGCGAGGCGCGGTAGCTCGCAGGATCGAGCGCGTCGGCGAAACGAGAATCGTTTCGAATATCGTGAAACTCCCCTCGAAAGTCCGCCAGGTAGTCCGCGTATCGGAAAGTCTCTTCATCTTGCCAGTTGATCTCCCGCAGTTCTTCTGACTTATGAAATGCAACTTCAATCCCCGATGTTTCCAGCGTAAATCCGGCATACCAAGCTCCCCGGTCGGGTCCGTTGAAACGGCCTCCCAAGGGACTTGCGTGCGTGAATGCGGCGTTCACAATGTGTGAGTAGGAAAGTCCGAACACAAGCTCATGCACGGTGATCCCAGGCAAAAGGCCGGCCTCTCCGGCCAGGCGCTCGTTGGTAGCCCCTTCCAGTTCAAACAGGGCGGCCAGTTCACCAGGATCCGCCGTCAATCGGTTCAGTACGCTCTCCTCCTCGTAGGCGGACGGAATCAGTCGATGAGTGTCGTCTTGAAGGACTCGCGAAACGGGTGGAACCAAACTACCGCCCGCCCCGGCGCGCATCGAGGAGTTGTCTGACTCTCAACATGGCCGGCATGCCGCCCTTGATCAGATATGCCAAGGGCGTGTCTCCTTCAAACATCGGGTTGGTATTCGGCAGCTGCACCCAGCGATCGGCAAGGCGCTTCGAATAGAGGATATTCAGCGCCTTGAAAATACCGGTCAGCAAGGAGATTCTCGTCAGACGATCCTGATCGAGCATTCTCGAGCCTTCCTTCTTGAGCTGGTAATATGCCCCGTTTGAAATACCGCCCAGCAGTTGCCGGGCGTCTTCGTCTCGGAGCTCCCAGAGGCCCGCGATCTTCAAGAATGCCTTCACAGCCGACGGGCTCAGCCGTCTTGCGACATCCTTATTAGAGAGGTCAGCGGACCTGTCCAATCCCGCCGACACCAGAGAACGAGTGGCCATTTCCAACCCTCCCTGCGGACTCCAACTATGGAGGATTATACATCCAATACTGGACTAGCGCAACCGACGCGCAGTTCTTCCGCAGGACCGGGATTCTGTACCCACCGACGATCGCCCGCACCTCGGTTTGGGGCCCGATCGTTTCTTCGGCTCACAGCGCGACCCACGCGCTGCCTATCGGGGCTGCTCGTTCCATAGCGACAATCATGTGGACCCGCTCGCTTGTTCTAACGAGTTCGTCTGTCACTGGACCCGTCAATGAAACTACGATGGTCTCTGTCGGCCTGGCACTGCACCTGACCCAGACGCAATTCGGCTTGTGGGCCGCTCTGGCGATCCACGACACGAGCTCCGTTGTAGGCGCCACCGCAAAATATGGCCCGACTGCGCTCGCCGTCGGGACGACCGTGAAACTCGCACGCGCTTTGTGGATATTGCCGCTCTCGGTCCTTACCTCGGTGTTGGTCAAAAACAAAGCCAAGATTCAGGTGCCCTGGTTCATTCCGTTTTTCTGCCTGGCGGCGTTCCTCAATTCGACGATCCCGGGCCTGCGGCCCGAGTTCATCGTGGCGAGCAAACTGGGGCAAATCGGGCTGAGCGTCACGCTGTTCCTGATCGGCGCCTCGCTCAGCAGAGAATCTCTGAAACGCGTCGGCATTCGTCCCTTGTTACAAGGGCTGCTTTTGTGGATCGTCGTGGGCAGCACGACGCTGAGCCTGATCCTCCTGCACTGGATCCGTGGTTAGGTCTCCGGGGACCCGTTTCTAAACCAGCGGGTGGACCCCGGCCGTCGTCCTCCTCGTGAGCGGCGTGTCACGGTCGGACCGGCACTTCTCCGATTGCGCGTTCATCAGGAGTTTGAAATAAGACGACGTGTCCACTGTGGTCCGAGCCGGGCTGCGCGGCTGGCTGCAGAATAGTTATTGCCGGGTCCATGCTGGTCTGAATCCAGCCGTCCAGCCTGTTCGATGGGCTGGCGTCGTCTAATCAAGACATCCCGGTTTAATTCGGGGAGGACCCGCGAGCAGTTCGCGGCCATCCATCCGTTCCTCTCCGCTCTCGACAATCACGCTGCAAACCGCCCCTGGCGGGGTCGTTCCGGAAATATCGGACTTCAAGATTATGCATCCATCCGTTCGACCAATTGAGTGCGCCATGCGGGAGCCACGAATGGATCCGCAAAGTACTGTGTTTCCCGGGCAACCTTGTCGCCCCTGAACTCCATGATGCTCACGGTGTAGGACGGCTTGCCGTCATATGTCAGGATGAATTCGGTGACCCAAAGATCGCCGCTGCCAATGATCCGTCGGATCGAAAACCGCTTCTGATTCGGCTGAATCGAGCGCTGCTTCTGTATGTTGCGTCGACCGCGGGTTCGCTCGCCTGACTGCGGGTATTCCAGCACCGCGTCCTCTTGATAAATGAGGTGCTCCGTCTCAAGATCGTTGGCGTCGGATGCCGTCCAATGCTCGTCCAGTGCCGCGCGGATTTGTTGATCTTGCACTCCAGAAGACTGCTCCTTCTTTTGTTGACCGTTCATCGAGAGCCTCCCATTTGACAAGAAGCTAAATGCCTTGGCGGAATCGGGGCGTAGGACTTGTCAAGTCGCGCTGTTTCTTCGAGCTCCCAGAGTCTACATCGGGTCGAAACTTTAATCAGGCTTGACTCTCCTCCACGGCAGCGACTCTCATCGGCTAGTGAATCTGAATAATCCCCGGACAACGGCGCTCTCCATCGGCACGAAGCCCGCTTTGTCGAGTTCTGCGAAAGGACGAATCAGGAATCGGCCCTCTGATTTCGTTGTAAACTACCTGCCTTCGCTGGCTATCCGACCGGCGCTCGCCACGGAGTCCGCCGATGCTCAGTCTTGAGGCTTTGGAGGCGTATCCATGGTTCACCCTGCTGATCTGCGAATGACCACGATTCCGCTCAACCACGGAGCCAGCCGTATGCCCGCGCTCGGCTTTGGCACCTTGATTCCCGACGCGGCCGTGACGGTGACTGCGACCACAGACGCACTGACAGCCGGATTTCGACACTTCGATTGCGCGGAACGATACGGGAACGAGCGCGAGGTAGGCAGTGCGTTGCAGGCAGGACTTGTCGCTGGAGGCATCGCGCGGGAAGACATTTTCGTCACCACAAAGCTGTGGAATTCCAACCACCGGCCCGAGCGCGTCGAACCGGCTTTCGAGGCGAGTCTCGACAGACTCAGGCTCAAGTATCTGAATCTCTATCTAATTCACACTCCATTCGCATTTCAGCCCGGGGACGACCAGGATCCGCGGGATCAAAACGGAAATGTCCTTTACGACCACGACGTGACTTTGCTCGATACCTGGACGGCGATGGAAAGTCTCGTGGACCACGGCAAGTGCCGGGCCATCGGACTCTCCGATATCGGTCTCAACGAACTGAAGCGGATCTATGAATCAGCGAGAATCAAGCCGTCTGTGGTCCAGGTGGAGGCACATCCGTATCTGCCGGAAACGGAGCTATTGGAATTCTGCAAGGAGAAGGGCGTTGTGTTTTTGGCTTTTGCACCATTAGGTCACGGGATGAGGCCGGGACCGCTCGAAGATCCGGTCATTTCGGCGGTCGCTGCTCGAGTGGGAAAGACGCCGGCACAGGTGCTGCTGGCTTGGGCGGTACAGCGCGGTACGGCTTTGCTTACGACGCCCAGGACGGCGGCCCGCGCAAGAGAGAATTTCGACATCTCGGCTCTTCCGGAAGACGCGCTGGACGAAATCAATCGCATTCAGACCAGACAGAGGCTGAATGAAGTGGTGAAAACCGGTAGTCCGGGTTTCATTCCGAAAGGAAGATGAACGTGGACGAGAAACCCCAGCTCGAGCCGTCCTTGCAACAGGATCGTGCCCGCAGCAACACTGACTCGCGCTAATCTACGTAAGGCGTCGTCCTCTCAACATTGGCCTGGAAAAGGGGGAACGGGTGTTCATCAAGGCTCGCGGCCTTATGCTGGTCGTAGCGCTGCTATGCACCGTGGGAGTTTCGGCCCAACCGCAGGCCCCACCAGACCGGCACGCCGGCGCGGGCAGTGTTGTGCTTGATGTGGTGGTAACTCCGAAGTCCGGTCCGCCGGTCGGAGGGATTGAACAGAAGGACTTCACGCTGCTCGATAACAAGGTTCCACAGACGCTCACCTCCTTCCAGGCTGTTGACGGGCGGTACGCTTCCGTCAGGATCATACTTCTGGTCGATGCGGTGAACGTCGATTACTCAGTCGTGGCCTTTGAGCGCGAGCAGCTCGACAAATTCCTCCGGACCGACGGAGGTCATCTTGCTCACCCCACCGCCCTTGCCGTCCTCACCGACAAAGGTGCCCAGATGCTGGGAGACTTCTCGACCGACGGCAACACGCTGAGTGCCTCGCTGGACCAATACGCGGTCAGCCTCCGGCTCGTCAATCGCACCGCCGGCTTCTGGGGCGCCGCGGAACGCCTGCAATACTCCCTTGATGGCCTGCAGGCAGTCGCCGCGCACGAAGCCTCGGCCCCGGGCCGGAATATCATTCTGTGCATTTCTCCGGGCTGGCCGCTTCTCTCCGGCCCCCGAGTCGATCTCGACGAGAAGAGACAGCAGCAGACGTTCGGCGAAATCGTCAGTCTTTCGAGCCAGTTGCTGCGGGCCCGCATCACTCTGTACAGCATCGATCCTTTAGGTTCCCGTGACGCCGGCAGCAGCCGCATCTTTTACTGGGAGACCTTCCTCAAGGGCGTTAGCAAACCCAGCCAAGCCCAGCTGGGAAACTTGGCATTGCAGGTGCTCGCCAGCCAGAGCGGCGGAGCGGTTCTGAATTCCAGCAACGACGTTGCTGCCATGCTGCGGAAGTGCCTCTCCGATACGAGCACCTATTACGAGATTTCGTTCAATCCAACCCGAAGCGATCAGCCCCCCGAGTATCACCAGCTGGAAATTCACGTTGCGGAGCAAGGCCTGACCGCTCGCACTCGTCAGGGCTACTATTCGCAACCCTGAAATCGCTTCAGCCGCTTCAGCTTCGTGCTTGATGTGACCGGAAGCAGTCTACAAGCTGTGTTCCGCAGATTTAGTCAGACACAACTCTGCAGGGACTGGGAAAGTTTTTCGCGCTTGCGCTTTACTACCTGTTTCGATAATCAAGAGGCATGCAAATCAGTCGTCTCTGGGGATGCATGCTCGTACTGGTGTTCTCATTTCTATCAGGGTCGATTCCGACTCGTTCGCAAGAACCGACCGCATCCCATCCGGCCTCAGCGGCAGAAGCGTCGAAATACCCGGACACAAAGGCTGGACTGCAACAGTTCCTCAACGACATCAGTGAGACTGCGAGAGACGATGATTCGCAGAAACTTGGGATGCTGGTCAAGTCCATGGAAATTCCGAACTGCGATGCGTGGCTTCATACCATGTATGAGTCCGAGAAGGCTGACAGCTGGATGAGTCAGTGCGATGCAAGAACTCTCAGAACAAACGAGCAATCGCTCATAGAGCGTTTCAATGGCCTTGCCAAGGCGGACGGGGAATTCATCGTGCGTCAGGTTAATGACGATCCCGAGCCCGGCCGCGGCCTGGAATGGGGTTGGCTACAGGCAATCAGGCGGCCGTTAGACATTTACTTCGTCACCTGGAAACCTGAGGAGAGGCCTACAACGGAGCCCATAGGTTACTTCCTGTTCGTTGACGGAGGCTTTCGTTGGGACAGCGCAATCCAATTCCTGCAGCTGATCCCGATCCGTGCGACCGGCGTGCAGTCTCTGACAGCCGGCGGCAATAGGCTATTCGCTGCGCGCGCTCAGTATTACACCCCTACGGCCAACGGACTGAAGTCGTTTCATTGTGAGGCCACCATCGATTGGAAGGCCATGTTGAAGCGTTTCAGCGGAGCCGAGATTCCCGAAGACAATCCTGCATTGAAGTATCTGCAGACCGTCCATCTTTCTGTAGTGGATCAGCTCACGGGCAAGGGATCGATGGAGTGGATCGATACAGGCACTCCACCCGAGGGTCAGCAAGCAAATTTGAAGCAAATGCGCGACGGATTGCAGACGATGATCGGTGGCTTCTTCCAGTCATGGAATGCGTATGTGAACGGCAGCATGGTACCGTTTCCCGACAAGACCATCGACGTTACGACGGAGGGAGTCAAAACGCACCTGCATGGAGCGTCGACGAACATGACATTTGACGAGGATTATGATGAGAACATGTTGCTCACGCAAGCTGTAGTAGAAACTTCTGAATTGAAAGTTGTAGCCGTACCGACCTACGTGAGAACCGACGACGGGCTTGTCGTTGTTGCCGTCACATCTCAAGTGAATCAACCTCCCGCTGCTCCTGCATTGGGAGTCACGTTCCGCGTGCAGTACACGAAAGTGGACTCGTTCCAAATACCGTCGCATGTCGTTTACGACATCAAGAATATAGGTGTCATTGAGGTTGCGTTTAGCGCTTGTCAGGCAACGGTTGCCGATTCGCCGCAAGAGCCCGCTGCCGAGAAGTTAAGGAACCCGACCGACTGAGTTCCCCATCATCGATTCCAGCGTTTCAAAGTCCTGACTACCGGCAACTTTGGTATCGGAACCAACTTTATCGGTTTGCGCGTTCATCAGGACTCAACCAGCGAGATGTCCCTCTTCGTTGACTTGCCCTTGGCCTCGACCCTAAGATGAGCGCCTTATGCATGATCCGGCCCCGCTCACAGGCGAAACCATTTCTCATTACCGAATCGTCGAAGAGATCGGTGGCGGCGGTATGGGCGTCGTCTACAAAGCCGAAGACACCAGATTGGACCGCTTCGTTGCTTTGAAGTTTCTTCCGGAAGAGTTGGCGCACGACCGGCAAGCCCTGGAACGATTTCGCCGGGAGGCGAAAGCCGCATCGGCGCTCAACCATCCGAACATTTGCACCATTCACGACATTGGCGAAGGAAACGGTCGCGCGTTCATTGCCATGGAATATATGGATGGCACGACGTTGAAGCACCGCATCGACGGCCATCCCCTGGACACGGAGACGCTGTTATCGCTGGGCATCGAGATTGCGGACGGTCTGGATGCGGCGCACTCACAAGGGATTGTTCATCGGGACATTAAGCCCGCAAACATTTTCGTGACGAAACGCGGTCACGCAAAGATTCTTGATTTCGGTTTGGCGAAGGTGGCGGCGAAGGCCGTCCCGGTGGACGGAGAGACGACACTGGCGGAGACCGAAGCCGTTGACCTAACCAGCCCAGGAACGATGCTTGGGACCGTGGCGTATATGTCGCCCGAGCAGGTACGCGCGCAGGAACTCGATGGGCGCAGCGATATTTTTTCGTTCGGTGCGGTTCTGTATGAGATGGCTACCGGACGAGTTCCCTTCCCGGGTGCCAGCCCGGGAGAGATTTGCGGCTTGATCGTGCACCAGCAGCCGCAGCCGCCGTCCAGAATGATCCCTGGTCTTCCGCCGGGCCTGGAACCGGCAATCGGCAAGGCGATGGAAAAGAACCGCGACCTACGCTACCAGAGCGCATCGGAGATCCGTGCGGACTTACAACGACTGAAACGAGACAGCCAGTCCGGGACAATCGGCGTGGTCACTCGATCGACACCGATTAAGCCCGCTAAACGCTGGTTGCGGATGGCGGGGGCAGCCGCGGTGGTGCTGGCGGCGGTCGGCGTCGGCTACCTGTTCCAGCACAAGCCCGTGGCCAAGTTGGCGGCCAAAGATACGATCGTGCTAGCGGATTTCACCAACTCCACGGGCGATTCGGTTTTCGACGGAACCTTGCGGCAGGGGCTTTCCGCACAACTCGAGCAGTCTCCGTTTCTGAGCCTGATTTCCGACTCACGCGTCGCGCAGATGCTAACGCTTATGAATCAGCCGGCGCAGACAAAGCTCACGCCAGAACTGACGCGTGAAGTCTGCCAACGCACTGGCAGCGCGGCGAGTGTGGAAGGATCGATTTCCAGTTTGGGTAGCCAATACGTCTTGGGCTTGAAAGCCGTAAACTGCGCTTCGGGCGACGTGATCTCCCAAGAGCAAGTGACCGCTAATGGAAAAGAGGACGTGCTGAAGGCGCTGGGCGATGCGGCAACCCGGCTGCGCGCAAAGCTGGGGGAATCGCTGGCGTCGGTCGAGAAGTATGCTGCGTTGCCGGAAGACGTGACGACACCGTCGCTCGAGGCACTGCAAGCCTACACCCTCGGGATGCGCGCTTATGACGTAACGAACGATTTTGCAGCCGCCGTCCCGTTGTTCCAGCGGGCGGTGAGTCTGGATCCGAATTTCGCCATGGCCTATCTGCGATTGGGACAATGCTACCAGCCATTGAGTGAACTTGCCCTCGCTGCCGAGAGTACTCGCAAGGCTTACCAATTGCGGGCCCGGACGAGCGAGCGCGAAAAACTGGAGATTTCTTCGTTTTACGAGTTGATCGTAACCGGGAATCTGGAGGCGGCTCGCACATCCTATGAGTTATACGCGCAGACCTATCCTCGCGATGAGGATCCGCAGCTTTTCTTGTGGTTTACCTATCTCGCCTCTGGAGACTACCCAAAAGCCCATATCGCGGCGCGCCAGGCCGTAAAGATCAACCCCGGCAGCTCCAATAATTATGCGAACGTGGCGTACGCCGATCAGTGGCTCAACCAACTCGATCAAGCGAAGGCCGAAGTTCAGGAGTCGCGTGCCGATAAACTCGAGTCTCCCTGGTTTCATCTGATTCTCTACAGCGTGAACTTCCTTGAAGGCAACTCAGCGGGAATGGAGAGCGAAGCCGCAAGTACAACCGGGATACCGGGGGTTGAGGATCAAATGTTCTTCCTTGAATCTGAAACGGCCGCGAATGGCGGCGAATTCGCGGCGAGCCGCGAGTTGACCCGCCGCGCGATCGATTCCGCGCAAAGAGCGAATGAAAAGGAGACGGCGGCGGAGATTCAAGCGCACGAGGCTGTTCGCGAAGCCTTGGCTGGCAATGAAGCCACGTCGAAGCAAGATGCGCAGGCTGCTCTTTCACTCGCGGATGGAAGAGAAGTAGTTGGATTCGCAGCGATTGCACTCGAACTCGCAGGCGATATCGTGAAAGCGCAGCAATTGGCTGGCGATCTCGGGAAACGTTTCCCCAAAGATACGATTGTGCAGTCCGACTATTTGCCGATGATTCATGCCGCTGCCGCTTTGAAGAGCGGCGATGGCGCGACGGCCATTGAGGCGCTCGTTCCGTCTTCACCTTACGAGTTGGGGCAATGCAATCCCACCTTCACTTTTTCTCTGTATCCCGTTTACTTGCGCGGCGAAGCGTTTCTCACCGCCAAACAGGGCGGGAGTGCGGCGAGCGAGTTTGAGAAGATCATCGACCATGCAGGGGTTGTTGGAAACGAGCCAATCGGTGCGCTGGCGCGTCTCGGACTGGCGCGGGCCTATGCTTTGGCCGGCGATAACGCCAAGGCAAAGGAAGCCTACCGGGATTTCTTCGCGATCTGGAAAAACGCCGACGCCGACGCAGCTCTACTGATAACGGCAAAAGCGGAATATGCAAAGTTGAACCAGTGAGCGTGCGTGCGACACACCAAACGGGGGCGAGGCCGAACTTTCTGGGGTTCAAGGGTCGGCGCGGTCGATGTTGGAAACGATGAACCAAACGGACAGTCAGAGCCTCACTGAAATCTACCAAGAATTCGAGGCCGGAGACTCTGTCGGCGCCCTTGAGCATCTGCACGAGTTGTCTAGAGAGCTTGATGATCCTTCGTACAAAGGTCGACGGGCTGACGGTTTTTCCCCCAGCGCGAGCTCTGACGGAAGCGCAAAAGCCGCGTAGCTCCTGACCAGTCGGATTACCGGAAAGTTGGCTACCGCGACCCACTCCACCGATTGGCACGTTATTCAGGACCTAGCGTCAGCCCCGCGATTGAAAAGTTCTGGTAACAACCATCAAGCTCTTGTCCGACAACAAGCCGCTTCGCCGATTGATCACTTCAATAACTTGCCGGCAAGCCAGTAATCGAC
>JBAVUW010000072.1:0-18074 GCA_049696975.1 Candidatus Acidiferrales bacterium | reverse complement strand
GCACTTCCTGACCGTTCTTCAGCACCGCCTTATCAAACAGGATGCCAAGATCGGATTCCGATTGATTCTTGGTGCGCGATTGCGCCTGCGTGACGTGCCCCACTAGTTCGGTGCCTTTCGGTAGTGGCGTTCCGTCCAGCGATTGTGAAGCGTGCGTCGTGCGCGCCTTGACAGGATCGCCAGGCTTGTTCTTCTTCGCGTCAACGGGATGAACGAGCATGGCGCTCATCGTGGAGTTCGCCGCCGCCCCTCCGGAAGCGGACCGCACGCCACGCGAATTCTCCCCGGAACCGGCTGTCGAACTGACGGCGCCGCTCGCCACCTGCGCACCGCCGTTGCTCGCGCTCGCGGACGAATCGGAGGAGAGGGAGTTGCCCGCCGCCGTGCTGCCCAAAGTCTTGCCATCATGTTGTGCGGACACCGCACCCGAAGATGCGTTGCCCGCCTGGACGCCGCTACCCCGGCTCGCGCTCGCCGACGTGCTGCTCGATGCCGAAGCGCCCGCCTGCGTATCCTGCTGCGGTTGTGACTGTGCGACCGCAACTCCCGAATAGAAAACTACGGCAAGGATCATAAATTTGGCCCGCTTCATCGATTCCTCCCTCTGAACGGATCGGTTTTGAATTCGCCCGCGCGACGGGTTTAATCCCGCTCGCCAACTCACAAGGGTAATCGTGCGCTGGAAAAATAGAGCTACGCAGTACCAGTGAACGGAGTTTGTTGCGAATCGCTAATATGCTCTTCGCTGTAGCCGGAAAGTGTCAGACGGCGCGAAACGCCTGCTCGCGATTGCAAGCACGCGTTTCCAGTGGCTCCGCCGCGCCGACATCGGAGAACGCCATTGGTCAGACCTGCATCAGACGTCCGAAAAATGTGCGGTAGCGGCGGAGCGCAAGGCGCAAATCCTCCGTCGACACCTCACCGCCGCGATCCCATTGGCGCTCGAGATTCTCGCGTTCCTTGGCGAAAGTCTTCGCCAGCCGGTGCATCGTTTCGGCGACCAGATGATCCGCTTGCTCGACCGCTCTGCGCGGCTCATCGACGAAGGCCACCTGGACATTCTCCCAGCGCTCCCGAAATTTTCCCACATCGTCGGCCGGCAGCAGCGGGCCCATCTCCGGATCGTCCGTGGCTCTCTGCATCCGCGCCGCAGTGGCTGTGCCGGCCCCGACCGGGTTGCGGGACACAACGACGACCGGTTCCGACCGTGACCCGGCCGCCGGTGACCCCATATTGTTGCCGCCCCCCAACCTCAATCGTGCGCGGGAGGCTGCCAAATCCGCGGTCGTCAACGGCTGGGAATTCGTGCCGCTGATCTCGTCATCGGGCTTCAGGTCCGGTTCGCTACTCATCGTCGGCTCCTCAATAGGATTCGCATTGCTCAATTGTTTCTTGCCGATTCCCCCTTCACGCCGTGGCGCTGCGGGCTCGCTCGATCGCCGGCGCCGCCAGCAAATCCTCCAACAGCCTGCGATACTGCACCAGCGCCTGCCGGATATCCTCGGTCGAGCCTTCGCCTCGTTCGCGGCGTATCGCGATTTCGTGCGCTCCGCGATAGTCCGTCACGGCCCCTGCGTGATTCACTGAAAGGTTGGCGGCGCACTCGTCAAAGTCACCGACCGGATAGCCGCGTGCGGCCATTACCTCAGTCAACAGCCGGTCCGCCTGCGTCAGCGAGCCGCCCGGATCGTCCACGAATCCCGCCTGCAGCGTCCGCCACGCGCTCGCGAACCGGTTGCGATCGCCCTCGCTCAACGGCCGGATCTGCATGCGCGACACGCGCTTTTGCCGCCGGTGAAGTTCCTCCTCGGCTTTCGACCGCCCGAGCACCGAAACCGAACGCTCGTATTCCGACCCGAATTTATCGTGCAGTCTTTTGCTCTGCAGCCGGAACGCAAAATACAGCAAAGCCGCACCTACAACAGCCGCCGCGACAATGATTGCGATGAGAACTGGCGTAGACATTTTCAGCCTCCCCTGGCGCTAGTGCGTCGCGCCCTTGCAGCCCGGATGCCCGCAGCGGCAATCGATATCGGGAGTTTTTTCGACAGCCTCACAGGCCGCGCCGCAATATTTGCCTTCGCTGATCTGGCACGAACAGTTCGGATGCGCGCATTTCTTGGTGTTTGCCACGGTTTCCTCCTTGAATTCCACCTACCTGCCCAACCTAGCGGTTTTCAGGCGCGCGCGTGAATAGGGAAAAAGGTGTAGAAATGCGCGCGGACTTCCGCGACAGGGTGCCCGAGGGTGCGATCAGCGATCGAGTCGCACGCGGTGCAGCAGCTCGATGAATCGTGGATCGTTTCGCAGGGGATCAAACGCGGGCTCAACTTTGAGAGAAGTCATCACGTTGGAATGCTGTTCGTAAGCTTTGTACATAAGCTCGAGCGCCTTGTCGTTGTCTCCGTGGCCCAAATACGCCCAGGCAAACACCATCGGGCTCATCGGGGCGGCGGCATTCATTTTCTGCATTTTCTTCAACACTTCTCGCCACTCCGCTTCTTTGCCCGAGCGGCCGTAGATGTATGCTTCTCGCATCAGCGCGAACGTGCTCTCGCTCGCAATTTGCGCCACCGACTTCAACTCCGCGATCGCCTCGGCATATCGGCCTTCCTCTTCATAGGGATAGACCACGATGTGGCCGCGCGGATAACTCGGATCCATTTCCAGAACCGTTTTCAGCTTCGCGATGGACTTGTCGTACTGCCGCGAATAATAGAGAATCGCCCCGTTATCCGCTCCTATGATCAGCGAAAGCGGATCAAGTTCACGCGCTCGTTCGCTTTCCTCCAGCGCCTCGTTGAACCGGCCTTCCCACATCAAATGCTCCGCGTACCACTGGTGGCCTGTCGCGTAGCTCGGGTTCAACTCGATCGCGCGCCGGAATTCCTTGTCCGCCGTATCCCAGTCCCAGTCGTAGTTCTGGACGATCAGTGCCAACGCCGTGTGCGCCTCAGGAAGGGAATCATCCAGCCGCACGGCCCGCAACGCCGCCTCGCGGGCTTTGGGCATGTACTGTGTCTCGACTCCGCCGCCGTATTCGCCGTCGAGCACCAGCGAATCGGCAAGCCCCGCATACGCGCGCGCGTAGTTCGGATCTTTCGCGATCGCCAGTTGAAAATAACCCAGGGCTTGGTGGAAGCCGGGAATCGTTCGCTGATTCAGGAAATAGAGGCCCTTCAGATAAAGATCGTATGCTTCGCTCGTGGGCGGATTCGGGCGCGGTTGCACAGCGGGCGCCGGCCCGGGCTCGCGCAATGAGCGGCGGAGTTCGTCCGCCATCTCGTGTCCCATCTCATCTTGCAGCAGGAGCAGATCGTTCACGTCGCGCTCGTATTCATGCGACCACAGCTGCGTTTGATCCTTCACCTGGATCAGCTGCGCCGAGATTCGCACGCGTCCCGCATCGCGGCGCACCGTGCCTTCGAGCACGTACTGCACGCCGAGTTCGCCGGCGATTTGCGGCAGCGGCTCTGACAGATTCTTGTAGTGCATCACCGACGTTCGCGCGATCACGCCCAGCCGCTCCGGATCCGTCTCGCCAATCTGCGTGATGACTTCCTCCGTCAAGCCGTCGCTGAAATAGTCCTGATCCTGATTGCCGGTCAGGTTTTCAAAAGGCAGCACCGCAACCATCAGCCGCTGCGGCGCCGATTCCGCGAGCCGCCGGTGGGATTCGAACCAGGCGAAGTAGATCGTCGCGGCCAAAGCCAGAACGACGGCCGCAGCCGTGAGCACCATGGGGGGCCGTGGCAGCTGGAGGAATGCCGCCGCCGGCGGCGCAGGCGCGGTAGCCAGCGCCGGCGCCGGAGCGGATTCGCGCACTGCCCGCGGCTGAGACAGCTCCGCGCCGAAATCGCGCTCCGCCGGCACGATCATCCGGTACCCGAGCTTCGGCAGCGTTTCGATGTACCGCGGCTCGGCCGCCGAATCGTTCAGCGCCGCGCGTAGCTCCTTGATGCAGGTGTTGAGGCTCTGATCGAAGTCGACAAATGTTTCCGAGTTCCACAACATCTCACGCAGCTGCTCTCGGGGCACCATTTCGCCGTTCGCGTCCAGCAGGGAGCGCAGGACTTCCAGAGGTTGTGGGCGCAGCTTCAGCTTGATGCCCAGTTTGTACAGTTCGCGCGTGTGCGGGCGGAGTTCGAACGGGCCGAAGCGGTAGGTCCTTGGCGGCGAGGGCATAGCATTTCCCTGTTGGGGTACACCGATATTGTGCGACGGTACCGGGAATTCCGGCAAACTAAACTTTGTCGTATCAATCACCTGGACACTCAGATCGATTCCACCTTAGTTTCAGGCGCCTTCCATTGGCAGCGGGCCGAGTGTCCTGTTATCGATGGCGCACGCAAGCGGCAATCGGTTTTTCACTTGAGTCACGAGAAGGCTCGTTCGGCCCCGCGTCCTGCGCTAAAACGGCGACGTTCGCGTGACCGGCGGGCAAGGAGCGATCATGAAGTCACGCATTTCGCGCACGGGGGCGGTTTGGGGTGGCAAGAAAAAATGGCTCGTGGTGCTGGCCATGTTCGCGACCGCGGGCGCGGCTTCGGCGGCGTTCATTCCCGACCTGTTCCCGTTCCTCGACCCGACCGGCCTTGTCTCGACCGAAAATGTGAACGGACGGATCGACGAGAACAACGCCTTCTTCCAGAGCCTCGGCGCCAACGGCCGTAGCTGCGCGACGTGCCACATTGCGGGCGATGCGTTCGGTCTGAACGCGACCGACGTGCAGTTCCGCTATCTTGGCTCGCGCGGACGCGATCCGTTGTTCGCTTCCGTCGATGGCGCGAATTGCCCGAGCGGACAGCCCGGAAACCCCGCGGATCACAGCCTGTTGCTAAAGAACGGCCTCATTCGCATCCCGATCACGCTGCCCGCGAGTCCTCAGTTTACGATTTCCGTCGTCAACGATCCCTATGGCTGCGGCATCGTTTCCGATCGGTCAACCGGTGCCGTGACGGTTTCCGTGTACCGCCGTCCGTTGCCTACGACGAATCTCACTTTCCTCAGCACGATCATGTTCGACGGCCGCGAAACGATCCAGCCGCTCAATGTCGAGTCGAGCTTCCAGCAGAATCTCGTGACCGATCTGACGCATCAGGCGGTTGATGCCACGCTCACGCACGCCCAGGCAGCGAATCCGCCGACAACCGCTCAGCAGACTGCCATCGTGAATTTCGAGTTGGGGCTTTACAGCGCGCAGCTCTACGACGCGCGCGCCGGATTGCTCACCGATGGCGGCGCGCAGGGAGGAGCCGTAAATCTCTCGCAGCTCGCACCGAAATACTATCCCGGCATGAACGATTCGCTCGGCAAGGATCCCTCGGGCGCCGCGTTCAATTCTTCGGCATTTAGCCTGTACTCACCCTGGGCCAACGCCACCGCGGGCCGCAATGAGCCCGCCTATCAGGCCCAAGCCCGCCGCGACATTGCCGCCGGCGAAGTAATTTTCAATACTCACCCTTTGACGATCGCGAACGTGCGCGGCCTCAACGACAATGCCGCCATCGGCAGTCCAGGCTCGTTCACCGGCACGTGCACGTCGTGTCACGACACGCCCAACGTTGGTGACCATTCCTTCCCGCTGCCACTCGATATCGGCACCGGACACGATCTATCCGCCGAAACCGATCCGCAGATTCAGGCCGCGCTCGCCCAACTCAGCTTCCCGAACGTGCCCGTCTACCGGATCACCGGTTGCCCGAATCCGTTCAATCCGTCATCAACCGAACCGTATGTGATTTATACGACTGATCCCGGGAAAGGGCTCGTCACCGGACTGTGCAGCGACGTGAACCGCGTGAAGGGGCCGGTGCTTCGAGGTCTTGCCGCGCGCGCCCCTTATTTTCACAACGGCGCCGCACGCGACTTGAACGAGGTCGTCAATTTCTACAACCTGCGCTTCCAGATGAATCTGACGCAGGAGCAAGAATCGCAGCTCATCGCATTCCTGAATTCGCTGTGATGATGCCGGGAAGGGAACCACCGGAACAGGAAAATAATCTATATTGTCACGGATTTTTCTGACCGCCGCTCGACAGGGCCGAATCAACCACGAAAGGAGAGACCACATGGTAACCAAGAAATCGAACCGAGACAAGAAACTTCATAAAGGGAAGAAACTGGAGGAGCGGAAGCCCCTTACGATCACCAAGCATGTTGACGTGTCCAGCTCCACCTTGGGACAGGGGGTGGCCCTGACGACCCCGCGACTGGGCAAGTGAATTCCGAAGCCAGCCGAAATGGCGACGGCGGCATTGGAAAACGCCGGTTATGCCAGGCTCGCGGTCCTGGGGAGCCTCACGACCATTTTTGAATGGAGCGCATTCGCAAGCGCAGCTGAGCCGGTAAAACGGTGCTGAAAATGGTGCCGGCGGGGGGAATCGAACCCACGGCCTAGGGATTATGAGACCCTCGCTCTACCACTGAGCTACGCCGGCGCGCGAACGAATAACCGATGCTACGGTCCACTTCGTGGAGTGTCAAGACGCCAATCTGATCGGGATTTCGAACCGGCTTCCCCGAATCATGCTGCGGCTGCGTCTTTCTTATTCGTGCGGTGCGTTCGCCTTTGCGTCGGCCATGATTTTTTCGATTTCATCGGCGGTGCGAGGGAGGCGGCCGGTCATCAGCGTGTAGCCGTCCTTGGTGATGAGGACATCGTCTTCGATGCGGACGCCCAGATTTTCCTCGGGGATGTAGAGGCCCGGCTCCATCGAGATCACCATACCGGGTTTGAGCGGACGGGCGCGGTCGCCGGGATCGTGTACGTCGAGGCCAATGTGGTGACTAACGCCGTGCGGATAATATTTCGTGAGGATGTTGCCGCGGCTGTCCGGGTGTTTGTTGAAATAATCGATCACGATCTGCTGAAGGCTGTCTTTGCGGCCGAGGATCGTAGCGCCGGGTTTCGTGGCGGCGAGCGCGGCGTCTTGCGCACCTAGGACGAGGTCGTAGATTTCGCGCTGGCGTGCCGTGAAATGACCGTTGGCGGGAACGGTGCGCGTGATGTCCGCAGCGTAGCCGCCGTACTCTCCGCCTACGTCCATCACGACCAGGTCGCCGTCCTTGATTTCGCCGTTGAGCCCGCTGTAATGCAGGACAGTGGAATTGAATCCCGCGCCGACGATCGGCGCATAGGCCTCTCGCGCGCAGCCGCCCATTTCGTGGATTTCCTTCATGCGCGCGGCCACTTGATATTCGAAAAGCCCCGGCCGCATCATTTTCATCGCGGCAAAATGCGCGTCGATCGAAAGATCGTCCGCTTTTTGAAGCAGTGCCAGCTCGCCTTCCGATTTCACCTGGCGCTGGGCGAAAAGTTCCGGCGAGATGTCCTTGATCTGCACGCCGGGAATGTCGGCACGGAGTGCGGCGACGGATTCGGTGAAGTGCGGATAGCCGTCTTCCTTGCCCGCCGGAACGATGGTGTAGAAGGTTTTGTAGCTCGCGGCGAGTTTTGCGAGATCGCCTTTCAGATTCGCGATCGGCTCGACGGTTGCGAAGCCCGTTCTTCCCTCTACGCCCGGGTCGTCAGGCCCGATTTTGGGACCTTCCCACAATTCTCCGCTGGTGTTGTGCGGGTCCAGAATGCGCGGCGGCAAATACAAAACTTCCGACGGCGTCGCCGTCTGCCCTTCGGTTGCAGGTCGATTGGGAGCGATCAGGAGCACGGCGCCGGGTTCATCGTGGCCCGTGAGGTAATAGAAACTGGGCTCCTGGAAAAAGATGGCGACTTCGGAGGCGTCTTCGTTGCCGGTGTAGCCGTAGATGACGACGGGGCCGTCGGCGCGTGCGCGCAGCTTCGCGCGACGGGCGGCATACTCGTCGTTGGGCTGACGGAAGCGCGCCGACGCAACGGTGCACGCGCATAAAACGGCGAGCGCGGCCAGGACGACGATTCGACGTCGCAGCGGTGAATTCGCGGCGTTCATGTTGGCCATATCGTATCAGTTCCGGCGCGCAGCGTCGCTCGTCGATCGATGACGGACCCGGTAGTCAGGCTCAAATTCCTGAAAACAGTTCCTGCTTGAAATCGTTGGCAATTGACGCGGACGGCCGCGGCTCCGCCGGGATTTTCGCGAAGAGGGATTTTCCTGGATCGCCAACCACTGTTGGCCGGTTGAGGTGCAATCGAATCGCCGGATCTAGTCCGACGCGGTGGATTCGGCTGTGGCCGCGGCTTGCGTCGGCACAGCGACCGCGACCGCGACAGGGCTTGGAGCCGGAAGTTCCATGGCGCGGGAGCGGAGGCGACCGACGTAGGTTTGCGCTAACGACATCGTGCCGGTGTAGAGATAGCCCCAGACGAACAGGAGCAGGAACGGCACTGTGAGGTAGTTCGTGTTCTGGATGCTGTAGACGACGGCGCCGGCGAAATAGATTCCCAGGACTACTTCCGTCCAGGGCAGCCAGCCTGCGCTCTTGTGATATTTCTTCTTCGCCAGGTCGACGGAACTCTTTCCGCCGGCTTCGACTTTATATTTCGGCGTGCGGACAAATTCGGATTTCACTCCGACGATGGCTTCGACGACGGCGACCGCGTTTTTCACCGAAAGCCCGATGCCGACGGCCATCACGAAGGGCAGATACCAGAATGTCCGTTTCCACGTCTTCGGGTAGAACGCTCGCTGTGCGCAAAGATAGAACGACGAAATCGAGCACGTGGACGCGAGGAATAGCGGCAAGTCGATCAGCAGGACCTGGAACCAGCCTTGATAGAAGCGGACGATCATCGCTGGCAGCAGGATGATCGAAAGAAAAACCATCAGTGGGTAGCTGATGTTGGCGGTGAGGTGAAAAAAGGCCTCCGCTTTGGCTTTTGCCGGCGCGTCGGAGCGCATCACCTGCGGCAGGATCTTTTTCGCCGTCTGCATCAGGCCTTTAGCCCAGCGGGCTTGCTGCGACTTGAAGGCGTTCATTTCAACCGGCAGCTCGCTCGGGCAATCGATTTCGGGCAGGTAGAGGAATTTCCAGCCGCGGATTTGGGCGCGGTAGGAAAGATCGGTGTCCTCTGTAAGCGTGTCGTGCTCCCAGCCGCCGGCGTCCTCGATCGAGGTGCGGCGCCAGATTCCGGCGGTGCCGTTGAAATTGAAAAACAGGCCGCTGCGGAAGCGCGAAGAGTGCTCGATGGCAAAGTGTCCGTCGAGCAGGATGGCTTCAACTTCGGTGAGCTTCGAATAATTGCGATTGACGTAGCTCCAGCGCGTCTGCACCATGGCGATCCGAGGATCGGTGAAATAGGGAACCGTGCGGCGCAGGAAATCGGCCGGCGGGATGAAATCGGCGTCAAAGATGGCGACGAATTCGCCCGTGGCGGATTGCAAGCCTTCCTGCAGCGCGCCAGCCTTAAAGCCTTCGCGATTGTCTCGATGGATATAACGGATCGGGACGCCCAGAACCTGTTGGCGCTCGACGCAATCGCGGGCGACCTGCTGGGTCTGGTCGGTGGAATCGTCAAGAACCTGGATGTCGAGAAGTTCGCGCGGGTAATCGAACTGCGCGACGGTTTCGATGAGGCGCTCAATCACGTAGCGTTCGTTGTAGATCGGGAGCTGGACGGTGACCCGGGGCCATTCGGCGACCGGTGGCGGCGGCCCGGGGACATTTCTGCGGTTCTTGAAATAATGATAGACCAGCGCGTAGCGGTGCAGGCCGTACATGGCCAGGACGGCCATGACGAAGAAATAAGGCAGCATGATCGCGACGTCAAAGGCGTTGGCTTGGTAGAGGCCGCGAAAGGTAGGGTCGGCTAGGCGCCGGAAATACGACGTGACCGGGTTCGAGCTCCAGACGAGCAGCGCGGCCAGGATGTAGGAGGGCGTCAACGCTAGCCTGCTTTCGATTCAGCGTGCCTGTGGTCACGCAAAGACTGGGCGAAGGTAATTATACGGGGGTGGGGCGGGGTGTCAACGGTGACGCGTCGATAGGGCGGATCGGGAATTGGAGGTCCCCGCGTGGCGTTGGCAGGGGAAGATCGCCGCGCGGACCTAGTGTTGAACGTGCGTTGGGCCGCCGACTTCGACCGGAGGAACATCCACGAGGAGAGTAAGCCGGGTTCGATGGGCTGCTCGGCCGGATCGTCCAGGCGCTGTCGAATGGTGGGGCTGGGGAGAGTCGAACTCCCGACACGCAGTTTAGGAAACTGCTGCTCTATCCATCTGAGCTACAGCCCCGCGCGGACATTGTACTGCAAAACGCTGGCCCTTCATTCGCTCCGCCCGTCGGTCTGGTCGATCGAGCTAGAAGTCATTGGATGCGTTCCAGAATTTCTTGCGCGGTTTTCTGACGCGGTTTAGCTGCGGGGAATCATGCGACGGGAGCGGGTGGTTGGAGGCTTTCGCGGCCCGAGATTCCTGCTGCCGAACAGGGCGACGACGACGGCCGCCAGGATCAGAACATGGCTATTCCACATGCGGCACCTCTCCGCCGGTTATCTTAACACATGGTTTTGCTTGGTTTTACGAGCAGGCGGGAGTGCCCGCCGGGAAACAGCGGGCGCAAATTTGTTCGCGAAGCGGGTAAGGCGGTAATACCTTCGTAAGAGCTGTCCGCACCCTCGACGAGGTAGTCCAGGCCATGGCGACGATTAACCAAATTTCATTGCCCGATCCGGGGATCGAGCACCGTGCGAACGAAATTCGCAAAAACCTCCGGAGAATGTCGCGCTCGAACTGGACGCTGTGGTTTCTCGCGATGGTGATCGCGCTGGCGCTGACGCTCGCTGTGGCGACACTCTCGATGACGGTGATTTTCGACGCGCAGGACCCGTTCTACATTTTTCGGATGAGCCAGGCGGTGCGCGGGCTGGTCGGTATGGTGCTGATCTTCAGCATCTACACGCTCTATCAGCAGATGCAGCTGATGCAGGCCAGGAAGCGGCTGGCCGAGGAAGTCGAGATTTCAACCGAGCAGCACCTGCTGGCGGAATCCTACCTGAAGCTTGCGATGCTCGATCCGCTGACGGGCCTGCACAACCGGCGCTACGCCCAGGAGCGGTTGCTGGCCGAGATGTCGCGCGCGGAGCGGTTGGAAAGTACACTGACGGTGCTGATGGTGGACCTGGACGAGCTGAAGAAAATCAACGACGCGCACGGACACGCGGCGGGCGATCTGGCGCTGAAGACGTTTGGCGAACGACTGAGCCGGGCGATTCGGGGGTCGGATCTGGCGGTACGGATCGGCGGCGACGAATTTGTGGTGTTGCTACCGGAGTGTGATACGCGGCAGGTCCAGCTGGTGCTCGAGCGGTTGGCGAATCTTTCGATCGAGGTCGAGTCCGGCGAAGTGCCATTTCGTTTTTCGGCCGGGTTTACGGACTACAAGTATGGCGAGACGCAGGAGGAGTTGCTGGACCGGGCCGATCACGCGCTGTATACCGAAAAGCAAAGCCGGAAAAACCTCGCCCTTCCCGTTGCTTAGAAACTCTCCGAACAATTCAGCTAAGTCATTTCCGTCGGGCCGGGAAATTCTGCAAAGGCGCCGGCGGTGACATCACCACGCCCCGACGGTAAACCTGTTAGTGCTTGGGCGGAAGGGCGTCTTTTTGGCGGTGATAGGTGATCTCGGTGATCTGCGGATCGCCTTTTTCGGGGATCACTTCCGACTTTGAGATGTAGGTGTCGGCGTCGACGCGTGTGATGGTTGTGCGTTTGGGCTGGCCGTCGACGGGGTTTTCGAAAACGACCGATTTCGCGTCAGCGCTGGCCAGATCGAGGACCGTCGGGCCCGGTTTTTCCCAGGCCACCAGCGAGGGCGTGAAATGGCGCAGGTGGAATTTGATTCCGTCGGGCTCATCCACTACGGTGAAGAGTTCGAGCACCAGCGTTTTATCGTTTTCTTCGAGCTGGAACGTGCCCATCATGACTCCGGCTTTCGGCGCGGTCCAGGTTTGCTGCGCGACGCGCGGTCCCCACGAACCCTGCCAGCGTCCGGCGAGCCATGCGAGTTCACTGAGCGCGGGTTTCGGAACGGCGGGTTGCGAGACATCTGCGGGCGCCTTGGCGGCTGCTGCGCGAGTCGAATCGACGGGCGGCGCGATGGCGGATTGCGTGCCTGCCCCGGTTGCATTTTGCGCGACTGCCGAGCGGGGGACTGCCGCCAGCAGAGCGAAGGCAGTCGTTGCGAATCGTAGATGGCGAAAAGCGGTCTTCATGCGAGCCAGGGACTGGGTCCGAATCGCGGATGTGCCCTGGTAAAGATTGTAAGCCCGAATGACCTTTCCGCACTAGCGCCCGAAGGCGGCGGGACGCCTGCAAGACGTGCAACTAATGCACAACCGGAATTCCGCGACGCGCGTCTCATAGCCGTGGCGAGCGGATGGCCAATGATGGGTACATCGGGGCGGGGAAAACTTTGACGGGTGCGCGACCCTGTACGATAATGAATTTCCGCCCGGAGTAGGCATATATATGAACATGACCAGGTTTTTTGGCACCGCCGTTCTCACGGCAGTCGTGTGCGCGCCGGTTGGGCTCGCTCAGTCCGCCTCCCCAGCGCCCGCCTCGGTCGCGAAAGCGCAGATTTCGACAGCCGATTCCGCGCGCGCGGACGCCTACTACAACTTCACCATGGGCCATTTGCAGGAGGAGCAGTTCGAGACGAATTCGAACTCCGACATGGCCACGCAGTCGATCGAATCCTACAAGAAGGCGCTGCAGCTGGAACCGGATTCAGCGACGATTCTGGAGCGACTGGCTGAGATTTACGCGAAGTCGCAGCATATTCGCGAGGCGGTCGTACAAGCGCAGGCCGCGCTGAAAATTGATCCCGATAATGTGGATGCGCACCGGCTGCTCGCGCGGATCTATGTCCGGACGCTGGGCGACATGAACGCCGGCGATGTGCAGCAGGAAAGTCTCGAGAAAGCCACGACGGAGTTTCAGGCAATCCTGAAGACCGAACCGAACGACACGTACTCGCTGCTGTGGCTTGCGCGGCTGTATCGATTCCAAAACAAGCATTCGGAAGCCGAACGAGTGCTGAGGCAGGTGATCGACCACGATCCCGACAATGGCCCGGGTCTCGAACAGCTGAGCCAGTTGCTGATTGATGAGGGCCGCTCGCAGGAAGCGATCGAGCTCTTGACGCGCGCGGCCGGCGACACGGCTTCGCCCGACATCTACGATCTGCTGGGCGATGCGTATTCGCAGGCCAAGGAGTATCCCAAGGCTGAAGCGGCGTATCAGCAAGCGGTGGCGGCCGACCCGGATGATCCAGGCCATCGCCACGGTTTGGCGCAGGCGCTGCTTTCCGAGGACAAGTACGCGGAGGCGCTCGAGCAGTTCAACAAGTTGACGGAGCTCGAGCCTGGCACGTCGGAGAATTTTCTGCGGGCCGCGCAGCTTTACCGCCAGCTGGGTAGATTTGACGAGGCCGCATCGAGCCTGGCGCGCGCCAAGCAGCTGGCGCCGGGTAGCCTGCAGATCTTGTACAACGAAGCGCTGCTCTACGAAGACCAGGGGCACTACGACGATGCGGTGAAGGTGTTGACCGACGCGATCGCCGGCATCAAGAGCCAGGTGGGCGGTGACGGGAATCAGAGTGCGCTGGCGGTCCTCTACGAGCAGCTGGGCCAGGCCTACGAGAAGCAGCACAATTATTCCGCAGCGCTTTCTACCTACGATGATCTCGGCAAACTGAATCCCGACGCGCAGAAACGCGCGCAGATGCTGACCATCGAAGCCTACCGCGCAAATCACGATCTGGACCATGCCATCGTCGAAGCGAAAAAGGCGGTGAGCGAATCGCCCGACTCACCCGACGCCACAGTGACGCTGGCGATGCTCTACGGCGAAAAATCCGATACCGCGGACGCGCAGAAACTGCTGCAAGGCCTGCTGAAGGGCAATGACGATGATCTTGCGATTTATCTCGATATCGCGCAGGTGGAATCGCGTGGCAAGAGGTACGCGGATGCGGAGCAGACGGCGCAGAAGGCCGAGTCGCTGGCGCGCGAGACCGCCGGAAAAGTAAGCGTGTGGTATCTGCTGGGGTCGATCTATGAGCGGCAGAAGAAATTCGACGATGCCGAGCAGGAATTCCGCAAGGTTCTCGACGTGAATCCCAACAACGGTCCGGTGCTGAACTATTACGGCTACATGCTGGCCGATCGAGGCGTGCGCGTGGAGGAAGCCGCGTCGCTGATCCAGCGCGCATTGAAGCAGGAACCCAACAACGGGGCGTATCTCGACAGCCTGGGATGGGCCTACTACAAACAGAACAAGCTCGTGGAAGCCGAAGAATATTTGCACAAGGCGATCAACCACGAAGGCGACGATCCAACGATCCTGAGCCATCTGGCGGACGTTTACCTGAAGCTCGGGCAGAACGAACGCGCCGCGGATTACTTCGAGCGCTCGCTGACGGCTTGGCAGAAGGCGCTGCCTGCCGATTACGAATCCGATCGCGTGAGCGCTATTGAGACGCAGCTGAAAACGTTGAAGAGGCGGCTGGCGCAGAAATCCTCGCCGGACACGGTGAAACCGCAGTAAGCTCGCTCGGATGAAATCCAGTAAGAAAAAATCAGTGCGGATTCCTGCGTTTGCGAAGATCAATTTATGCCTGCACGTTCTGGGGAAACGGCCGGACGGCTATCACGAGCTGCGCACCATATTTCAGACGATATCGCTGGCGGACTCCCTGGAATTGACGAGGGTGTCGGAGCCCGGAATCAGGCTCGAGACGAACGATGCGGAATTGCCGACGGGATCTGAAAATCTGGTGTATCGCGCGATCGACGCGATGGCCTGCGAGACCGGATTTCGCGGCGGCATTCGTGCGAGCCTGGAAAAGCGCATTCCGGTGGCTCGGGGGCTGGGCGGGGGATCGAGCGACGCAGCGGCAGCGATCCTCGGCATGCTTCGGCTGACGAAGGCCAAGGTGCCGCTGGAGCGATTGATTGAAATGGCAGCCCGGCTGGGGGCGGATGTGCCGTTTTTTCTTTTCGGCGGGCGGGCGCTGGCGGTGAATCGCGGCGATGAGATCTACCCGCTCAACGACGTGCCCAAGAGAACGGTCGTGGTGGTGTCGCCGAAGGGAATCGGAGTCAGCACGAAGGAAGCCTATCAATGGGTGTCGGCGGAATTGACAAATCGCGCGAATGCCCCTAATATCTGGGGGTTCTGCGCTCTGTGCTGGAGCCGGCAGGAAGGGCTCTCGAATGACTTCGAGGGTCCCGTTTTCAGCCGACATCCGCGACTCGGAGAAATCCGGGCGGATTTGCTCAAGCGAGGAGCCGCAGATGCCGCGCTGGCGGGTAGCGGGTCGGCGGTGTTCGGAGTCTTCCGAAACCCAGCGCGTGCGCGCCGAGCCGCTCGTGCATTTCCGGAAGATTCGGTTTTCGTCGTAGAAACCCTTTCCAGGGATAAGTATGGTCGCGTGATGGGATTTCGGGCGGCCAGCTGAGGGGCGTCTTTGCTCACAGACAGGTGTAAAGTTTTCTGCGGAACGGCGAACCCTGCGCTGGCAGATTCGATTTGCACCTATTTGGAAGTGCCGCGCGGGCGGGCGGAGCACGGTCATTTTTCCGACGGCGAGACGCGCTATCAGATTCTCGAGAACGTGCGCGGCGCCGATGTATTCGTCGTGCAGCCATGCAGCAGCCCGGTGAATCATCACCTGATGCAACTTCTGCTGATGATCGACGCGTTCAAGCGCGCGTCGGCCTGGCGGATTACGGCGGTGATCCCGTATTACCCGTACGCGAGGCAGGACCGCAAGGACCGGCCGCGCGTGGCGATATCGGCAAAGCTGGTGGCGGACCTGCTGGAAACGGCGGGAGCCAGCCGGGTGCTTTCGCTGGACCTGCATGCACCGCAGATTCAGGGATATTTCAATATCCCGGTGGACCATTTGTATGGAGCGCCGGTGATGGTGGAATATTTTCAGAGGAAGAATCTGGGGCAGGTGACTGTGGTTTCGCCCGACGCGGGCGGCGTGGAGCGCGCGCGGCTGTTCGCGAAGAGGATGGACGCGCCGCTGGCGATCGTCGACAAACGCCGCATCGACGTGAACGTGAGCGAAGTGATGCACCTGATCGGCGACGTGAAGGGTCGTCCGGCACTGGTGATCGACGACATCATCGACACGGCCGGGACGCTGGTGAAGACGGCCGAGGCGCTGCTCGAGAACGGGGCAACACGCGTGTTTGCGGCTTCGACGCATGCCGTGCTTTCCGGGCCGGCGGTAGACCGGCTGACGAAGTCGGCGATTGAGGAAGTGGTGGTGACGGACTCCGTGCCGCTGAGCCCGGAGGCCGCAAAGCTTTTGAAGCTGAAGGTCTTAAGCGTAGCGCCGCTTTTGGCGCGAGGGATTCAGTCGATTCACGAAGAAACGTCGATCAGCGAACTTTTTATTTGAGCTGCGGCTAGGAAAAGGAAAGAAATCATGGAGACGTTTACAGTCGAAGGGAAAATTCGCGAAGGCCGCGGGAAGGGCCCTGCGCGACGGACGCGGGCCGAGGGCATGGTGCCGGCGGTTCTGTACGGCGCGAAAAAGGATTCCATCTCGCTTTCCGTCAATGCGAAGCAGGTGGCACGGATTCTGCGATCGGAATCGGGCCACAACACGATTTTCAGCGTGCAGGTGGCCGGCGGCAGCGAGGAAAAGGCCATGCTGAAGGACTGGCAGGTCGATCCGGTAACGAATTCGCTGCTGCACGTGGACCTGCTGCGCATCGACGTGAACGTGCGGATGCGCGTGCGCGTGCCGGTGCACACGTTCGGCGAGCCGGAGGGTGTGAAGCTGCAGGGCGGCATTTTCGAAATGGTCTCGCGCGAGGTGGAAATCGAATGCCTGCCCGGCGACATTCCCGAAGAGTTCAAGATGGACGTGAGCGGGTTGACGATCGGCAAGCAGCTCCGCGCCGGTGACCTGCCGGTCGATCCGCAGAAGGTCAAGCTGCTTACGGACGCGAAGCAGGTGCTCGCGCACGTCGTTACGCTGAAGGCGGAAGAGGTAGCGACTCCGGACGCGACGGCGGTGGCATCGGAGACGGCTCCGGCAGAGCCCGAAGTGATCAAGAAGGGCAAGAAGGAAGAAGAAGGCGAAGGCGAGGGCGGAGCGGAAGCCGCGCCGAAGGCCGAGAAGACCGAGAAGAAGAAGTAAGGCGTTTCCCCGACGTGGGCCCGTCAGGAGGCGGCTGGCCAATGTGGCTTGTCGTTGGCGTTGGCAATCCGGGTCCGGAGTTTGAATGGACGCCGCACAACCTGGGCTTTCTTGCAGTAGACGCGCTGGCTGACCGCAGGGGCATTCGAGTGACGCGGCCGGAATCGAAGGCGCTGGTCGGGTTGGGCAAGCTGGCCGGGCAGGATGTGGCGCTGGCCAAGCCGCAGACGATGATGAATCTGAGCGGCCTATCGGTGCGGGCGCTCCTGGAGCGCTACGAAGCTTCGCCGGTCGATTTGATCGTGCTGATCGACGAAGTCGATTTGCCGTGGGGCATGTTGCGTGTGCGGGACAAGGGGCGTAACAGCACGCACAACGGGTTGCAGTCGATCATCGCCTCGCTGGGCACGGACGCTTTCATCCGCGTCCGGCTGGGATGCAGGCCCGAGAAGATATGGGGCGATCGAAGGGATTACGTCCTGCGCCCGATGGACCGCGACGAGCGCAAAATCGCCGCGGACATGATGATCGACGCGATCGATGCCGTCGAGATGATATTGAAAGACGGCGCGGAGAAGGCCATGTCGCGATTCAATCGCAAGGCATCGCCGGGCGGTGAAGCCGACGAGAGTTCGGTGTAGGGAGCGGGCAAGAGAAAGTTTTCTGCGGTAGGAAGCAAGGAGTTGAGAGGACATATGGAAGAGCGACAGTACGATTTGATTTTCATCTGCCGGCCGGATACGCCGGAGGCGGACGTTGATAATGTGATCGCCACGGTCGAGCACACCGCCACGGACAAAGGCGCAAAGATCGAGAAGACGGAGAAATGGGGCCGGAAGCGCATGGCCTACCGCGTGCAGAGGCTGCGCGAGGGTTTTTACGTCTACATGGTGCTGAAGTCGACCCACGGCGAAGTGGTGAAAGAGCTCGAGCGCCGGCTGAAGGTGGCCGATCCGGTCATGAAGTATCTC
>JBAVUW010000071.1:0-97736 GCA_049696975.1 Candidatus Acidiferrales bacterium | reverse complement strand
GCTGCTAATCTTGTCGCCATTGCCGGCCGTGCGCTGCGCTGGCTCAGTGGCAACGGGCGCAGCGGCCGCCAGTGGAGGAGGCGCAGAGGCCGGTTTCGGCGCTTCGGCCTTCGTCGTGGGAGCAGGCGCGGGTTTCGGCGTTTCGGCTTTCGCAGAAGCGGGCGCGGATGCAGCCGCACCGGCGGCGTCGATCGACGCTACGACCGTCTGAATCGGAACGGTCTGGCCTTCTTTGACTTTGATTTCTTTCAGGACGCCGGCGGCAGGTGATGGAATTTCGGCGTCCACTTTATCGGTGGAGATCTCAAAGAGCGGCTCATCGCGCTCGATTTTGTCACCGGGCTTTTTCAGCCACTTGGTGATGGTTCCTTCAAAAATACTCTCGCCCATCTGGGGCATGATGACGTCGACTGCCATCGCTGGTTCCTCCACGCGCTTGCGGTAATCGGCCGGGTTCGGGTTTTCGACCGTTTCAGCGCCCCCCTCGGGTTGATCGTCGATGAGGGAGCGTCTCGACCGTGTGTTATCAATCACTTACGGCGGGTCCTACTCGGCAGCACCGTCGTGTAGAAACCCGTCTCGATCTTAGAATACGACGCTCGAATTGCAAGCGCGAAGGTCGAGCGATGCGCGCTTCGTTCAGCCAGCAGAGAGGCACTCTTCGTGCCAGACGCCGGGGATGCCTTCGAGCATGTAGATTTCGTCGCCGCCGGTAAAGAACTCGACGGATTTAACTTTGGCGACGCGGCCTGCGTAGTCGAGCTGCTCGGGCTCGAGTTCGTTGTGGTACTGCCCGGCCTCGAGAAATTCTTCGAGGAAGGCACGGTCCGCGATCCGAACTTCGGACCCGGCTTCAAATTCGGCTACGTTCAATCCCTTCGTTTTTCCCAATGCGCAAAACCTACTTTCTTCGCCACTGCGGGCTGCGAAAAACAATCGATCGGCGACGGCCGGGGCTCACGCCCAGAAAGCAGCACGGTGGTTTTTCACGCGGGCAGAAGCCTCGCGTCCCCACCAGACCCGCAACCATCTAGTATTTTGCCAGTTCACGCGCGGCGGCGACAACTTTTTCCGCGTTCGGCAGGAACCTTTCTTCGAGTGGCGGAGAGTAGGGCACGGGGGTGTCCAGAGCCGTCACGCGCGAAATCGGAGCATCGAGGTAGCCGAAGGCTTCCTCGCAGACGACGGCGGCGATTTCCCCGGCGATGCCGCCTGTGCGCGTGTCTTCGTGCACGACGAGCAGACGATTGGTTCTTTTTACGGAATCAAGGATCGTCTCGCGATCCAGTGGCAGCAGCGTGCGCAGGTCGATCACTTCGGCCTCGATGGCTTCCTTCGCCAGCACGCGAGCCGCTTCCAGCGCCACATGAGACATCGCCGCGTAGCTGACGATGGTGATGTGCCGGCCTTCGCGGCGGACAATCGCTTTGCCGAGCGGCACCGTGTAGTCGCTCGCCGGCACTTCTTCCTTGATGCGGCGGTAAAGAAATTTGTGCTCGAAAAACAAAACCGGGTTGTTGTCGCGGATCGCCGATTTCAGCAGGCCTTTCGCGTCGTATGCGGTCGAGGGGTAAACGACCTTTAGTCCCGGCGTGTGCACGAAATACATTTCGGGATTGGCGGAATGAAACGGCCCGCCGTGAACGCCGCCGCCGGAGGGCCCGCGCAGCACCATCGGCACAGGCGCGCCGTAGCGATAGTGCGATTTCGCGACCATGTTCGTGACCTGGTTGAAGGCGCAGGCGATGAAATCGATGAACTGCATTTCCGCTACGGGGCGCAGGCCGAGATAGCTCATGCCGCAAGCTGCGCCTACGATGGCGGATTCGCTGATGGGAGTCTCGATTACGCGTTCGTGGCCGAAACGCGCGAGCAGGCCTTCGGTGGCCTTGAACGCGCCGCCGTAGACGCCGATGTCTTCGCCGATGGCGACGACGGCCGGGTCGCGGTCCATTTCCTCGAACAGGGCCTGACGGATGGCTTCGAGCATCGTGATTTCGGGCATCGCCGTTAGCGCCTCCGCCGCTTGTGGGGTTTGTTCTGATGATGGCGCGGTGGGTGTTGCGGGCGTTCGGCGGCTTTGTCGCGTCGCTCGAGTTCGACGGAGCGGTCCTTCGGGCCCCGCCCGAACGGGACGCGCAGAGGAATTTCCTTGGCAGGGCCGGCGCCGTCGGGTTCCAGGTCGGGAGATGCGGCTTCGGGAACGGTGGCTGGTGCGACTCGCGGAGCGGACACAGCCACGGACGGGGGGGCGGCTTTGAACGCGCCGAAATCGGCGACCGTCCAGACCGCTGGCTCGCTGGATGCGGGCGGCATCACGTCTTTTGTCGGGCGGCGCCATTCCGCTTCAATCGTGTGGCAGCCGTCGCAATAGACGCCCTGCTCGGCAAGTTCCGGCGGAGGCAGCGGCGATTCCTCGGCGAATTTCTGGTCCGCGTCGAGCTCGCGATCGATGCGCGCGTCGATCTCGGATTTTTTCGCCGCGTCCCAGAGCTTGTTTTCCGTCAGAAATTTTTCGTAGCGCGCGATGGGGTCCTGCTGCTTCCAAAAATCCATCATGGCCTTGGGGACGTATTCGGCGGGGTCGTGCTGCGCGTGACCCTTCATGCGCATGGTTTTCACTTCGATCAGAACGGGTCCGCGGCCGGCGCGGCATTGATCGACGGCGGCTTTGCTGGCCGCATATACCGCCAGAACGTCGTTGCCGTCCACGATTGTGCTCTGCACTCCATAGGCGACGGCGCGATCGGCGAGGTTCTTGATCGGGACCTGGCGTGCCACGGGAGTTGAATAGGCCCACTGATTGTTCTCGACGATCAGGACAAAAGGCGCACGCTGGGTGGCCGCGAAATTCATGCCTTCGTGGAAGACGCCGGTAGAGCTGCCGCCGTCGCCGATCCAGGTCATCGCGACGATATTTTGCCCGAGGTAACGTCCGGCCATTGCGACGCCGGTCATCACCGGAATCAGATCACCGAGCATGGAGATCGGCGAGACCACATGGCGAACCTTCAGATCGCCGAAGTGGCTGGTGCCGTCTTTTCCCTGGGTAGGGGAGGTGAATTTCGCCATGTGCTGCGTGAAGATGTCGCGCGGCTTGAATCCCTTGACGAGCAGCGCCCCGATGTTCCGGATCATGGGCGCCAGCCAGTCGCGTGACTCCAGTGCATAGGAACTGCCGACGGAGACGCCTTCCTGGCCCAAGCTCGAATAGACGCCGCCGACGATTTTATTCTGGCGGAAGAGCGTAACCAGGCGGTCTTCGAGGCGGCGGTTCAGCTGCATGTAGTAATAGAGGTCGAGATGCTGGGCGGTGGTGAGAGCGCCGACTGGTGCGGCAGTTATTTTGTCATGGGGCATCAGAGTTCCATAGTCTAACGCACGAGATCGATTGTTTGGCCTCGCTTCAAACGACGGGCACAGAATGCCGGTCTGAAGGCCCCGGCCCTACATTTGAACCTTACACCGTGGCCGTTGCCGACGCGGTGCGCAATGTTTCCGCCAGCTGCTGGCGGCTGGTCTTCGCGATCTCGAACGAGAAGGCTTCCGCGAAGTGGGCCACGAGGCGGTCGCGGACTCGGTCGAGCATGATGCTGCGGCCGAGGGCGCGATCCAGCGACGTGACGCCTTTGCCGCTGATGCCGCACGGCACGATGAGGTCGAAGCCGCGGAGATCGGTCGAGACATTGTACGCGAAGCCGTGCGAAGTGACCCAACGGCTCAGATGCACGCCGACGGCGCCCAGTTTCTCTTCGCCGCGCGGAGTGTCGAGCCACGCGCCGTGCTGGCGGTCCACTCGCTTGGCCGAGAGGCCGAAATCGGCGGTCGCGCGGATCATCACTTCCTCCAGTTGGCCGACGTACCAGGCGATGTCGCGCCGGTGCTCGGTCAGGTCGAGGATCGGATAGCCGACGATCTGACCTGGCCCGTGGTAGGTGATGTCGCCACCGCGGTCGCTCGAGTGGAATTCGACGTTTTTCGCTCGCAGCAGTTCGTCGGAGACTCGGAGGTTTTCGCGGGTGCCGTTGCGGCCCAGCGTGATCACGGGCGGGTGCTCGCAGAGGAGCAGTATGTCGGGAATCACTCTCCCCTTGCGGGCAGCGACGAGCTGTCGCTGCAATTCGTACGCGGGGGCGTAGGAGATCAACCCTTGGTCGACGACCCAGCAGGTTTTGGCGGCTTGTGGCAACGGTTTGCCTTCAACGAACGAGACTACATGCCGCGATAGACCCAGAGCAATGGAAGACGCTGTCGCGCCTTTTCGTAGGTATCGCAGCTTCCGCTCCGACCACCTAGGAGGCCCCCGGCCAAAGGCCGTGGCGGGAGGAGCTCCTTTGATCGAAGCAGATCCTCCGCGTTGGCCGCAGCGGCCTAGAAATTGATTGTCAGGCCGCGGACGGAATTGAACGCGTCCCCCATTGCCTCCCAGACGGTGGGATGCGCGTGGATGATAGCGGCCATGTCGTCGAGCGTGGCTTCCAGGCCCAGCGCGGTCACGGCCTCGGCGATGATTTCCGTGGTGAGCGGGCCGATTGCATGTACGCCGAGTATTTCGCCGTACTTCGCTTCGGCAACGACTTTAATGAAGCCGTCGTGCGAGCCGAGAATCGTCGCCTTGCTGTTGCCGAGGAACGGAAATTTTCCAGTCTTCACGTCGTAGCCGGCGTCGCGCGCCTGTTTTTCGGTGAGGCCTACGGAGCCGATTTGCGGCTCACAATACGTGGCGGCCGGGCAGCGCAAGCGGTTGAAGGGCTGCACGTCTTTTCCGCTCATGCGGCCGACGGCGATGATGCCCTCCATCGACGCGGCGTGCGCCAGTTGCGGAAGCCCCGCGACGATATCGCCGATCGCGTAGAGATTCGGTTCGGCGGTTTCCATGTAGGCGTTGGCATGGACGAATCCGCGCTCGATCTTGACCCGCGTTTTTTCGAGCCCGCAGTTTTCGGTGAGCGGACGGCGTCCTACGGCGATCAGGGCTTTTTCGGCCGATAGGGTCTGCGATTTTCCGGCATTGTCCTTGAAAACGACGGTCGCGCCTTTCGGATCTTTTTTCACAGACTCGACCTTGGCTCCCGTTTCGATGCGGATGCCTTTTTTCTTGAAGGCCTTTTCAAGCTCCGGCGAAACCTCCTCGTCTTCCAGCGGCACGATTCGCGGCAGCGCCTCGAGGATCGTCACTTCCGTACCGAAGGTGCGATAGATCGATGCGAATTCCACTCCGACCGCACCGGCGCCGACGACTACGAGCGATTTCGGAATTGCGGGCAGCTGCAGAATTTCGCGGTTACTCAGGATGCAGCTGGCATCCAGCTCGACGCCCGGCAGCGAACGTGCTTCCGAACCCGTAGCGAGCATGGTGTAGGTCGTTTCCAGCTCCGTGGTCGCGCCATCTTTTTCAACCGCGACGCGTCCCGGACCGGCCACGCGTCCCCAGCCGGTGATCGAATCGACTTTGTGTTTCTTGAACAGCATGGCGATGCCGCCAGCGTGTTTCTTGACGATTTTGTTCTTGCGCGCCAGCATCGCGGGCCAGTTGACCTTCACATCCTTCACTTCGAACCCGAATTCCTCGGCGCGCTGGAAATAGTCGTAAATGTCGGCGTGGTGCAGAAATACTTTCGTGGGAATGCATCCCACGTGCAGGCAGGTGCCGCCGAGAAACGGGTCTTTTTCAACGACGGCGGTCTTCAATCCCCACTGGCTTGCGCGAATCGCCGCGACGTATCCGCCCGGTCCGCTGCCGATGATTACGAGATCATATTTGGCCAAATTTGCTCTCCCCGAGGTGTGCGCTGATTCCGAGCCGGACGGGCGCGGAGGCTTGATTACAAAACGATGGCTTCATTCGTCTGAACAATTCAGTTTAGCGCCGCCGACAGGCCATCGCAACCCCGCACCCTTGCGGGTAGTATAGGCCGGACGGTTTTTGCATCGTTCCGCTTCGAGAACTGGCAGGTGTGCGAATCGGTTTAGGAAGGGAGTCTGATAATGGTGTCCGACATCACGCCGAACGCATCGAGCACGCCCGGTCCGGGGGCCCGGCATTCGTTCTTCCTGGGGTCGAGCGGCCTGCGGGCCGGGTGGCGCATTCTGATGTTCTGCGGGATTGCCCTGGGGCTCGTGTTTGCTGTGTATACAGGAGTCGGGGTCGCCGCGACCCTGTCCCGGTCGGTGCGCGACTGGACGGTAGCCGTTCAAGCCAACACCGGCATTCTGAACGCGATTGATCAAATCGTGATCGAGGGGATCGTTACCCTGGCCGTGATTGTCGCGGCGGCGATCATGACGCTGATTGAAAAGCGGACGTTCACGGATTACCGGCTGCCGTGGAATCAGGCGTTTGGGAAACGATTCTGGCAAGGCGTGCCCCTGGGGTTTGCGATGCTGAGCTTGCTGTTAACGGCGATCTGGGCGCTGCAAGGATTTTCGCTCGCAGGGTTGGCCGAGACCGGCGTGGCTGCGCTGAAATACGGCCTGCTCTGGGCGATCGCATTTTTCTTGGTGGGGGTTTTCGAAGACTTCACGTTCCGAGGATATCTGCAGTCTGCGCTGGAAGACGGAATCGGCTTTTGGCCGGCGGCGATTGTTCTGGCGGTGGTGTTTGGGGCGATTCACTGGAACAACAAGGGCGAGGCTCTGTTCGGATGCGTGATGGCGGGATCGTTTGGGTTCCTGGAAGCCTTCGCGTTGAAGCGCACCGGCAGCTTGTGGCTGCTGATCGGAATGCATGCGTCGTGGGATTGGGGCGAGACATATTTCTACGGCACGCCCGACAGCGGGGTGGTGGGGGGCGGGCATTTGTTCAACTCGTCGTTCCACGGTGCCAAATGGCTGACCGGCGGCACGGTCGGGCCGGAGGGGAGCTGGCTCGTGTACGCGGTGCTGCTCATTTGGGCCCTGGCGATCCATCTGCTGTTTCCCGCCAAGCACGTGCCTCAATCTACGTGATTCCCCCGCGCCGGTGCGGGTGAATATCTCATACGGCGTTTTGCAACCTTCAGAGTCGAGCCGCATCTAAGTTTCGTTGCAAGCATTTATTCATGACGCGATGTTTGACAAGCTGCGTCTATGTCTTTAATATCGGGGGTTTTGAATGGCTCGCGAACCGCAACTGAAGGCCACGACAATGGATAAGAGGCGGTTGGACTACTACAAGAAGAAGCTGCAGACGCGGCGCGAAGAGCTGATGCGCGGGATCGCGCGCACCCAGCAAGAGGGCCGCGAAGCGGACGAGGATCCGACAGTGGACCTTGCCGACAAGGCCGCGAACTCCTACACCAAGGAATTCCTGTTTGGCCAGACGCACAACGACCGTGCCACGTTGCAGCTGGTCGAAGATGCGCTCGAACGCATCAAGGACAACGAATTCGGTGAATGCATTTCCTGCCACGAGGAGATGCAGCAGAAGCGCCTAGAAGCCGTGCCCTGGACGCGCTATTGCATCACTTGCCAGGAGAAGAAGGAAAAGGGCCTGCTGTAGGTAATTCGCCGTAAATCCATCGCATCAGTCGTTTTGCGCGTTTTGCGAATTTTCGCCGCTCTCCGGCGTGGGGTTGTGTGTCGGCGCGCTGCTCCCGAGTGCTGCCGTCTCTGACACTGCGGTGATCGAGGCCGTCCTGCTGCTGAAATTTGACGAAGCCAGGCGCCTGGACGACCCTCGAGCGGCGCCGGAGTAGCGCACGGCGTCGCGAACTGAGACTCGAGACCTATCCCCAGCCCCGCAACCGACTGCGGCCGCCCCAGGGGGAGTATCCCGCAGCGAACCATTGGAAATCGGTACGCGTGGCGCCTACGCCACCCGCGAAGGCCTGAAGGTTGACAACCTCCGCGTTCTACTGGTAGATGATGTATTGACGACTGGAGCCGCGCTCGATGCGTGCTCCGGGGCGCTCACGAAAGCGGGAGCTGCCGCGATACGGGGTCTTACGCCGGCGCGCGCACGGTCCCCAGGGATGGTTCCGGGCTCCGTGGTGGCAGCGCATGCAGGGCGCGGCCGGCGGAAACCAAGCCAAGTCATCTAGCATCTAAGAGTTATACGTCGATTATCTTAGCGGCGCAGAGGCGGCGCGATGGAGAAACGGCACAGTAGTGGCCTACGCCCCCGGCCCAATCTTGGGCCCGGCGGAGTGGCGCGCGAGGTGATGGTTCCCCAAGCAGTCCCGGTGCCGGTTCCAGTCTCCGCTCCAGCCAGTCGCCCCTCGGTGATGCAGGCTCCCGTGCTGGTCCTCAACGCGACCTTCGAGCCGATCAACGTGACGGCCGTGCGGCGCGCGCTGGTGCTGATGCTCAAGGGCGTGGCGCAAGCCGAAGAAACCAATCGCACCGAAGTCCATTCCACCTCGAAAGCGATCCAGGTGCCGTCGGTGATCCGACTGCTTTCCTACCGCCACATTCCGCAGCAGAGCCGCGCGCTTTCGCGGAAGAATATTCTGCTTCGCGACCGCAACACGTGCCAGTTCTGCGGCGCAGCGCTGCCCGCGTCCGAGCTCACGCTCGACCACGTGATGCCACGATCGCGTGGCGGGCGCTCGTCGTGGGAAAATCTCGTCGCATCCTGCTACAGCTGCAACAACCGCAAGGGCGATCGCACGCCGGAAGAGGCCGGTCTGAAACTGCGCCGCCGTCCGCGTCCGTTCACGCTGCATACGTCGCGCCAGTTGATGCGCCTCATCGGTCACCGCGACGAAAAGTGGCGCAAATACCTCTTCTACTGATTTTGCTTTTTCCCGGTATGCTGTCGGGAATCGCGAAACGCATTTCGCGTTTATCGAACCCACCCGTTTGCAGGGGTGGGTTCTGTCGGGCAATGTTTTGGGAGTTTTTTCCGGTCGCGAAAAAATATGAGTATGGTGCAACCAATTTCTGCCCTCCGCGTCTAACTAATCAAACGCTTCTAGGACACACCCCGGGAGGCGCGATCGGCCAAAACCGACACGCTTCCCTTCCTTTTTCTGAAACATTCCTTGTCTCCCGTGGGATCCTCTCCGAACGTGCGGTGACCGCGATGGATTCAGCTTCCTATTTTCGGGGTCCGGACTTGCGGCTCTGTCGGGCCGTCGGTTTGCGGGTCACGAACTTGTAGGCCATGGCGAGCAAGTCCCGCAGCACGTCCCCGTCCGCGCGGGACAGGCGAACGAGCACGGACGGGAACCCGGCGTAGTGTTCCGTCACATAGTAGACATCCGGCGCCGCGGCTAGCAGCTCCGCGCGATCATCGAAGTCCACCTTGACGACAAGCGAGTTGGGTTCAGCCGAGCGATGCGTGGGGACGCACGCCAGCAGCTTCCCATGCGCCTTCAGCGCCAGGTTTCCGTACGCGGTGCCATCCTCCACGCCGGGCAATGCGAGTGCGATCTTGCGCACCGTGTCGAAGTCCATTTTTCTTCTGGCCATTGGTCAGCGGAATTCCTCCGGACTCAGCGTGGCGTTTCCGAATTATAGTCGTTAACTTCGCCGTCGCGCCATGTCCTGACGAACCGTCAATCTCGACCGCGCGACACCAGGCAACCCGCGATGATGTCGTGCAATGCGTGCTTCTTCTTGGTGAACCCGCACATGATGAGGCCGATACCGAGACTTTGCCGGAACGCTAGTTGCGCCGCTGCCACCACGAACAGGGCGCCGAAACGTCGCGGCCGAGCACCATTCTGCGAAAGCTATCACGAGGAGGGCGGCTAAGTCCGAAGCGATGAGCGGGTCGATCGTGGCGTCGGGACGTTGCGCCGCTGCTCGCTTATTGGAGGACCAGGCCGGTAATGTGGATAGCGGGATTCTGCTGGTCCCACGTGGTGGGAAGCCCCTGGTCGATCGCCAGGTTGAATTCGCGTTGCTCGCCCACCTTCAGGGGTGCATCGCTGCGATGGATCGGCCGCAGCGTGTCTTTCAGGATGACCTGCTTGAACGGGTCGTGAAATTCCACCAGGATCTCGACCGCCGCAACGGGGCGCGGGCCGTCATTCGAAATGATTCCCGCAATATAGGTGAATTTCTGGTTGATCAGATTGTCCGACTGCGAAAGCCGTAGGTCCTGAAAATGAATTTGCGGCGCGTAGGCCTGTTCCGTGGCGCCGAACGGAAGTGGCGCGGCCACGGCCTGCTGCGGCGTCTTCACGAAATGCGACAGCAGCACCACGACTCCGGCGAGGATCGCGATCACCACCAGTCCGGCGACGAAGGCGGCCGGGAACCGGCTGCGCTCCTCAGTCTGGATTTGTTCTTCAGGTTCCACGGTTTCCTCAGCGGCTGCGGGTTGGCCCCATGGGCGCGATTCGAACTCAGCGGCCAAACGCGAGACGCAAAATCAGCGGCTCGGGCAGTCCGAACTGCATCATGCGCTGCTGCACGTCCTGAACGTCGTACGGGACGCGCCAGAACTCGACGGAATGATTGTCGAGGTCGGCGATGGCGAACGCGGCGCGCGTGTCTCCGTCGCGCGGCTGGCCGATCGAGCCCGGATTCAACAAATAAGATGTGCCGGGGACCAGCTGGATACTCAGCGTCTCATTCGGCAGCACGGGCTTGGTGTGCAGCGTGCCCACGTCGTGCCCGCGCAGCGTGAATCCGCCCTGGATGTGCGTGTGCCCGAAAAAAACGATCGGCGTCGGCGCGTCGATCAACCCGTCGGCCGCCTGCTCGGGGCCGAAGACGTATTCGTCTTCGTCATACACCGCGCCGTGCACCATCGAAAATCCCCCGGCCGGCTGCGGACCCTTCGGAAGCTTTTCGAGATATTCCAAATTTCCGGGTGAGATGCGCTGGCGCGTCCACAGCACCGCCGCATGCGCCACGGGATTGAACTCTTCCGGGTTCGTCAGCCCGGTCACGGCTTTATCGTGATTGCCGCGAATGGTCGCGGCCCCGAGTTCGCGCACCAGCTCGATCGCCTCATTGGGATCGGGGCCGTAGCCGACCAGGTCGCCCAGGCAGACCGCTTTGTCCCATTTGCCTTTCACCGCCTCCAGCACGGTCCGAAACGCCGTGATGTTCGCGTGAATGTCGCTAAGAATCAGATACTTCAAACCCAAACTCCCCTCCGCAAGGCGAACATAATAGACGAATACGCCTCGCAGTGCACCTGACGCCGGTAGCGGAACGCATTTCCTGCGCCTTTACCGAATCAACATCGCGTCACCATAACTGTAAAATCGATAATCGGACTCTACAGCGTGTCGATACGCCCGCAGCACCCGTTCGCGCCCCGCGAACGCCGCCACCAGCGCGAGCAAACTCGATTGCGGCAAATGAAAATTCGTCAGCATCTGATTCACGACGCGGAAGGCCTTGCCCGGGTAAAGAAAGATCCCCGCCTCGGCTCTGCCCGCCGCCACGAGCTCCGCGCGCCCGGCGTTCTTCTCCGCAGCATCTTCCAGGGCCCGCACCACGGTCGTCCCTACGGCAAGAATCGCACGGTTGTCGCGTCGTGCTCGCCGGATCGCGTCGGCCGTAGCCTGTGGAATTTCGTAGCTCTCAGCATGAATCTTGTGATCCTCCAGCTGTTCGGTGCGCAAAGGCTCGAACGTGCCGAGTCCCACATCGAGAGTGATCTCCACAATCTCGATCCCACGCGCCCGCAGCCGCTCCAAAATCGCCGGCGTGAAATGCAGCCCCGCGGTGGGCGCCGCGACGGCGCGGCCCCCCCGCGCAAAAATCGTCTGATACCTCTCCCGATCGGCTGGCTCTTCATCGCGCTTGATGTAGGGCGGCAGCGGAATGTGCCCCAGCCGCTCGACCGTTTCCGTAAAGCTGCCATTCGAGCGAAATCGCAGCACGCGCAGCCCGAACTCGCCGCGATCCTCGACCGTCGCCTCGAGCTCGCCGCCGTCGCCCTCGCCAAAGGCAATGCGCTCCCCCACCGGCACCTTCCGCCCCGGCCGAACCAACGTTTCCCACGTGTCCGGCCCGGTCTGCCGCACCAGCAGCACTTCAATCTCAGCGCTCAGCAATCCGCCGCGCGCGGGATCCTGCTTGGCCGGCGGACCGGCATGAATTCCCGCCCGGTGTCCAAAAAGACGAGCGGGCAGCACGCGCGCGTTGTTCACCACGATCAATTCGTCGCCGCAAAGCAAATCGGGAAACTCGCGAAACGCGCGATCGGTCCACGCGCCCGTCGCGCGCCGCAGCAGCAAGAGCTGGGACGCATCGCGCTCAGGCAGCGGACGCTGCGCGATCTGCGATGCGGGAAGTTCGTAGTCGAATTCGCTGACATTCATCCGCAGTCGCTCCGCCCGTCAGCGCTCGCCCGCCGTGCGTTCGGCGATCGCCGCCACGTCCTGCACCTCGGCGTGCACGCGCCCGTTCGTCGCCACGATGTGTGGGCCGCCCAGCACGTACGGCGCGCCGCTCAAATCCGTCACCCTGCCGCCGGCTTCTTCCACGATCACCACTCCCGCCGCGCTGTCCCACGATTTCAATCCAAACTCCCAGAACGCATCGAACCGCCCGCAGGCCACCGAGCAAAGGTCGATCGCCGCCGCCCCATCGCGCCGCACGCCGTGCGAACGCAGCGTAAACTCCCAATAATAATTGATGTTCGCGCTGCGCTTCCGCTGATGCGTGGGGAAGCCCGTAGCCACCAGGCTTACCGCCAGCTTCTCGACCGCCGAAACCTGAATCCGCATGCCGTTCAACCACGCGCCTTCGCCCCGCGCAGCGGCGAAAAGCTCGTCCGTGACAGGATTGAACACTACGCCCGCGACGGGCCGCCCCCCCTCCGCCAGCCCGATCGACACGGCGAAGCACGGATACCCGTGCGCGAAATTCGTCGTCCCGTCCAGCGGGTCTACATGCCAGCAATAACGGGCATCCGCCGCCGCCGTGCCGCCGCCTTCCTCCGCGATGATCCCGTGCGAGGGATAATATTTCCGCAGCCGCGAAACGATCAGCGCTTCGGACCGGCGGTCCGACTCCGTCACGATATCGACCTCGCCCTTGTAGGAAATCTGTTTCGGGCGGTCGAATTCCGCGCGCAGGATCGCACCCGCCTCGCGCGCCGTCTCCACGGCAAAATCCAGGAATTGGCTCATCGGATAAAGTGTACAGCACGCGAATCAGGGCGTCGCGGCGGGTGTGTAGTATTCCTTCCGGTAGCGGACGGTGTAGCCGCCGGTCACGTTGAGCTGCACGTGGCGGTCGCTCGCGGGCGGCGGCATGGGCTGCGGATAGTACGCGATCAAATACTGGGTGCGCAGCTCGCGGTCGATCTGGTCGAAAATATCCTGCATCTGGTTCAGGTCGTCCAGCGTGAACATGTCGCCGCCCATGCTGTCCGTAATGGTGATCAGCGCGTGCTCGCCGGCGGTGTTGCGCCCGCTTTCATTCTTTACCGGGCGGATCAGCACAGTGTAGAGCAGTGCGCCGGATTTCACTCCCGCGCGCCGCGACTGGTCGAATTTCGAAACGCTCGTCGTCTCGCCGCCGTCGGTCACCAGCACGATTGCTCGCCGCCGGTCCGCCGGCCTGCCGCGCAGCGCGCCGGAGCCGAGCACGATCGCGTCGTAAATCGAAGTCCCTGCGCCGGGCGCCACGCCGCGCACCGCCGATTGCAGCTTCGGCACGTCGCTTGAGAAATCCGCCAGCCGCGTCACGCTCTCCGCGAATTCGAAAACGCTCAGCGTGTCGCCCGGCCGCACCACCTGGCGGATGAAATGCGCCGCCGCTTCGGTCTCGAATTTCAGGTCTTTGAACGTGCTGATGCTCGAATCCACCATCAGCGCCACGTCGAGCGGCCGGTTCGTCTCCGCTTCGAATCGCTCGATCTTCTGCGGCGCGCCTTCTTCAGCGATCTGAAACGCGTCCTCGGTCAGGTCTGGCACGGGGCGGCCGCTTCGGTCGATCACGCTCGCGAGCACGGTCACCAGATCGGTCTCTGAGCGCAGGGGCGCGCTGTGCTGCGGCTTTGCATGCAGCGGGATCGCCAGCGCGATCGTTCCCGCGAACAGGGCCACGTGCGCTGCCTGAGTTTTGGTCATCTAGGAATTAAGATTCGCCCGGCCCGGAAATGGCTTCCTGCGACGGCAACTCGCCCTCGGCCCAGACCGCGCCGCCGGCGAAGAATTCCTTCTTCCAGATGGGCACGGCCCGCTTCAGGGTGTCGATCGCGTAGCGGCAGGCGTCGAACGCCGCGCCGCGGTGCGCCGCGCTCACCGCGATCCACACGCTGGTCTCCCCGATTTCCAGCCGCCCCAGCCGGTGCACGATGACCACGCGATGCACTGAAAATTTCTCGTGAATTTCCGCGCCGATCTCGCGCATCTTCGCGTAGGCCATCGGCTCGTAGGCTTCATAGTCCAGGTAGAGCGTCTTGCCGCCCTGGAAGTTGTTGCGCACGAATCCGTCAAACACGACCAGCGCTCCGTCCTCCGGCGCCTTCAGCGCATCCAGCAGCTCCTGCGCGCGGATCGGCTCGCGCACCAGCTGGATCACGTCGCCTTCGGCGGTGGTCGATTGTGCGGCCGTCATTTCTGGGCCGGTCGGTTGTCCGCCACTGACGGGCGGCAGGAACGCCACTTCGTCGCCCGCCGTCAGCGGCGCACGCCACCCCGCATACTCCTGGTTCACGCTCGCCGCAATCGACGTCCGGAACTCCACCAGCTGCGGAAATTTCCGCCCGTAGCGCTCGAAAAGATCCTCTACGCGCGCGCCGTCGGATAGCTCCGCATCCTCGGAAGTAACGCCGGTGATGTCCCTGAGTTGCCCGAAGAAAAGGACGCGCACGCGCATTCAGGCATTCTAGCGCGAGCCCGGTTCAACAAGAAGAGCGTCGCGGCCGAGCCAGCGCGCCCTCTCGCCTGTACGATTTACGTGGCGAGTGATGCGCAGCAGCGAAGACCCCCTGAACGAATACATCCGAGCGTGTCATCGAATCGGGTCGTCGGGCGGTCGTATGCGCACCGACGAGAGCGTCCCGTGCCACTGTTTGGTTGCGCCCTCGCGAGCGCATAGGTACAATGCTCCGCATCCGTTTCTTGCAGAGGGGTGCTCTAGAACCTATGAAGACCCTCATCGTAGTTCTCGCGTAGTTCGGCACCGTCCGCCTTCGGCCGGCGGGCTCGCGTGCCATCAGTCGGGTTCGTTTCCTGCGGTTCCACGTATCACTTTTTCTGGGATTTGTTCACCAGCGTCGATTTCGTCCGCCGTATTCACTGCGGCGAACTGCCAAATCCAGGCAGGACGCAGAAAGTCGAGGGCCGTCATGAGTACAGCGGTGACCGAGGCGCAGCAGCAGCCGAGCTTTTGGGCTTCGATTCGCGAAGCGGTGCGCGGATCGCATCAGGATTTCACCGCCGGCAGCTTGAATCGCGCGATTTTGCTGCTGGCGATTCCGATGGTGCTGGAGATGGTGCTGGAATCGCTATTCGCGGTAGTGGACGTGTTCTGGGTCGGTCGCGTGGGAGCGAATGCCGTCGCGACGGTGGGTTTGTCGGAATCGCTGATGCTGCTGGTATTCGCAATCGGCATGGGGCTGAGCCTGTCCACCACGGCCATGGTGGCGCGGCGCATCGGGGAAAAAGACCCGGAGGATGCGGCCGTCGCCGGGGTGCAGGCGATCATCCTGGGGCTGACGGTTTCGGTGGTCATCGGAGTGCCGGCTCTGATTTATGCTCCGCAGCTGCTGGGGCTGATGGGCGCTTCGCCGGAAATCGTTGCCACGGGAAGCGGCTACGCGCGGATCGCACTGGGCGGCAGCGGCGTAGTGCTGATGCTGTTCCTGAACAATGCGATTTTTCGTGGCGCGGGCGACGCGGCGATCGCCATGCGGCTGCTGTGGGTGTCGAACATCATCAATTTGATTCTGGATCCTTGCCTGATTTTCGGCTGGGGCCCGTTTCCGCGGATGGGCGTGACAGGCGCGGCGCTGGCGACGTTTACCGGGCGCGGGACCGAGCGGATTCGCGTGTTGCGGCGGCAGATTCGCGTGAACCTGGAGGTGATCTGGCGACTGTTTCGCGTGTCGCTGACAGGGATTTTCCAGTTCATGATCGCGCAGACGAGCTGGATTGGCCTCGTTCGGATCGTGAGCATTTTTGGCGCGTCGGCTCTGGCGGGATATACGATTGCCATTCGTATCGTGATCTTCGCGATTTTGCCGTCGTGGGGACTCAGCAACGCGGCGGCCACGCTGGTGGGGCAGAACCTGGGCGCGAAGCAGCCCGAGCGGGCCGAGACGTCCGTGTGGCGCACCGGCTTGTACAACATGATTTTTCTGGGCAGCGTGGGGATTGTCTTTATTTTGTTCGCGCCGCAGGTGGTGCACATTTTTACGCACGATCCGGCCGTGGTGCCGCTGGCGGTCGCGGCACTGCGCATCGTCAGCGTCGGAAACATCGGCTACGCGTATGCCATGGTGATGCTGCAGGCGTTCAACGGAGCAGGCGATACGATTACGCCGACGATTGTGAATTTTTTCGGGTTCTGGATGCTCGAAATTCCCCTGGCATACTGGCTGGCGATCCATCTGGGATGGCGCTCGAACGGAGTTTTCTGGTCGATTGTCGTGGCGGAGGGATCGATCGCCGTGGCCAGCATGTTTTTGTTCCGGCGCGGGAAGTGGAAGCAGCGGATGATTTGAGGTTACTGGCCGGCCTGCGATTTCGCGGCGGCTTCGGCGAGCTTCGTCACTTCGTCGAGCTTTGCCGCGGCGCGGGCGTAGGATGCGGCGAGCGCGTCGGCTTCGCGTTTCAGCGTCGAGGAATCTCCGCGGTCGAGCGCTTCGGTGATACCCGGCAGCGCGACGGCAGCGTAGCCGGTGTAGGTGCCGGGTGCGTAGAGCGGATGCTTGAACCAAGGGCGGCCGACGAGGCCCTCGGGCACGAGGAAGGCCTGCTCGACCGAAACGAGCGCGTGATTGATTTGTGCGGCCTTCGCGGGCTCAAGCGGCGCGGCGGAGATCGCGTCGAGCGCGTGCGCGGCGTTGTTGGCGGAAATCGAGAGCCTGGCGATTCCGTCGAGCGCGGGTTCCAGGGACTGCTCGTCCTCATCACGCGTGGCGCGGCGGATGCGGTCGGTGGTCAGGTGTTCGAGCTCGAGTGCGTAGGCGCGGTAGTCGAACGGAAGCACGTCGGCTTCGTCCAGGCGCAGCGCCATCGTGCCCAGGATTTTGGCGAGCGTGGCGTGGTAGGCGAACTTCGGATCGCCGAAATGTTTCATCCAGTAGAAATCGTCGTAGGCGGAGTGGTAGACGCCGTAGGGGCCGTTGAATCCAAGGTCGACCGACGGAATCCCCGCGTGATCGAAGAACGCGGAGTAATCCGAGCCTGAACCGATCGCGTCAACCGGTGCTTCACCGCTGCTGTCGGTGACAGCGGACTGGCGGGCAGTGCCGGGAAGATCGTTTTTCGCGGCCATGCCGTGCTCGCGCCACGCGGCGTACACGGTGCCGCCGGTGCGCGGGTCCTCCACTTCGCGCGTGGCGTCGCGAATCAGATCTTTCAGCGACGGTGTTGCACCGGCGCCGAAATTCGGGCCGGTGACGCCGACATCGGTGTTGATGTAGGCGACGGCGTGCGCTTCGAGCTCTGCGCCATTCGCTTCCACCCATTCGGTCGAGCCGATCAGGCCCGGCTCTTCTCCATCCCAGTGGCACATCAGAATCGTGCGGCGCGGTTTCCATCCGGCGCGGACGAGTGCGCCGAGCGCGCGGGCGGTCTCGAGCATCGACGCCGTGCCGCTGCCGGGATCGGCCGCGCCGTAGACCCACGCGTCGTGATGATTGCCGAGGATCACCCATTCATCGGGGGTCGTGCCGCGCAGGCGCGCGATCACGTTGTAGACCGGCCGGAGCTGGTAATCCATCACGAGCTTCATGTGGACTTCGGCTTGGCCGGGGCCGAAGTGATACGTCATGGGCAGCGCGCCCTGCCATTCAGGCGGCACCGGATCGCCGCCGAGATTGCCGAGGATCACGGCTGCGTCCTGCGCGTTGATCGGCATGGTGGGAATGCGCGGGAGGCTGGGGGCGTCGGCTGGATCGAGACGCTTGGCGTTGGCTGTGGCGGCCGTACCGGGAGTGAGCGGGTCACCGGGATAGATTTGCGTGAAGATGATCGAGCCGCGCTGGATACCGGTGAGCGGGCGCCAGGGACCGTTGGGGAAGGTCTCGCCCAGGGTGGCGCCGTCGTCTTTCGGATCCGAGTAAATGACCAGCGCAGCGGCTTGGTGGTCCTCGGCGAGCTTGGCTTTCACGCCGCGGTAGCCTTTGCCGTAGCGCGCGAGGAGGATTTTTCCCTCGACGCTGATTCCGGCGGCGGCGAGCGTGTGGTAATCGTCCTGCATTCCGTAATTCACATAGACGACCGGAGCGGTAACTTCGCCCGATGGCGAGTAGCGGTTGAAGGCGGGGGTGATGCGCTTGTCGGCGGAGTCTTTGTCGACGTCGATCGGCGGCTCGGGCGTGGCAAGCTTTTGCGCGACGGGCTTCGTGATTTCGAGCGTGATTTCGCGGGGCATGGGGAGCCAGGCACTGTAGATGACGATGTCGGATTCGAATCCGAAGCTGCGGTATTGATCGCGGAGCCATTCGGCGACGCGATGGCTGGCTTCGGTGCCCGCCAGGTGAGGCTCGCTGGTGAGGTGGCGGAGATTTATTTCGGCGCGCGCTGCGTCGGGAATGGTGCGGAGCTTTTGCTCGAGCTCGCGTTCGGCGGGAACGCGAGCGGGCGCAAAGCCCGTGATTCCCCTAGGCGTGGAATTCTGCGCGCGGCCGGCGGCAACGGCGGAGGCAAGCAGGACGATCGCCATCGCGCCGACGGCTGCCGCTCTGCGATTCGGGGGCCGAGACCATTCTGTATGCATCCCGCCTATCTTAGTGGAGCGGCGGGGAACCGCAAGGACGGATTGGTGTGGACCGGCGCTTCAGCTTTTGAATGGGACGAGTGCGCGCAATCGCGGTTCGCGGAGGTAGACGCCGAGCCAAGTGAGCACGCCGAAAACGATTGCGAAGGCGGAGTTGAACACCGGCGAGTGGACGAGCACGTTCGCGCAGACCGCTCCGCCCAGATAGCTGCTGATCAGGATCGCGCCGAAGATCGACGTCCGCGGGATGACGTAGAAAATGGTGGAAACGAGAAGCGTAAGGCCGATGCCGAACAGTACCTGGGCGCCGATGCCGAATTTGGCGCTGGCCGCGACGACCTGGGGCATCTTGATGACCTTCGTAATGCTGTCAAAGAGCATGAAGAGGACGACGAGTGTGGTGATGACGCGCCCGGTCCAGATCATGCCTTTGGATTCCGTTTCTGGTGACATGTGAATTCCCCCCGTCTGATTCGCGATGGAGCGGATGGCCGAGCCGTTCAACCTCAGCGGTCCCAGGTTCCGAGCCCCCGGCGCTGGTATGCCGGAGCGGAAGCTCTGACCCTCTAAAATGCCTTTGTGCGTTCGGTTTCTGCTCGTCGCGGAAGCAGAACAGAGATCCTACGACTCCGTGCGCCGACGCCTTCGCACCGCCGGCGAAGCCGGCGCACTCCCTCGAGACGACGGCGGAGGAAGGGCGCCAGCGATCGTTGACTGTCTTTTTACATCAAGACGCAGCTACATGGCGACCAGATATTTCTCCAGGCGGTCGAGCTGCATGCTCCAGCCGATCGGCGCCCCGTGCGTCGCGTCCGATTCGAACGAATAGACCTGGTGAATTCGTACCTGCGTTCTGCGCCCCTGTTCGATGAACACGATTTCTGTCCAGATTTGGTGATCGGCGCCTTCATGGATGGTTCCGATGAAAACCAATTTTTCCGGGCTGACCACTTCGACGTATTCACCGTTGAACGGGTAGTCTTTTCCATCAGGACCGCGCATGGAGTAGCGCCAGGCGCCGCCGGGACGAACGTCCATGACGTGAACGGTGGTTACAAACCCGGTCGGACCCCACCAGTGGGGAATGTGCTTTGGGTCGGTCCAGAGCTTGTATACGAAATCGCGCGGCGCATCGAAGGTGCGCGTGAGGACGAGCTCGCCCTGGGGCTTGAACGGCAAAGCGCTCATGGTGTTCCTCCCACCGGAGAACTACTTGATTCGCTGCCGGGTGCTTTGCTGGCGGCCACGTTTGTTCTCCTTGAGTTTCAATTCGTGCAGATAGTCGTCGAGGCGATCAAAACTGTCGGTCCAGAAACGGCGGTAGTGCTCAATCCAGCCGGCTACGTCCCGGAGCGGGCCCGCATCGAGCTGGCAAGGGCGCCATTGCGCTTCGCGGCTGCGGGCGATCAGGCCGGCACGTTCGAGAACTTTCAGGTGCTTGGAAACGGCCGGGAGGGACATTTCAAAAGGCTCCGCCAGCTCAGTGACCGACGCTTCGCCGGAGGAAAGTTTGGCAAGAATCGCGCGCCGGGTGGGATCGGAAAGAGCCGCGAAAGTCAGGGACAGTGAGTCGGTCGACATGTTCGGTTGTATTTAACTCCATGGTTAAATACAACCGAAGGCCGTCCCGTGTCAAGTCCTATTTGGCGCCGATTGACGCAGCGAGAGCGGAGTCGTACGGTTACGTGGGGCGGGAACGAACACGTCGGAGAAGGTCACTCCTTGAAAATCTTGGTTTCCGGTGCATCGGGGCTTGTCGGGAAATCGCTTGCGAGCGCGTTGCAGGCGGACGGGCACCGTGTGGCGCGGCTGGTGCGGCCGGGCGGCACACGCGCGGCGGGCGATGTGTCGTGGGACCCTCACGCCGCGACCGTCGAGGTGACCGCGATGGAAGGCTTCAACGCGGTGGTGCATTTGAGCGGAGCGAATATCGCGGAACGACGCTGGACGCCAGCCCGGAAGGCAGAAATCCGCAGCAGCCGGATCGATACGACGCGCGTGTTGGTCGACGCGCTTGCGAAGCTCGAGAAAAAGCCGCGGGTGTTTGTGTGTGCGTCCGCCATCGGGTATTACGGGAACCGCGGCGACGAAATCCTTACGGAATCGAGCGCGAACGGCACCGATTTTATCTCGCTGCTGGTGCGCGACTGGGAAGCCGAGGCGCTCCGCTCGGAAACGAGCGGAATCCGTGTGGTGCGGCTGCGGTTCGGCGTAGTGCTTTCCGGTGAAGGCGGCGCACTTCCGCGGATGCTGATGCCGTTCAAATTCGGGCTGGGCGGGCGGCTTGGAAGCGGCCGACAGTGGATGGCCTGGATTGCGCTCGAAGACGCGATCGAAATCATTCGCCTGGCGATTGCGGACGAGCGGCTGTCGGGACCGCTGAATGTGGCGGCGCCCAACCCCGTGCGCAACGTCGATTTTACGCGCATTACCGCAAGCGTTCTGAGGCGGCCTGCGTTTTTTGCCGCGCCTGCGTTTGCCTTGCGACTGGCTTTGGGGGAAATGGCGGACGCGCTGCTGCTGGCCAGCCAGCGCGTGGTGCCGGAGCGCCTCGGGGGACTGGATTACAAGTTCCGGTTCGCGGAACTTGAGCCCGCGCTTCAGGCGATTCTCGGCCGCAAAGGCTAGCGCTCAAACGAAGCTTTCCCGAATCTTGTTCGTCCCGTTGCGGAAGATTCTTGTGACATTGTTCGGGTGCGCTGCGACCGGCGCGGGAATGGCGAAATTGCGCCTCGCGGGGGAAAACGAAAACGGCTCTCCGGGAATCGGAGAGCCGCTCGGGTGTCGCAGAGGTACAGGCCTTCTATTGCGTCGGCAGAATCTCCTGCGTGAAGCCGACGGTGTTGATCGATTTCAGGGTCGGCGTTCGCGGCGGCAGCCATTGCGGGCCATTGGTGAAGCTCTCATCGTAGGTGTAGTCGCGGGTCGGAGCGCTATACACGGTTGTGCAGCACTTATATGGGCCGATGGCTTGCGCGTTGTAGTAAAAGCTTACGAGCGAACCCCGGTAATGCACGGTTCCGCCCCAGTTCTCCAGGTAGCGCAGGAAGTTGTGGAGTCCTCCGTCGGTGCCATAGTCCTGAGCGGTGCCAGCGGGCTGCACGAACGGGATGCCTTTGCCCGCAATGATGGCCGCCCGATAGGACGTGGTGACCGGTGACCGGCCGGTTGGAGAGGTTTGGCCGGGGGGGTTGTAGGGAGAGATGAACGTGTTGATGTCGTTCCAGTTGTTGGAGAGCATCGTCACGGAATCAGCAGCTATGGACGCGGCGACGCCTGCTCCAGTCCAGGACCCGTCGTTCACTCCGCCGTCATTGAATTCGCCCTGGATGTACACCGGATTTTCGGACACGATCGTCAAACCGCAGGGCGGGTTCGGAGCGGCGCCAAAGCATGCGGTCCCCAGATTGAGCGTCTTGCCGTTCACGATCTTCAGAGCGCGGCGGAAGAAGACCGGGGGATTCTCTCTCGCCTCCTGTGTGTATTTGTAAAGGTAATCCGGCCCCGGCGGAAGGGCAGCGGCGGGGCAATTCGCCAAAAGATTGGGAACGGTTCCGGTCACGATATACGGCGCTCCCGCGAATCCCGCGTAGCCCAACAGTGGAGGGTCGTCGGCGACCAGTGGTCCGGCCGAAACCGGCCGTCCGCCGTAGGTTCGAAGCACGCCGTCACCCACGAAATCCTCTCCCGGATCGAGAGCATTGTTCGGGCAACCGTTTGCAGGGTCGGTGGGGCCGTTGATGATGTCGTTGAACCCAAAGGCTCCGGTTTTCGTATTGATTCCGGCGGTTGGGTCAATCTGATTGCCGCGGCGGTCCGAGAAATACACCTCGTAGCCACCCACGTTGCTGGCATTCGTTCCTGTTGCGCCGATGGTACCGGCGAACCACCTCTGAAGGTTGTTTACGTCCAACTCAATGTAGTTCATTACGCCCTGGGCGGTGATGTAATAGTTCCCATTGGCGTTATTCGGATCAGCCCCGGGGTTCACATCGCGCGAAATCCCTTCGCGTGGGTCGTAGAGCACATTGGGCCAATAGTCGGTGGGAACGATATCCGTCAGAGTCCCGCAGCCCCCCGTTGAGGTGTTGTCGCGCATCCGCGCCAAACGAATGATTGCGTTCGGGCTGATGTTCGCACAGCCTGATGGACCGACGATGTTTCCGGCTGTGTCTGAGGGAAGCGATGGCAGGGCGGGAGAGGCTGGTACCGCCACCGGGTTGAGGTTCGCACCCGTAAATCCGAGTTTGAGGATTTCCTGCGTGACGTCGGTAAAAACTCCTCCTGCTGTTTCATACTCGATTTTGATGCAGCCGGTGATAATCGGATAGCCTTTCGTGACCCAGTATCCGTTCGCCGCGTTGTATATGGCGCTGCTAGCGCCGGATGTCGGCAAGGGTATCGCCGGGGCCGGGTTATACCAAGCCGGGGCGGCCGTGTAGTGTTGCCCCGCCCCGAACGCAAGTGTAGCGAGGTCTACGGGGACGGTCGGCGTGACCCCTTCGGTGGCGTCAAGCGCGAGCATGTCCGCAGTCGCGCATGTCCCGCCTGTACCATAATCGTCGAGCAGGATCCGCAGACTGACCTGCTGACCGGCGCCGGAGAAGTATTGCTGGCTGAACTCGGCCGGGTTGGATACCTCTTCTCCCACGGTCGGCCTTTCAATCAGCGTGATGGGTGTCGTAATCCCACCCAGCGCCGAAGTCGTCAGGTTCAACTGGGGCACGCCGTTTTCGAGCATCCCGTTATAGGCGGTCACCGCAGCGGCCCAGTTGGCGGTATTCGGCACCGCACTGACGGCGCCGTACACGCTCGTGCCTCCGACACTTCCTTCCGTTTGAGCCAGCGCGCGCCATTGCGCGGCCACGTAGGGAGGACGTGTAGGATTCGGTGGAATCGGCAACGGAACCAGCGAAATGTCTACGGTGCCGCCGTAGGTGCCGCCCGCAGCAATTGCGGCACCGATTCCGGGATAACCGTTTTCGAGGTTCGAGCGGATCACCTGCCCGGAGACGGTAATCTTATCGCCAAGGTAGAGCGGTCCGGCATTAGCCGCCAGCCATAGATTGCCATTCGTATGCACGCGGCCGCCGAAATCGAAAGGAGGGCCGGCGAAGAAAGAGAGGTCTGTCTGCGAGAAGATTCCAAATTGAAATACCGGAATGGCCACCAGCTGAATCTGGCGCTGCAGCTTGACTTCGCTGCCCGTGCCTGTCTGGGCCCCCACCGTCAGCGTAAACGGTGTGATCAGTCCCTGCATGCCCGAATAGAAGCTGGGCGGAAGGATGGTGGCGTTCGTCGATACGGGTGCAGCGGGACATCCGGCGCAAGTGACCGTATAGGTCGAAGCGCCCAGGGCATTCGTGTACAGAATGCCTGGAATCGGAGGAGGCACCGTCACGGGAGGAGTGGTGAGATCAGACGAGCTGATGAAACCTTTGGTGACGAATGCGTTCCCCAGATCCGCGGTCAGCTTCTCCATGCCGGCTTCCGCACCGTAGAAGGCGGTCTCGCGGAATTGGTTGTTTCCGCCCAGACGCTGGTCGGTCATCACCATCCACGACATTCCCACGATCATGGCCGACACCAGGACCATAATCAGCAGGACAGTGAGGAGTGCGATTCCGTTTTCTCGTTTGCTTCCCACAGCGTTTCTCCTTTTTACGGCGCCTCTGAAAATCCGCGACGAACTCTGCTGCCGCTCCGATGGCCTTAGTCAGGAGCCGTGGCGGACGTATTGAACTGGTTCACGAATGAAAGGCTGCGAATGCTTACCTGCGTGCTCAAATTATTCCGGAAGAACTGCCGCGACGACCCGATGACCACCGGGTACTCCGATCGCCCTCCGATCAGCGCATTGACGGCGCGAATCTGGAAGGAAGTGTCGGGAGCAACCGTGGTCGGCGCGTCTCCGGCTCCATTCGGATAGGTGCCCGCCGGGTCGGTCGAGGCGTTGATGTCGTAGGTGAAATTGAGCCATTCAATGGCATCGGCAATCTGCTGGGGCGGATAGGTGGCTGCGGCGGCCGGATATCCCGGATAGTTGACCTGCCGGATCAGCTGCGGCTGCGCGGGATTGGTGGCCGTATTGATGTAATAGGTGATCATCCAGACCCGCGTAACGACCGTCGGCACCGCCGACGCATTAATCGCCGCCACCGTGCCGTTCGGCTGGGCCCCTCCATTTAAGCCGGAGGGATCGCCCGCAGCGGCGAATGTGAGAATGTTTCCGCCGGCGTTGACGTTGGTCACAAGTTCCAGTGCGGTCCCGTTGATATTCTGGAACATGATCAGGTCGCCCTGCTGGATCGGCGTCGGAGTTCCGGGCAACTTGAAACAACCCGGAGCAAGCGTTACGGTCAGACCCGTCGCGGCGATCGTTCCGGTGCAAACCGGCGCGGCGGCCGACGTCACCGGGGCGCTGTTGAGCGGACAAGGAGCGCCGGTTGACGTGCAATTGGCGCTGGACAGGAGGCTGTTGTCTGCATAGAAAATCGTAATCGTGTCGGTCGGGCCGCCCGTCAGCACCGCACCGGTCTGAGCGTTCACGGTTGTGGCCGCCGCTCCCCACTGGGAACCAGGCACCACAACGGAAAACGCGGTCGGATTGTTGGGAAACGCGCCCCCAATGCCAGGGCGAATGATGGCCGAAGCACCAGCAGCCGTGTTCGGAATCGAGATTCCTCCGGCCGGGATTCCCTCTCCCGCCTGCATCAGGTCCCGGACGAGAAAGTGCATCCCCGCGCGAAGGTTCTCTTGCGTATTGGCTTCCTGGGCGATCGCAAAGGTCGCCTGCTGCGTCTGCACCAGCGCACTCACTGCGACGCCGGTGATGACAATCAGGATTCCCATGGCCACCATCAATTCAATGAGTGAGAACCCGTTTTCCCGCTTCATTCTTTGCTCCTCGAGGCGATGCATCAGTCAAATGCCGAAATCAGGGTGTTGATCGTATAGCTGCGCTGAAAGCGCCCGGTCTTATAGTTCACCGTGACGTTGATGTTTCGCAGATTGGCATCCCCCACGTACGGTGTGATCGTAATCGTGCGGGTGAAACTGCCGAGTGGGATCTGGACGTCGTCCGCCGTGCCCAGCTTCCCGTCTGGCCCGGGTCCAAGCACATAGTCGGGAGCAGCAACGGTATCGGTTGCCGTGCCGACCAGCCCGTCCGTACCCGGCACCGTGAGCGCCAGGGCACCCGGCAAGAACAGTCCTGTCGGATTGCCTCCGCTGAAATTGGAAACCTGTGCCCAGGTGACCGAATTCGTGTATTTGGCGGTGAAGATGGCTTCAACGGCCTCTTCGGCCTTCTGCTGCGCGATGAAGTCGTCTTCCGACCCTTGCATGTACGCAAGTGAGTCTCCGAGCATCGCGGCCAGACCCAGAATCCCGACCGCCAGCACGAGGATGGCGATCATCGTCTCAAGCAGTGTGAAACCCTTCGCCGTGTGCCTCTTCGATGCGTGGTGCATGATCGAAATTCTCCTTAAAACTGATACCAGGTCGTATTGCCGGCGCTTTTCCAGCCGCGCACGCGGCCCGTCGTGCCCAGGATCGTCACCGCACGGGCGGTCGACTGCTGTCCGGGATAACCCATGAACACGGTCCCGTTGATCGGCAAATAGGTGGCGGCGGCGACGAATTGGCCGTCACTCTGGAAATACATTCCGGCCGGAGGCCCACCGTTGATGCCGGCAATCTCGATGGCGTTCGCGTTCCCGTAGGCGTCCGGCGTGTCCGGCATTCCGACGAGGTTGAAAACCAGCGGCGGCGCCAGCGTCAGGGTCGTCAGCACGGGGTTGACTCCGCCTGCGCCGGGCGTCAGATTGTCCATCTGGGTCACCTGGATCTGATTGTTGGCGGGGAACGAAATCTGGACGTAGCGGCGATTGGCGATGGAAAACTCGCGGGCTTGCCGGAACGTGTCGAGCACCTCGCGCATTTCCGCATCGACGCGGGCCTGCTGAAGGTTTGGAGTCAGCATGGTGACGGCGATCGCCGAGACGATGAAGATGATCGTCAGCACGACCATCAGCTCGATCAACGAGAATCCGTGCTGGCCTTGCGCCACTTTCGATTTCGCTTCCCTGTTGTTCACGCTCACTCCTCGAACCATCCAGCGCCGCGCAGTTCGGATACCCATCGACCCGGATAGTGCATTTGACCGGCCAGCGGCGACTGTCTACTAACCGCTTATCAGTGAATGGCTTCCAGCGTATGACGGGAATTGCTCACGCGGACGTCGCGAAGGGCCGGGGTAGAAACGTAACCGATCCGAACCGGTGCTACCGGCTTTGGGTGTGGCTGGAATTCAGGGCTCAAGCGGGACGAAGGCTGCCGCGCGGCTGACATTTCTCTGTTCTATGGCGACCCGATCAATATATAAGGTGCGGAATGGAACATGCCGGATGACCGGATCGGGAGGAAAAGAAAACCGGCGCAGCACGCGGGTCGCCGTAGCGAAGGGGTTGTGGGTCGCGTGGCAGGGCGAGGGATCGCGCAACGTCTCGCGCGTGCGCGATCTGAGCGCGGGCGGTGTTTTTATTCAGACTCCGCTCGCCGTCGAGATCGGAACCGAGGTCGAATTGCTGTTCGCGTTGCCCGAGGGAGAGACACGCATCAACGGGATTGTTCGCTACGCGGACGGGAAGAATGGAATCGGCGTGGAATTCACGAGCATGGGCACAGCCGATCGCGCGCGCGTGCAGGAATTATTGCGGCGATTGAAACGCTGAAGCCGCGCTCGGGCGATCTCTAGTGCAGGGCTCTGTTCAAGAAGTCGATCGTCCGCGCCCACGCATCCGCCGCGGCGTCGGGCCGGAAGGCCGCCGTGTTCGTCGAGTTTTCAAATCCGTGCCCCGCGCCGTCGTAGACCTTCACGTACGCGCGCCGGTTCATGCCCCGCATGGTTTTCTCGAAGTCCGACACGTCTGCCGGAGTAATCCCGCGATCGTCGGCGCCGAAACTCCCGAGCACCGGAGCAAAAATCTGCTGGATATCGTTCGGGTCGGTCGGCAGCGCACCGTAATTCACCACGCAGGCCGCCAGGTGCGGCTCATGAATCGCCAGTTGCAGAGAAAAACCTCCGCCCATGCACCAGCCAATCGAGCCGATGTGGCCGCGATCCACATCCTTGCGCGCCGCGAGATACGCAAACGCCGCTTTCAAATCGCTCACGGCGCGGTCCGGCGACAATCCGCGCATCAATTCGTGCGCCACTTCGGGATCCGACGTGACTTGTCCGCGATAGAGGTCGGGGGCGAGCGCGATGTAGCCCTGTGCGGCGAGCTTCTGGGTCTGCTCTTTCACCCAATCCGTCAGCCCCCACCATTCGTGGATCACGACCAGCGCCGGATATCGACCTGGCTTTTCCGGCGTGGCCAAGAATCCGCTTACGGTTCCGGTGCCGTTCGGGAATTGGACCGTTTCCGTGTTCGGGACGTCGGCCTGCACGGTCACGAGAATGGTCAGCAGCGCGAGCGCAACGATGGCCAACGCCGCCCTGAAAGATTTATTCATTCGGGTCTCTCCAGAATTTCGCCGCGTGTATTGTAACGCCCGGTTCGAGGATCGGTCATGCAACTATGATGCGGGCTGCGCCTGAACGGCCGTGCCGTAGGCGATCACTTCGGTGACGCCCTGCATCACTTCCGTTGCGTCGTAGCGCACGCCGACCACCGCATTGCCGCCGCGCTCAATGGCGTGTTCCATCATCAAATCCAGCGCCTGCTGGCGCGTCTGTTCGCACATGTCCTCGAAAAGAGTGATGTTGCCGCCGATCAGGGTTTGCAGCGACGCGCCCATCTGGCCGAAAACCCCGCGGGACCGCACCGTGACGCCGCGCACCAGGCCCAGATTCTTCGTCACGCGATATCCCGGCAGCTCGAACGCCGTCGTCACCATCGCCTGATTCACGCCTACGTTCATCGCCATGTGTCCTCCGGGCTGCCGCCGCCGTGCGGCAGAATACCACACCAGGATTCGCAGGGCAGGTTTCCGCGCGTTCCCACTACCACGCCTCCTGCGTTTGTGTTTTAATCCGCCTCAACTGCGGTCCCTAGGTGGTGACCGCGATTGCTCATTGAGGAGGATCCTATGGAACATGGGGGCCAATTCGGTGCGCTGCGCGTCGCCCTGGTCGTGTTCGGGATTATTTTCATCGTCGGCGTTTATCCGCTCACCATCGTGTGGCCTTCCGGGTGGGCCTGGCACATGGGAGGACCGTCGATGTACCTGGAAATGATTCTGGGTATCTACGCGACGCTCGGAGTCTTTCTGCTGCTCGCCGCGCGCCATCCACTCTCCCATCTGAGCCTGATCTGGTTCACCGTCTGGTCAAGCCTCGTGCATGGCGGCATCATGGCCGCCCAAGCGGTTGTTTACCCGGAACACCGCGGGCATCTCTACGGCGACGTTCCGGCTTTGCTGCTGATCGCCGTCGTTCTGGCTTTGCTCACTCCGCGAGGCGGGGAATCCAAAGTGGCCGCTTAGCTCGTCTGAGTCGCGAACCTCCGTCGTATGGAGCGATCGATTGGGGATGGGATAATTCGCCGGGAGTCAGGTGGAGGTCTGGACATGAGCGAGACGGAATCATTTCCCTACGAAACGCGATTGAACATTTTGTATGAACCGCTCGAAGTCGTCGACGAGAAGGCTCTGGCGGACGCCTGCGAGTTCAAGTGGTACAACCAGACGTTGTGCCGGGTGAACGGTTCGGTCATCCGGCTGGGCGTATTCGAGGGCGAATATCACTGGCACAAGCACGATGCCGACGACGAATTCTTCTACGTGGTCGAAGGCTCGCTGCTGATCGATCTCGAAGGGCGCACCGTCGAGCTCGCTCCGCGACAGGGATTGGTGGTTCCCAAAGGAGTGATGCACCGGACGCGTGCCCGGCAGCGCACGGTCGTGTTGATGGTCGAAAACGTGGGAATCATTCCCACCGGAAACTAGAGGGCTCCCAGTCTCAGGCGCCTCAACGCGAAACGGCCGGCAGGTTGCCCCGCCGGCCGTTTCCATTTCTATGAGGTGACCCTTACTTAGCGTCGCCCACCGCCACCGTGGAAGCCGCCTCCTCCGTGGGCAACCGCTCCACCGTGAAACCCTCCGGCCCCTCGGCCATGGAATCCGCCAACGGCGCTACCGTGGAATCCGCCCACCGGTCCGCGAGCCGGGCCAGGGCCGAATCCAGGGCGTCCGACGAATCCGCGACCGCCCCAGCCCGGGCGCCCATAAAATCCCGGGTGCCCGTAGTAGCCGTGGAACCACGGGCCGGCGCCGATGAAGACGCCGCTGCTGAACCACTCAGGACCGTAGTAGCCGTACGGTGCGCAGGCATACGGTGCGTACGAATAGTATCCGTAAGAGCAGACCGGAGGACCTGCGACGATTGGCGCCGGTCCGCCGACTCCTACTCCTACCACCACACGCTGTGCGTGCGCAAAAGACGCGGCACAGAACACCAAACCGAGGACTGCGAAAATCCTTAGATATCTCATCGTAGGATCCCTTCTGGGAGTCACCTTATCGAGTTCCAACTGCTCCCTCGTTATCAGTCCGTCGTGACTCTCAGACCCTAGTAATGCAGGGGCGTTGCCAAACTCGCGGGCCTCGCCGGGTCTCTTGTAAGTCTTTTTTTTTCAATTTAGTGCATGGTGCCTGGGTCTTTTGGGGTGCGGTCTTTGACCCGCAGACAGTGGTGCTTTCCACGCAGGATTGGTGGTAGGCGGCCAGGCGTAGAAACGCCCAAGCGACCACTCCGCGTGCACGAAATAGGGCCTGCCCACTGACCCGGTGTTTTCGAACACGCGGTCGTTGACGCAGGCTCGGCGCGGGATTAAACTGAACCACATGGTTCAGTATCGTACGACGAGCAGCGTGAATCGCGTGGCGGCGGCCATCTCCGACCCGACCCGACGTGCCATTATCGACCGCCTCGCGCGCGGACCGGCGCGAATCTCCGATGTCGCCGCGCCGTTCGCGATGTCGCTCACCGGGATTTGCAAGCACGTCCGCGTGCTGGAGCGAGCCAAGCTCATCCGCCGCACGCGCCGCGGCCGTGAAAACACTCTCGAGCTTTTGCCCGATCCGTTGCGCGAAGTGGCGCGCTGGGTTCTGCGATACGAACAATTCTGGAACGCGCGCGTCGACCGCCTTGAGAAATTCTTCGCCCACGAAAAGGAGCCATTGCGATGAAACTAACGGAAATCACCGTCTCACGCACGATCCCGGCGTCGGCGGCAAGAGTCTTCGACTTGTGGATCAATCCGAACAGCCCCGGCGGGCCGTGGTTCGGCAGCGAGCGCTGCATTCTGAACCCCGTGGTCGACGGGCTGTTCTATCTCGCGGCAAAGCATGAAAACCGCGTCTGGCCGCACTACGGCCGCTTTACACGCCTCGATCGCCCGCACTTGATTGAGCACACCTGGGTGTCGGAGGGCACCAAGGGCGCCGAATCAGTGGTCACGATCACGCTCGAGCCGCGCGGCGAAGAGACGGAATTTACTCTGCGTCACTCCGGAGTCCCCGACGACGATATGGGCCGCCTGCACAAGCAAGGCTGGGAATGGATTCTGTCGATGCTGGCGCAAGGGCTAGCGGCCAAAAAGAGCGCGACCTGAACAACCAGGGCGCGCGGCTGATATAATTTCGGCGTTTCACGAACAATTCACGAACAAAGGAAGCGCCATGCCCGAACTGTCAGCCGTCGTCGGATCCACGCTTGATTCCTACTACGAAGAGGTGCGCGATCGGATCCACGGGCTCGTCGAGCCGATCTCGACCGAGCAGCTCTGGACCAAACCGTATCCCTACGGCAACAGCATCGGCCACCTGCTGCTGCACCTCACGGGTAACCTGAACAACTACATCGGCGCGCGGATTGCGAAGACCGGCTACGTTCGCAATCGCCCGCTCGAATTCACCGACCCGACCCAGCATCGGAAAGAAAAAGTGCTGGCCGATTTCGACGCGGCCATCGCCATGGTGGTGGCCACCATTCGAAACCAATCGCCCGCCGACTGGACCGCGCCGTACCACGATCCCACGGAGCCGCGCACCCTTACCCGCTTCTCCGCGTTTATGCGCATGGCCGCCCACGCATACCATCACACCGGGCAGATCATTTACCTGGTGAGAGAGCTCGACAAGTCCACGGCGTAAGCTCCGCTAGCTGCGGCGTAGAAGAACGTTGCCCTCGAAAGTGCTAGAATGTCGCGGTGGAACCGAGCGAAAAGGAAAAAGCGGCTGCCCTGGCGGCCAAGAAAGAGATGGTGACCGCGGCGCTGATCATCGTCGGCTCCATGGTTCTCGTGTTTGTCGCTATCGCGCTGGTGGTGCTGATCGGCCACATTCAGATTTTCTAGGAAAGTTTCAGCCCTCCATGCTTCCCTCCCGCGAATCGGCTATGCGGCTCGCGGACAACGCAAGGAACGATGTAAGATCCGGGTTCATGCAATCCGCGCCCCTAAAGGAGCCAATCTCATGAGTGCCACCACGACGACAGGGCCATCTTCCCCGAGCATCGATGCCATCAAGGAAAAAGCTCGCCGGCTGAGCATTCTTTCAATGATGTCGACCACCGCCGCCGGTTCGGGCCATCCGACCTCCTGTATGTCCGCCGCGGAATTGATGGCTGGGATTTTCTTCCACGCCATGAAGTTCGACGTCAAGGATCCGAACTCGAAAGATTCCGACCGCTTCGTGTTGTCCAAGGGCCATGCCGCCCCCGTGCTGTACGCGGCGCTCGCCGAATCGGGAGTTTTTCCGGTCTCGCGCCTGATGACGCTGCGCGAATTTTCGAGCGAGCTCGAAGGCCATCCGACGCCACTGATTCACGGCGTCGATGCGGCCACCGGCTCGCTCGGACAGGGATTTTCCGTCGCCGCGGGGCTCGCGATTGGCGCGCGGCTCGACAGGAGTCCCACGCGCGTGTACGTGCTGCTGGGCGACGGCGAAATGGCCGAGGGCCAGATCTGGGAAGCGGCGGAGTTTGCCGGGCACTACCAGCTCGACAATCTGACCGTGATCGCCGACGTGAACGCGCTGGGGCAGAGCCAGCCGACGATGTACGAGCACGACATGGAAGTTTACAAGAGGAAATTCGAGTCCGAAGGATTCGCGACCGAGGTGATTGACGGGCACGACGTGGCAGCCATCGTGGCGGCGCTCGATCGCGCGATCGCGACCAAGGGCAAGCCGCAGGCGATTGTGGCGCGCACCGTGAAAGGCCACGGTGCCAGTTTCTGTGCGGGAAAAGAACACTGGCACGGCAAGGCATTTTCGAAAGAGGAGCTCGCCACCGCGATCAAGGAAATCGGCGGCGCGCCCGTGGTTGTACCGCCCGATCCCGGAAAAGCATTCACGCGGAAGACTCTGCCGATGCCACCGGATTTTCCGCCGCTTCCGGCGCCCGAGTACGAAGCCGGCAAGGCCGTGGCCACGCGCGAGGCGTACGGCTTCGCGCTGAAGCGCCTGGGTGGCGTGAACCCGCATGTGGTGGCGCTTTCCGGCGATGTGAAGAACTCCACGTTTTCGGAACTTTTCGGAAACGCCTACCCGGACCATTTCTTCCAGGGCTACATTGCGGAGCAAAACATGGTGAGCGCTGCGGTGGGTCTCGCGGCGCGCGGCAAAGTCCCGTTCGCCGATACGTTCGCGTGCTTCCTGTCGCGTGCCTATGACAACGTCCGCATGGCCGCGATCAGCCGCAGCAACATCAATTTGTGCGGATCGCACTGCGGAGTGTCGATCGGCGAGGATGGACCTTCGCAGATGGCGCTCGAGGATCTGGCTTCTTTCCGCGCGGTGCACAGCTCGACGATTTTCTATCCGTGCGATGCGATCTCGACGGAGCGGATTGTCGAAACGATGGCGCGCCGCCCGGGAATCAACTACATCCGGACTTCGCGTCCGAAAACGGCGATTCTGTATTCGAAGGACGAAAAATTTCCGGTGCCGGGCTTCAAGGTTCCGCGCAAGAGCGCCGAGGATCGCGTGACCGTGATCGGAGCGGGCATTACGGTCCACGAAGCGTTGAAGGCGGCCGACGAGCTGAAGAAGGCGGGCACGCCGATTCGCGTGATCGATCTCTACTGCCTGAAGCCGATCGACGGCAAGGCCCTGGCTGCGGAAATTGCTGGATCGGGCGGGCGGCTGGTGACCGTGGAAGATCACTGGCCGGAAGGCGGCGTGGGCGAAACGGTGCTCGGCGCGCTGGCACAGGCCGGCTCGGCGCCCTCGAAATATCGCATGCTCGCGGTGCGCAACATGCCGCATTCGGGAAAACCGGATGAACTGGTGGACGCGTTCGGAATTTCCGCGCGCCACATTGTCGAGGCGGTGAAGGAGATCGCCTAGGCGTCAGCGGAAGACTCGCTGGGCCCGCAGGACGGCCTCGAGGCGGCTTGTCGAGAGTCGCAATACAAGGGCGTTCGCCTCGCGGATGCCTCGCCTCAAACGGCGCTGAAACCTTTGAAATAATCGCCTGTCGGTCGAATCACAAGGACAAAAGATTGCCTGAAAAAACGGTGCTGGTGGGAATGGTCCCCGATGTGGTGGTGCTCGATCTCGGCGACCAAGTTTGCTGGCTATCGAACGCCGGAAACTTGAAGGTCGAATTCGACGCGGCGCGCTGCCCGTTCTCCTCCAACGTCTTTCAGGCGCCGCCTGGCGTGCGCCTCTCGAGCGGCTCGGTCCGCTCCGGCCTCACGCCCGGCTCGTACAAATATCGCCTTTTCCTCAATGACGTGGTCGTGGGCCACGGCGAAGTGCTGCTCCGCGCGAAACAGCAATTGTAGAACAGAGGCAGGCATTCCCGCCCGGGGTGTCCTGACGAGATGGGAATAACGGCCCGAGTCAGTCCCCAGCGACGGTGGTGGCCGTGCGGTCTACCGGGCGTTCCTGGGCGACCGAGTCGGCCAGGACGCGGCGGACCGGGGCCAGCAGGGAGGCCGGCACGGGGCGTTCGCGCGGAACGCCGAGCTCAGCGACCTTGCGGGGAAATTCGCGGCGGCGGTCGAGACCGAGGCCGAATTCCTTCAGCAGGTCGCCCGTGAGATTCGGGTCATCGGTGCGTTCGACGCCCCAGAACCGGAGACGCGCTTCGTTCTTCTGAAGCAGCTGCAGCGATTCTTCAAGCTTCTTCATGGCGGCGTTGAACGAAGACGCCAGGAAATAGACCGGAAGCATCCAGCCGCTGCGGTGGTGGTTCGATTCCCGGCCATTACCGGAATCGCGAGTGGCTGGGGCGAAAACCGCCCGGACCCTGACATTATATTTGCCGTTCTGGTTGCGCTCGATGGCGCAGAGATATTCGTTGGCGCCCGTGGCGCTCTTCATGGGCATAACATTCCTCAATTTTGCATTCCCCGAAATCACTCCGAAGGCCGGCGGAGGGGCCGGGACGCGGGCTTCTCTGCTGGCCGGTCGAACGATTTCGAGCCGGCTGACCTTCGATCGCTTCATTGGCATTAGAGCGCTCCTCGACGTGGGTGCTACGCGCGTGCTGCCAACACCTCTCAGGCCGGGAAGGAGGTCGCCTGATCTTCGCGCCCCGCTGGCCACAGGGCAGGTGCTGCGGATGAGATGATTCTAGCCAATGGTTCGACGCGGGGCAAGGGGAAGCGGATGATTTTGTAAGTCCAAACCTATCAGCATCTTGCAGGTCCCGTCCGCCTGTGCGACGGATGAGCCTGGGAGCAAGAAGCCCGGCGAGAGGCCGGAGCCAGCCGCGGGGGGTTAGCTCGCGCTGGTCGCTCGGCTCTCCACATCGGCGTTGATGTTTAGCTTGCCTTCCTTTCTCAGCCGGTTGATCAGGTCGGTGTGGAAGGCGTCGAAGGCCGCGTTTTGCTTGGTTTGCAGCAGCTGCTGCTGGAGGTCGTCACGCTGCTTGGCCAAGTCGTCCGGATTTGGCACGTCGCGGGCGATCGTGCGGAAGATCACCCAGTTCTCTCCGCTCTGGACGGGTCCCCCGACTTGCCCGTTGGGCATTTTGAATGCTTCGGCGAGCTGCTTGGCCGTGCCCACGTCGGGAACAGAGCCGCCGCGGGCAAACGAATCCGATGTTTTCACCGTCAGATCGAGTGATTTGGCGACCTTGGCGAGATCTTCGCCGGATTCGGCGCGTTTGGCCAGCTCGGCAGCGCGGGAACGGGCGAGGTCGATCGATTTTTCCTTCTGGTAGTCGGCAAGCACACGATCTTGGACTTCCTCGAGCGTGGCCTGATGGGCCGCGACGACGTCCTTGACGGTGATGATTACGAAGCCGCTGTCGACCTGGATCGGCTGGCTGAGCTCTCCGGAATGAAGGCTGAAAAGAACCTGATGCAGCTCGGGCGAAGTACCGAGCGGGAGGATCGGGTCGCTGATCGCCACAGGCGGCGTGTCGCCGACTTCCAGATTGAATTTCTTGGCAAGATCGTCAATCGACTGGCGGTCGGACTGGCGGACGGCAGCGGCCATTTGATTGGAGATGTCGTCGGCCTCGGCGTTGACCTTCTGGTCGAGCACCGGCTGAAGGATGGAGTCGCGGACTTCCTCGAAGGTCCTCGTATGGGCGGTTTCGCGATCCAGAACTTTGATGATGTGGAAGCCGTATTGAGTCTTTACGAGCTCTGAAATCTGGCCCTTCGGCACGCCGAAGGCGGCCTGCTGAAATTCCGGGACGGTCTGGCCGTCGACGATCCAGCCAAGGTCGCCGCCTTTGGGTTTGGTGGCGTCGTCCTCGGAGTATTTTTTCGCGAGATCCTCGAAATTGGCGCCGTGCTTGGCTTGCTTGAGGACGTCCTCGGCCTTCTGTCGGATTTCAGCGGTTTCGGCGTCGGTCTTGCCGATGGTCTTGAAGAGAATATGCTCGACGTGAGCGCGGTTTTCGACTTTGTATTCATCAATGTGCTGATTGTAGTAGGCGCGCAGCGTATCGTCGCCGACCTGCGTGCTGGCGCGAAGCTTCGAGAAGTCCAGCAAAGCGTAACGGGCGGAGCGGCGCTCCGGCATCTGGTATTTCCCGGAATTTTTCGCGAAATAGGCGGCGAGATCAGCTTCGCTCGGGTGAATCGTGGCGGCGAGATCCTGCGGCTTAATCACGACGTAGTCGATCTTAATCTTGTCGTTGCGCCACATGAATTCCTGGGCGACTTCCTGCGGAGTGACGGTGATGCCGTCGGTGACCATCTCGCGGAACTTTTCCTGGAGCATGGCGTCGCGCAGGACGCTTTCAAACTGCTCGACCGACATCTGATAGCGCGACTGGACCTCGGCGGGGTAACGGTCGCGCAGCCACGTGCTGCCGGACCAGGCCGTGGGCAGAAGCTCCTTGATGCGCTCGGTTTGCTCTTCGGGCGTGACGCGGATGCCGAGGCGGTCGGCTTCATACTCCAGGGCGCGCTGGAAGATCATGGAGTCGAGGACCTGTTTCTTGTACACGGGCGCGAGCATGGGAGGGACCTGCTGATTGCGCATGTCCTGCTCGTATTCCTGCTGGAAGTCTACCAGGGTGATGTTCTGGCCGCCGACGCTGGCGATGGTATCGGGCGAAGCCTGGTCGGTGGTGCCGTTCATCAATCCGGGAATGAGGGTGATCACCATGGTGAAGATGATGATGCCGAGGATCACGGCCATGGTGATTTTGACCCAGCGGTTGCGGTCTAAATCCCGCTGTTGGATGCTTTTCAACATTTAGGAGTGCGGCCTTTCGTTCATGGATGTGCTGAGGAATTATAGAGGCTGGGAGGCGGAAACCCAAATCCAAATGGGGCGAAGCCGCGGCGCGATCCCGAAGCCTATACTTGCCGCCAGCGAGGTCAAGGATGCGGAGACTGGGCTGCTTGTTGTTGGTGGGAACGCTGGGACTCACGGGCGGATGTGGACACGGTAGGCGTGGGCCTGTGGAGGTGAACTCCGAGACGAAGGCCGATACCAGGCAGATTCCGATCGCGGCTGACGTCGACCCTGCTGCCGAGTGTTCAGAGAGTGCGCGCAAGTGGTTTGGCGTGAAGTTCATGCGTGATTCCGACACCCTTCTGCTGAGCTATCGCCACCATTACAATAAAAATGAGAGCAAATGCTTCATCCAGGTTGAGAACCACTTCACTTTAGGGATTTGGGATGTCATGGGAGAGCGATATGGCGGTTTGGGACGTTGACGGGGATTTTCAAGTGGGTGAAATCAAGCAGGAACACGTTGTTGGCGAAGGAGCCCCGGACAGAACCACCCTTGTGAGCTGTGAAGTTCAAGGGCAGCGCTGTATGACTACCGGGCAGTTCGACGCACTTGCTGATCGGTTCATGACGAACTGAGAGTCGTCGTTCCCTCCAACGCGGGAGGTTGCCTAGCAGGGGACGATTTTTTCGCGGCCTTGGGTGACGCGTCTTGTGGCGTTGCGGGAGTCAACGACCAGCGTGGCGTTGCGGACGATGGCCTCGTAGTCGTAGCTCGAGTGATCCGTGGCGATGAGTATGCAGTCGTAGCCGGCAATCGTTTCCGGGCTCAGCGCGACCGAGTGCTTGTGCGAGAAATCGTAGTGGCGCATTTTATGCAGCTGCGGGAAATACGGGTCGTTGTAATCGATCACGGCACCGCGTTCGGTTAGCAGTTCGAGCAGCTTGAGCGAGGGCGACTCGCGGAGGTCGTCGACGTCTTTCTTGTAGGCTACGCCGAGGAGCAGGATTTTCGAGCCTTTGATGCTTTTTTGACGCTCGTTGAGCGCGGTACCGACGGCGTTGACGACGTGGTAGGGCATTTCGGTGTTGATTTCGCCGGCCAGCTCGATAAAGCGCGTCGAGAAATCGTATTCCCGGGCTTTCCAGGACAAGTAGTACGGATCGACAGGGATGCAGTGGCCCCCCAGGCCGGGCCCGGGATAGAACGGCATGAAGCCGAAGGGTTTTGTGGCGGCGCTGTCGATAACCTCCCAGATGTCCAGGCCCATGCGCAGGCAGAGCTGCTTGAGCTCGTTGACCATGGCGATGTTCACGCAGCGGAAAATGTTCTCCATGAGCTTGACCATTTCGGCTGCGCGGGTGGAGCTGACGGGAACGACTTTCGACACGATCTGCGCGTAGAGGCTTGCTGCGGCCCGGCCGCTGGGCGGGTTAATGCCGCCGACGACTTTTGGAATTTGTGCGAGGCCGAACTGCTTGTTGCCGGGATCTTCGCGTTCGGGCGAGAAGGCCAGATAAAAGTCGGTGCCCGCTTCCTTGCCGGCGGCGCCGGAATCGATCGGACAGCGCAAGCCGCCGGCCTCGAGAATCGGCAGAACGAGCTCTTCGGTGGTGCCGGGGTAGGTGGTGCTTTCCAGCACGATGAGCTGGCTGCGCTCGAGATTCGGCGCAATGGCCTGGGCGGTGTTCGCGACATAGCTAAGGTCGGGTTCGCGGCGCTCGTCGAGCGGAGTGGGGACGCAGATGAGTACGGCGTCCATGCCGCGGAGCTTCGCGAAATCGCTGGTGGCGCAGAATTTTTTCGCCTCGACGTGCCGGCGGATTTGTTCGGCGGGAATGTGCTGGATATAGGACTGGCCGGCGTTGAGCTTGTCGACCTTCGACTGATCGAGATCGAAGCCCGTAACGCGCTGGCCGACGTCGGCAAAACGGAGAGCAAGCGGCAAGCCGACGTAGCCGCATCCGATGATTCCGATTTGAATGTCTTGGCCCGCGAAATATTCGGGCGCCCGATGCGCAACCATCGGAATCAGTCTACCGAATTCAGGCGAATCGTGCGCGGCCAATCAATTCGTCTGGGTGGATTGCGAGAGCAACGATTTGATTTCGTCGGCGTGCGGGTAATTGGGACTGATTTTGAGCGTGTACGCGAGCTGCTTTTTGGCCATGGCAAGGTTGTTTGCTTTTTCGTAAGCCAGGCCCAGATGGTAGTGGAACGTGGGATTGTCGGGATTTCCGTTGACCGCTTCCTGCAGGGTATCGATCGCGGAGCTGTACACGCCCTGTCGGTAGTAGGCCCAGCCGAGAGTGTCGGCGGCGCTGGGCACATTCGGCATGCCCTTGCGCGCGGTTTGTGCGAGCGAGAGCGCGACGTTGATATTCCCGTCGTGCTCGAGCAGCAGATACGCCAGGTTATTCGCGGCGATGGCGTAGTTGGGCTGAACCTGCAGGGCCTTCTGGTAGGTGTCCTCCGCTTTCTGCCAATCGCCGCGGGCTTCGAACAGGCTGCCGAGGAAAATGTAGCTGCGGACATCGCGCGGGTTGTGCTGAATCGCCTGCTGATAGTTCGCGACGGCCTGGTCGGCCGAACCTTGATCCGCTTCGGAGCGGGCCAGAAACAGGTAGGCCGTCGTGTTGTTTGGATCGATGTCCACGGCTTTCTGGAACGCGGCCTGGGCGGCGGGGCGATCGGAATTCTGTGATTCGGCCTGGCCCAGCAGGACGTAGAGGTTGCTACTGGCCGGGACTTTCGATATCTGACCTTGGACCCGGCGAAGAGCTTGCTGCGGCTGTTTGCGCTCGAGATCGATGTTGACGAGACCCGTGAGGGCATCGACCGCGGACGGATTAAGTGCGAGTGCTTGCGAATAGGCCTTCGCGGCATCGTCGAACTGTTTTTGGGACATGCGCAGGGCGCCAAGCCGCGTGTAGGCTGCGGCATCCTGGGGGGCCTTGGCGATGGCTTTGTTCAAATCGGACTCCGCACCGGCCGTATCGCCTTTCGCTTGGAGGGCTTCGGCGTGCCAGACGTAGCCTTCCGGGGACTGCGGCTCAAGCTTGGTGAGTTGCGAGCTGCTGTCAGCGAGAAGTGTGGCGTCGCCTTCACGAGCCGCGAGCAGGGCGAGGGCACGTTCGGGTTCGATCATGTTGGGGCGAAGGCGCTCGGCCTGGGCCCATTCCGTTTGCGCCAGACCGTAGTTGGAAACGCCGGCGTATGCGAGACCGAGACGATAATGAGCGGCGGGATTATCGGGAGCGGCTTTCACGGCTGCTTCTAGAATCGGCACGGCGTCGGCGGGTTTGGCCTGCCGGGTGAGAATATCGCCGTGAATGACCATCGCGTCGATATCCTGCGGCGAGGCTTTCAGGAGTTGGTCATCGAGCTTCGCGGCCTCATCAAGACGATTCTGGCTGATGAGAATCCCGGCGTACGTTTTCGTGATGCGGGCATCCTTCGGGTGGTCGGCGTGAAGCGAGGCGTATTCGGCCGTGGCTTTGTCCGCTTCTCCCTGTGCCAGATAGAATTCGCCGAGAATGGCGTAGCCTGCGGGATTGTCCTTGAGCGCAGCCTTGGCATCGCGCAGCGACTGCTCGGCAAGATCTTTTCGCCCTTCCGTCAAATACAGTCTCGCCAGGGTCGCACGGACCATGGGATCTTGCGGCGCGGCAGACGTTGCGGCTTGAAACTGTTTTTCGGCATCGGCGAGACGGTTTTGACGCGCGAAGAATTGGCCGTAGATAATGAGTGCGGAGGAGGACTTGGGGTCGAGCGAAATCGCTTTTTGAAAATTCTTGTCGGCGGAAACCAGATCTTTGTTTCGCTCCTCAAGCTGGGCGAGAAAAAGATAGGAAGGGCCGCGATTGGGATCCATCTGGACGGCCTGCTGCGCTTCCTGGATTGCGGTGGGGACATCGTTCTGCGCGGCGTCAGCGCCTGCGAGCAGGATTTCGGCGTCCGGGCTTTGCGGGTTGTCACGCAAGACTGCCTCTGCGTGTTTGCGGGCTTCCGCGGCGTTGCGTCCGGCCAGCAGAAGATCACCGAGGTCGATTTGCGCTTTGGAGTCGGCGGGATCGATTTCAACCGCCGCGAGCAATTCTGGATAGGCGCCGCGGTAGTTGCCCAGGCGCAGGAAACTCTCGGCCAGGCCCCGGTGCGCTTCGCCGAATCGCGGATCAATCTGGAGGGCGTTCTGATACTCGATCACCGCTTCACGATACTTGCCCTGTTGAAAGTAGGTGGCCCCTTTATCGACATAGTTCCTCTTCTGTACCTGAGGGTTGCGTTTGCAGCCCACCGCCAGAGACAGGACCAACGAGGCACCTACTAACCAGGCCAGACGAGCCTTCATCATTCCTCCAGAGCTTCCTTGCTGACCTGGGACCGCGGGGCCGCAGGTCGCCCTGAATGATTAAGCAATCCAGCGCCCGCGAGCGAATGTAAGCCCGCAAGGGGCTGGAGGAAGCAATAAGACCTTCACAATAAATTACTTACGCAAATCCGCTGCCCGCGTCATTCATCCTAATGATGCGGTCCAGAATGAGCCCGAAGGCAGAGTTTCCACGTCGTGTGGAACATTCTTTCCATAATAGGGTAGCGCTGGGACAATAAATCCCTATCGCCCAGCCTTATACGGTTCGCTGATTTTAAAAGGTTTACATTCTGATAGCAACTTAAGTCCTTTACTTTCTGGCATGAGGTGAGGCAGGTCAAGTAATTTACCCTTTCGTGGAAGCTGCGTGGGACTGGGCGCCCTAGGCCGGGCCAGGGTGCCCGCGGAGTTCTATGGCGTTAAACTATTTGTAATTATATGTTTACGCAGATTCAGGGGCCTTTGGGCCGCGGTCAGGATGCTGGCATCCGGGGTGCAAACTGAAGATCGAGGGCGAGTGTGCATCGCTCCGTTGCGCGCACTCAGGGCACAGGTGAGGCAGAATTGGTGACCTCGACAAACATGTTGGAACGAACGCTGCACCAGCCCGATGCGGGCTTTGTTTCCGGGTTGAGCCCGGCCGTGCGATCGCTTGAGAGCGTGATCAGCGAAATTGCGTCGACCAACATTCCGGTGCTGCTGATCGGTGAGAGCGGGACGGGCAAAGAAATGTACGCGCAGCTCATTCATCGGCTTTCGGACAACCGCGACAAGCCGATGGCGCGGATTTCTTGCGGCGCTCTCGACGCGTCGAATTTTTCGGCAGAACTTGGTCTGCACGCGAGCGGCAGGGAAAAGGCGGCGAAAGCCGAATTCGGAACCGTGTTTTTTGACGAGATCAGCGAGCTCGATCCGGCTTGCCAGCGCAGCCTGCTGTGCGCACTGCCCGATGGCGACGGCTCAAGAAGCGCAGGGCTGTTAACGGCGCGGGTTGTCGCGACGACGAGCCGAAACCTTGACGAGGAGATACGAGCCGGGCGTTTTCGGAGGGAGCTTTACTATCGGATCAACGGGGTCTGCCTGCGGCTGCCTCCCCTCAGAGAACGCAAAGAAGATATCCCTCTGCTCACGGAATATTTTCTGACCAAACAGGCCGGAAAACTCGCGCGCCAGAGACCGACGATCAGCGGCCGCACCCTGGATCGATTCACGGAGTATTCCTGGCCGGGCAACATTCGTGAACTGGAAAACGCGGTCATGAAGCTGGTGGCGCTGGGCGACGAGAATCGAGTGGTTGCGGAGTTGGCCTGGGAGATTCCGGCGGTGCGAGCGGCGGAAACGGGCGGCAACCATAGCCACTCGTTAAAAGCCGCGGCCCGGGCTGCGTCGCGCGGAGCTGAGCGTGAATTGATTTTGGAAGCGCTCACGCGTACGCGCTGGAACCGGAAACGAGCTGCGCAGGACCTGCAGATCAGCTACAAATCGCTGCTGTACAAGTTAAAGCAAATCGGGCTCGTGGACTCGAACGGCAGTTGAGACGGGAGAACCAGATGTTGAACATCTTGAAACTGGCGGCGTTGATCGTCGTAATCGTGCTTGTTTGCGCGGCGGCTCCACAGCAGAAGTCGGAATCGAATCAGCCGGCGCAGACTTCTTCGGCGGATGCGAGCGGCGGGGCGCACAAAGCGGCCACGGCGGATCCGAACTACGTGATCGGCGGACAGGACGTGCTCGATATCAGTGTGTGGAAGGAAGCCGAATTGACGCGAACCGTTCCGGTGCGACCGGATGGCAAGATTTCGCTGCCGCTGCTCAACGACGTGCAAGCCGCGGGACTCACACCGACGCAGCTGGCCGCACAGATTACAGAGAGCCTGAAAAAGTACGTGACCGACCCCCAAGTCACGGTGATCGTTTCGGTCATCAACAGCCAGCGCATTTATATCCTTGGGGAAGTGAACCGCGCGGGCGCCTACCCGCTGTTACCGAATATGACCTTGCTGCAGGGCCTTTCGAGTGCGGGCGGCTTCACGCAGTTTGCCAATTTGAAAAAGATCTACATGTTCCGGATGGAAAACGGAAAGCAAGTAAAGTACCCGTTCAATTACAAGGATGTGATCAGCGGAAAGGCGACTGACGAAAACGTCGTGTTGAAGGCCGGCGACACGATCGTGGTGCCATAATCGATGAAACCGCTTTCAAACATTGTTGCGGGCGTTTTGTGCACGGTAGCTCTCGGTGCCCCCGCACTGCGTGCGCAACCGCAGGCACAGGACCAAAGCCAGCAACAAACGCCCGATCAGACGCAGCAACAGAGTCCGGCACCGCAGGGGCCGACGCAACCGGCTGCACCGATTCCCGCCTATCGTTCGCCACTGGCGGGCGCCGCGAACAACGAAGACGAGGACACAAACCCGGAGATCACGCCGGACAACCGTTCGCTGACAGGTGTGCTGCCTCTGGGGCTGGGCATGCCGAATGAGCACAGTTATTGGCAACCGCATTTCGATGTTTTTCTGACCGTCGATTCGAATCCGACTGAGACGACGGGCAAGACTTCATGGGATGCCTGGACGTCTCTAGACGGCGGAGTGAACGTGCACAAGGTTTCAGGGAATAATGATCTGGAGCTCACGTATGTGGGCGGCGGGGAAATTTCGAGCGAATCGAGCGTCAGTAACGGCGTGATCCAACAACTGGTACTAACCGACAAAATTACATTTCGTCGCTGGGCATTGACGTTTTTAGACGAGACAGCCTACCTGCCCGAGTCATCGTTCGGGTTCGGGGGCGTGGGCGGAGGCGGGTTGCCCGGAGGCGGTTCGCTGGGCGGAGGTGTTGGCACGCTGGGGACGGGTCAATCGTTGCTGGTAGGGCGAGGGCAGAACATCGGGAACAGCTTCGACGCAGAAGCCGACGTGCAGCTGACTCCCAGGAGTTCGCTTACTTTCGTGGGCGGCTACTCGCTACTCGACTATTTCGATAGCGATTTGCTGAACTACGGAACGGTCAATGCGCGGGCCGGGTACAATTATCAGATCGACCGCAAGGACACCCTCGGCTTGTCTTACACGTTCAGCGACATCAGCTACAGCAATTTCGATCAATCAGTCGTTGCCCATACGTTTCAGGCCTCCTACGGGCGCCGCGTCACCGGTCGGCTGGCATTTCAGGTTTCGGCCGGTCCGCAACTGGTGAGCTTCACGACTCCGATAACGCCGGGGACCGCAGGAAGCGGAGGAACAGGGGAAAGCGGCGGGACAAGCTCCGGGCCGACGACCGATTTGTACTGGTCGCTGAGCGCAAGTTTGACCTACGCGCAGCGGCGCACGTCCTATCAGGTGGCCTACAGCCATGGAGTTGCAGGAGGGGCCGGCGTCCTGGCAGGGGCGGACGTAGACCAGGTAAATGGTTCGATTACAAGACAAATGACGCGCAAGTTTTCAAGCGGATTCACCGGGGGATATTCGCGCAACCAGGGACTGGCGGTGTTCGGTACGACGAGCACAACTCCGACCAGCCAGACATTTGATTACTGGTTTGGAGGCGGCAACTTTTCATATCCCATAGGACGCGCACTGGCACTTACGTTTACATATCAGCTGCAGTACCAGAATTCTGGCACCGCCTTTTGTATCGGGACGCCGTGCGCATCCAGTCTGACGCGCAACATGTTCTCGGTAGGACTGGACTGGCTCGATCGGCCGCATCGATTCTAGGCAAGACGGTGGCGTGGCGCGGGCAAGGTACGGATGGACTGCTACAGGTGGAATCGAGGATTGAATGACGCAGCGTGAATTAACACCAGCGGATTATCTGGCGATGCTTCGCCGACGATGGGTTCTTGTCGCGGCCTTCGCAATTGTCGGTCCCCCCTTGGCTTTTGCGGTTTCACTCGCGCTGCCGAGCCAGTATATGTCTCAAACGCTGGTGCTCGTGCAGCAGCCCACGGTTCCTTCCGAGTTCGTGAAGCCGGTGGATACGACCGATATCAGCCAGCGCCTCGCCAGCATGCAGCAGCAGATTCTGAGCCGCTCGCGCCTGGAGCCAATCATTCGGCAGTTCGGATTGTATCCCAAGGATATCAATCGAGTTTCGATCGACGAGCTCGTCGGACGCCTGCAGAAGGCGATCGAGGTCACTCCTGTAAAGCCGATGGAAGAAACGCAGTCTTCCCATCTGCCGGGCTTTTTCGTCAACGTGACGCTCGACAGCCCGCAAAACGCCCAGCAGGTGTGCACCGCGATCACTTCGATGTTTATCGAGCAGAGTCTTTCTGTGCGCCAGCAGCATTCCGAGGATACGACAACGTTCCTCTCTCAACAGCTGGCGGATGCGAAAACGCAACTCGACGAGAAAGATGCCGCGCTGGCAGCATTTAAAATGAGACATAGCGGCTCGTTACCGGACGAGGAACAGACAAACCTGAATCTACTGACGTCATTGACGTCTCAGCTCGATTCGGCCACACAGGCGCTCGCTCGGGCCCAGCAGGACAAGAGTTTCGCCGAGTCTCAACTGACCCAACAGATAGGCGCGTGGCAGGCGACGCAGGACGGGCATAGTCCGGATTCGATCGAGCAGCAGCTGGCGATTTTGCAGACGCAGCTGGCGAATTTGGAAGCGCGATATACGGCTGATTATCCGGACGTAATCAAGACGAAAAACGACATCGCCGCCCTGAAGCAAAGAATTGCGGAGAATGGTGAGCCGAAAGCGCCAACGGACAACAAACCTCAGAGGCTAATGGTAGAGCCTGCGCAAATAACGCAGCTGCGGGCGCAGATTCATACCTACGATCAGGTGATCTCCGAGAAAACAAAAGAGCAAGAAGAGATCAAGCAGCAAATAAGACTGTACCAGGACCGCGTCCAATCGAGTCCCGTTGTCGAAGAGCAGTACAAGGAACTGACGCGAGGATACGAGACCGCCCTTGAATCCTTCAATGACTTGCAGAAGAAGCAGGGTGAATCCGAGATGGCCACGGCGCTGGAACGCCAGCAGGAAGGCGAGCAATTTCGCGTGCTGGATCCAGCCAATTTGCCGAACAAGCCGGCGTTTCCGGATCGCATCAAGTTTGCTCTGGGTGGGCTGGGCGGAGGGCTCGCTTTGGGGTTCGGCCTCGCGTTCCTGTTGGAGATGCGGGACACGTCGTTGCGGACGGAGCGCGACGTCGAATTCGTCTTGCACTTGCCGGTGCTGGCAATGGTTCCTGAAGTTGGTCCGATGACCGCAAAGGCGACGAAACAGATATCCGTTGCACCCGACACCAAATCGAGCCTGCGATTCGGCTCCGGAGCCTAAGCGAAATATGTATCAGAGATTCTTTGGACTCAAAGAGAGCCCGTTCAACGTCAATCCCGATCCGCGCTATCTGTATCTGACCAGACAGATACAAGAAGCGCTGGCCGGGCTTACCTACGGTATTCAGAACCGCAAAGGCTTCATCCTTTTGACGGGTGAGGTCGGCACCGGCAAGACGACGCTGCTCAACCGCCTGCTCGACTGGCTGCACGGGCAGCGCATGGCGACGGCCTACATTTTCAATTCGCGACTGGAAGTCGATCATCTGTTCGATTACATGATGGCGGACTTCGAGATACCGTGCGAATCCCGTGAAAAAAGCCAGGTGTTGTTGCGGCTGAACCAGTGGCTGCTCGAGCGATATCGAGCGGGCAAGACGGCTGTGCTGATCGTAGACGAGGCCCAGAACCTCGCGCCCGAGGTGCTGGAAGAAATTCGTCTGTTGACGAATCTCGAGACGTCCACGGAAAAACTTTTGCAAATCGTCCTGACGGGACAGCCCGAGCTTGAAGAGAAACTCAAGATGCCATCGCTGCGGCAGCTGCGACAGCGCATCACGCTGCGCTGCCACACTGCGCCATTGTCGCTTGAAGAGACCTTCGGATATATCGCCGAACGACTGAGAATTGCGGGCGCCAGCGGCGAGCCGATTTTTTCAAAAGAAGCGATACAGACGGTGCATCTGTATTCTCAGGGGATCCCGCGCGTGGTGAACTTGCTTTGCGAGCATTCCATGATCAATGCCTACGTGGACAGCCTGAGGCCCGTGCCGGCGCACATGGTTGAGGAAGTGGCACGCGAATTTCAGCTCGATGAGATTGCACCAGTTGCTGGAGCGGGACCTTCAAACGGAGCCCAACAGACCGCGAAAACCCAGGCATTGCTGGAAAATTTGGATGAGTTGTTGGGGCGATTGCGCCAGGTAAACGTTGTGCCTGCACGTGAAAGGAAATCATGAGCCGGATCCACGAAGCGCTTAAGAAGGCCGAACAAGAACGCGCGAACGTCCAAGCGGCGACGAGTGATGCCGCCGCGTTTCCCTCGGAGGGTTTGCCGGCCGCTCTACCGGCGGCGGAAACGTGGCTCGGCCGGGATCCCCAAATCGAAGCCGCAACAACTTTGACCGGGGCGGCGGGGTTCCAGAGCGATTTTCTGCGGTTCGATGATTTGCGCACCCGCTGCGCCCATCCCACGTGGCATTTGGACCCCAACGTCAATGTGTTCTTCAATCCGAACCTGAGCGTCCACGGCGCCGAGCAGTTTCGGACATTGCGATCGCGGCTATATCAGCTGCGCGCGAATCAGCCCCTGCGGACCCTTCTTGTGACCAGTGCGGTACCGGGCGAGGGGAAGACGTTTGTGACGACCAATCTGGCACAAGCGATCGTTCGCCAGCCCGATCGGAGAGCGCTGATCATCGACGCTGACTTGCGATGCGCGCGCCTGCATCTCCCGCTGGGCGCTCCTACGTCGCCCGGCTTGACAGACTATTTGCGAGGCGAAGCCGACGAGATGGCCGTGATCCAGCACGGCCAGGAAGGCAACCTCTGCTTCATTGCCGGCGGAAACGAGGTCACCGACCCGAGCGAGCTGCTTTCCAATGGCCGGCTGCGCAAACTGCTCGAACGCGTTACGCCCGTTTTCGATTGGGTGATTTTGGACTCGCCGCCGTGCGTTCCGGTCGCGGATGCCAGCATCCTCGCCGATATCTGTGACGGCGTGCTGTTAGTTGTTCGTGCTGCGTCGACACCTTCGCTAGTTGCTGAGAAAGCGCGTCAAGAACTTCAAGGGAAGAACGTGGTCGGAGCGGTGCTGAACGCGGTTGACGAAGCCGGAATGTACGGTTCGGCTTACTATCAGGCCTACGGCTACGGCAGCTACGGCAGCTACGGTAGCGGCGAATCCAAGACGCCCCAGGCTCCGGCTGCAGCCTCCTAAGGTCGAAGGCTCTTTCGGCGACCGTCAGATACTTCCCGAATTGCTGAGGCACATCCCAGTTCTCTGGGAAGCCTGAGATTCTCTGCGAGTGTTCTCAAGATGAGACGTGGAAAGCGCGATCGGGCACCACTCTGCGTCGCCCAACGACCGATTAGCTGAAACGCCGAGACCCCCAGCGCAATCCGGTGGCACGCGCCCACGAGAGAAACAAGCCTGTAACAGGCTAATTACAATACGGATAGCTGGGATCTATCGGAATCATCAGGAACTTCGCAGGGCGAACCGAGCAATACGGAAACAGCTTGGCAAATCATGGTAAGTGTTTTCACTCACTTTGGGTGTCTGCGGCGGTTTGTAACCGAACGTTCAAACGATTGATGACAGCGGACTGCCTAACTTGCTTGTGCTTAGCGAGTTAGTCGAGATCGGGCGGGTGCACCGTCAAGTACTACTGTCAGGCAGTCTGGCACCCGGCTTGCGACATGTACGGCAGCTGTCTGCCACTTTTATGGCGGTAGCCTAGACGGACAGTGGTGGCAGCGGCGGTGATCGTCGGCCAAAGGGAGTTAGCGGCTCAAATATGAATCCTGCACCGGACAACCAGCGATGGTTCGCACTTCAAGTCAGGACGCGGTGGGAAGGTTCCACAGCGTTGCTGCTTTCCGGCAAGGGATATCAGACTTTTCTTCCGACCTACAAGACGAGGAAGCGATGGAAGGGCCGGGTCCGGGATGTCGAGTCAGCGCTGTTCCCCGGCTACGTTTTTTGCCAGTTCGATGCGCTGAAACGCCTTCCCATTCTGGTGACACCGGGCGTGATCTCCGTTGTGGGTCAGGGCCGAATCCCGCAGCCGGTGGAAGCCGGTGAAATAGCTGCCATCCAGACAATCGTATCTTCTGGTTTTCGCGCCGAACCTTGGCCCTACCTTGAGCTGGGCCAGAGAATTCGGATCGAACAGGATGTCCTGCAGGGCTTGGAAGGAATCCTGGTCAGTTTCAAAGGGAGTCATCGCATCGTTGTCTCTGTCTCCCTTCTTCGCCGTTCAATTGCATTGGAGATTGATCGCTCGTGTGTGAAGCCACTCAGCCCAGCCGGCGCGGGGGCTCGTGAGGCGATTCCGTCTCATCCGCTGTTCCAACGGGTGATTGCCTAGCGTGTAGTTCAAGTCGCGGGACGAACGAGGAACGGATCTACAGAAAGAAAAAATGGGAAACCTCAAACTGTCGCTGAAACCAGAGAAACCGCAACAGGCGAATGGGCGGCCGATGTTGTCGCGAATCGCTCCTTTGGCTTCGAGGCGCGATGAAATCCTTGGGGAACAGACCTTGCATGCGATGCTGACGCTCGAGCGCCGTCGCGCGGAGCGTTCACGCAAGCCGTTTGTACTGATGCTACTCGATTCGCATGCGGTGCCGAAGAACGGGAACGGTTTGGCCTTCATCGAGGACCTGAAGTCTGTTGTATGCGAGGCCACGCGGGAGACGGACCTGATCGGTTGGTACGAGGAAGGCGCGATTCTGGCTGTGATCTTCACGGAGATCAGCCTGGAGGGAAATAATCCGATCACGGAAGTGTTGCACTCCAAGGTCGTGGCGGCGCTGCGTGAGAACCTTGACCACCGGCTGGCGCCCAAACTCGTAGTGACTGTTCATCTATTCCCCGAGAGCTGGGATCATGAGCGGCCCGATCGCGTTGCGGACATTAAGCTCTATCCCGAACTTTCACGAAAAAACTCGGGGAAGCGGGTGCCGCTGATCGTGAAACGTGTGATCGACGTCGTTGGAAGCGGAGCCCTGCTACTTTTGATGGGCCCTATTCTGGCCGCCGTCGCGGTGGCGATCAAGCTCACGTCGAAGGGACCCGTAATTTTCAAGCAGGAACGGCTGGGACAGTTCGGACGCCGGTTTGATTGCCTGAAGTTCCGCACGATGTCGGCAAACAACGATCCTAAGATCCATCGAGAATTCGTTCACAAGTTCATTGCCGGTAAATCAAACGTCGCGGCTACGAGCGAGGCAGAACCGGCGGTCTTCAAGATTACGAACGATCCTCGCGTAACGCCGATCGGGCGGTTCTTGCGCAAGACGAGCCTGGATGAATTTCCGCAGTTCATCAACGTGCTGAAGGGCGACATGTCGCTGGTCGGCCCGCGGCCGCCCGTGCCGTACGAATTCGAAGTGTACGATCTCTGGCACCGGCGCCGGGTTCTCGAGGTGAAGCCCGGCGTTACGGGATTGTGGCAGGTCAGTGGACGCAGCCGGACATGCTTTGACGACATGGTCCGACTGGATCTCCGGTATTCTCAGTCGTGGTCGATTTGGCTGGACCTGAAAATCCTAATCGCAACTCCGCGTGCTGTCTTCACGAGTGAAGGCGCCTACTGAGACGCTCCCCGTCCGAGATTCCGATTTTTCTTCTTAGTGGCAACGCCTGATTTTTTCCGCAGACTGCAGAGGGACAATGATTCGAGTCGGTGTGATTGGCTACGGTTATTGGGGTCCTAATATCGTCCGAAATCTCCACGGACTCGATTCGACATGCGTGGAGATGGTGTGCGACATGAGTCCGAAAGCCCTGGCGCGGGTGCGGAAGGCGTATCCGAGCGTCAAGACCTGTACGGACCCATCGGAGATCCTAACGTCGCCCACGATTGACGCAGTGGCCGTGATCACTCCTGTCTGGACTCACTACGAGCTGGCGAAGAAAGCGCTCGAAAACGGCAAGCACGTTTTCGTCGAAAAGCCGTTTACGTCAAATGCCCGCCAAGCCGAGGAATTGATCGAGCTCGCGGCTCGAAAAAAACTGACGATCATGGTGGACCACACATTTTTGTTCACCGGGGCGGTTCGCAAGATCGTCGAATTAACCGAAAGTGGCGCACTGGGGGATCTGTATTACTACGATTCGCTGCGCGTGAATCTGGGACTGTTTCAGCACGATGTCAGCGTGATCTGGGACCTGGCGCCGCACGATCTGGCGATCATGGATCATGTAATCAAGGGCGAGGCGGAGGCGGTGGTCGCGACCGGCGAGCGGCATTTGAATGGCGTGGAAGACGTCGCTTTCATGACGATCTACTATCCGGGAAACGTGATTGCCCACATCAATGTGAACTGGCTTTCGCCGGTGAAGATTCGCATGACGATGATCGGTGGCCAGAAAAAAATGCTGGTGTGGAACGATCTGGTAGCCGACGAGAAGATCCGGCTCTACGACAAAGGCGTGGAGATCACTTCAGGTGACGGTATTCGCGACCTTTTGGTGAGTTATCGCACCGGCGATATGTGGGCGCCGCAGGTTCAACAGTTGGAAGCTTTGCACGTAGAATTGGATTACTTCGCCGACTGCATCCTGAACAACAAGACCCCCTTTAACGATGGGCTCGCGGGTCTGCGAATCGTGCGAATGCTGGAAGCCGCCGATGTGTCGCTCCAAAAGAGAGGAGAGTTGGTTCGCCTGTGAACGAATTCCGCTCCATCGCGCCGTCCGTGAAGCTGGGACGGGACGTGAAGCTGTCGCAATTTATCAATATGTACGGGTGCGAAATCGGCGACGAAACGAAAATTGGTGCGTTCGTCGAGATTCAGAAAAATTCCAGTGTCGGCCGTCGCTGCAAGATATCGAGCCACACCTTCGTGTGCGAGGGCGTGACCATCGAGGACAACGTCTTCATCGGCCACGGCGTCACGTTCGTAAACGATACTTATCCACGCGCAACCACCCCGGAAGGCGGCCTGCAGACGGAAGCGGACTGGCACGTGGAGAAGACGCTTGTGAAGCGCGGAGCCTCGATCGGTTCTGGCGCGACGATTCTCGCGAATTTGACGATCGGTGAAAACGCGATCGTCGGCGCGGGAAGCGTGGTCACACGGGACGTGCCCGCCAACACGATTGTGGCCGGCAACCCGGCAAAGGTTTTGCGGCCAATACCAACTCCAGCAAAGGTGAACGGATGACACAGAACTCGAATATCCCATTTGTCGATTTGGTCAGTTTGCATCGCGAACTGGAGGCCGAACTGGTGGATGTTTGCCGAAAGGCGATCCAGACGGCCGGATTCATTGGCGGACCCGAGGTCGCCGGTTTCGAGCGCGAGTTCGCCGAATTCTGCGGGGCGAAACACTGCGTCGGGGTGAACAGCGGAACCGACGCGTTGCGCTTTGCCCTGACGGCGGCCGGCGTTCAGCCTGGCGACATCGTTCTCAGCGTGTCGCACACATTCATCGCGACGACCGAGGCAATCTCGCAGGCGGGAGCGCGGACCGAATTCATCGACATCGACGCCAAGAGCTTCAATATGGACCCGCGACAACTCCGGACCTACTTGGAGCAGAACTGCGTCCTCGATCAGGCTACCGGGAAATACATGCACAAGAGGCTTGGGAAGCCCGTTACGGCGGTCGTTCCGGTCCATTTGTACGGCCAGATGGCGGACATGGACCCCATCATGGAATTGGCCGAGCGCTACAAGCTGATCGTGATCGAAGATGCATGCCAGGCGCACGGCGCGGAGTATTTTTCGAAGAAGCAGAACCGCTGGCTCAAGGCGGGTTCGGTCGGACGGGCCGCAGGTTTCAGCTTTTATCCCGGCAAGAATCTCGGGGCGTGTGGCGAAGGTGGGGCCATCACGACCAACGATCCTGAAGTCGCGCGCAAAGCGGCCATGATTCGCGACCACGGTCAGTCGAAAAAGTATTACCACGATGTGGAAGGCTACAACGGCCGATTGGACTCCATGCAGGCCGGGATGCTGCGCGTGAAGCTAAAACACCTGGCGAAGTGGAATGAACAGCGCCGGGCGAGCGCGCGTGTGTATGACGAACTGTTCAAATCGATGGGGGGCGCCGTGGTCGCTCCTGCGGAATCGGAAGGGTCGAAGTCGGTGTATCACCTGTATGTGGTGCGCACACCCTACCGCGATGAGCTCCAGAAGCACCTCAATGAAGCGGGCATCGGCACGGGAATTCATTACCCGATTCCGGTCCATATCCAGCAGGCCTACTCGTCTCTCGGTTGGAAGAAGGGCGATCTACCGGAGTCTGAAAAGGCCGGTGATCAAATCCTGTCACTTCCCATGTTCGCCGGATTGACGAAGGAACAGCAACGGCGCGTGGCGGAGAGCGTCGCTCAATTCGCGATGTCGACAACGACCCGCTGACTTTGGCGGCTTTCCAAGCACGGCATTCCCCTCCAGCGATCCAACCTTGCCTCGACAATTCTTCTCCGGCGTAGAAGCGTTCGCGAATTCGCTCCTGAGCAAAGTATCCGCTCAGGAGCGAAGCGAGTCTCGCACGAACATCGACGTCCAGTCCGATGTTCGTGCGCTCAATTCGCTCGCTTTGCGTTCGCTGGTTTCGCTTTTCAACGAAAAGGAGCAGCTGTTCTCGCAGCGCGTTACTTTGGCCGACGATGGTCTTCACTGGGATTATACGTCCCGTAAACGCACGATCTTCGCTCTACTAGGTCTCCATCGCCTGGCTGAGGCGGGCGGAAGGCAGCCATTCGATTTGGCTTCCATCCGGGAGGCCGTTCTGCGGGACACGAGTTGGGTAAAGAAAGCCGGTGATTTGGGATTGCTGACGTGGTTCGTGGCGGAGTGCTTTCCGGAGCGGCTGGAAACGCTGTTCGATCAATTCGATTTCGAGAATGCGCTAAAGGATTATCCGGATGGACACCACGCGCGAACGACCGGCGTCGCCTGGTTTCTGGCAGGTATAGCGCATGCTCAACTCGTTCGCCCTGAGAAGTTACCGGACCTTACGGACGTAGCTGTGGACGCGTATCACATTCTCCAGGACAACCAAAGCGAGGCCGGCATCTTCGGCCACGCGGCCCTGCCCGGATTTCCACGGGAGGCGCTCTTCCGTCGCCTCGGAACTTTTTCGGATCAGATCTACGCGATATACGCTTTGTCGATGTTCGCAAGGGCTTTTCACGTCGAAGAGCCGCTCGAATCCGCTCTCAGCTGTGCAAACGCAGTGTGCTCGCTACAAGGAGAGATGGGGGAATGGTGGTTCCTCTATGACAAGCGCACGGCGCGGGTTGTGACGCGATACCCGGTGTGCTCGGCGCATCAGGACGGCACGGCGCCTTGCGGCCTGCTTGCTCTGGAAGAATCGAGCGGTCAGAGTTTTCAACGGTCGATATTCAAGGGCCTGGCGTGGATCGCGGGTGCAAATGAACTTGGAAACGATCTTCGAAATTCGGATCGTGCGTTGATTTGGGATGCGATTGGCCCCCGCCGCCGTTTGGCCAAATATTGGGAATCCGCGCTGGGTTTCGTCCGCGCCAGCCGCACGACGGGTCTCGAGAACCTGGCGGTGCAGTATGAGGCCCGGCCTGACCACTTCGGATGGCTTCTCTATGCGTTTGGAAAGTATGGTCTCGCGGATGGAAGCTCACCTGTCGTGGGCCAGCGAAGCTAAGGAAGCCGCAGACATCCAGCCATGCAAAACTTGCCCAGCTACGTGTTGATCACGCCGGCCCGAAACGAGGCGAATTTCATCGAACTCACCATCCAGTCTGTTGTTGCGCAGACGGCTCGGCCACTCAAGTGGGTAATCGTTGACGATGCCTCAACCGACCGCACACCCGAGATCGTAAACAACTACGTCGCCGCGAACCCCTGGATCGAGCTTGTCCGGATGCCGGAGCGCCAGGAGCGCAGTTTTGCCGGCAAAGCGAACGCCGTCAACGCGGGGCGCGAACGATTGGACGGTCTCAATTACGGCGTCATCGGCAATCTGGACGCCGATGTTTCTTTCGAACCCGATTATTTCGAGTTTCTGATGAACCGATTCGCCGAGAATTCCAGGTTGGGTGTGGCCGGAACAGCATTTCGGGAAGGCGATTTGTCGTACAACTATGAATTCGTCGGGACCGAACATGTCTCCGGAATGTGCCAGATGTTTCGCCGTGAGTGTTTCGATGAGATCGGCGGGTATCCGGCGATCAAGTCCGGCGGAATCGACCTGATCGCAGTGCTGAGCGCGCGGGCCAAGGGATGGGAAACCAGGACTTTTGTCGAGAAGACCTTTCTCCACCATCGCAGCCAGAGCGGCGCATCGCACACGGGGCTTCGCGAGCGGATCCACGCGGGACGCAAGGACTACTTGCTGGGAAATCATCCCGTGTGGGAAATTTTCCGCAGCGTCTATCAAATGGGTCACAGACCCTACATCCTCGGCGGGTTCCTGATGCTGTGTTCGTATATGTGGAATCTGTTCTCCGGTGTTAAACGAACGATCCCTGAAGAGCTGATGCGATTGCGGCGGCGCGAGCAGATCGCAAGACTGAAGGCTATTGTTCATCGCCGAATTCCGATCGCTTCTTCTCTGAATCGTGTTGGATAGCGTTCTGACTAGCGATGACCATTGACATTCAAGCCGTGACAAGAGTTCAGGCCAGTACGGATGCGGTTATGCCGGGCGAGGAGGCTGTTTTCTCCGGCGATTTCATCATTGGCCGGGATGATCTGATACTGATAACGGGGGCGAGCGGTTTCATTGGATCACGTGTGGTGCGGCGCCTTCTCAACCTTGGATTTCGCAACATCCGTTGCTTCGCCAGACCATCGAGCAACGCAAAGCGCGTCGCAGAACTAACCGAGCTCGCAAGTGAAGGTGCCCGGGTGGAATTCGTAAAGGGCAATCTTCAATCGGCGCAGGATTGCCTGGCAGCGGCAGACGGCGCGAAGGTGGTGTTCCATCTCGCTGCCGGGCGCGGTGAAAAATCGTATCCGGATGCCTTTATCAACTCTGTGGTCACGACGCGGAATCTGCTGGATGCAAGCGTCAGCCGCGGATCGCTGAAGCGGTTCGTTAACATCAGCTCGTTTTCGGTTTATTCGAATCAGGGCAAGAGCCGAGGGCGCGTCCTTGACGAGTCCTGCCCCATCGAGAAAGCCCCCGCCGCGCGCGGTGAAGCCTACTGTTTCGCGAAGGTCGAACAGGACGAAATTGTAGAGGAGTACGGCAAGAAGTTCGGAATCCCCTACGTCATCGTGAGGCCGGGACAGGTGTACGGTCCGGGCAACGAGGGCATCACCGGACGAGTGGGAATCGGTACGTTCGGCATTTTTCTGCATATGGGTGGTTCGAATACGATACCCATGACCTACGTCGACAATTGTGCGGATGCGATTGTCTTGGCCGGATTAAGAAAAGGAGTCGACGGAGAGATATTCAATGTGGTTGACGACGATTTGCCGTCCAGCCGAAAGCTCCTTCGTCTCTACAAGAAGCACGTCGAGAGCTTTCACTCGTTGTACGTACCGCACGCGTTGAGCTACACGCTCTGCTATCTGTGGGAGAAATACACGGAATGGTCCGACGAGCAACTGCCACCGGCGTTTAACCGAAAACGATGGCACGCCTACTGGAAGAAGACCAATTACTCCAACCACAAGCTCAAGAATCAGCTGGGTTGGGCGCCGAAAATTCGAACCGAGGACGGTTTAAAGCTCTTCTTCGAGAGCTGCCGGAACCGGAGGACGAGTGCTTAAGGTTGGCATCGTAGGCTGCGGGAAAATCGCAGATTCACACGCTGCGCAGATCCGTCGAATCAAGGGATGCGAGATCGTCGGAGTGTGCGACCGGGAACCCCTGATGGCGAAGCAGCTGTATAAGCGATTCCCGATCAAACAGTGGTTCAGCAGCGTGTCCGATCTGTTAGAGCAGTCAAAGCCCGACGTCGTACATATCACCACGCCGCCACAAAGCCATTTCGAACTCGCGAGCAGATGCCTGGAGCAGGGAAGTCACGTCTACCTCGAGAAACCATTTACGGTGTGGGAAGACGAAGCTCGAACACTGATTGCCATGGCCGAGAAAAGAGGCCTGAAGATCACGGCCGGACACGACGATCAGTTCAGCCACGTGGCCAGGCGTATGCGATCTTTAGTCCGTAGCGGTTATCTCGGCGGTTCGGCCGTGCACATGGAGAGTTACTACTGCTACGAGATTTCGAAATCCGGATACGCTGGCGCGCTGCTCGGCGATAAGCAACATTGGGTGAGGCGTCTGCCGGGCAAACTGCTACAGAACATCATCAGCCACGGCATTGCGCGAATTGCGGAATTTCTGCCGGGTGACGACCCCACGGTGATGGCCCATGGATTCACGAGCCCGATGCTCCGTAGCATGGGCGAGAGTCAAATTGTGGATGAGTTGAGGGTCATTATCAACGATGAAGGCCGTACGACCGCATACTTTACCTTTTCATCCCAGATGCGGCCCGGACTTCACCAATTTCGTGTGTACGGCCCCAAGAACGGGCTGATTCTGGATCAAGATCAGGAGACGCTGATCAAGCTTCGTGGCGGGAGATACAAAAGCTACGCCGAAAAATTCGTTCCACCGGTGAACGCCGCAAAGCAGAACCTGGGCAATGTGGCCACCAATCTCAAAACATTTCTGGAAAACGATTTTCATATGAAGGCGGGCATGAAATCGCTGATCGAATCGTTCTATGAAAGCATTCGTCAGAACTCGCCGCCACCAATTCCATACCGCGAAATTCAGCTGACCGCCAAGATCATGGAGTCCATTTTCAAACAGCTCGAAAAACAGTCACTGTCGCTGGATTCGGACCACCGAATGGCCAGCACGAATACCGCCCGCTGAGTCTGCGGATCGACGAGCCCTACGGCTCAATTCAAAGAGACATGACTATGGTCGTTTGCGACAAAGAAATCAGAATCCACGGAAAGCTTATCCGGATCGCCCGGATCGACGGAGACAAATACAACTCTCCGGCCGATCTGGAGACGATGCTTAACGCCCTGCGAAGCTGCGGCACGCGGATCGATCTTTTCTCGTTCTTGCAGCCAATCCCGGAAACCGAGCCGAAGTATGACTACCCGATGGAGTGGGACAACCTGGCGGTTTTGCCGGTGTCGACCTTTGATCACTGGTGGAACCATCAAATCCGTTCCTACCCGCGAAATCGAGCGCGTCAGGCAGAGAAGAAGGGAGTTGTATTGCGGGAAGTCCCCTGTGACGAAGCTCTCTTCACGGGGATTTGCGGCATCTACAACGAGTCACCTGTGCGCCAGGGAAAGAGATTCCCGCACTATGGAATGACGATCGAAAGAGCGCGGGAATACGCGTCCACCTACCCCGACCGGAGTATTTACGTCGCCGCATTCGTGGGCGACACCATGATCGGGTTTATCAAGCTGGTTATGGACGAGACCCGGAAGACCGCGTGCCTGGTTCATATCCTGTCGATGATTCAGCACAAAGACAAAGCACCCACAAACGCCCTGATCGCTCACGCGGTGCGAGTGTGCGCCGAGCGCGGAATTTCGTACCTCGTGTATGAGCACTTCTCCTATGGAAAGAAAGAAGGCGATAGCCTGAGCCATTTCAAGGAAGTGAACGGATTTCAAAAAATGAACCTTCCTCGTTACTACATTCCCCTGACTCCGCTCGGCGGGCTCGCGTTTAGGCTTGGCTTGCACCACAAGATTGTCGACCGCCTCCCCGAATCGATGGTCTCTCGAATTCGTGACTTTCGGAAAACCTGGCACGAGCGAAAGTTTAGAGAAGCTGCAGAGGCCTAGGATTTCATGCCTGGAATCGCCGGTTTAGTTACCAAAATGCCCCGCGCACGTGCCGAGGAGTTGCTTTCTCGGATGGTCGGAGCATTGCGCCATGAAAGTTTCTATGAAACCGGCACTTGGATTGATGAATCGCTCGGCGTGTATGTCGGCTGGGCTCTCCGTCCGGGGTCCTTTTCCACCGGCATGCCGGTCACGAACGCGCGAGGCGATGTTTCCCTGATATTTTCCGGGGAAGAGTACTCCGATCGGCCAAATGCCCAATCGTCGGGAAACGGAAGGGCGAGATCGTCCTACCTGCTGAAGCTTTACGAAGAAGACTCAAGTTTTCTGCTTTCGCTTAACGGGTTGTTTCATGGACTTTTGATCGATCAGGCGCGGGGCACCGCTACACTCTTTAACGATCGATACGGCATGCATCGTATCTGCTATCACCAGTCGAAGGATGGCTTTTATTTTGCCGCCGAAGCCAAGGCCATCGTCGCAGCGCTCCCGGAACTAAGAACGATTGATTCTCGAAGCCTGGGCGAGTTGGTTGCCTGCAGTTGCGTTCTCGGAGACCGGACGATTTTCAAAGACATTCAAGTCTTACCGGCGGCGTCGGCGTGGACTTTTCGCGGCAGCGCGGTGGAACAAAAGTGCACGTACTTTCGGACGTGCGAGTGGGAAACACAACCGGAACTGGATTCAGAGACCTATTATCAGCAACTGCGCGAAGCTTTCTCGCGAAAGCTGCCGCTGTATTTTTCCGATCAAGAGCGGACTGGCATGACGCTTACCGGAGGAATGGATACCCGGATGATCATGGCGTGGCATAAAGCCAGTCCGGGAACGCTCCCCTGCTACACGTTTGGCGGAACGCTCAGGGATTGCCATGATGTCAGGATCGCGCGTCGCGTCGCAGAGGTCTGCCGGCAACCTTATGAAATCATTCCCATTGGGCCAGAGTTTTTGTCGAAGTTCCCACATTACGCAGAACGCAGTGTGTACCTGACGGAGGGGGGCGTGGATGTCTATCGCGCATCCGATCTGTTTGTAAGCGAGAAAGCTCGGGCAATCGCTCCAGCAAAAGTTGTGGGCACTTACGGCAGCGAGATCATCCGTCGCGCGGTGATGTTCAAGGCGGTGAAGCCTCCGGAGGGATTGTTCAAACAAGAGTTTCTTCCGCATGTGGTGCAGGCCGAGAATACCTATGCTGATTTGCGGCGAGAGCATCCGCTCACGTTCGCGGCTTTTCGGCAGTCCCCTTGGTATCACCAAGGCATACTGGCGCTCGAAAGCACCCAACTCAGTGTACGATCTCCCTACTTAGACAACGATTTCGTCCGCACGGTCTACCGTGCGCCGAAATCGGATGCGCTGGAAAAAGACGACGTGCGGTTGCGGTTGATACGAGACGGGGACCCAAGGCTTGGGAAGATTCTCACCGACCGCGGAATCGGCGGAAACCCCGCAAACCCCATGTCGGCGCTCGCACACGGATACATGGAATTCACGTTCAAGGCGGAATACGCTTACGACTACGGGATGCCGCAGGGGTTGTCGAGACTCGATCACTCCGTATCGGCTCTCCACTTGGAGCGACTATTCCTTGGCCGGCACAAGACGTCTCACTTTCGCGTTTGGTACAGGGACCAGCTATCGGGCTACGTTCGTGAAATCCTGTTGGACCGGAGAACGCTCTCGCGTCCATACCTTGAACCCAAGGCGGTCGAGGAAGTCGTCAACGGCCACACGAAGGGCGGCTTGAACTATACGAGCGCCGTCCACAAACTTCTTACCCTGGAGCTGGCGCAGCGACTTTTTTTTGACGCGTGACACGATTCGCAATTATCAATAGGCCAGCCTTCATACAATGCCACCACATTTGGCACTTCTTCTGTGGTTCGTCCTTCTACTGGCGCTGTTCTGGTTCGACCCCGCCAAAGGTACGAAGGTCTCCGTAGCACTGTGGGTGCCGTTGACGTGGATGTTCTTCATGGGATCGCGAGGACCCTCGCTATGGCTTGGTAATGCATCGGTTGCGGGTGGAGTGTCTCAGGCTTTAGAGGAAGGTGATCCCCTAAACCGTGCGGTCTATTTTGTTCTGTTATTCTTGAGCATTGCGATTCTGGTGTCGCGATCCTTCCGGTGGGGAAATTTCTTTGCTAGAAATTGGGCACTCACGGCTTTCCTTCTTTTCGCTTTGGCGAGTGTCCTTTGGTCTGATTTTCCGCTTCCGGCGTTCAAGAAATGGTCCAGGGACTTAGGCGACTACTCGATGGCCCTGGTCGTCCTGTCGGATCGTCATCCGCTAGAGGCGATGCGCACTTTGCTTCGACGCCTTGGGTATTTGCTGATTCCACTTTCCATCGTGCTCATCAAGTATTTCCCCGCCATTGCCAGGGACTACGATCCCTGGACGGGCGGTCAAACATTCTCGGGAGCTTCCACGAGCAAAAACATGCTGGGCATCATATGCCTGGTGTGTGGTATCTACTTTTGCTGGGATATCGTTGTCAGGTGGGCCGATCGCAAAGTTAGGCGGCAGAAACAGATCATCCTGCTGAACGTCGCGTTGATCTGGATGATCGTGTGGCTTCTAAATATCTGCGACAGCGTTACTTCCCAAACGTGCTTGGTGATCGCGTGCCTGGTGATCCTGGCGGCTCACACCAAGGCGGCCAAACGCCAACCCCGGCTCCTCACGGTTACGATTCCTTGCGTTCTCCTGCTCTATGCCCTGTTGGCATACGGCTTCGGGTTGAAAGGAGAATTCGCCGGGGCCGTCGGGCGAAGCCCAACGTTGTCCGGCCGAACTGAAATATGGAAGATCGTTCTCGGCCAACAGACGAATCCGCTCCTGGGTGCTGGCTACGAGAGCTTTTGGCTAGGTCCTCGGATCGAGCGGATCTGGGCGGGAGGCATGGGGCACATAATTGAGGCGCACAACGGCTATCTGGAGGTCTATCTCAATTTGGGTTACGTGGGTGCATTCCTGCTTCTTTGCTTTGTGGTTGCCGTCTACCGGAACATCTGTAAAAAGCTTAGACCCTTTTCTGACATCGGGTCATTCGCGTTGGCGATCTGGACCGCTTTCCTTTTGCACAATAACACCGAAGCGGATTTCCGGAGCGGTTTCATGTGGCTCGCTTTCGTTTTGGCAGCCCTGGCCGTCTCCGGAATTGAGCGCGAGAAGTTTAGCGAGACGGCCGAGCTTCACCGCACGCAGACACCGGCACAATCTCCGTCTCCATTTGCTTTCAGCCCAGTGCCCTACAGTCGGAGAAATTTATGAGCCGGTTGCGCATTCTGGTTCTAGCGCCCGACGCTAACCCAGAGTCTATTAGCGTTAACTTGGTTTGCTACCGTCACGCGGAGGCTCTCGCCCGACTACACGAGGTGACGTTGGTCGCTCATTCGCGCAACGAGAAGGCCGTGCGCGGCGCACAGGGCCCTTTTCACGCCGTTGAGGCGATCAACATGCCGTGGCTTGATCGCGTATGGGACTGGAGTTTACGTCGGATATTCAAAAACAATTACAACAGCCGCTTTCTAACGGCCTTCTGGTACCCGTTTTCCATTGCTTTTGAGTGGCATGCCTGGCGGCGCATGCGGAGTAGGATAATCGCAGGGAAGTTCGACATCGTCTTACGCCTCTCGCCTGTGAACTCCGTCATACCGAGTGCTTTTCCGACTTTCCTGCGAAACCTCCCCACACCTTTCGTAATCGGGCCGATCAATGGTGGATTGCCCTGGCCCAAGGGCTTCAGCCAAGCCGACAACCAAAAGGCGGGGATCGACAATTTGAGGAATATGTATCGCTTTCTGCCTTTTGCTCGATCTACCTATCGCAGAGCGGCCGCGATTATCGCAGGTTCATCGCAGACTTATGCCGAGTTTGCTGCCCATCGCGAGAAACTCTTCTTTGTTCCTGAGAACGGCGTCAGCCGTTCTCTTTGTTCCGGCACCCTCCGCGCTTGTGAGCGTGACAGCAAACTTGAATTGATTTTCGTCGGTGGACTGATTCCTTTGAAAGCTTGTGATCTCGGGTTGCGCGCCGCTGCTTCCCTTTTGCGAGCGGATTTGGCTCGCTTTACGGTGGTCGGCGATGGCCCGGAGCGGGACCGCCTTGAACAGCTCGCGAAGTCTCTTGGAATCGAAAACGCCGTTGTCTTCTGCGGCTGGCTCAGCCATGCAGAAGTCCTCAGCCGCTTGCGATCTGCTGATGTCATGGTGTTTCCATCCGTTCGAGATTTCGGTGGAGGCGTGGTCTTTGAGGCACTCGCGGCCGGTGCAGTACCTCTTGTCGCGGACTTCGGCGGACCGGGAGACATCGTTCATTCAGAGGTTGGGTATAAAGTGCCTCTTAAGGATGAGAGCGACTTCGTGCTGCAGATGGAAACGATTCTGACCGACCTTGCCCACAATCGGGATCGTCTTGAGAGGTTACGTCGCCAAGGAAAGGTTTATGCTCAGGAACACCTAACTTGGGATGCAAAGGCGGAAATCGTTACACAGATCATGCATTGGGTAGTGGCGCGAGATCCGAAGCCGCACCTGCCTCCGCCAAAGGCGCTGACCGCAGGTATTCGGTCCCCCGCGTAATCGGGCTTCCGATAAAGTGGCGAAACATTTATCGACAAAGGCGATGTCAATCAACCCTGACATCAATAACGCTCAGGCCCCGCTTGCGGGAACTTCGACGGGTCCGGCTTAGAATGGAAATCGGTTTGTTTACCGGAGGCCGGGATAGACCGTACGCTTTCGGATTAGTCAAAGCCCTAATGTCGGAAGGCCTCCGCTTACACATCGTGGGAGGCGACGAGTTGGACGATCCCGAGATACATGCCAACTCGAACCTGAAATTCATGGATTTCTATGGGAAGTCGCGCGCTGGCGCAAGCCATCTGCGGAAGGCCTTGAGAGTGCTCGTCTACTATGCGCAACTTATCCCATACGCGGCTGTCGCCAAGCCGAAAATCTTTCACATTTTGTGGAACGGTAAGTTCGAGTATTTTGATCGAACACTGCTTGCGCTCTATTACAAAGCCCTTGGTAAGAAGATTCTTTTAACTGCGCACAATGTAAACGCGGGTAAGCGAGATTCCAACGATTCGCTGCTCAATCGTTTGACCCTGAGAATCCAGTATCGGCTTGCGGACCACATCTTCGTTCATACTGAGCAGATGAAGGGCGAACTGCTCCACGACTTTGCGGTTCCAGCCGAAAACGTCACGGTGATCCCGTTCGGGATTAACAACGCAGTACCATGCACCGATTTGACAGCCGCTGATGCAAAGCAGCGGCTGGGTCTCAAGGACGACGACAGGACGATTCTGTTCTTTGGAAACATCGGGCCCTACAAGGGCCTCGATCAGCTGGTAGCTGCGTTTCAAAGTATCAGCGCACGTCACGCCGAATATCGTCTGATTATAGCGGGCAAGCACCGCACCGGAGCCGAGTCATACGTGGATCAAATTCGTGAGGCAACCAGCCGCGACGTCAAACGCAGATGCATCATCCCTCGAATTGAGCATATACCGGACTCGGAGGTTGAGCTGTATTTCAAGGCGGCGGATGTACTGGTGTTGCCCTATACGCACGTTTTCCAAAGCGGCGTCATGTTCTTGGGATATTCTTTCGGCCTCCCCGTGATTGCGACTGACGTGGGATCTCTGAGAGATGACATCGTGGAAGGTCGGACAGGCTTTCTGTGCAAGCCGTCCGACCCGGCCGACTTGGCCACGACAATCGAAGCCTATTTTGAGAGCGATTTATTCAAGAATCTGGGCAGCCGGCGGCAAGAGATACGAAACTACGCTAACGAACGGCACTCTTGGGACCTGGTGGGCGAAAGGACTCGAGATGTGTATACATCACTTGTGCTGCGCTAAGCTGCCTGTTGGGCCACCCGGAATTTAGGGAAGGACGAACAAATGATCATTACGCGTACTCCGCTCCGAGTCTCCTTTTTCGGCGGCGGGACAGACTACCCGGTCTGGTATAAAGAAAATGGGGGAGCGGTCTTGTCAACAGCGATCGACAAGTATTGTTACATCACTTGCCGAAGGCTCCCGCCCTTCTTCGACTACCGTAGCCGGATCTCGTATTCCAAGGTTGAAAATGTCACGGACAACGCAGCTATCGAGCATCCGTCTGTCCGGGGTTGTCTGCAATTTATGGGGATTCGCGAGGGCGTCGAGATTCACCACGTGGCAGACTTGCCGGCGCGCACTGGCCTGGCGACGAGCTCCGCGTTTACGGTAGGCCTTCTCCTCGGGCTCTACGCTCTTGGCGATCGCATGCGCGACAAACACGCGCTCGCTCAAGACGCGATTCATGTCGAGCAGGAAATACTCAAAGAAACGGTTGGCGCGCAGGATCAGGTCGCCGCCGCGTATGGCGGTTTCAATCAAATCAGCTTTCAGCTCGACGGGAGCATTCAGGTGAAACCGATGCTCGCGGCCGCGGAGAGGCTTGCTGAACTTCAGAGCCACATGGCCCTTTTCTTTACCGGCTTCGCACGGACGGCGTCGGAAATCGCGAAAGAACAAATTAAAGAGATCTCCAAGCGTGGAACAGAGCTCACCACGATGCTCCAGATGGTTGACGAGGCAGCGGACATTGTCTCAAATAATCGCCGACAGATTCGCGAATTCGGAAGCCTCCTTCATGCGAGTTGGAACCTCAAGAAAACGCTTTCCAACAAGATCACCAATCCCCAAATCGACGAAATCTATGAGGCAGGCCGCCAAGCAGGGGCGATTGGCGGAAAGTTGCTGGGCGCGGGAGGTGGAGGATTCATGCTCTTCTTCGTTCCGCCCGAGCGACGCGAGACGCTGATTTTGCGATTGCGAAAACTGCTGTGCGTGCCGTTCGCATTTTCAAACCGGGGCAGCCATGTAGTTGTTTATGAACCGGAAGCGTCCTACGAAAGTGTGCCGGCGGTTTCGGTTTAGATCATGCCTGAGATTCCGGATGTCGTAATCTTATCCGGCGGATTCGGCCTTCGCTTGAGGGGAATGATAGGTGAAATCCCAAAGCCAATGGCGCAGATCGCCGGACGACCGTTTCTGGAATTGCTCCTTAAGCAGTTGAAGCGCCACGGTTTCCGTCGCGTTATCTTGAGCGTTGGCTACAAGCAGGAAGTGATTCGAGCGCACTTCGGAGAAGAGGCCTTCGGTTTGGAGCTCGTCTACTCGAGCGAAAGATTTCCCCTGGGTACTGGCGGCGCATTGCGTGAGGCTGCCAATCAAATCGGAACCGAGACTGCTCTCATCATGAACGGAGACAGTTACACGGATGTTAATCTGGCCCGCCTCGTTCGAGAACATGCGGGAAACGACGCGGACGTCACAGTCGTGGTCATACCCGAAACTCGCAGCGATGCAGGCTCAGTCGTGTTGGATCGGAACGGCAAGGTAAAGGCCTTTGCTGAAAAGCGTCATGTACCGGAATCCCGCTATCTAAGCGCAGGAGTCTATACGCTGAATAAGAATTTCATTGCGGGTATTCCAGCGGGCTCTAAAATCTCCCTCGAGGAGCAGCTGTTCCCGCAGTGGCTCGCAGATGGCAAGTGTATCGAGGGGTTCGTCTACGAAGGTCAGTGCTTGGACATTGGCACGCCGGAGCGCTACATGGCGGCGCAGCGTACCCTCGAAAAAGTGGAATCGGAAACCTTTATTGAAAGGAAGGAGCGACCGTGAAAAGCTTGATTACAGGAGCGGCGGGATTCATGGGGCCGTTTCTGAGAGATCATTGTTTGGAGGCGGGCAGCTCCGTCTTGGGACTCGACATCTGCGAGCCGCGCGAACGGTGGACGAGCGGGTCCTTTGAACATTGTGATGTTCGAGACTACGACCGTTTCCACAAGCTAATTTCGCAGTTCAGACCGGACCGCATATTTCATTTGGCCGCTCAGAGCTATCCCACGATTTCGCTCGAAAAGCCGCGGGAAACGGTGGAGAGCAACTTATGCGGGACCATTAATTTATACGAGTCGCTGCGCTCGTTGGGAATGAAGCCTATGGTTGTCGTTGCCTGCTCGAGCGCCGAATACGGTTTCGTAGCGGCTGAGGATGTTCCAGTGAAGGAAACCCATCCTCTTCGGCCTCTTCACCCATACGGCGTCAGCAAGGTAGGCCAGGATTTGATTGCCTCGCAGTATTTCGTCAACTACGCGATTCCGACGGTTCGGATCCGGATTTTCAACACGACTGGACCCGGGAAGCTCGGCGACGTCTGCTCAGACCTGACGAAGCGCGCTGTCGAGCTTGAACTGGGAATCATGCAACGGTTCTTGAAAGTGGGCAACGTGACGACCCGCCGGGCAATTGGGGATGTGCGTGACCTCATTCGCGCTCTCTGGATATCAGCGGAACGGTGCCAGCTTGGCGAGGTTTACAACGTTGGCGCCGAATATGTGTACTCCGTGCAGGAAATAATTGAAGCTATTCGCGCACAGGTGAGTGTTCGCTTTGATATCCAACAGGATCCTAAGTTAATGAGACCATCTGACGAGCCGGTTATCGCAGGCGACACGGAGAAGTTTCGCAGTCGTTGTCACTGGAAGCCCGAGATTCCACTCTCCGCCACCATCAGCGACATGCTGGCGTGGTGGAGAACACGGCTTGCCGGCTTTCAGCAGCAACAGCCGCTTCAACAAACAGGCCGAAGCGCCAATTAAGGGATCTTTGGAACTTTTCTCGTGGCTCAACAATGAAAACCCAAGAGAGCACCAAACAGCTGGCCGATCTGGTGCAAGACCGGATTCAGCGCAGCATCGCAGTCAAGCAAGCGTTGCTGTCCAACGCTGTCTTTCACGATCTAGTTGCGCAGGCGGCGATGCAAATCGTCAGAGCCCTTCGCGCCGGCGGGAAGATTCTCTTCTTCGGAAACGGCGGCAGTGCAGCCGACGCGCAGCATTTGGCGGCGGAATTCACTGGGCGCTACCTGAAGGAACGCCAGGCCCTGCCTGCGCTGGCGCTGCATGCAAACTCCTCCGCTGTCACGGCGATTGGAAACGATTATGGCTTCGATCTGGTATTTGCCCGCCAAATGGAAGCGTTTGGAAAAGAAGGAGATGTCGCCGTGGGGATTTCAACCAGCGGAAACTCGCGGAACGTGTTGCGAGCGCTGGAAGTCGCAAAATCGCATTCGATCTATACCGTGGCGCTCACTGGATCATCCGGCGGAAAAATGAAGGATGTCGCGGACTGCACTATCTGCATTCCTTCGGAAGAGACTCCCCGAATTCAGGAGTGTCATATCTTGGCGGGTCACATCATTTGTGAGATCGTTGAAGAGAGTCTATTTGGGGGCTTGCAGAGGTGAGACTCAATCGACGATTTTGCGGCAGACTCCTCGCAAGACTCTCCACGGATCGAACGGGAGCTAAAGACTAACTTGTTGCGAATCGTCTTTTCCGACGAGGAGAGGCGCAGCAAGGGCCCGGCGATCTTCATCGACCGCGATGGCGTAATCAATTGCAGAAGGCCTGGCGACTATGTGCTGGACTGGTCGCAATTCATCTTCATGCCGGGCATTCGAGCGGCATTAAAGCAGATCGCCTCTTTGGAACTGCCAATGATCGTTATTTCAAACCAAGCTGCAGTTGGGAAAGGCTTGCTCGATCTGGAGGGCTTGCGAGAGATTACGGCCCAGATGTATCAGGCTCTGCTTGCGGACGGCACGTCCCTTACGGCAGTTTACTATTGCACGCATCGGTCAGACGAAGAGTGCATTTGCAGAAAACCGAAGCCCGAACTGCTACGCAGAGCGGCTGACTATTTCAATATAGATCTGAGTCGGTCGGCTTTCATCGGTGATTCCGAGACTGATGTCCGAGCCGCTCGCGCCGCCGGATGCGCGCCAGTTGTGTTCGGTACGGGCCTTACTAATCATTCTGAATCTGAGGATTGGTTGACCAATCTACTTGTTGCGCCTGTGGCGGAGGATCTATTTGATGTTGTAACGAAAAGCCTTCGGAGGGGAGAGAGGCCCGGCCACGCTGTATGATATTCGGGCTCGGGCACCTGCTGGTGTTTCCCAGGACTAAAAACAACCGCCGCCTTGAGAAAAGTGTGAGGCACGAAGGCTCAGTTCACTGTCGCGCTGAGATTCGTCGGCGGCTGTGGTGAGTTACCCGTGGTAACCGTGCCGGTCGTGAGCGGGTGCGGATAGGTATATGGTTCGTAATGTTGAGCCCAGGCACTGCCGCTCCACGAATAAAGTATGCCCTGTGTGCCGCTGCCGCTCTGGTTCCAGTTGCCTTGATCCGTTGCCCAATAGCCGGCTCCGACGATACACGCGGAGCTGCAAGATGGGCGATTTGCCAGCGTGCCGAATCCCACGCCGATGCCACTTGAGCCAGTGCCGTTAAATGGAGCCGTCGGACCCGTCTGGACTGTAGGGCCGCTCGCGCGACCGTACCAGTTGTCCGTGTACCAGTCGCGGTTGGCGATTGTCCTTAATGTGTCCGAACCGCCGTTGCCATTCAGTCGTATAGGGCTTTCCGAGTCGTTCCATTCGTAAATTGGGTCAAGAGCTTGGTTCAAAGCGGATGCCGGTGAGGGAATCGCACCTGAGATATAGTTCCCCTGTCCCCGCCCACCCTGATCGGCGCAGATTCTTGCGCGGATAATTTCGTAGCTGTCGCCGTTGTTGAATCCCTTCCAGCTAGATTCGGAAATTGGCCCCGCAATTGTTAACGTGTTGGCGGTGTTCGACGTGATCTCGGCAACGAACCCGACTCCTTGTGTAACATCATAAACTGAGTAGGGTGCTCCGTTAGGAGTAAACTGGTTCGTCGTCCAGGTTTTAGAGCTGTCCGTCATGATCAAACCGTTTGCGCTCGTAACCGTACCCGTGTAATAGACTGTATTATCAGTCGAGTCCCACGGATCGAGTGAGTTCAGTCCTCCACATGCACCCCACGAGCCAGAGTCATAAACGATGCGATAGACAGCGATGAAGAAGAAACTGTTAAAGAATCCGGTTCCTGTGTTGGTGATGGTGTTACCGAAGGTAAAACCCGTGCCACCACGGTAGCCCGCGATGATGTTACAACTTGAATTGGTGCAGGTGATGGAGTTGCCATAGACTTCAAGTTGTCTACCGCTGCGCGGTCGCCCGTCCGTGTCGAGACCGTGAAGCCCAAAGACGCCAAAACCATTGTTCGACGTGATCTGATTGAATCTATCTACTTGTCGGCTGCCACCCACGGCACCCCCCGCAGGAGCGACTTCGGCGTCTGTAGCAGATCTGGTTACGTAAATACTGTTGTTTTCAACGTATAAATTATTGGTACCGCCAAAAGTGTCCGGCTGCGCCCACGAGTTGTCGCCATTAGTGCCTACGCCAAGATAGGCCGAATTATTCATGTTGAGAAATACGGCATCGGTTCCTGTCGGTTCCGTGTTGTGGTCAATCACACCGAATACGTTATCGGTTACGATCAGGGTAGGTGGACTGCCGGCTTTTCCGTATTCCCACTGCGTGTTCTTGCCAAAGTAAATGTTGTTGAGGCGAATCAGCGGACAGCCGCTTGATGTGCAGGTTCCCCCTATACTTATGGGAACCCCAAGCGAGGTAGTCGAGGCGATTGGATCAATGTTCACATTTTGAACTGTGAGGATATTGTTCGTGGCCGAATAGGTGGGCCGAAATACGAATAGTGATCCGCCGGTATTGTTATCCACAATCGTGACGCAGTTCATCCCCGATCCGAATGTTTCCGCACCCGCGTTTGGAGTGGAGCCCTGGAAGTTCAGCGTGAATCTATTGGAGCTTGTGAGCGCGGTCGTCCACACGGGAGTCGCCGGGCTGCAGGGCACGTTGACCGTGTCACCACCCGATGGGGAGACCTTGTTCACAGCCGTTTGAACGTCCGATTCATTGCTCGACGCGGCCGTGTAGGTTGTTTGCGCGTGACACAACGAAGCCGCAAACAAAGCGAGAATCAGTAAAGCTAAACAGTTTGTTGCCAAAGCCTGCAGGCGGGCAGAAAGCGGCAGACTCGTTATCAAAAGTTCCACTTTCGAAACCGACCGCGTAATCGTCATTGTGAGCATTCCTCGTTTAGGGCCCGGGAATGGCGCCAAATCTGTAATCGCTAAATCTTCAACTTCGCCGCGAACATATAGTAGCTCGCCGTTCGAACCGAATGCTACTGGCCCAAAGACCAGCTTTCGAGCAGTGCCGCACACCTGTCCCTCGTCCACTCCTCGCCCACTGAGGGTCGAGGAGGCGTGGTGGCCGACTTCGAGGTTTTCTACGCGGCGTCCAGTATTCGATCGACGAACGATTTAATCGGGGCCCATGCTATCAGCGAGAAGTACGGTGCCATTGTGGCGTTTGCTCTAGGCGCCGAAATAACGGGCCGCTCATCCCAATGGCTAGTCGATTTGGGCTATTACGAGCAACAGGACGTATGAGCTAACGGCTCTGTGACCGAGGTCCGTTAACTAATGTCGACTCGCTGAGAGAAACACAGAAAATCACGATGGGCTGTCCTGATAAACTACTGTCGGAGACGAAAAAATGTATATTGCGCGACGGGCGTTAGTTTTTGTGGAAGGGTTTCTAGCGAGCTATGCCCCATCTTTCGTCAAGAAGCGGCTTTGGGACAGGGATTTCTCCGTGGGAAAATGGGACTTCATAGACAATACGGTCGGAGACTGCGTCTATGCCCACCTCGAAAAGCATGCGCAGGGCGGAGATATTCTGGATCTCGGGTGCGGTCCGGGAAATACGGCGAATGAATTGGCGTTTGACGCGTACCGAAACTACATCGGCGTAGACATCTCCGAGGTAGCGCTGGAGAAGGCGCGAAAGCGGACGCAAGAAAACGGGCGTGCAGACAAGAATAGCTTTGTAAGGTCGGACTTTCTCGGATATGCGCCGGAGCAAGAATTTGACACCATCCTTTTCCGGGAGTCCCTGTATCACGTTCCCTACGGCCAGGTCCTTGCAGTGCTCCAAAAATACTCCAAGCATCTGAAGAAGACTGGCGTCTTTATCGTTCGCCTGTACGCGGGCGATATCCAGAAAGGGAAGATCAAGTATCGGGTAAAAAGAAAGCTCGATTTGATCCATCGCGAGTTTGACGTTGTGGAATCCCGTCGATACGAAAAGCCAGGGATGCCGACGATTCTAGTCTTTCGGCCGCGATGACAAAGCTGAATGGCTCGATGCCGGCGCACTCGGCGCCTGCGTTACCTTCAGACACCTATCGATTCGAAACGCGTCCTAGCGCGATGTTGGTCAGCTAGAATGAAGCGCTCTATGATCGAATTTCTAACCAGAGAGCAAATTCGAGGTTCGCAAACGAACTTTGCGATGGTCACTTCTTTAGTTCCTTGGTAAGTGCGTGCGTGAGTGAAAGGAAGCAACTGTGAAGATTAGTATTTTCGGGATGGGTTATGTTGGCACGGTTTCGGCAGGGTGCCTCGCTAATGAGGGCCATGAGGTTGTCGGGGTCGATCCCGTGCCGACAAAAGTGGACCTCATCAACGCCGGAAACTCTCCCATCATTGAAGAGCATATCGGGGAACTCATTGCCGCGATGGTCAAATCGGGCCGGCTGCGTGCGACATGCGACCAGGAGCAGGCGATTCGCGACACGGAGCTGTCATTCGTCTGTGTAGGCACGCCGAGCCAGGCCAACGGCAACCTTGATTTGACATATATCCGGCGGGTCTGCGAACAAATCGGCAAAGCGCTCAAGAATAAGGCGACCCATCACACGGTCGTAATCCGCAGCACGATATTGCCAGGAACGATGCGCGGAATCGTGATCCCTGTCCTGGAAGAAGAATCCGGCAAGAAAGCGGGAGTCGATTTCGGCGTTTGCAACAATCCGGAATTCCTGCGCGAGGGCTCGGCAGTAAAGGATTTCAATGCGCCGCCCAAAACGGTGATCGGGGAGTCCGATCCTGCCAGCGGCGACAAGCTGGCTGCGCTCTATTCAAAACTCGACGCACCGCTGATTCGGACAGATCTCGAGACGGCCGAAATGGTGAAGTACGTGGATAACAGCTGGCATGCACTGAAGATCGGATTTGCAAACGAAATCGGTAATCTTTGCAAGGAGCTTTCGATCGATGCGCATGCGGTTATGAAGATTTTTTGCCAAGACAAGAAACTGAATATCTCTCCGGCTTATCTCTTACCGGGCTTCGCATTTGGCGGCTCGTGCCTGCCGAAAGACATTCGAGCTTTGAAGTACAAGGCCAAAATGCACGACTTGGAGTTGCCGATCATGAGCTCAATCCTGCCGAGCAACGAATTGCAAGTTGCCAGAGGGCTGCAACTCATCATGGCAAATGGACACAAGCGCGTGGGCATTTTGGGCTTTAGTTTCAAGGCAGGCACCGACGATCTGCGCGAGAGCCCGATGATCGAAGTGATCGAACGATTGATCGGCAAAGGTTACGATCTGCGGATCTTTGACAAGAACGTCAATCTAGCGAGCCTGGTGGGCGCCAATCGGGATTTCATACTGAACCGCATCCCTCATATATCGAGATTGATGGTCCATGGCGTAGACGCAATTCTGCGCCACGCCGAAACCGTCGTGATCGGCAATCATGATCCCGAATTCCGCAACGTTCTCGGCCGCGTGAAGGGCGGGCAGCGGGTGGTGGATTTCGTCCGGATCACAGACCACAGGAGTGAAAATGGCAAGTACGACGGCATCTGTTGGTAAGGAAGTTTCTGTCCTGGCAGACAGCCCGATTTCCAAGGATCAGATTCTCGATTCGATCGGTCGGCTATCTGGATGGCTGGAACGGAATGACTACCGGGGCTACGACACTTTTGACGGCCTGAACGCGAAATATGCGCGTCCGCTGACCTTCGAGACCAACTTCCTGCGCACCGTACTGCAGCAAGGAGTTCGCAGATTCCCCATTAACTTGCGCCCGATTCTTGGTATTCCGAAGAACCGGTCTACCAAAGGCATGGGATTTCTGGCCAGGGGTTTCATGCGTCTCAATCAAGCGACCGGCGATACCGCATGGGCAGATAAGGCGCAATCGGCTCTGGAGTGGTTGATCGAAAACCGATCCACCGGTTATTCGGGAGCATGCTGGGGCAATCACTTCGATTATCAATCGCGAAGTTTTTATCTGCCGAAGGGCGTGCCGACTATCGTCTGGACATCGCTCATCGGCCACGCATTCTTGGACGGTTACGACCTTTTCCGAAAACAAGAGTATCTGGACATCGCCGTCAGCGCCTGTGAGCATATCCTTCATGATCTAGACACGCTCGCCGAAGGAGATTCCATTTGTCTAAGCTACATTCCCCTCGAAAACAAGCAGGTCCACAATTCAAACACCCTCGGCGGCAGCCTGTTAGCTCGAACGTTTGCATACACTGGAACTGAGTCCTATCGACTGACCGCCCAGAAGGCGCTTCAATACACGGCCAACCATCAGCGGTCTGATTCGTCGTGGTACTACGGCGAGGCGGCGAATTTGCACTGGGTCGATAATTTTCATACGGCTTATGTGCTTGATTGTTTCAAATATTATTTCGAGAGCACGGGTGACGACCGCTTTGTCAAAAACATGATGGACGGCTACAATTTTTGGAAGAAGACGTTCTTTCTGCCCGACGGCACGCCCAGGTATTACGACTACAAAACACTGCCAATCGATATCCAATGTTCTTCTCAAGCGATCGACACACTCGTGTTTTTCAGCGACCAGGATCCCCAGAGCATATCGCTGGCTATGAACGTTGCAAAATGGACCATCGAAAACATGCAGGATCGGACCGGCTACTTCTATTACCGGCGATACTCACCGTGGCTGGTTAATAAGACGCCGACGCTGCACTGGGGACAGGCGACGATGTTGTGCGCGCTTGCCGGCCTTTACAAATCTCTGTAGGAATGACGACCCCCATCTTGAAGCGCAAGATCCTTATTATCGTCGAAAATCTACCGGTTCCTTTCGATACGCGCGTATGGAAGGAAGCCGCATCGCTCTACGCGAACGGGTACGACGTAACCGTGTTGTGTCCGAGGGGAAAGGGGTTCACCCGCAGGCACGAGATAATTGAGGGTATTCACATTTATCGGCATCCGATGCCTAAAGAGGGGAACACTCCCTTGGGGTATTTGTACGAATACGGCTCAGCGCTGTTTTGGGAGTTCTTCTACGCGTGGTGGATCTATCTGCGGCGCGGATTCCATGTGATTCAAGGTTGCAATCCACCTGACGACATTTTCTTGGTCGCGCTCCCATTCAAAGTGCTTGGCGTTGAGTACATCTTTGACCACCACGACGCCAACCCTGAGCTGTACTTGTCCAAATACGAAAGGAAAGACGCTTTCTACAAGGTGCAAGTCGGTCTCGAAAAGTTGACCTACCGATTTAGCGATGTCGTGATGGCGACGAACGATAGCTATCGAGAACTCGCGATAACTCGAGGCAAGATGTTCCCGGAGGACGTGTTTGTCGTCCGCAACGGACCTGACTTGGAAACTTTCAAAGTTGTTTCTCCTAAGCCGGAGCTGAAATACGGGAAGCGTTACCTTGTCGGGTATGTGGGGAACATGAGTACCCAGGAAGGCCTGGACATCCTGTTGGATGTTGCACTCCACATCAAGAATCTGGGCCGACGCGACGTTCATTTCACATGCATCGGCGGCGGACCGGGACTTGCGGCGTTGCAGCAGGCTGTACAGAGCAAAGGTCTACAGGACATGGTCAACTTCACCGGAAGGATTCCCGACCAGCAGCTGCTGGATATCCTCTCGACCGCCGACGTTTGCGTAAACCCGGACAAGCCCTGTGAAATGAATGACATATCTACAATGATCAAAATTATGGAGTATATGGCGTTGGGCAAACCGATCGTCCAGTTCGACTTGAAGGAAGGCCGATTCAGCGCCATGGAAGCGTCCTTATATGCGCGGAATGACGCAGGGGCTGAGGATTTCGCTGCAAAGATCTTGTTCCTGCTGGGGGACTGTGAAACCAGAAGGAGAATGGGTGAGTTCGGGCGACGAAGAGTCGAGGAAGCGCTAGCTTGGGGGCATTCCGTGCCTAATTTACTCGCTGCTTATCAAAGGGTTTTCAAGAAATCTGCACTCCGATGAGGAAGTATGAGGGAAAGTTCGGCGCAGAGGCGAGCCGACGCTCGCAAGGCGCGGACAGATCGCCGAAACCGGAGGAGAAATTGAAAATGCTGTTCGACGGCCGGACGAATTCGCTGAGGGGACTTTTGCCATGAAACCGCTAGTCTCGATCTTGATCCCCGCTTATAACGCCGAACGGTGGATCGGCTACACGCTCAAGTCTGCGGTTGCCCAAACGTGGCAAAACAAGGAAATCATCGTTGTGGATGATGGTTCTACCGATGGCACGGCCGAGATAGCGAGGGGATTTGCCTCGAAAGAGCTCAAAGTCGTGTCCACAGCGAATCAGGGACTTTCGGGCGCCGTGAATCATGCGATTAAGCTCTGCCAAGGTGACTATATCCAGGAGTTGGATTCGGACGATCTCCTGTCGCCAGACAAGATCGAAAGCCAGCTGGCGGCCCTACGGGAGGGCGACAGCAAGCGAATCCTTCTTTCCTCGCCGTGGGCGTATTTCTACCATCGCCCTCACCGGGCCCGCTTCATTCCAAACAGAATGTGGGATGACCTTTCGCCCGCGGATTGGCTCCTTAGGAAGATGGGTGAGAACTTGCACATGCAGAACGCCACTTGGCTCGTGAGCCGGGAGCTGGTCGAGGCGGCGGGGCCGTGGGACACACGTCTTCAGTACGATCAGGACGGCGAATATTTTGCTCGGGTGGTCGCAGCATCCGAAGGCACGCGTTTCGTGCCCGAAGGAAGGGTTTTTTACAGAAACTCAGACTCAGGTCGAATTAGCTACATTGGAAACTCGGATGTCAAGAAAAACTCCCTGCTACTCTCAATGACGCTGCACATTCAATACCTCCGCTCGCTTGAAAATAGCGAGCGCGTCCGAAAAGCGTGTCTCACGTACCTGCAGAACTGGTATGGCGTCTTCTATCCTGACCGAGCAGACCTCGTTGCAGTGTGTCAGGCCCTGGCGGAAGAGTGTCAGGGTCGGCTGAAGGAGCCTCGCCTGTCGTGGAAATTTGCCTGGATCAAACCGGTCTTTGGACGGAAACCCGCGAAATGGGCCCAGAGGGTATTTCCGGAAACAAAGTCTTCATGGCTGAAACGCTGGGACAAATTGATGTTTATGATCGAAAGTACCAAAGCAGCCCGTGGCTAAGAATTGCGAGCGCGACCGTGGTCCAATCGGGGATCGGCGGCGAACGTCCATCTTCTCTTACAGGCAGATCCATCAGAGCCTTTGAATATCGTGACCTGGGCAGCCATCTTTCGCTGAGCAGTGAAAACGTCTGTAGAGCTCATTTCAAAACCCTTCGTAAGGTAATCATGAAACAGGCGATATGAAAGAAAGCTTCGTAAATCGTGATCGAGCGATCGTAGCGGACAACCAGTCGGCGGAAGTTACCGAGCCAGGCGAAGGTGCGTTCCACCTTCCAGCGACGCCGATACCGGCGCAACGCCCTTCCATCTTGCGTGCGCGGCTTGCTGCGATTCCCACGGTGGGGTGCTACCAATTCAATTCCGCGGGCCGCCAACCGCTCCCGCAGCGGATCGCTGTCGTAGGCCCGGTCGGCAATCACACGCGCTGGCTTCTGACGTGGCCGTCCGCCGCGATGTCGCCGGGTTACCTGGACCGACGTGAGCGTTTCTTCCGCGAGCCGGACCTCGTTCGGGGATGCAGAGTAAAGCTGCTTTCCCAGAGGAACACCCTCGCCGTCGACCACCACCATCCACTTCGTTCCCTTGCCCCGCTTGGTTTTCCCGACTTTGGAGCCCCTTTTTTCGCTGGAGCAAAACTGCCGTCCAGAAACGACTCGCTCCAATCGAGTTGCCCGCGTTGGTTCAGTTCCGCCAGGAATGCACGCCAAATGGTGAGCCAGATCCCTTGCTCTTCCCAATCCCGAAGTCGCCGCCAGCACGTGGCCGGTGAAGGAAATTCCTCGGGCAGATCCTGCCAGCGAGCCCCGCTGCGCAGAATCCACAGAATCCCTTCGAGAACCTTGCGATCGTTGGCGGGTGGTCTGCCGCCACGCGGACGCCGCGGCCGTTTCGGAAGCAAGGGACGGATCTTCTCCCATTGGGCGTCGGTCAGCAGTCGACCGTATCGCGCCATTGGTCCTCCCTTGGCGCTGCTGCCCGAATTTATCTCGCGTTTTCGACAAACTAACCATCATTCCTTCATCACTTTGTACCCAGTTTTGAAACAGGTTCTAAAGACTTGTGTGGAAAAACTGAACCTGAGTCCGCGGCTCCAGCAGATCAGTTAGACCGGCGGGGGCTCAATCAGCGAGGCCGCTACTTTGCGCTGGTATTCATGGGCCTTGGCGAGGATAGCGGGCTTGTCCATGGTGTACATTACGCGGACTTCCATGACCACTTTTCCCGCGATGACGACGGTGAGCACGTCGTGGGCGTTCAGCGCGTAGACGAGCTGCGAGTAAACGTTATACATAGGCGTCGAATGCGTGGCGCCGGTACCGATCAGCACGATGTCGGCTTGCTTGCCGATTTCGAGCGAACCGATTTTCTTGTCGAGATGAAGCGCGCGGGCGCCGCCGATGGTGGCCATCTCGACGACTTGCCAGGCGGGAAGCGCCCGGGGATCCATGCGCGTCACTTTTTGGAGCTTGGCGGCGATGTTCATTTCCTGGAAGAGGTCCTGGTTGTTGTTGCTGGCGGCGCTGTCGGTGGCGAGGCCGACCGGGACGCCGGCTGTGAGCAACTGCACGACGGGCATTACACCGGAGGCCAGCTTCATGTTGCTCGAGGGATTGTGCACCGCACCGACTCCGCGCTTGAGCATGGTGCTGATGTCCCCGGCGTCGACCCAGACGCAGTGTGCGCCGACGACGTCTGGTCCGAGGAAGCCAATGGTTTCGAGATAGTGGACCGGCGAGCCGCCATGCCGGGCTCGGCTCATCTCGCTTTCAAAGGGCGCTTCGGCGATGTGCATCAGGATCGGGGCGCCTTTGCGGCGGGCGAGCTCGGCCGTTTTTTTCAGGTTGTCGGTCGAGAGCGTGTAGATCGAATGGGGCGCGACGGCAGGCGTGATCAGCGGATCGTCTTTCCACTTCTCGATAAACTTCTCGCAGTAGGCGAGCGCGGCAGCCGGGGTTTTGTTATCGGGGGCAGGGAAGTCGAGGATGGTTTCGCCAAGCACGGCGCGCATGCCGGCTTCTTTTGTGACCTGCGCGGCTACGTCCTCAAAGTAGTACATGTCAGCGAAGCAGGTGACGCCGCCGCGGAGCATCTCAAGGACGCCGAGGCGCGTGCCCCAGAAGACGAAATCCTCGGTCACGTTGCGGGCTTCGGCGGGGAAGATGTAGCGCTGGAGCCAGTCGTCGAGCGAATGGTCCTCGGCGACGCCGCGGAAGAGGCTCATGGCGGCGTGCATGTGGCCGTTGATCATGCCCGGCATGAGGATGCCGCCCCGGGCGTCGATCGTCTTTGCGGCGCGGATCTTCGCTTCAAGCTCGGCGCGGGTGCCGATCGCGGCGATGGTGTCGCCTTCGACGGCGATCGCGCCATCCTCGATGACGCGCCGTTCGGGGTCCATGGTGACGACGGTGCCGCCGCTGATCAGCAGATCCACAGTGCTCCTCAAGAATTCCGCGCTACGTCCTTTTTAGGTTCGATGTGCCTTTCACCCGGCTGCCATTCCCGCCCGCTCAAAATTGAAAGCCTGTGCTTTCGCGCTACTTTGCGCCGACGAATTGCAATGTGTATGCCATTGCCGGATCGAACGGCTTGTCGATCACTTTCAGATCGATGAGCTGCTGATACATGGTCACCCAGCGCTCGGCGTTCATCTGGCCGAGTTCGTTACCGCTCGGATCGTCACCCGCTACGAAATGGCCGTCCCGCAAAGCGTGCCAGGTGAAATCCATCCACTGCGGATTCAGGGCCGGATTCAGCTTGGCGATCATGGTGTGCGCGGGGGTCGGATCGGCCAGGTAGTCGCGCCATCCGGCAATCGATGCGCGCACGAACTTCGCGACGACATCCGGTTGCTGCGCGACAAAATCACGTGTGGTGAACATGACGCGGTAAGGATTGTATCCCGCGTCGCTGGTGAGCAGGACGCGTGTGTCGATCCCTGCCTGCTTCGCGAAGAAAGGCTCGGATGTGGCGAACGCCTGCTGGACGTAATTCGGATCGGCTACGAAATTTGCTACGTTCATCATGGCTGGCACTTCGTGCACGCTCGTCAGCTGATAGCGCTTGACGATGAATTCCCACCAGGTCGAGCCGGTTTTGATGGCCACCGTGTGACCGTTTAGATCCGCGAAGCTGCGGATCGGCGAATCCTTTCGCACCATGATGCCTTGCGGATCGTGCTGCATCGTCGCTGCGACGGCGACGAGGGGCTGGCCGTCGGCGATGGATTCGTAGATTTTGTCCGTCGAGCTCATGCCGAATTGCGCCGCGCCGGCGGAAACCTGTTTTTCGACCGAGACGTAGGGGCCGCCCGGCTGGATTTCGACGTCGAGGCCCTCCTTGGCGTAGAGGCCGTTGGCGATGGCGGTGTAGAAGCCGCCATGTTCGGGCTGCGGGTACCAGTCCGCCTGCAAAACGATTTTTCGGGACCCGCTCTGGCCGCTGGATGCGTGATGGCATCCGCACACCGAGAGCGCGATGAAAATCGCTAACAGATGGGAGATCGGCTGAGGGATTCGCCTGCGCAGCATGAAGCAGAATAGCACGCGCGCAAGCGGTGGGGTAGCCCCTGCGCGGGCCTATTTTGCTGCATTTTCGGGCTGTATCGGCTTCGGGGCGTGTGCTACGATCCGTCATGGCGCGCCCCAAAACGTCGCCGTCCGAAGACATTTCACTCGACACGCGGCGGATGCGCGATCTCGTCGACTTCACCGCGCGGACTTTCGAGACCCGCTTTCCTTCGCCGTTCGGCGCATTGATCGTCGAAACGCGATCCGGGAAAGAGCTGATGCGCGCCGCGAACGCAGTGATGCGCGAGCATGATCCGAGCTCCCACGCGGAAACCCGGACGGTCCGGTTGGCGTGCCGCAAGCTGAAGCGGCCGTCGCTGGCCGGCTACACGATGTATTCCACGTGCGAGCCGTGCCCGATGTGCATGGCGAACGCGCTGTGGGCGCACCTGGATCGCGTAGTCTATGGCGCCACGATCGAAGACGCGAATCGTTACACGCTTCAGATTCACATCTCGGCCAAGGAGGTCGCGCGGCGCTCGGACATGAGCTGTGTCGTCGACGGCCCTTTCCAGCGCGAGCTGTGCAATACATTGTTCGACGATCCCCGCATGCAGAGCGCGTTCAAGGCATGGAGCAGCGCGCGAAGCACAGTGCGATGAAAAACGGAAAACAATCGTGACGGCGTCCCGACCTGTGAGCTCCCACACCGACCACTCGAATCACGCCGCAGCCATCGCATCGCTTCTTGGCGACCCGTCGCGCGTGATCACGCATCCGCAGACGGTCGAGCAGCTTTCAAAGGATTTTTACTGGTATTCGCCGGTGCTGCGTGCGCAACTGGATGGCAAAGTGGGCGATCTCGTCGTCCAGCCTCTGAGCGCAGCCGAAGTGCAGGACGTGTTGCGCTATTGCCACGCGAACGATATGCCGGTGACCGCACGCGGTGCCGGAACCGGCAACTACGGCCAAGCTGTCCCACTGCACGGCGGAGTCGTACTCGATCTCGCCCGAATCGATCGCATCGAGTCAATCACGAGCGACGGCGTCGCCGTGTGTGAGCCGGGAGTGCGGCTGGGCGTGTTGGAAAATCAGGCGCGCGCGGCGGGATGGGAGCTGCGCTGCTACCCCTCGACGATTGTAAAAGCGTCTCTCGGCGGATTTCTGGGCGGAGGTTCGGGCGGGATCGGCTCGATCGCACACGGGAACCTGCGCGATTATCAGACCGTACGCGCGATCGAAGCGATCACCATGGAGGCTGAGCCGCGGATCGTGCTGCATGAAGGCGACGCGGTCCACGACATCCTGCATGCCTGGGGCACGAATGGGATTGCCACGCGCATCTGGCTCGCGCTGGCGAAGGCCGTGGAATGGTCGCAGTGCGCGATCGCGTTCGACACATTCGATGCAGCTTTCGATTTCAGCGAGCGGATCGCTGAGGGTTCCGAATGGACGAAGCGCCTGATCACGACGTTCGAGTGGCCGATTCCGTCATTTTTTACACCCGTCAAACAGTGCACGCGCGATGGCAAGGCCCTGATTTTTTTCCTGATCGCTTCAGACCAATGTGCCGCGCTCGAATCGGCCGCGCGCAAGGTTGGTGGCGAAATCACGTATTCCGGACCCTATCTCGGGCTGCGCGCCCGACCGCTACTCTCCGATTACACCTGGAACCATACGACGCTCTGGGCCATCGGCGCCGACGAGGCCTACACGTATCTTCAGTGCGCGTTCGATCCGGCGGCCGCCCGAGACCAGATGCGCCGGCTGAAGGAACGCTTCGGCAGGGAAATCCTGTTCCACATGGAATTCTGGAAAGCGGGCGATGGAAAAATTATTCCCGGGGCGATTCCGCTGGTTTATTACACGACGGAGGAGCGTCTGAACGATATGATCGACTTCTGTCGCGAAATCGGCGTCTTTGTCGCGAATCCGCACGTAAATAACGTAGAAGGCGGCGGGCGCTATCGCGCAGATAACGTGCAGCTGCTCGCCAAGCAGCGCTACGATCCGAAAGGGCTGCTGAATCCCGGAAAAATGACCACTTTCCGACCGGCGGCGCTAGCGAAATGAAAACCTGGATTCCGGACAGCCGCAATTTCTCCTATCTCAGCTGGAAGCAGGTGGACGCTCTGCCGCGTGAGACGACGCTCCTGGTGCTCCCCACTGCGGCCATCGAACAGCACGGCCATCACCTGCCGCTCGCCACGGACACGCTGATCAATAATCTGATACTCGGCCATGCGCTCGCCAAGCTGCCTGCCGCTGCGCCGGTCTATGCACTGCCTCCGGTGCACTACGGAAAGAGCAACGAGCACATCGGATATCCCGGAACGCTTTCGGTGAGCTCGTCCACCTTCATGGCCGTAGTCCGCGATCTGGGCTCCAGCGTCGCCAGCGCCGGATTCCGGAAGCTCGCACTTTACAACACGCACGGCGGCAACACGTCGCTTGTGGACGTGATGGCGCGAGACCTGCGCGCCGAATTCGGATTGCGCACGTTTGCGATGCACGGCTCGTTGGGAACTCAGTACGATGGCTTGGAGCCCCAGGAGCGTACCTGGGGATTTCACGCGGGTGAAGTCGAGACCGCGCTTCTGCTAGCGTCGGTGCCGGAACTGGTGGATCGAAACGCATACACGTCGAATTACATCGCGCATGTCGACAAGCCGGAAATGCTGATGCCCGAAAATGCGCCGGCGACGTTCGCATGGCTTACGCGAGATGTGGCCGCAAGCGGCGTGCTCGGCGATCCGCGGCCGGCTACGGCGGAAAAGGGCGCGCGCTGGATCGATCAGGCGTCCTCAAAGCTCGCTGCGGCGCTTGAGGCGATGCTGCGCTTCGCGCCTTAGGTTCTGATGTACCGCCGTGCTGCGGCGAGGGAGCCTCGCTTGCACTCGCCGGAATCCAAATCCAAATGCCGCCGTCTGACGACAAACCAGCTCTGATCGACCTCGGCAGCGGCGTTTCGCTCGAACGCGGCGTGCGATGCCGCATGTCCGACGGCGTTCACCTCATCTCCGATCATTACTATCCTTACGGCCTGGGTCCGCACCCCACATTGCTGATGCGCCAGCCCTACGGACGCGATATCGCCTCGACCGTCACCTACCGGCATCCCGCCTGGTTTGCGAGTCACGGATACAACGTGGTGATTCAGGACGTCCGCGGACGCGGCGACTCCGAAGGCGAATTTTATCCGTTCCGCCACGAAGCGCGTGATGGCGCCGAGACGATTGCCTGGCTGAGCATGCGCCCGGAATCAAACGGTGGCATCGGCATGTACGGGTTTTCTTATCAGGGCGCCACGCAGCTGCTGGCCGCCGCCGAGCAGCCCGACGGGCTCGTCTGCATCGCGCCGGGAATGACCGCTCACGATCTCTATCACGGCTGGTTTTATCATCAGGGCGCCCTTCGTCTGGCAGCGTCGCTCGGTTGGGGGCTGCAGATGCTCAAAGCCGACGCGCGCCGTCGCAAACTGCGAGAGGCGAGCGACCGGCTGGAACAGGCCTGGGCGAATCTTGCGGTCCAATCGAGCGTGCTCGCGTTTCGCGATCATCCGGCGCTGCACGGCGAGGGTCTGCCGTCGTACGTGCTTGACTGGTTCGATCACCCTGAGCCCGGCGACTACTGGTCTGCACTCGATATCAGCCAGAAATTCGATCGCATTCGTGTCCCGGCGCTGCACATCTGTGGCTGGTATGACATCTATCTGAAGGGCAGCATCGACGCATTCCTCGCGCTCACGCTGCGCTCCGGGGGCCCCGTGGCGCGGAACAATCAATTCCTGATCGCCGGGCCGTGGCAGCACATTCCCTGGGGCGATCGCGTCGGTGGGGCGGATTTTGGTCCGGATGCGAATCTCGATACCGACGGGATTCTGCTGCGCTGGTTCAATCACTGGCTAAAAGGCTCGGGAGACTTTGCACGCGAGCCCCACATACGACATTTCGTGCTGGGCGAAAATCGCTGGCGGCAGGCCGCGGAGTTCCCGCTCGGGGCGAATCACGTCCTCTATCTGCACAGCGCGGGCCGAGCGAACTCGCGAAAGGGCGACGGGGACCTGACCGCCGATGCGCCCAACGACGAAGAGCCGAACGATATTTTTGTGTACGATCCTGAGGTTCCCGTGCTCGCCCCGGGCGGAGCTGCCGCGCCGAGCGGACCCTATGATCAGGCCGCGCTGGAGCTTGGCAACAATGTGCTCGTTTACACGACCGCGCCTCTGACAAAGCCGCTCACAATTTTCGGCGCGCCTCGCGTTTCGCTCTATGTCTCCACATCGGCGGCGAACACGGATTTCACCGCGAAGCTCGTTCGCGTGCCCCCCGGCGGCGGCGCAGAGCTGATTTGCGTGGGCATCGCCCGGTCGAGCTTTCTTTTCTCGAAATCGGGGTACGCCGCGGACAAAATCCACCGCTGGCAATTCGATCTGGAGCCGACTTCGTGCCGGTTCGCAGCTGGCGACCGCATACGGCTGGAAATCGCCAGCAGCGCATTCCCGCTCTACGACCGCAATCCGGGCAGCGGCGTGCCCTCGCCGCGCGCCACATCGTGGGACTGGCGCCGCTCGACCCAAATCGTTCATCACACGAGCGAACATCCCTCCGCGCTGTACTTACCGGTGAGTGAGGCGAGCACATGAGCGCCACGTCGAATGTGCCGCAGATCGAATTCGACGCCGTGGTCAAGAGCTACGGCACGGGGCGGCTGGTGCTGAACGGGATCGATTTGACCATTGAGAAGGGTGAGTTCGTCAGCTTCATCGGCCCCAGCGGTTGCGGTAAATCCACCGTACTGAAATTGATTTCCGGGCTCACGCCCGCCAGCAGCGGAACGATCCGTATCGACGGCATGACGCCGAAAGATGCGCGCGAGACAGTCTCGTTCATATTTCAAGATGCCACGCTGCTGCCGTGGCGCACCGTGCGCGAGAATGTGGGCCTCGGGTTGGAGCTCGAACGTGCCGCCGCCGGACTCCGCAGGGAAAAGGCCTCCGAACTGCTTGATCTGGTGGGCCTGGACGACGTGGCCGACGCGTATCCGCGCGAGCTTTCCGGTGGAATGAAAATGAGGGCGTCGATTGCCCGTGCGCTGGCCACCAATCCGCGGCTGCTGCTGATGGATGAGCCCTTCGCCGCGCTGGATGAAATGACTCGCGACCGGCTGAATGAGGAATTGCTGCGGCTGCGCACGGAACAGGGATGGACGGCGGTATTCGTCACGCACTCGGTCGCCGAAGCGGTGTTTCTCTCGACGCGCATTATTGTGCTGAAGCCGAATCCGGGACGCATCCATGCGATTTTTCCGGTCGAGTTGCCGTTTCCGCGCACCGTCGACCTGCACGAGACGCGCGAATTCGACAATCTCGCGACCCAGGTTTCCCATTCCCTCCGCGAGGCGCTGAAACGCTGATGAGAAAACGCCTCCTCGCCGCCACGAACGCGGTTGCCGTCTTCGGCGCGCTGCTGCTCGTCTGGCAGCTCATTTTGTGGACCTTCCGCGTGCAGCCGTTCATGTTGCCGTCGCCCTGGGCGGTAGCGGAAGCCGTGGTCGCCCGATTTCCGTCACTGTTGACCTCGCTTGCAATCACGGGGGAGGAGTCTCTCGGAGGCTTGATCGCGAGCATCATCGTCGGCGTGCTCATCGCACTTGTCTTCGCGCAGTCACGCTGGGTGCGCACGATGCTCTACCCATACACCATTGTTTTGCAGACCGTACCGATTCTGGCGATTGCTCCGCTGATCCTGATGTGGGTGGGCGCCGGCACGGCCGCCGTCACGTTCATCGCCTTTGTCATTTCGCTCGCGCCGATTATCGCGAACACCACGCAGGGCCTGATCAGTGTGGACGAAAATCTCGTGAATCTCTTTCTGATGCACAACGCGTCGCCGGCCCAGATGCTTCTGAAATTGCGGCTGCCCCACGCGGTGCCGTCGCTCTTCGTGGGGATTCGCATCGCCAGCGGAATCGCTGTGATCGGCGCGATCACGGGTGAGCTGTTTGCGGGATCAAGCCGCGTAGGCCAGGGCGGCCTGGGCTACTCGATTCTGTACGCGTCCACACAGCTTCAGACCGACTATTTGTTCGCGCTCGTGCTCGCCTCGGTGGTCCTGGGATTCGGCTTCTTTTTCGTGGTGATGTTTCTCGAGTGGCATTTCCTGCATCGCTGGCACGAATCGGCGCTCGCGCCGGAAACTGAATAGCGTCAAATTCCTGGGAGGCGGCGATGCTTCGGCTGGAAACGGAAACGGGCTGGTGGTTGGTAACGCACCCCGATCACGCGCGGCTGGCGGGTGCATTTGCCGAGCGATGGGGCAATGAAACGTTCCTGCCGCCGGAGCCGCGCGCCCGCGTGCTGAAGGGTATCGCACGGCACGACGACGGTTGGAGCTCGCGCGATGCCATGCCGCAGATTACGGGGCAGGGGAAGCCGAGCGCGTTTTCCGTCGAGCTAGTGGGGAAATACTCCGCATTCGAGGAAATCGATCTCGCCGACTATCTCGCGGTGCGCGATCGAGCCCTGCGGTTGATAGCGGAGGAAGACGCCTATGCCGCGATTCTGGTGTCCATGCACACCTACAGCCTGCTGACCGATCACGCCGACCGTTCGACCATCGCGCCCGCCGATCTGCCGCTGCTCGACGAATTTCTGGCCGGGCAAAAAGAGTTTCAGGCCTCGCTCCGGCAGAGAATTGTTGCCGATTCCCAGATTACGCCGGAATTGCGCACCGAAGCAGCCATCCTCGATCACTTCCGCCTGCTGCAAGCGACCGACAATCTTTCTCTGATGACCTGCGTGGATTTCTCCAAGCCATCGAATCTGCTGCACCCGCTGCCGCTGCGCAACGGTGGTCACGCGCGCGTGGAGGTGCGATCGGTCGGCACCAGGCACTTCGCGCTCAATCCATATCCCTTCGCCCTGCCGGCCATCTCTTTTCGATTTCCCGCGCGCCACGTCGTCGGCAAGCAGTTTCATTCGGCGGACGACTTACAGCGCCAATACAACATTGCGCCGCCAGAAATGCTGTCGGTGACCGTAAGCGCGGACTAAGGCGTTCGCCGGCAGGTTAGGACCGGCCAAAGCAAAAAAGGGGCGGCATCAACGCCGCCCCTTCGGTCTCCGAGGTCGGGCTTTCGCTGGTTAGAAAGATACGCCGATCGACATCTGAATTTCTCTCGGGCTGCCGATTACCTTGTTCACGTTGCCGAGTCCGGCCGGGCAGTTGTAGAAGCCCGCATTTGGCCCGTTCGGATTTGTGGCGCAGTTGTTAGTCGGTAGCGCCGGAGTTCCTGCCTCCGGGAAGTCGTCGAAGAAAACGTTTTGCGTGACGTCGTCCACGGGGATGTCGAAACTCGGCGTGTTCGTCAAATTGAATACTTCAAACGAGTACCTCATGTTCACTCGCTCGGTAATCTTGGTGTTCTTGATGATCGAGATGTCAGCGCGCTTCTGCCACGATTGCCGGAAGATGTTGCGCTGTCCGCTCGGAACGAAGTTCGTTTCGTAGGGGTCGCTTCCCGGAATGGCTCCGTCGAGCCCACCTGCCGCCAGCAGCGGTATCGAGAAGCAATCCGCCTTCAGTGCCGGGAATTCTCCGTCGCCGTACGCTCCGCTATAGCCGGTCAGCGCCGACTTCGGCGTGCAGCCCGGAGCCAGCGGAACGATCGGGTTGGTGATTCCGTCCGACGTCCCGTAAAAAATGCTGCCGACCGCGCCCGAGTAATCGATCACGCTGTAGGGCTGACCGCTCTGGAACACCATGGTGCCGGATACCGCCCAGCCGTCGATGAACTTACCGACCACCGAGTTCTCCGCCGCGAAATTGTGCAGCTTCGCCAGATAGCTCACGTTGAACACGTGCGTCCGGTCGAAATCGGCATTGCCATACGCCGAACGTAGGTCATTCGGGTTGTTGCCGTTGTAGAACAGGCCCAGCCCGCTCTGCTCGTCCAGGGCGTGGGAGTAGGTGTAGGAGAAGCCCAACTGCATGCCGTGGCTCATGCGCTTTTCCACATGCGTCTGCAGCGCGTTGTAGGCGGATACGCCGGCGGCCGTGTAGGACTCGGACTCCGACGAATATCCGATGTAGGGCACGCGCAAATCGACGTTGCCGCCCTCGAAGTTCGCCTGGTAGGTGCTGCCGTCGGGAAGCGTGGCGCTTCCGACCGTGTAGCCGTAGGTGTAGGACTGCGGAGCGAATGCCGTTCCCGGGTTTGCGCAGACGGTCGCCGGACCGCACAGCGGGTTCGTCGGCGACGCGATCCGGGCCTGGTTGAACGGAATCGGAATCACTTCGTGCCGGCCGAGATTGCCGACGTAGCCGATGTCGATCGCCAGGTCGTTGCGGGGCTGCCACTGAATGTCGAGCGTCTGGTTCATCGTGTAGGGCAGCTTGTTCTTGCGGTTGTAGACCGCAAACGAGAACAGCTGCGCGCCGTCTTCAATCGCCGCTGCGTTGGGCAGATTCAGCAGCGCCGGATTGCCCGTCGGCCCCGGACCCAACGTCAATCCCCACGGATTGTTGAAGTCGCCGCCATTCGGGTTTCCGGCGTTCACTCCACCTTCGCACGTAGGCACGAAATTAAGATAGAAGGTGGCGATATTCGAGCAGGACTGAACATTGACGTACGGCGGAGACTGATTCACGCCGAACGGCCCGCCGGCGATCACGCCCGCCGCGAATCCCGGCGAGAGATACGTAAACAGCTCGCCGCGATCGTAGTAGATGCCCCATCCGGCGCGGACCACTAATTTGTTGTGGAACATGCCCGGGCTCCAGGCCACGCCGACGCGCGGCGCCAAGCCCCATTGGCGGCCGGTGAGTGTGGAATCGCTGACCCCCTTGCTCGAAAACGTCCGGTTGTTCGCCGCGACGATGAAGCCGTTGTTTAGAATCGTGTCGGTGGTCGGGTCGTAGTTGTAGAGTGACGGGTCGAAGTTGTAGAGCAGGCCGTTCTTTTCAGTCAGGCCTCCGTTGTAGTCCCAGCGCAAGCCGGCAGTCACGCTCAGGTTCGTTTTCAGCTGAAACTTGTCCTGAATGTATTCGCCCGTTTCGTGCGCGCGGTAATAGCGATTCGCGTTGCCCTGCAGGAAGGTCGTGGCGATGAAACCGTCCGACGTGTACGGAGTGACCATTCCTTCTGCGAACTGCGAAAAGTCGGCGAAGCCGATCATGCCCTGACCCGTGCGGCGGTCGCGTGTGTCCAGCTGCGTATAAGACCAGCTGCCGCCGAACGTGATCGTGTGCTTGCCCTTGATCCAGATTGCATTTGCCGAGGGCATGAAGCGATTCTGGAAAACCCCCGTGAAGGCACCCTGCGACGCCGCGCCTTCGCCGAACTGCAGGGCTTCGAGCGCCCCCGGGCTGGACGTCCCCAATCCGTCGGCGATGGTGATGCCGGGGAAGACATTGCTCCCGAAGGCGTTGATTCCCAGACCTGCCGGCGTAAAGCCCGCCGGTTGCTGAACCGTGCTGTACAGCTTTTCGCGGATAAAACCGAAGACCTCAGCCACGTTGAAGGTCGGCGTCAGTGTCTGCGAGTTCGTAATCGTCGCCACCTGACTGCCTGCGTCCAGCTGCTGACTGAACCCAGCCACACTGGAATAGGCAAACGGCGCTACCGTCGGATCATGCTGATAGTAGTATTTCAGCGCGAGGGTGTCCTTCGACGTAGCGATGAAGTCCAGGTTCCCAACCGCCTGATTCGCGCGGAACAGCGCTTCGCCGGGAACAATGGCCGTCTCCGGGAAATTCAAGCTCGGAGTGTCATAGCTGTCCGCGTAGGGAACCATGTACTGCCCGTTCGGCAATTTGGCCTGCAGGATCTCCAGCGCCACCGGGCTGATTTGCGCAGTCGTGATCGGAGTATTGCTGCCGAAAGGAAACTCGGTGTTGACGACATCTGCGACGCATTGTTGGAACAACGGACTCGTGCGATTGGCCACGCAGTTCGGGTCGACCGCCGGTGTGAATTGCGTCGGTACTACGACTCGGCCGAGTCCGATCTGCTGATCGGAATCGTGCGTGTTCTGATAGCCCACGAAGGCGAACAGCTTGTTCTTGATGATCGGCCCGCCAAACGTGCCCCCGGGCACTTCGCGATGCAGTTCCGGAACCTTTTTCGTGACGTTGGGATCCTGCTTGAAGAAGAAAGGCGCCGCGTTCAGCCAATCGGTTGCACGGTGCAGGTAGACCTGGCCGTGAAACTCATTCGTGCCGGAGGTCGTGCTCATGTCGATATGCGCACCGCTCGTCGAACCCTGCTGCGCATCGTACATCGACGTGTTCACCCGAACTTCTTGAATGGTTTCAGGCGCCGGAGACGGTAGAGACTCGCCGACGGCCAGATACGGCGACGCCGAGCTCTGAATTTCGAAACCTGACGAGCTGGCCGCGCCGCTGACGCCCGTGTTGTTCACAACGCGCGCCGATCCCACGCTGCTCGTGCTCTTGCCGTTGAACAGGTTTTTCGCGTCCACGCCGTTCAGGAGGAACGTGTTGCTCGTGTCGCGGTTGCCGTTCGCCCAGATCGGCTGGTTGCCCAAGCCCGCGTTGGCGCCGTTGCCGCTCGGGAGTTCTGCGTTCACGCCCGGTGACAAGATCGCCAGGCCCGTGAAGCTGCCCGTGGGCAGCGGCACGTCTTCGAGCTGTGCCTTGTCCATCACGTAGCCGTTGGTTGTGTCCACGGCATTGATCAGAGGCGTTTCCTCCACCGTGATCGTGGTGCTCACGGAACCGATTTTCAGCGCGGCATTCACGGTGACCGTACGGTCTGCCTGCACCGTGATCGACGGGATCTTCTGGGATTCGAACGATTCGTGTTTGAACGTCAGCGTGTAGTTTCCGATCGGGAGGTTCACGAACGTGTACTGGCCGCTCGCGTCCGTCTTCGTCGTGCGCGTCAGAGATGTCTGATCCTCCACCGCGGTGACGTTCGTGCCCGGCACGGCGGCGCCCGATGTGTCGGATACGGCGCCCGTGATGCCGCCGAGGGTTTGCTGAGCCTGCGTGGAATTTGCGAACGTGAGCAGACAGAGGAGCGACGCGACCAACAAAAACGAAAAGCCAATTCGCTTCGTCATCGAGTAGAGTCTCCTGGTTAACATAGCCCCAAAAAATAAAAAAACACCTCCGCAGGTGCCGCGGCCCAAATCAAACCTAGGAGCGGCGGACCTATTCAGCGGTGCCGATTGTGTTTTCCGAGTACTGCCTGCAAAAATTATGGTGCGAGGCTAGACCAAATCTCCTGAGGAAAACAATAGATATTTTCTCTGGCCTCGATCAGGAATTTCAATTTTGAGTTTACGAAAATCTTATGGAAGAGAGTGGGCGCTCGGCGGGTGCGACCGCCGTGGCAGGCGCTTCAAAAAAGCAGGCGCGCGGGCAGCACACCCTTGGGAACCGAAGCTGTCACCGTGAACATCGGGTCGTTGACCACCTGGGCAAAATGCAGGTTCAGCACTGCGCTGCAGAGTACATACGCATCCACATCCGCAAAATCCCAGCGGGACATCAGCAGATCGATCATGCGCGATGTGGCTGCGCGTGCCGCAGCGGCGGCGTCGGGCGACGATTCGATTACGATCCAGGCACCCGACTCCCCAAATCGTTCGCGAGCCGCAGGCGAATCCGCAATCGGCGCGGTGAGCGGTTGGCGCCGGTGCAGCCGAAATCGCAGCGTGACGTCCGATGGGCTCTCGATCCCGTTGATGCAGACTTCGCCGTCGCCCTGCGCCGCATGCGCATCCCCGGCCGAGAACAGCGCCCCCTGGTTCAGCACCGGTAGGTAAAGCCGCGCGCCGCTGCAGAGATCGCGCACGTCCATATTCCCGCCGAAGATCCCGGGTGGACGCGTGCGAAACTCGCCAGGTGCGGCGGGAGCGACACCCATCACACCGCAAAACGGTCGCAACGGCACCACCGCCGGCGCGAGCGACCGGCTTTCGTCGCCCTCGAGCTCCCAGTGAAAAAGGTACGGTGTTGAAAACCGTTCCCGCAGAAATCCGAGACCCGGAATAATGCTCGTCCACCCCCACCCGCGGTGCGCTACTTCAAGAATGTCGACTTCCAGCACATCGCCGGGCTCTGCGCCGTCGACAAAAATCGGCCCGGTAAGCGCGTGGATCCGGTCGCGGTTGATGGTCTGATATTCGGCGACGGTCATGCCGGGGCGGACCTGCAAGCCGCTCGCGTCCTGGCATTCCAGATGGACCGTGTCGCCCGGCGTAATGTGAAGCCGCGGCTGCAAATCTCGATTCCATCGCGAATGGATCGGCTCCGCGAAAAGTTGATGTTCGGCCACGCGGTTCAGTTCTCGATCTCGACCGTCATTTGCAGCTCGACCAGAGCATTCTTGGGCAGCGCCGTGACTCCCACGGCTGCCCGCACGTGCCGCCCGGCATCGCCGAAAATCTCGATGAGCAAATCCGACGCGCCATTCATCACGTGCGGCGAATCCTCAAACCCCGGCACGGCGTTCACGTACCCGTTCACGCTCACGATCTGCTTCACCGCGTCGAGCGACCCCAGGTGCTGCTTCAGCACCGCCAGCTGCGTGAGTGCGCAAGCCCGCGCCGCGGCACATCCTTCTTCGACTGTCCGTCCCGCGCCCACCGTGCCCGTGATCACGGCGCCGTTTTCGAGTGAAATCACTCCAGCCAGATACACCATGCGGCCCACGGTTTTCGCCGGCACGTAATTTCCGCCCGCCTTCGGCGGCGCTGGCAGCGTGTAGCCAAGTCTCGTCAGGCGCGCGTGATTTTCAATTCCCATCCGATGGCAGCCTCCCAAGAAAATCTTCCGGTAGGACGCCACTCTAGCACAGGTCGCCCACCCCGATTCGCGGGGGGGGTGAGGCGTTTCGGTATTTCCCGGGACCGGCAATCTCCCGATCGGCGTCTTAGCTTTTCGGCCGGCCCCTTCTCTGTTGAAATTCTATCGAGGACACTACGCGGAACATCGGTCGTGCGTTACCATGTGCGCCATGCGAGGAATGCGCATCATCACGTGCGTGCTAATTCTGCTGTCTGCGTTCGGCGCGGCCGGTGGGAACGCGGCGGTAGACACGCTTCGGTCGAAATTGCACGCGGCGCGAACGTTGCCGAGTGATCTGGAGGTCAGCGGTGATCTGGCGGGTGTTCCGCGCGGCGAAACGCGCTATGTCAGGCAGGAGGATTTGCTTGCGGCGTCGCATCCCATGACAATTTCACCCGACGACGGCAATTTCAAAGATACGACCAAAGTTCGTGCCATTTTTCTCGAAGATCTCGCGCGCGAACTCGGAATCCCGTCAACCGACATGCTGATCGCCGACTGCAAGGACAAATACCAGGCCCACTATACGCGCCAATACGTGGCGCAATATCACCCGGCGCTCATCACCGAACTGAACGGCGCGCCCCTGAGAGCATCCCAAGACGACGACTACGGTCCGTACATGATCGCGCACGTGAACTTCAAAATGGCGGCCGAATCTAGGGCCCTGGACGAGGAGCCGCAAATTCCCTGGGGCGTCGTCAGACTGCAATTTCGCGACGAAGACGCTACGCTCAGTTCGATCAAGCCGCGCATCGCCAATCTCGACAAAGCAGTCGGGTACGAGGTGGCGGAAGAAAACTGCCTTCGCTGCCACAACGCCGGCGACGTGGGCGGATTGAAGTCGGGCGTGAATTGGACCGTTCTGGGTGCGTTGGCCGCGAACTCGCCCGATTTTTTCGCGACCTACGTGCGCGATCCGAAATCGAAGAACCGGAATACGCGAATGGCCGCCAGTCCCGAATACGACGACCCGACGATGGCCGCGCTGATCGCCTATTTCCGCACTTTTGCACCTCAGACGCAGGGAGGATCGCACTGATGCTCCGCGCCGCCAAAATCGCCCTCGTCTTCGGCCTGGCGATTTTCTACACGTTCGTCGTCTTCAATAATTTGACGGACTACGAGTCGAACTATCAGTTCGTTCATCACGTTTTGATGATGGACTCCACGTTCCCGGGCAATCAGGGCATGTGGCGCGCCATCCATTCACCCTCGGCCCACGCCGCGTTCTACGACTCGATCATCGCCTGGGAGGCGCTGACCCTGCTGCTCTGCTGGTGGGGCGCAGCGCGCATGCTGCGCGCGTTCAACGCGCATGCGATAGAATTCGACAGAGCCAAGAGTGTCGCGATCGCCGCGCTTACTCTGAGCCTGCTGATGTGGCTCATCGCGTTTCTCGGCGTCGGCGGCGAGTGGTTCCTGATGTGGCAATCGAAAAGCTGGAACGGCCAGGACCCTGCGTTCAGAATGTTCGCGGTCGTCGGAATCATTCTGCTGCTCGTCGGGCAGCGCGAATCACGCGACGGCGAATAGGGTTTTTCAGCTGTCGTTCAGTACAGCATCTTGGAAATACGACTTCGACCAACGAGGAGCACACAATGCAATCATTCCGGAGTCACCGAAACCTGAAGATTCTCGCCGCGCTCGTTCTCGCGGTCCTCGCGTTCGCCGGCTGCAATTCCAGCTCGAATCAGGAAGAGGCCAAGGAAGAAACCGCGCGGCCCACGATCGTCTTCATGACGGATTTCGGCACTGCCAACGACGCCGTCGCGATCTGCAAAGCGGTGATCGTCTCGATCGCTCCTGATGCCCGGATCATGGACATCACACATCAGGTCACGCCGTTTTCCATCGAAGAGGGTGCGCGCTTCCTCTACGGCGTCACGCCATACTACCCTGCGAACACCGTTTTTCTGATCGTCGTCGATCCGACGGTGGGCACTTCGCGCAAGGCCGTGATCGTGAAATCGAAAAAGGAGCAATACTTTGTGCTCCCCGACAACGGACTCATCACGCCCGTCGCTGACCGTGACGGCATCGAAGGGGCCCGTGAGATCACCAACACCTCGTGGATGATCGGCGATAAAATCTCGTCCACCTTCCACGGCCGCGATATTTTTTCGCCCGCCGCCGCTCACTTGGCCGACGGAGACGACTGGACGCAGGCCGGCCCGGTCGTCGACAACCTGGTGAAGCTCGCGCCGAAAACGGCGACGGTTGGAGACAAGGGAATCACGGGCGACGTGATCGGCCTCGACGATCCCTTCGGTAGTCTCATCACGGATATTCTGGGTACCGACTTCAAGGCGCTGGGCTACGGCTACGGAGACAAAGTCACACTCAAAGTTGACCAAAGGCAGTTCACGCTCCCGTACCAGAAAACCTTCGGCGACGTTGCCGTCGGCCAGCCACTCGTTTACATCGACTCACGGGGACGTGTAGGCATTGCCGTCAACCAGGGGGATGCCTCCAAGGTTTACAAGATCTCGCCGCCAGTCCCCGTTTTCATCCCGCGCAAGAAATGACACTATGCGTCTGCAGGCGGGGGGGCGCCGGGCCGCCCGAATGCTGTTCCGGGCCCAGCAACGAGCGCGAATAACGGCAACAGTTCCCGGGGTACTCGACCGCCGTTTTGGCCGTGACAGGTTTCGTGGCAGGCGGTTCCTGTCTGTGCTCGGGCGATTTCGATCCAACCAGGGCTGATTGTACTCTCGCTAGATCGCGGCGCGGTCGAATCTCGAACGAAGCTCCCGCTGCGCTTCTCTCGTTGACCTAATCGCGCGAGCACCCTATAGTGGCTCACTTTTATTTCGGGGATGCAGGTTTGCTCGAACGCATTTTTCATCTTCGCGAGAACAAGACCACGGTCCGCACTGAGCTGCTCGCCGGCCTCACCACGTTCATGACCATGGCCTACGTGGTGGTCGTGAACCCGCGCATCCTTTCCGAAGCCGGCATGCCGGTCGAAGGCGTCCTGTTCGCTACCTGCATTTCCGCGGCCATCGCCACCTTGGTGATGGGACTCTGGGCGAACTATCCCATCGCGCTCGCGCCCGGCATGTCGCTCAACGCCTATTTCACCTACTCGATCGTCATCGGCCGCGGCGTCCCGTGGCAGACGGCGCTTGGCGTCGTGCTTCTATCGGGCATTCTGTTTTTCGCTCTTACACTGACGAATGTACGCGAACAGATCGTCAACGGCATCCCCGATTGCCTGAAGCACGGCACCGCCGCGGGTATCGGCCTCTTCATCGCGTTCGTCGGATTTCGCAACGCCAACATTATTGTGGCGAATCCGTCCACCTTCGTGGCCTTCGGCAAGGCTTCCGATCCGCAGGTGATTCTCGCCGCGGTGGGAATCCTGCTTATTGCCATCCTGATGGTCAAGCGCGTCGGCAGCGCCATCCTCGTCGGCATCATTGCCATCACGCTGATCGGCATCCCGCTCGGCGTCAGCCACTGGCCGCACCAGCTGTTCTCGTGGCCGCATCCATCCGGAACGTTCCTGAAGCTTGACCTGCGTTCGGCTGCCAAATTGGGCCT
>JBAVUW010000070.1:0-10643 GCA_049696975.1 Candidatus Acidiferrales bacterium | reverse complement strand
GTGCAGGTGGGCGGCGGCATCGCGTCGGTCCTCGGCCGCCGCCTGGGCCTGCGTCCGGAAAACGTGAAAGCGCTCATCCCCGTCGGCGCCGCCGCGGCGATTGCGGCCGCCTTCAACACGCCGCTCGCGGCTGTCGTTTTCGCGCTTGAAGAAATCGTCGGCGATCTGAACGCGCCGGTGCTCGGCTCGGTGGTTCTCGCGTCCGCCACCTCGTGGTTTGTGCTGCGGTTGTTGCTCGGCAACGATCCGCTGTTCAAAGTTCCGCAATATCAGCTCGTTCATCCATTCGAGTTTCTCGTTTATGCCGTGCTGGGAGTGATCGGCGGGCTGGTGTCCGTGGTCTTCACCAAGATGCTGCTGGGAATGCGACAGGGCTTCGCGCGTTTGCCTGGCTGGACACGTTGGTTTCAACCGGCCGTGGGAGGCGTGGTGGCGGGCTTGATCGCTTGGCGCGTGCCACAGGTGCTGGGCGTCGGTTACGGTTACGTTGGCGACGCGCTCAACAATAAAATGGCCCTCGAGCTCATGGCCATGCTCATCGTCCTAAAGCTCGTAGCGGTCACCACGAGCTACGCCTCGGGTAATGCCGGCGGCATCTTCGGTCCCAGCCTCTTCATCGGTGCGATGCTCGGCGGATCGCTCGGCAGCGTGGTGCACCATTTCTGGCCGGCTCAGACGGCCACACCGGGCGCGTACGCTCTGGTCGGTATGGGTACGCTCTTCGCCGGAATTTTGCGCGTACCGATGACTTCCGTTCTGATGATTTTCGAAACCACGCACGATTACGCGGTCATCGTTCCGCTGATGATTTCCAATCTGGTGAGCTTTTTCATCTCCGCGCGCCTGCAACCGGTGCCGATTTACGAGGGCCTGGCGATTCAGGACGGCATTCACCTGCCAAATGAAGAAGGGCGCCGGCGATCTGCGCAGCGACAGGCGGCCAGCGTCATGCGCGCCGCAACCGAGACCGTCTCCGCACAGTCGACCGTCGCCGAAGCTCTGGCCCGAGTACGCGGCAGCGCCTTCCACGCCTGGCCGGTGACCGATGCGAAGGGCATCCAGGGCGTTGTCAGTGTCGCGCAACTCGGAAAGGCCGTGGCGGACGGCGAAGAAGGCAAAACGGTGCGAAGCATCGTGACCTCGACGGAGTTTCCGCACGTGCACGCCGATCATCCGCTGCACGTGGTGCTCGAGCGCATGGGCTCGGCCAAGCTGGACCTGCTTCCCGTCGTAAGCCGCGCAAACATCCATGATCTGCTCGGCGTGGTCGTACTGCCCGATGTGCTCAGCGATTTCGGCGTCGCGCCCTGGGAGTCGCCCGTCCACAAAGTCTGAAGAGCGGCGCGCCGCCGTTCACTTCAGGAGCTTCAACAGACTGCTGGAATCATCCGTCCAAAGATATTTCGGACCGGCCGGTCGAAGCACCGTCCCGGCCTGTTCGACCTGCGGAGCGCCGGTCAGTGCCAGATGGTCACCCAGCAGAATTTTGTGTCCTCCGCGTCCCGGTGGCGAGCTGCGTGACGTTTGCCGTGCAGCCAGGTTTGCCGCCAGCCGGGGCGTCAGATACAATTACGAGTTTGCATTTGACACTTCCATGGTCCAGATACGCCTGCACAACACGCTGACCAACGATCTGCAGCCGCTGCAGCCGCTGCATCCCGGCGAAGTCCGCATGTATACCTGCGGGCCCACGGTGTATGCCAGCGCGCACATCGGCAATTTCCGCACCTTCATGTTTCAAGATGTGCTGCGCCGCTTTCTGGGATCGCAGGGGCTGCGCGTGATGCAGGTGATGAACGTCACCGACGTGGATGACCGCATCATCCAATCCGCCGCGGCGGCGGGAGTGAGCATCCGTGAGTTTACGGACAAATACATCCAGGCCTTCCTTGAAGATATCGACGCCCTACACATCCAGATGCCTGAAGAGCTCGTCCGCGCCACGGATCACATCGACGACATGGTCGCGCTGATCGAGAAGCTCCAGGAAAAGGGTCTTACCTACGGAAGCGAAGGTTCCATCTATTACCGCATCGCGAAGTTTCCGGCCTACGGAAAGCTTTCGAAAATCGATGTCGCTGGCATGCAGGCCGGCGCCCGCGTGGACGTCGATCAATACGAAAAAGAATCCGCCCGCGACTTCGCGTTATGGAAGGCCCCCAAGCCCGGCGAGCATTTCTGGGAGACGCGTATCGGTCCCGGCCGGCCCGGCTGGCACATCGAATGCTCGGCGATGGCCATGAAGTATCTGGGCGACACGCTCGACATCCACACCGGCGGCGTTGATCTTGCCTTTCCGCATCATGAAAACGAAATCGCGCAAAGTGAGGCGGCCACCGGCAAGCAGTTCGTGCGCACTTGGCTGCACGCCGAACATTTGATTATTGAAGGCCAGAAGATGTCGAAATCTCTCGGCAACTTCTACACCCTGCGCGATCTTTTCGCCCGCGGACACAAGCCTTCGACGATTCGCTTCCTGCTTCTCTCGGTCCCCTACCGCCGCCAGCTCAATTTCACCGAGGATGGCCTCGTGCAGGCTCGCAACTCCATTGAGCGCCTGCGCAACTTCGTTACGCGCCTGAAAGCTGCGCAGTTTCCCGCGGGCCAGAATCCGGAGAACGAAAAACGCATCGCCAAAGCGGAAGCGGATTTCGACGCGGGCCTGGCCGATGACATCAATACCGCCATCGCGCTGGCCGCCGTCTTCGACCTCGTCCGGGACATCAATACCTCCATGGACCGCGGCGATTTCCTGCAGCAGGACGCCCCGCGCACTCTCGCCGCCATGGAAAAATTCGACGCGGTTCTCGCCTTGATCGAAGACGACGACGATGACAAGCTCGCGAAGCTGGGTTTCAAGCCGCAAACCTCCCGCATGCCGGGCACCGAAGTCGATGCCCTGATCGCCGAACGCCTGGCCGCCAAGAAAAGCCGCAACTTCAAACGCGCCGACGAAATCCGCCAGAAACTGGCGGATTCTGGTATCCTCTTGGAAGACGCAAAGGATGGCGGCGTCCGTTGGAAGTACAAATGAACCTTTCCTCAAAGCCCGCGCAGTTACTGCAACATCAACCGTCCCAGGACCGGCCGAATCTTTTCGGCGTTGATTAATTACCTTTTCCTCTAAGGAAGTGTCCGGCGTTCAGCGGCGGAAACCGTATGGAGCGAGCGGATCACCCTATTCCGGGAGGAATCCATGCAAGTCGCTGAAAAGAAGCTACCGCATCTCGTTACCGCTCTACCCGGCCCGATTGCGAGAAAAATCGTCGAGCGCGACCAGGCAGTCGTCTCGCCGTCCTACACGCGCGATTATCCGCTGGTCGCCAAGACGGGCCGCGGCGCGCTGGTGGACGACGCCGACGGAAACACGTTCCTCGATTTCGCCGCGGGCATCGCCGTCGTGGCCACGGGCCATTGCCATCCTCAGGTCGTCGCCGCGATCCAGAAACAGGCCGCCGATCTGATCCACATGTCCTGCACGGATTTCTATTACGAGGGCATGGTGGACTTCGCGGAGAAACTCGCGGCCATCGCCCCGGGCCGCACGCCCAAGCGCGTCTATTTCGGAAATTCCGGCACGGAAGCCGTCGAGACCGCCATGAAGCTTGCGCGCTATCACACCAAGCGGGACAAATTCGTCGCCTTCCACGGCTGCTTCCACGGCCGCACCATGGGCGCGCTTTCGCTCACCGCGAGCAAATCCGTCCAGCGCAAGCATTTCGGATCGCTTCTCGGGGGCGTTTTCCACGCGCCCTATCCGAATACCTATCGCGGCGCTTACGGAGTTCGCCCGGAAAACGCTGCGGCCGACGCGCTCGCCTATCTTGAAAACGAGCTCTTCAAACGCCTGTGCGATCCAACGGATATCGCTGCCATCTTCATCGAGCCGATTCAGGGCGAGGGTGGTTACCTGCCGGCACCCGCGGAATTTCTGCAAGGCCTCGAACGTATCTGCCACACCTACGGCATCATGCTCGTCGCCGACGAGGTGCAATCCGGAATGGGCCGCACCGGAAAATGGTGGGCCGTCGATCACGCAGGCGTCGAGCCGGATATTCTCTGTACCGCCAAGGGAATCGCGTCGGGCATGCCCCTGTGCGCCGTGATCGCCAAAGCAGACGTGATGGACTGGAAACCCGGCGCACACGCCTCCACATTCGGCGGCAATCCCGTTTCCATTGCGGCTGGCCTCGCCACCTTTGACATTCTCCAGCGCGAGGCCATCGCCAACTGCGCCCGCGTCGGCGAATTCATCTTCCGTGAAACCGCCGGCTGGCGCGAACGCCACAAATCCATCGGCGACATTCGCGGCAAAGGCCTGATGATCGGGATCGAATTCGTGCGCGATCAGAAAACCAAAGAAAAAGCCCCCGGGATTCGCGGCCAGGTGATCGAATCCGCCTATCGCAAAGGGCTGCTGGTGCTCGGCGCCGGAGAAAATTCCCTGCGTCTTGCCCCGCCGCTGATCGTCGACGAGGAGCAGGCCGAGTTCGCCCTCCGCACCCTGGACGCCTGCATCACCGAAGCCGAGCGCTCGGCGTAGTTCCCGCGGGGCGGCGGCCTGAGGGGATGTCCGGCTCCCCCTGGGCGGGCGGCAGGTTCGTCTGCGCAAGGCCGCGTTTGTTCCACACGCCGGTTAGGCAACGCGCCGAACAAGAGCTTTTTCGCCCCATCCCCCGTAGTAGAATATGGCTACCTGTTCTATTTCCGGTCCTCGCGCCGGGCCGTACATTTCGGAGGCACTTTTGCCGGAACTTCGCAGAGACCCCATCACGGGGCGCTGGGTGATCATTTCCTCGGACCGCAGCCGCCGCCCGTCCGATTTCGTCCGCGAAAGCGTCCAGATCAAGGGTGTCGCCGTCTGCCCGTTCTGTCCCGGCAATGAGGGAAAGACTCCGCCCGAAGTCCTCGCCTACGGGCGCAACGGGAGCGGGCGCGACACGCCGGGCTGGTCGCTCCGCGTGGTGCCCAACAAGTTCCCGGCGCTCGGCATCGAAGGGGGCCTCGACCGGGAGGGCGAAGGCATGTTCGACCGCATGAACGGCGTCGGCGCGCACGAGGTCATCGTCGAATCCCATGACCATCAGCTCTCGCTCGCCACCATGCCCGATCGGGCCGTCGAGGAAACTCTCTGGGCCTATCGCGACCGCATGCTCGACCTGAAAAACGACCGCCGCTTCCGCTACATCCTGCTGTTCAAGAATCACGGGGAACCCGCCGGCGCCTCACTCGAGCACACGCATTCGCAGTTGATCGCCCTTCCGATTGTTCCCAAACGCGTACGCGAGGAAGTGGACAGTTCGAAACACTATTACGACGAAAAAGAGCGCTGTATTTTCTGCGATTTGATCCGGCAGGAAATTGACACCCAGGCTCGTGTCATCCTCAACGACGATTACTTCATCGCTCTCGCGCCGTACGCTCCGCGTTTTCCGTTCGAAACCTGGGTGCTGCCGCGTCAGCACAGCTCCGCATTTGAGAATATGCCCACGCCCTACTACGGCGCGCTCGCCAGAACGCTCCGCAAGTTCCTCGGCCGTCTCGACGCGGCTCTGGCGTTCCCCTCCTACAACTTCGTCATCCACACCTCGCCCATCGGCGAGGAGCTCAACGATCATTACCACTGGCACATCGAGGTGATGCCGAAGCTCAGCAAGGTGGCAGGCTTTGAATGGGGCACCGGTTTCTACATCAATCCCACGCCGCCGGAAGAAGCCGCCCGTTTTCTGCGCGAAGCCACTCCCCGATAGAGAACGACGACGCCATCCGGAGCGGAGGGCCGAAGCAGCGGGTCGGCCTGGAGCCGCAGGGTCTCTCCTCGCGCGACCGGATGGCGAGTACCTCCCATCGAGCGCAGCCCGCACGGCCTACGTTCGTTTCAGTTTTTTCCGTGCGGAAAAAAACAGCGTCGCCGCCAGGAGCACAAACAGAAGAACTCCGAACCCCGGCGAAGCCGACATGTGCGGCATGTACCGCTTCGCAAATCCGTTGAAAAGATCTTCACGCCAGGGCAGACGCAGCAGCGCGCCCAGCCCATGCGGCACGTGGTTGCTCAATTCCTCATCCTGCAGGAGGTTCAGCACAATCGCCAGCAGCCCAAACACCCCACCGGCCGCGATCAGCCCGCTCGAGTAAAGCGATCCTGGGCTCACTTCGCTTTCCGCCCCGCTCGGTTTTTCGCGCCCCTGCTCCGCCAGCCAACGCACCACACCTCCCGCAAACATCGCCATCGTGGTCCCGATCGAAAGATATGATCCCACCGCAAACGGCAGCGACCGCACGCCCAGAATCTCAATCGCGATCACCAGAAAGACGCCGAGAAACACCAGCCGCCACGGCAGCCGCCGATTCAAAATACCGCTGATCACCGTGGCCATCAGTCGCGCCTGCGGAGCCGCCGCGCGCTGGCTGCCGATCCCCTGCTCCCATTGAATCTCGATCTGTCTCGTCGAAGGATCGTAGAGATATTTCCCGTCTTCAATCACGCCCGACCCGATCGCGTTGACCAGTACGTATGATTTCCCGTCATGCACGAAATTGCTGTCCTGCCGTTCCACGCCCGTCGGCAAGTTATTCACGTCGAGCGGAATCTCGAGCGGTTTGTACTGCGCGAGGCCGATATTCATCAGGATCAGGGTCCCGCCGATCGCGAGCGACGAAACCAGCACGCCGACGACCAGCGCCACTTGCTGCTTAGCGGGCGTCGCGCCCACCAGATAGCCTGTCTTCAAATCCTGCGACGTCGCCCCCGCAATCGCCGCGGCGATGCAGACCACTCCGCCGATTGTCAGCGCCAGCACGTTGTACGCGCTCGCCGTCCAGTGAACCACCAGAAACACCGCGCACGTCGCCATCAGCGTCGCAATGGTCATGCCGCTGATCGGATTTGACGAGTTGCCGATCAGCCCGCTGATCCGCGACGCCACCGTCACGAACAAGAATCCGAACACGATGATAAAAACCGAAGCCAGCAGATTCGAAAAAACCCCTGTCTGCGCGCCGGGCACCGGTTTGAGGGTCAGAAACGCCCATACCATCAGCAGAATCAGCACCGATCCGCCGACCACGATCCTCATGGAAAGATCGCGTTCCGTTCGGCTCATCGCCGGCGCCGACTCCTGCTTCGCGCGAATGTCTTTGATCCCCGATCCTAGCGCCGCGAAAATCGTCGGCAGCGTCTTGATCAGCGTGATCAATCCGGACGCAGCCACCGCTCCGGCGCCCATCGGCCGGATATAGGTGCTCCACAGCTGATCCGGCGTCATCTGCGGGATGGGGATGGTGCTCGGATAGAGCGCCACGCCCGGCGCCAGCGATCCGAAAAATCGCATCGCCGGCATCATCACCAGCCACGATATCACTCCGCCCGCAAACAGAAATCCCGCTACGCGGGGCCCGATGATGTAGCCAACGCCCAAATACTCCGATGTGATCGTGCAGCGCATCGATGCGCCCGGCAGCCACTTCGGCTGATAGTCCGGCTGTCCCGGCCAAAGACCCAGCGTATTCATCGCAAACGTATAGGCGCCCCCCAGCCCGAGTCCCCAGAACACGCGCCCGGCGAACGATCCGCCGCGCTCGCCCGCCACGAGCACGTCCGCGCACGCCGTACCTTCGGGAAACGTCAGGTTCCCGTGTTCTTTCACGATCAGCTGCCGCCGCAGCGGAATCATGAACAGCACGCCCAGCGTGCCGCCGAGCAGGGCCAGGTAGAAAATTCGCCAGTATTCCGTGTTCAGCGAGTAGCCCAGGAAAATTAGCGCCGGCATGGTGAAGATCACGCCGGCCGCCGCCGATTCGCCCGCCGAGCCGGTCGTCTGCACGATGTTGTTCTCGAGAATCGTCGATCGGCCGAACGCCCGCAGGATGCTGATCGAAAGTACGGCGATGGGAATCGACGCGGAGACCGTCAGACCGGCGCGCAGGCCCACATAGACGGAAACCGCGCCGAACAGCACCCCGAACAGCGCTCCCAGCACGATCGCACGCAGGCTGAATTCGGCGACGCTTTCCTCTGCATCGACATAAGGCCGAAATTCCCCCGACGGCGCGGTCGAGCTCCAAGGCTTCGTGGACACGCTGTGCCTCCCTTTGGACACTGTCCTGCGCGGGCGGTACTGCCGGTGCGCGGCTTGCAGTGGAGCCGGCAAGTTAGCATCAGCCGTTCATGCTGGCAAGCCGCAATCGCCGCTGGCCGAGCAGTTTACAGGCCGCCCGGCGCATCGAATCGGCTGGAATGGCGGTCTTGAGCGGCTTTCGACGCAGGGTCGGAGTACGGCTGGAACGGCCCAAATTTCGTGTTTGGCACGCGGTTTGCAGGTACGATCGTGCGATTGACAGTCGCTCCGTTTCGATATAGCGTTGCCTACACGTCACTATCTGTAAACTAGGAGCCGCAGAGCTGCGCGTTCGCGGGTGTCCCGTCCAGCCCCGGAACCGCTCGCAGCGGCGAATACGTCAGGAGCGCCGCATGAACCGCATCGGCGGGATGGTTGTCTGCGCTGTCTGCCTGAGTACTGTTCTCGTCGCGCTCCCGCGAACCGCGCACGCCGACGACTGGCTCCCGATCCCTCCCGAAGACCTTGCCATGAAGGACAATCCGAAGCAGGCCGGCCTCGACGCCATGATCCTGTACCGCGAGGTCAATGAGGACGCCAAACTCGCCTCGGTGAACACTTACGTGCGCGTCAAAATATTCACCACCGCCGGTGTGAAGTCCCAGGCCGATGTCGAAATTCCGTACGACCGAGCGCAGGAAACCGTGCAGTCTGTGCGCGGGCGCACCATCCAACCCGACGGCACGGTCAAAGATTTCGACGGCAAGACCTACGACAAGGAAATCGTCAAAGGAAACGGAATCAAGGTTCTTGCTAAGACCTGGACGATGCCCGACGTGCAACCCGGCTCCATCATCGAATACAGGTATCGCGAACAGTTCGTGCGGCAGAACGCAACCGGCGACAATTTCTATTGGACGATCGCCTGGGTCGTCCAGAGCGAGCTGTACACGCGCCTCGCCCGTTTTTCGATCAAGCCGGATGACTCCTCTTACGCGCTTCCCCTGTTCTCCCGGAACTATCTTCTACCGGCCAATCTGGCAACCGTGCAGAAGCAGCAGAACATGTACACTCTCGAAATCCACGACATGCCGGGCATCGAAGAGGAGCAGCTGATGCCGCCGGAAGAGTCTTTGCAAGCGCGGGTCGAATTCTATTACCGCTCCCAGGACGAGCCCTCCTCTGAAACCCCCGATCAATACTGGAAGCGCATCGGCAGGAAATGGGACGGCGAAGTAGAGCATTTCGTCGACAAGAAAAAGGAACTGGCGCAGGAAGTCTCGCAGGATGTCGCTGCCGGCGATTCTCCCGAAATCAAACTTCGCAAGCTCTACGCGCGCACGCTGAAAATCCGCAACCTCGACATGGAAAGTGAAAAGAGCGAGAAGGAAAATAAACAGGAAGCCATTAAAGCGAATAGCAACGTCGAGGACGTGCTCAAGCACGGTTACGCTCACGCCAGCGAGGTCAACTTCCTGATGATCGGCCTGGCCCGTGCCGCGGGATTCGAAGCCGCCGATGTTCGCGTCGCCTCGCGGGCCGGCATGATCTTCATTCCCAATCGCGAAGCGGCCTCGGATTTGAACTCCGAGCTGGTCTGGGTTCGTGCCGGAGGCAAGGAGTACTACCTCGACCCGGCCTCCCGCTTCTATCCGTTCAACGTCCTGCCGTGGTATGAATCGGCGGCGAACGGCGTGCGCGTCAGCAAGGACGGCAGCGAGATGATCGTGACCGCCGTGCCGGACCCGACCCAGGCCACCATCGTCCGCCACGCCGACGTAACTGTCGACAACGACATGGAGATCAACGGTAAGCTTTCGGTCGATTTTACCGGACTCGAGGGCGCCAACCTGCGTTTTTACAACCGCGATGAAGACGAAGCCGGCAGGAAGAAAGTTCTCGGTGACGAGATCAAGGCCTGGATGTCGGTGGATTCGACCTTCGAGGTCAACAGCATCACCAACTGGGACGAGGTGGAAGCGCCGCTTCACGTCGAAGGCACCATCAAGATACCCGCGGCGGCGACCGGCAGCGTCCAGCGCATGCTGTTGCCGCTCGATCTGTTCCAGACTTCCGAGGTCGGCTATTTTCAATCGCAGAAGCGGACGAACGTGGTGGTTTTTCCCTACCCCTATCAGAAGGTGGACGACCTGACCATTCACTGCCCGCTCGGCTACAAACCCCAGGCGGTGCCGGATCCTCAGAAAATGGCGCCCGGCCCGTTGACATACCAGATTGTTGCCGTCGCACAGGCCGACAGCGTCGAAATCAAACGCCAGCTCGAAGTGAAGGGCACGGTGTATCCGAAGGAGTCCTATCCCGGGCTCCGCAATTTCTTCAGCATTGTGAAAACCGATGACTCCGCACCGCTCATGCTGCAATCGGGCCGGTAAGTCCGGCGCATTTCGCTTCGCCGCGCTGCTCGTCCTGAGCGGCGCGATTCTATTCCTCTGTGCCGCGTCGCGTGCGGCGGCCGATTCGGCGCCTGACTGGCTGCGGGCGCTCGCGCACGAAAAACTGCCCGACTATCCCGACAATCCCATCGCCGTCCAGCTGCTTGACGAATACCAGACCACCGTGATGGAG
>JBAVUW010000069.1:0-10959 GCA_049696975.1 Candidatus Acidiferrales bacterium | reverse complement strand
TCGCAACAGCGCCGTCCCCAGCTGATCGCGGACATGCTGAAACAAGGCCAGGAAATCATCGTCCAAATCGCCAAGGAGCCGCTGGGAAAGAAAGGCGCGCGCATCACCAGTCACGTCGCTCTGCCGGGCCGCTTCCTGGTGTACATGCCCACGCTCGATCACACGGGCGTGTCGCGCAAGATCGCGTCCGCTGAAGAGCGCGCGCGTTTGCGCCATCTGGTGAATGATGCGAAGGGCACCGCGGGCGGAGGGTTTATTGTCCGCACCGCCGCGGGGTCCGCCGCAGAGGAGGAAGTTCGCGCCGACGTGGAATTCCTCACGCACACGTGGTCTGAGATCAAGGCCAAGTCCGAGCAGAAAAAAGCGCCGTCTCTGCTCCATCGCGATTTGAATCTCGTGCAGCGCCTGCTGCGCGACCACATGAGCAACGACTACACGGCGATCTGGGTCGACCAGGAAGAGGAATACACGAAAGTGGTCGAGTTCATGAGCCGCTTCCAGCCCGGGCTGGTCAACCGGGTGAAACTCTACTCGAAAGACACGCCGGTTTTCGAGGAATTCGGCATCCAGCAGGAAATCGACAAGGGCCTGCGGCCGAAAGTCTGGCTGAAATCGGGCGGCTATATCGTGATCAACCACACCGAAGCACTGGTGGCCATTGATGTCAACACCGGCAAATTCGTCGGCAAGGGCTCGAACCGGCTGGAAGACACGATCGTCAGGACCAACGCCGAAGCCGCGAAGGAAATCGTGCGGCAGATGCGGCTGCGCGATCTGGGCGGCATCATCGTGATCGACTTCATCGACATGGAGGAACGCCGCAACCGCGACAAAGTAATGGCGGCGCTCGAAGACGCTCTTCGCGCCGACCGTGCTCCGTCCAAGGTGCTGCGCTTCAACGAATTCGGACTGGTCGCCATCACGCGCAAGCGTACGAAACAGGCGCTCGAACGGATGCTTTCGCAGCCGTGTCCCTATTGCACGGGCTCTGGCATGGTGAAGTCCGTGCCCACTCTGTGCTACGAGATTCAGAGCGAGGCCAACAAAATGGCTCCGGAGATGAGCTCGGGCACGATCACCCTGCGTGTGCATCCTGAGATCGGCAAGGCCCTGAAGACGCGGGAGTCGTCCCTGATCGACGAACTCGAACAGTGGACCAAGAAGACCGTAATCATTCAGGCCGACCCCACGCTGCACTGGGAGCAGTACGACATCTATTGAACGGCACGGGCATGTGAGCGAAAAAAGATAATCCTTGACGTTTAATGCCGCGCATTATATCTTCTGCATGTGATAAGGTCCTTCAAGTGCCCCGACACGGAGAGGCTTTTTCACGATGAGAATGTTCGTCAGTTTGTGAACATTCGACGGCCAGCACAACGAAAACTTTTGATGCTGCACGCGGCCGAACGTTTGACGGATTTGAGAGTACCTCCGGGCAACAGACTTCATCAACTGGAACGTGACCGTGCGGGGCAGCACGGTATCAGCATCAACGACCAGTGGCGTATCTGTTTTGTGTGGCGCGACGGGGACGCCCACCACGTGGAGATTACAGATTATCACTGAGGGAGGAACCATGGCTCGACTGAAACCAATTCATCCGGGCGAGATTCTTCGAGAAGAGTTTATGGTACCGCTTCACCTGAACGCTAATAAGCTGGCGTTGGCTCTGCACGTTCCGGCTCCGAGCATCTACGATATTGTCAAGGAGGAGCGCGGTATCTCGCCCGAGATGGCGCTTCGGCTTGGATATGCGTTCGGAACGACTCCCGATTTTTGGCTTAATCTTCAATCGGAGTTTGATTTGCGAGTCGTGCGGAATCAGAAGGAAGCTAAGGTCAAGAATCAGGTTCGTCCTCTTGAAGTCCACGCATAGGTCCTTCAAAAGCGAAGCCCCCATCCGATCTAGTCGTTGGGGGCGACCGCCGCGTCGTGGACGGGCGGCTTCGAAAAAATCTTTGGGAATCTGCGATCCCGATGGCCTAAAAATGGCCTACCAAATCGCCATTGTGCCGTTTTTACGGCTTTCTTGATTTGATTTTTCAATAAGTTGCGTGTTTGCAATCGCGCCCCTTGTACGACTTCTACTGACGGCCTGCACTCGAGTTCAGGTATCTGCAAGACAAATCGCCCGGGCCGAATGGCTCGAGCAATTGTTGGGTGAGCCACCGCGAAAAGCTGCGCCTCTCGTCGTTATTCACGCATAGGTTCTTGAAAAGCAATGCCCCATCCGATGTGGTCGCTGGGGTTTTCCCAACCGCCGTGTTCTGAAGACAAGCTGGAAACGCGCAAACGCCCCGAAGTCGACTCCCAGGTGTTTGTGTCTCAAGCGAGTCCAGGCGAGCCGGGCGATCGTTTCAGCCACGACCGGTTTCGAGCTAGTTTACGTAGTGGAGAACGGCATCGATCTCCACCGCTTTCGGCGCCAGCAGCCCAAAGCGGTTGTTGCACACCAGGTAATACGTGCCCGGGCCCGGCAAAAGGGCGTTGATGGTGTTCTGCGTTACCTTCCCGCTGTTGAAGTAGGCGTCGGACGCGTGGCCGTTCTGAAAATTCACGAATGAATCCTCGTTCGCCACAAATACCTGTATGTCGTTTCCAAATCCGCCCGTGGCGCTGAAATGCCCGTCCACGGATGCCTGGGTGGCCGTCGCGGGCACCACGAACTTGTAATAGTGGAAGCCGCCCGCGCCAACGGTGATCGCGGTGTTCGCGATCGTTGCGGTCCTCAGCATCCTTACAACGGGCGGCGGCGCCGGCATCGGCGGTGAGCTATGCGTCGTGCGATTCAGAAGGATGACACAGCCGAGGGCGACGACCAGCAGGGTCAGCAGTACCCACCGTCCGGTATGCGAAGGTTTGGGCAGCGGACGGGCGGCGGCAGGCAAAAACAGCTTCTCGATCGCGCCTCCGCATCTTGAACAAAACTGAGAATGTTCAGGCAGCTGCTTCCCGCATTGCGGACAGAACATTTCGCGGATCCCTTGAGTGAACTTGACGGAAGACTAACATCGATCCCCGAGACGCGCGGCGATGACCTGTTTGCTGTTGCCCAGTCAATTACTCGAAGTCTCGGTTCGGACCGGCGACAGCAGCTGGGCCACGTGTGTCCGCGGTCGAACGTCAAGTTCGATCCAGTGAAGTTCGTTCGCAAGATGATGCGCGACGAGGAGGAAGGAACGGGAACCGGGGCTATTGAAAGCCTTTGACGACGTAGGCTTCGCTCAGAGTCGTGCTGTAGGTGTAAGCGTACGCGCTCAGGTCGCTCGAAAAGCGCGGAGCACCGATGCTTTCTACTCCCGCCTCCAGCTGCGTGCCAAAAACCTTCCACGGTTCGCTTTTACCGGTAGCAATATCCACTCGGTCGACCTCAGTTTGGGTCCTTGCGACTGCCCGCGAGAACACGTACAGCGACTGCCCATCCGGCGTCCAGGCAATCGGTTGCTCGGGAGAGGCAAGACCCGGGACCAGACGCACCGCGTCGCCGCCAATGGTCCAGATTCCGATTTTGCCGTCAGCGCTGTCGACGGCAATGCGGCGCCCGTCCGGAGACAGGAATAGGCCGGCGACCCCTTCCGGAGTGAGAGGCGCGGCGTTGCCGGTGTCGACGTCGATCAGGTAATCCCGGACTCCGTGGCCCTGCTCGATCCCCATCGCGAGCAGATGCGTTCCGTCCGGCATATAGCGCTCGCCCACATAGGCGATGTTGTCGTGGGTCAGCTGCCGACTCTCGCCCGCGCCGGTGGGAACCAGGGCGATCACGCCGTTTTTCTGCGGATGCGTGGACACCCATTTGCCGTCGGGCGAGATCGCGCCCGCCAGGCCTTCTCCGACGCGCACGGGAGGCGAGCCGTCCGTACCCCGCAGGAAGACGGAGTAGTGGGGGCCGCCGCCTTCCGCTTCCTCCTCGAAGAGGATTTTCTTGCCGTCGCGGCTGATGTCGCGCAGCTCGGACCAACCGAGCCAGCTGAGATCGCGCTCCTGCTTTTCGCCCGGAGCCATTCCTCGAATGTCCACGCGTTGCTGATGAGTGATCATCAGCGCCTGACCGCCGCGAAGATCTTCGAGCCACATGCCGCCGGGAACGTTGGCGATGTTGCGGACCCTGCCGCCGAGGGTGACGGCGCGAAGCTGGTCCGACGCGCCGCTGTCGGAAGCGGCAAACCAAAGCTCGTCGCCCGAGGGCGACCACTGGATGCCTTCGACCGAATCCCATCCCGTCGAAAGCTTTTTCTCATGGCCATCGGAATCGAGGATGGCGACCGAACCTCGATCGTCGCCGCCGGGAACTTCGTGGTCGGCGAATGCGACGGACCGGCCGTCGGGCGAAATGCGGGGATGGCTGATCCAGTTGATGGTATCCAGCAAGACCTTACCGACCGGGTATTCGAGGCGCCAGTGCGAATTCTCCGGAACGAAACGGATGACCGCCAGGCCTTCGCCGTCGGCGGCCCACTCGGCGTCTTGCACGTTGTCGAGAACTTCGCGCGGGGCGCCCCCGCTCAACGGCAAACGCGCCAGCGTGCCGTAACGGGCGTAGCCCGCGTGGAATACGGAATTCAGGCGAACCGCAAGCTCTCCATTCTTGGAGACGGAGAGAAGCTCGGCATTTTTCAGACCGAGTTCGCTCGAGCCGTTGTCGCCGACACGGGCGATGTAGAGCTGCTCGGGCGAGCCTGCCCATGAGGCGCTGTAGACGATGCTGCCGTCGGGAGCGAACCGGGCGTTGCCGACCGAGCCGGTGCGGAAGGTGATCTGCCGGTATTCGGGCGGTGGGGCAGAGCCGCTGCCTCGGCCCATCCACCAGCCGAGGCCAACCATGGCGGCGGCCAGCACGACGGCCGCGGCAGCCAGCGCCACTTTCTGGCGAGACGCGGGTTTGGTGGCGAACATCGCTGCTTGCGCCGCTGTGTTGCTTGCGCTGGAGATGTGTGAGAGGGCTTCGAGGCCGAAGGCCAGATCTTTGGCGGATTGAAAACGTTGCTCTGGATTTTTTTCCAGGCAGCGGCGCACGATCCGGTCCAGAGCCGGAGGAACCGGCGGCTGAATATCGGAGATTTCCGGAACGTCCTCACGCAGGATCGCCGTCATGGTTTCCGGGGGCGTGTCGCGCTGGAAAGCGCGCTTGCCGGAGAGCATTTCGTAAAGGACGGCTCCGAAGGCGAACATGTCCGTGCGGGCATCGACGAGTTCACCGCGCACCTGCTCGGGCGCCATATAGCTGGCGGTGCCCATGACTACGCCGGCGGCGGTGTGGGAGCTGGTCATGGTGGCCGCGTCGGCTTCCATGCCGGATTTGGCCGCCAGCTTCGCGAGGCCGAAGTCGAGGATTTTCACGCTGCCGTCACGGCATACAAACAGATTTTCGGGCTTGAGGTCGCGATGGACGATGCCTTTGTCGTGCGCCGCGGCGAGGCCTTTTGCCACTTGCACGGCGTAGTCGACGACCTTACGGGGCGCGATGGGCCCGCGACTTATGACGGCCCGGAGGCTTTCGCCTTCGAGCAGTTCGGAAACGAGAAAAGGCGTGTGGTTGTACTCGCCGACGTCGTAAATGGCGACGATGTTGGGATGGTTCAGCGCGGCAACGGCCTGGGTTTCCTGCTCGAAGCGGCGGAGGCGGTCGGCATCGCGGGCGAACGATTCCGGAAGAATTTTCAGCGCCACGTCGCGGGAAAGGCGCGTATCGCGGGCGCGATAGACTTCGCCCATGCCGCCGGCTCCGATTTGCGACTTGATTTCATAAGGACCTAGTTTTGCGGTCGGCGTCAGGGCCATGAGGGCCCAGAGAATATCACGGAGCGGAAAACCTGCGAAAGGTTAACGGCTGAAGCGCAGCTCCCGGAAGGGGTCGCCGTACATGTGGTAGCCGTTCTGTTCCCAGAAACCGGGTGCGTCCTCGACCATGAACTCGAGACCCCGAACCCATTTCACGCTCTTCCAGGAGTAGAGATGCGGGACCACGAGGCGCAGAGGATAGCCGTGGTCGGAGGGCAGGTCTTCGCCATTGTGTTTGAGCGCGAAAAGCGTCGTGGGGCGCAGGAGATCTTCGAGCGGAACATTGGACGTGAAGCCTTGCTCGGCAAGAACCATCCCGTACTTCGCTTCGGGCTTTGCGCCGGAGATTCTGTAAATCTCGGCGAAAGGGACGCCCTCCCAGCGCACGTCGAAACGGCTCCACTTTGTGACGCAGTGCATGTCGGCGATGACTTCTTTCATCGGAAGGCTCGAGAATTCCTTCCAGGAGAGGCGTACGGGATTTGCCACCTGGCCGGCGATCAGGAAATACCACTTGGTCGGATCGAAACGCGGCACGTCGCCCACGTGGAGCACCGGCCATTTGGTCGTGGCGGATTGGCCCGGCGGCAAGCGGCCGGCGTCGCGCATGGCGCGCTGGATTTCCCGGCGGTCGGAGGCGATACCGAATGGCACGCTCCCATGTTAGCGCAGATGAGTGAGGCGGTGCGGGCACCGGAATTGCGTGTGCTATTATGGGCCCTCCGAATGGACTCCCCAGGCAGTGAAGGAGCGAACTTTGGCTGCACGGATTCTTAACGGTAACGCCATTCGCGACGAGATCTACGGCGAATTGCAGGCGGAAATTGCGGCTCTGGCGACGGCGGGAATCAAGCCGGGCCTCGCGGCGGTGCGCGTGGGCGACGATCCGGCGTCGAAGCTCTACGTAAACAGCAAAATCGCGGCGTGCGAAAAGCTGGGGCTGGCAAGCTTTCACGTCACGCCGCCGGCGGCGACCACGACCGAGGAATTGCTGGCGATCGTGAACGAGCTGAATCGCCGGGATGATGTGGACGGGATTCTGGTGCAGATGCCGCTGCCGAAACAGATTGACTCGAAGAAAATTCTGGATGCGGTGATTCCGGCGAAGGATGTGGACGGATTTCATCCGGTGAACGTGGGGAATCTGGTGGCCAACCGGCCGGCGCTCGTGGCGTGCACCCCCGCGGGCGTGATGGAAATCCTGAAGCGCAGCAAGATCGAGATCGAAGGCGCGAATGCGGTGGTGATCGGGCGCAGCGACATCGTGGGCAAGCCCCAGGCCCTGTTGCTGCTCCACGCGAATGCGACCGTGACGATCTGCCACTCCAGGAGCAAGGATCTGGCCGGAATCGCACGGCGCGCCGACATCATCGTGGCGGCAATCGGCAAGGCCGCCATGGTGACCCCGGATTTCGTGCGTCCGGGCGCGACGGTGATCGACGTGGGCCAGATCGTGGTGAAGGATCCGGCCGAGGCCGCCAGGATTTTCGCGAAGTTTCCCGCGAAGCTCGAATCGTTCAAGCAGAAAGGCTCGGTGCTGGTGGGCGATGTACATCCCGAAGTGGTCGAAGTCGCCGGAGCGTACACTCCGGTGCCCGGCGGCGTGGGTCCGTTGACGATTGCGATGCTGATGAGCAACACCGTCAAAGCCGCGCGGATGCGCCGCGGAACGCGCGCCCCGGTCGCGGCAACCTCCCGCCCCTGATGCTGCGCGTCGGCCTCACTGGCGGAATCGCATCAGGAAAGTCTACTGTCGCATCGATGCTGCGCGACCTCGAGTACCCCGTGCTCGACGCCGATTCGATCGCGCGCGAGCTGCTGGAACCTGGACAGGACGCCTATCAGGAAGTGGTGCGCGAGTTCGGCGACGGAATTCTCGTGCGAGGCGGAGCGGTCGACCGGCCGAAGCTCGGCACGATCGTTTTTGGCGACGCGCAGAAAAGGGCCCGGCTCAACCAAATCCTCCATCCGCGCATCCAGGAAGTGGTCGCAAGCTGGTTTACGGCGCTCGATCGTCCCGGCGGCTCGGACCTGGCGTTCGAGGATGCCGCGCTGATTCTGGAGGCTGGGGCGAAAAAGAACCTGGATCGCGTGGTGGTTTGCTGGTGCCGGCCGGAGCAGCAGATCGAACGGCTGCAGGAGCGCGGGCTTTCCGTTGAGGAAGCGAAAGCTCGCATGGCCGCGCAGATGCCGATCGCGGAAAAGCGGCGGCTGGCCGATCTGACGATTGACTGTTCCGGGTCGATCGAGGAGACCGAGCGGCAGATGCAGGCCGTGATTGCGAAGTTGAAACAGTCCGCGCGGGTCTAGTTGTTTTGACGTTATTCGTGCCCGATGGCGGTCAGCACGTACCCGGCGGCAGGGATGGGAGCACGGCAGTGTCCCGCGACTGAGGACCGAGCACGGGGCCGTCAAGCAACTTTTGCCTAGCGGAACACGTAATAGAGGTACAGGAGCACGGCGATGGCACCACGGGGAAATCAGCGAGCGGGGATCCGGCTGCTGGCGGTTGGGTTGATGATCGGACTGGGCGCGTACTGGGCGGGCTCGCGCTGGGGCGCGCACGATCCGAACGCGGTACACGCGCGCCCGGCGGCGACCCTGGTGGCGGACGAAAGCCCGATCTCGCTGGATCCCACGGAAGCGCAGAACGTGCGCATTTACAAACAGGCTTCACCGGCCGTGGCCAATATCGTGACGCGCGCGGTGCAATACGATTTCTTTTTTGATGCCGTGCCGGTCGAAGGCGCAGGCTCCGGGTTCGTGATCGACGCCGAAGGCCACATCCTGACCAATTATCACGTGGTCGAGGGAGCGCAGACGATCGAGGTTGTGCTCGGCGACCAGTCACGCTACAAGGCGAAATACATCGGCGCGGACACCCGCAATGATATCGCCCTGATTCAGATCGATCCGAAGGGTAAGAAACTCGCCACGCTGCCGCTGGGCGATTCGCGCAATTTGCTCGTGGGCCAGCGCGTGCTGGCGATCGGAAATCCCTTCGGATTTCAGAGCACACTCACGACGGGAGTGGTGAGTTCGCTGGGGCGCACGGTGCAGACCGGCGAGAATACGTTCATCGACGAAGCAATTCAAACAGATGCATCGATCAACCGCGGAAATTCTGGCGGTCCGCTCCTGAACAGTCGAGGCGAGGTGATCGGGATCAACAGCGCGATTTATGCGCCGTCCGGCACGAATGCGGGAATCGGGTTCGCCATTCCGGTCAATACGGCGCGCCGCGCGGCCGATGATCTTATTGCAACAGGCCACGTGCGGCACGCGTCGCTCGGTGCGGAAGGACGGGCGATCTGGCCCAACCTCGCCGACGCCCTGCATCTGGGGGCGCAGCAGGGAATCTTGATCGAGCGTGTGACGCCCGGAGGGCCTGCGGCGCAGGCTGGAATTCGCGGCGGGACGCGTTCGGTGCTCGCAGGACTTCAAGAGCTGCGCATCGGCGGCGACGTGCTAGTGGCGATCAACGGGAAAGAGTTGAACAGCCAGATGGATTTGAATCTGATGCTCAACCGCGCCTGGCCGGGGGATACGGTTACGCTGACGATCGTGCGCGACGGGAAAAAAATGGATATTCCGGTGAAGCTCGGGGACAGCTGAGGAGCCATTCGGAGAATCACGGCGGAAGCCGGGCCTCGTCCCTGCATGTTTTCGCGGGGCCCGAAAGCGCGGACCTCGGGCTCGCAGGGCCGTCCGGTTGAACGAGCCTCCGCAAAGCGACTGCGCCTCAGCGATGTTCTTGGCGCCACTCCGCGCGGATGGCGTCGCGTTCGTCTTCGGTCAGACCAAACCATTTTTCCGCTACGTCGCGGACGGCCTCGAGGGCAGCCTGCGTTTCGTCCTGCTTGGATTTCATGATGACGCTGCCGGCGTCGGTCGGGACGCGGATCGGCGGGGCCACGAACATCACCACTTTCGAAAACGGAAACGGAATCTGAAAATGGTCCCAGGCTTTATGGAACGTGAAGGCGTGTTGGACCCCGATGTGAAAAGCGGATATGGGACAGCCGGTGCGGCGTGCGAGGATGACGGCGCCCGGCTTGGCGACGTAGCGTGGCCCCCGCGGGCCGTCGATGGTAAACGCGACGTTACGGCCCGCTTCAAGAGCCTGCGCCATGGCGGACAGGCCCTCGACTCCGCCGCGTGTCGAACTTCCTTGTGCCGTGCCGAATCCGAGACGCTCGATTACCCGGCGGGTCCATTGGCCGTCGAAATTCACGGTATTGAGCACCACGATGCCGCGGTTGCGCCAGATCCAGGCGGCCGAAAGGATGGAGCGGTGCCAGAAAGCCCCGATTCCCGCCTCGCCGTTCTGTCGAATCTGGATCGCGTTGTGCACGCCGACGACTTCCACGCGCAGAGTGGGTCCGAGCAGGCGGATGAACCCGTAAACGACCGCTGCGATCACCGGAATTTGCATCCGGCGCCAGCCCGAGAGATGCGGCATGGGAATTTTGGGCGATTGGCCGGCAGTGGCGGGAGCGTGGGCGGAGGAGCCGTTCACGGGGGTATAGTATAGGCATAGTCGATGCGGCGCCGATTTCAAATCGTGACGATCGCGGGGCGTGTGTCTTCACACGCGGCCCGTTTGCTTCTGCCTCTGGCGTTGATTGCCGTGGCGCTCGCCTGGCCGGGGGAGACGCACGCGCAGGTTGCGCGGCTGCCGGTGGTGGGACACGTCGAAGGCACCGACATTTCCTGCGAAAGCGGGACCCCAGAAACCGGTCAGTATTCAACCGTAGGGACCCGGCTCGATGTTTCCGACGGCACGGTGGTGACCGTGCATTCCGGGCAGGCTCTGCTGACGCTGGTCGCCGGCGGGCAGGTGGATGTCTGCGGACCGGCAAAGCTGACCTTGCTTTTGTCGGGGAATGCGATCACGCTGGCGCTGAATTTCGGGCGCGTGCGGGTCGAGCTGCCGGCAAAGACCGACCTGCGGATTTTCACGCCGACGCTGATCGGCACGCCTCTCGATATTTCCGGCGGCGCGCGCGACGTAACCGTGGGGCTGAGCTTGGATGATTCGCTCTGCGTGCTGGCGTCGAGCGGGGCGATCCAGCTGGAGCACCAGTTCACAGGCGAAAAAATGATCGTGCCGCAAGCCGGCGAATTTTTTCTGAATGCGGGCAAGCTGGTGCCGGTTGCAGGAACGCCGGGAAGCTG
>JBAVUW010000068.1:0-13554 GCA_049696975.1 Candidatus Acidiferrales bacterium | reverse complement strand
GGCCTTGCGCGGGCCGAGCGGGCGTCGCCGATTCGTCCTGCGCGCGCACCACCGGGGCAAAGATTCCGGCAAGCAACACCATCACAGCCAAACAAGCGGACTTCATCAGGCACTCCCCCCGCGTTTCGCGGTCCGTCCTGCCGTTGTGTGACGCCCCAAACCTTTCCTGCGTTTCGCTTTACGACCGGGCTGCGCGGGTTATATCCCAATGCGCAGACGTATGCAAGTGACCACGAATCGGGAAGGCGTACAAGGGCTAACCGCCGGCGATGGCGCCGATGATCATGAGAGGTTCCTTACCGGCCGCTACCGACTCCGGCAGCGGCTTGTGGGGTGACTCATGCGAGATGTCTTCCTGGCAGGCGAAGAAGCGTAGGAAGGGGCGGCGCTGCAGGGTGAGGTGATCGCGGATCGTGCCCCGCAGCATGGGGTAGCGCGATTCGAGGGCGTCGAGGACCGCCTGCAGCGTGACGGGGCCATCGACTTCGAGCGATACTTCCTTGTCGACGTGCGCCAAGGTGCGCAGATGCGCCGGGAGCACGACCTGGATCATGGCAATGTCTGTACCTCGACGGAAAAAACGGCCGGCAGATTACTTGCAATGGGCGCCCAACTGTCGCCGGAATCTTTCGAAGCATATACCTGTCCGCCCGTTGTGCCGAAATAGACGCCGCAGGAATCGAGCGTGTCAACAGCCATGGCATCACGCAGCACGTTGACGTAGCAGTCGCTCTGCGGCAGCCCTTTGGTCAGCGGCTCCCATTCGTTGCCGCCGCTGCGGCTGCGATAGACCCGCAGTTTTCCATCGACGGGGAAGTGCTCCGAGTCGCTCTTGATCGGAACCACGTAGATCGTTTCCGGCTCGTGCGCGTGAATGTCGATCACGAATCCGAAATCCGTGGGCAGGTTTCCGCTCACTTCGCGCCAGTCGTCACCGGCGTTGTCGCTGCGCATAACGTCCCAGTGCTTCTGCATGTACAGCACACCGGGTTTTTTCGGCGACATCGCCACGTGATGCACGCAATGGCCTACCTCGGCCTCCGGATCGGGAATGTATTGCGAGCGGAGTCCCCTGTTGATGGGCTTCCAAGTCGAGCCGCCGTCGTCGGTGCGGAAAGCTCCCGCCGCCGAGATCGCGATGAACATCCGTTTCGGATTGGACGGATCGAGCACGATCGTGTGCAGGCACATGCCGCCGGCGCCGGGCTGCCACTGGGGCCCGGTGCCGTGTCCGCGGAGTCCGGGGAGCTCATGCCACGACCGGCCGCCGTCCGTGGTGCGGAAAATGGCCGCATCCTCGACTCCGGCGTACGCCGTATCGGGATCGTGGAGCGACGGTTCGATGTGCCATACGCGTTTGAATTCCCAGGGGTGCTGCGTGCCGTCGTACCACTGGTGGGTCGTCAGGGGCTTGCCGGTTTCAGCCGAAGTGTCGTACGCGAATTTGTTGCTCGGCGGAGGAGGCATGCCGCCGGTTGGCAGCGGTTCGCCGCCGGGCGTTTCCCACGTCTTGCCGCCGTCGCTGGAGCGCTGGATGATCTGCCCGAACCAGCCGCTGGTCTGCGAGGCGTAGATACGATTCGGATCGGCGGCAGAGCCTTTGAGGTGATAGATTTCCCAGCCGGCGAAATGCGGTCCGCTGATATCCCAGTTTTCGCGTTTGCCGTCGGACCCCAGAATAAACGCGCCCTTGTGCGTTCCCACCAGCACCCGTACCTTGCTCATCGGTCGGTCCTTTCGACGATCCGTTTACTGGGCAGCGGCCGTTGCTGCCGCGGCGCAGTTCACCATCCAGGGCACACCAAACCGGTCGGTAACCATCCCGAATTTCAGCGACCACGATGTGGTCTGGATTGGCATGCGCACGATTCCGTTCTCGGCCAGCACCTTGAAAACCCGCTCGGCCTCCGCCGGTTCCTCCACGGTGACCAGCACCGAAAGTCCCTGCGGCTTGTCGTAACGGCCCGGAGGGGCGTCGGAACCCATCAAGATCTGTCCGCCCGCGATCATGTGTGCGTGCATGATTTTCTTGCTCCAGCCGGGCGGGAGCTGATTCACGTCGCCAGCGCCCTCAAACGTGATCAAAGCGGTGATTTTCCCGTTGAAGCAGCGCTCGTAGAATTTGAAAGCTTCTTCGCATGTTCCATCGAAATTGAGATACGGATTCAGTTGCATGGTTTGCTCCCTCCTTTATTTTCGTGCGCGCCGGTTACCTGCAAAACTCGGCAGCATGGGTGTCAAATCGCGCTCGCTCCATCGCCGACGCGCCTCGGCAATCACGCCTTCGCGATTCTGCTCCATCTGTGCGATCAATTCCCGCGGTGCCATGGTTTCTTCGTGCCGGGCGCCCCAGATCAGCAGCTCCAGCAGCAGCGGTGCCAGATCGATTCCTTTTTCCGTCAGGCGATAACTCATCCTGCGTCCGTCGCTTGGGTCCGGCTCGGCGCAGATAATGCCGTTTCGTTCGAGCCGCCGAAGCCGGTCCGCCAGGATATTTGTCGCGATTCGCTCGTCGGATTGCTCAAACTGCTTGAACGTCCGGTAGCCGCGGACCATCAGGTCGCGAATGACGAGCAGCGACCAGCGGTCTCCCAGCGTTTCGAGCGAAATGCTCACCGGGCAGCCCGACCGGCGCCGCCTTGGCTTCACCTTTCGGGGCACGTCCCCGAAGGTATCAATCCGGCTTGCACAACACAAGCGAAGTCACCGGACGCCTGGGCTAGTCCCGCCGATAGGTCGCCTTCAGAACGAGGGCGACGAAAACCAGCACGAAGGTGGCCGCGTTGGCCAGGATCACCGCGCCGGCGTGCAACATCAGCCCGTAGAGGAACCAGAGCCACGTGCCGATGAGATAGAGGGCGAGCATTGGATAGGAGAGGTCGCCGCCGCCCTGGCGCCGGATCTTGAGGATTTGCGGGAGGAAGGCGACCGTGGTGCACACAGCCGCCGCGCCGCCGATGTAGCTCGGAAGTTGCACGAAGGATCGCTATACCACGCGAAGCACAATCTTGCCGCGCGTGTGCCCCGCGGCGTTTGACTCCTGTGCCGCGCGCGCCTCGGAGAGCGGATACACCTTTTCGATGATGACTTTCAGCTTTCGCGCATCGACAAGTTTCCCGATTTCGCCCAACTGCTCGGCATTCGCCTGCACGAAAGTGTGATGGCAACGGCAGCCGTGCGCCGCGGCTTTTTCACCCTTGGGCGGTTCGAGAATCGAGACCAGGATGCCGCCCTTTTTCAGGACGTTCCAGGAGCGCTCCATCGTTTCGCCGGTGATCGTGTCGAGGACTGCATCGACGTCGTGGACCACATCTTCGAATTTCGTCGTGTTGTAATCGATGCACTCGTCGGCGCCGAGTGAACGCAGGAAATCGTGATTTTTTTTCGATGCGGTGGCGATCACATAGGCGCCTTTGAGTTTCGCCAGCTGCACCGCGAAAGTTCCCACGCCGCCCGCAGCGCCGTGAATCAGCAATTTCTGCCCGGTTGAAATTTTCGCGGCATCGTAGAGAGCCTGCCAGGCGGTGAGCGCGGCCAGCGGGATCGCGCCGGCCGTGACGTGGTCGATGGATTTCGGTTTCAACGCGACTTCCGATTCTTTCACCACCACGTATTCTGCATAGGTCCCGTCGCGCGACATATCCGGCCGGCTGTATACCTCATCGCCCGGCCGGAAGCGGGTACCGGTTCCTGCCGCTTCGACGACGCCGGAAACGTCCCATCCCGGAATCATCGGCAGTTTGTAGGCGAGCATCCGTTGCAGGTAACCCGCGCGAATTTTCCAATCCACCGGGTTCACGCTCGTGGCGTGTACCCGGACCAGCAGCTCTCCCGCTCCGGCCAGTGGTTTGGGCGCGTCTTCGTACTTCAGCACCTCGGGTCCGCCGTATTCGTGAATTCGTACGGCTTTCATCGTCGCCATGAATCGCTCCTCGTTTTGCGCGCGAATCGCGCCGATCGGGAAACTGCGATTTTGGGTTCCGATCATACCCAGCGCCTGGGAATTTCCAAAATCATTCCTTCGCCGGCCTATCCGTCGGGCCCCACTCCGTGCGACTTCGAAAAAGAAAGCTTGTCCCAGTAGCCGCGCTGAAAAGCGATCTGGTCCCCGCGGACCTGGAAAAAACCGCATCCCCGCAGACCCTGCGGATCGCGCCACTCGAGAATGGCCCATTGTCCGTCCTGAAACAGGTTTTCGACGATGCAAACCATCGTGGCGGCCGCAAACTCTCTGCGAAACATTTCACCGATCGCGGCGCGTCCCTGAACGGGGCTTTCGGCCACCTGATGATTGATGGCGTCCTCCTCGTAAAGCCCGACGAGTGCGTCCACATCGGCCCGGTTGAATGCATCGACCCACACACGCACGACGTCCTTGGGTTGCATGGGCATAGGCTAGACGAAATTCGCACGTCGCACAAACCGCGGCCGCCGCCGCTCGGGACGCTATTGAACCTCGACGGCCATCGTGCTACCTTGCCGCGAAACGGCGGAGGTCGTTGCCATGTTTGAAACACCAGAAACGAAGGGCGAATCCAGTGGCATGGGAATGTGGGTCGGAATTCTGGTCGCCTTGGTGGTGATCGTGTGCGGAGTCGTATTTTTCATGACCAGGAAAGACTCGTCGACAGGTTCGGCGCCGGCTTCCGCGGCGGCTGCCGCTCCGGCGCAATCGAATGCCGACGCCGTGAAGGATCTGCGCGTCGTGAGCAAGAAGCTGGACAAGGACTATACGGGCACAACCGCGATGTGGTCGGTCGAGCTGCGGAATATGTCGCAGGTCTATACCTACAGCAACATTCAATACGAGACGACGTATCTCGACGCCAACGGCGGGGGGCTGGGTGATAACAAGGGTACGATTCCATCGCTCACGCTTGATCCCGGTGACTCGCAAAGCACGGAATTTCGCGATACCCTGTATCCGACCGGCACGGTGCTCTACAACATCAAGATCATCGGAGCGACGGCCACAAAGTAGGCGCCGGGTTTGCACCGGACCTTTCCAGCCCCCGGGCGGACGGTGAATTCTTGCCTCCACCCGCCGGCTGTTTCACAAAACCGCCCCGCCCTCCATTGCCGCGCCGTAGGCGCGAGCCGAATTTGGTAGTAGAATCCGGCGCATCCGCAGGGCGGCGCGTCTGGTTCGAATCAGTTCCGGGGGCAGGCGGAATGGACATTCTGTGGCCGGCGCTGGGTATCGCCGCGATCGTCGTTTTTGTCTTCTATGTCCTGGCGCAATATTGGCAGCGATTGCTGCGCCAGCAGGCCTGGACGATCCGCAAGCTATTCGATCGCGTGCAGAGTCTTGAGCAGATGGCCGATCCCGTCTGGCGCCGCCGGTTGAGCGAAGCGACGCCGCTTCCGCTCGAGCAGGTCTTCACTTTTTCTTTCAACCTCGGCGATCGCTTCTGGCGCGAAACGATTTGCATGAGCGAGGAAGACCGGCGGTTCATACGCGAGTCCGGCTGCTTCGTCGGCTCCGTCAAGCTCGAGCGCTGGCGCAGCCACACGGTGGCGACCATCACCGAGGTTCTCCCGGATCGTAGATCCACGGGCTGGCAGACCCGCTCGCTCGATTTTTATTCCGATACGTCGACGAGCTCGGAAGCGCTCTCGCTCTGGGAACTCGCTCTGGCGCGCCCGAGAATGTCAATCGAGCGGCCGCCGTCCCTCGAGCTCCTGCTGCGCGCGAATGCAATTGAGCTGCGCGGCCATTTTGTCGACTTCGGGAAGCGGTCGCAAGTGTCGGGCAACGGGCAGGGAGCTGCTGCCGACGCCGGCGAGGTGATCTTCTTCCGCGTACCGCTCGACTCGGCCAGCCTGGCGGAGTTTCGCAGCCAGGACCCAGCCGACGCCTCCGGCAAGGGAAATTCGGCCGTCGGTCGTCACCAGATCGCCAGTTCCTGGCAGGCCTTCTATTTCCATCACGATGAAGAGACGGGCATTGATTGGCAGTTGCGCCTGCGCGATCTTTCGCAAAAGTCCGAGTGGGAGCAGTGGCAGATTCTGGAAAGTCCGGCAGTACCTGTGGCGACGCGCGAATAGTCGGCCGAAGGTCACGCTTGGGCCCGCGCTCAGGAAGGCGGCCGCACCGGCAGCCCCAGCCACGCGTTTAGGATTCCCAGCAGTTCCCGTACAACAGAAAAAGTGTCCCGTGTATTCCGCCACCAGTGATCGGCGTCAAACGGATCTTGCGGCGCCTCCCGTACGATCAGGCGCAGGTTCCTTCCCGCGAGTTTGCTCCAAAGCAGGCGCACGCGCCGCGTGTGCGGGGGCGAGGTGACGACGATCGCACGGGTCTTTCCGTCGCGGCGCATCTCGGCGCAGATTTCCTCGATCTCATTCTCGGTATCCACGATCGGTTGCGGGAATATGTGCACGTCAGCCGCGGGCACGCCTTCGTGAATCAAGACGGCGCGGCTGTAGTCATCCTCGCCCGAGAAAGGGATACCCATTGCCGCCAGCTCCTCGCTCGGCGAATGGGGCACGCTCACCCACACTTGCGGCGCGTAGCCCATTTCGAAAATCCTTCCGGCTTCTTCGGCCCGCGCCGGCATCGTCCCGCTCAGTACGACGATCTCGTCCGCCTTCGCCAGCGGATCTTCGCGCACCAGCCAACGGCCCGCTCCGCGAAATGCGAAGAACGCCATCGAACACAAACAGGCGGATACGATGGCTGCGGCGATCCGGATCTTGCGACGGAAACTCATGCGAAGGTCTTAGGAAATCAGTTCGTCGCCCGCGCTGCCCTCGACGCGGGTTTCGTCGAAACGATTGCGCATCAGCAATCCGCGCAGTCCCAGCAGCAACAGACGTGGCTGGCGCAGACAAACTCGCCACAGCATCTTCCAGGCGTCATCACGCGAACACCTGCCGAGAGATTGTTTCGCGGGATCGTTGAGCAGGTCCACCAGATAACTGTAATCGGACTGCTGAAATCCGTGCAGCGAGCGGCGCAGCAGAAGGTGGAAATCGAGCTCGCGGCGCAACGCGCGCAGCTCGCGGCTCTCACCGCCGCTCAAAATCGCCTCGGCGACCCCCCGTGCGCCGCGAAATCCAGTCACGATTCCGCCGACGGTCGAAACTTTCACTTGCGCAGCGGCATCTCCCACCAGGTAGACCGATCCGTTGCCGATTTTTCGCTGTACCGGAATCCATCGCTTGTAGACAGGAATGCGCGCGCCCTGGAACTCGATCGCATCAAAGCCTCGCTTCTCGAGGAATTGCTCGAGCCGCCGCTTGGTCTCGGACCCGGATTCGCCGATCACGCCGAGCGCGCCCTGCGTCGGCGACTCGGGAATCAGCCAGTAGAAATACGGCGTGTCCTGCGGCACGAACCAGACACGCACGGTGTCCGGCGCCATGTCCTTGGGCAACGGCACGATCGCCTGCAGCAACGGCACGGTCTCCAGCGGAGCCCACCCAGCCGATCGAGCCACGCGGCTGGAAGCACCGTCTCCGCCGACCACGGCATCGGCGTGGATTTCTTCCTGCGATCCGTCCGAGCAGCACTCCACCTCGACGCGCAGGCCGCTGCGATTGGCCTCGAGCGCGCGAAATCGCCGGCCCATTTCGATCGTGGCGCCCGCACTCTGTGCCTCTTGGGCCAGGCCCTTGATCAACCTCTGCCGTTCGATAATCAGATCAGGGCGGCTCAGCGTGATCGTCGCAGCGCGGCCGTCGGTGAAAAGCTCGAAGCGCCGGATTTCATTGACGATGCTGCCCTCGGCCGCGCGGCCCAGCAGCGCGCGCATGCGCTCCGTCACGATCAGCGTGCGGGCCTCCGGCTCAAGCGATTCGATTCGCTCGATCACACGCACGTCCACGCCGCGGCGCGCGAGCAGCGCTGCCGTAAACAACCCTGCCGCCGAACCGCCGACGACCGCCACACTCTTGCTGCGAGCGTCGGCGGAATGGTCGTGACTACCTGCTTCCGGCAATCTTGCACGAATCGATATCGGCTCGGACAATGGACCTTGTACCTGGCTTTGAAACGGATACTACCGGCGCGCCGAGTGCGAACCTACCCTCGCCCTGTACGGCGGGCCCCGCGCGCACACCCGGGCTGCTCAGTATAGCGTACAGGTTCTAGCCCGCCAATGCTCGCCCTCGCCTGGTAGTGTCTCCGTTTGAATTCGGGGATAAGCTGGACAAATGATGGCCGAACCACATTCCAGAAAAGAGGAGGAGATCATGCCAAAGTTCGTGACGATCGGATACGGCGACCGCGCCGGATATGAGCGTACCGCACCAGAGATTCGCAATGCCGCTCATGCACACGACAAAGAGCTGCGCAAGCTGGGGGCGGTGATGGGTATCGCCGGCGCCCCTGTGCACGTACGCAATCCCGACGCTGCAGGTGTTCAGACAGCGAGGGGTCCTTTCATGTCGTCACCTTTACCCGTCGCCGGCTTTGCCGTGATTGAAGCCACCGACCTTTCGGAGGCGATAAGAATGGTTTCGCAGGCACCCTGCGCCGTGGCGCACGGCGTCGTAGAGGTCTGGCCTTTACAGCAAGCGTAGTGGCCCCGATTGCGCGTTACCGCTGTTTCGAGCACTCGCGTGTCCGCTTGCGTTCGTCCAGGCTTGAAGGCCATTCCATTTTCTACCCGAGACCGAAAATGCAAACTGAGACAGTACCCGTCGCCCACGGGCGAGCCACCGTACCCTGTCCGCAGCCTCTGAACCTTTCCTGTACCTGGTCCCGGTGAAATCCGCTGTACTTTTTTGAGACCCCAGACCCGTAGATAGGGACGGCTCGTCCGCATACGCTCGAGTGCATGAGAGCTCAAGCGTACCGAGATTCAAATTCGTCACACGTCGGTGACGCTCGTTTTCCCAGGAACGAGCTCCGTCGCTATTTCGCGTGTCGCCGTTTCTTGATCGGCGCCATCCTTTTGACGATGCTCTCGACCTTTCACGCGCAGCAGGCCCGCGCGGCCGGCCCAGGGCTCGTGCTCACGCCGAACACAATCCAGTTCGGCAACGTTAACCTGGATGCCAGCACCTCCAAGCCCGTCACCATGAAAAATGTCGGCAACGCACCCATCACCATTGGTAACGAGAGATTCTGCGCCCCGTCTTCGATTACCGTGAGCGGATTCAAGCTGCCGGTAACGTTGTCCGTGGGGCAGAGCGTGACGTTCGTCATCAAGTTCGCACCGACCGTGGTTGGCGCGCAGTACGGAGACTTCCTTTTCTCAAGCAACGCCGCACATACTGGAATCGCGCTCTGGGTCAGCGGCGCGGGCGTAGAGCCGTCTGTGTCCGCGGTTCCAACCAGTGCCAGCTTTGGCAGTGTGCCGGTTGGCGCCAGCACTTCGCAGACAATTCAACTGAAGAACGCCGGAACCACCACGCTCACCATTTCCGCGGCAACCGCGTCGGGCGCCGGGTTCAGCGTCGGCGGGCTCACGCTTCCGGTAGCTCTCAGTGCGGGCACCGCGGCAACTCTCACGATCAAGTTTTCGCCCAAATCGGCGGGAGCTGTTTCGGGAGCTGCCACCGTCACGGACGGTTCTTCAAGCGTCTCGGTACCCATCAGCGGAACGGGCGTCGCCGATACGACCACCCTGTCCGCCAGCGCCACCACCGAGAACTTCGGCAACGTCACGGTGGGCAGTAGCGCCACAGCCACCGTGAATTTGAAGAACACCGGAAACTCGAGTGTCACGCTCTCCACGGTTTCTGCTGCAGGAACCGGAGTTTCGGCCAGTGGCGGCGCCGACATGATCTTGAGCCCGGGGCAGGCCACCGCTCTGACCGTGAAATTCGCGCCGACCAAAGCAGGCGCCGTCACCGGTAGCGTCACCGTCGCCGGCAATGCTTCGAATTCTCCCATCACGATTGCGGTCTCGGGCGACGGCGTCACGCCGCCCAGCACCTATTCCGTGAATCTCAGCTGGACGCCCAGCGCATCGTCCGGCGTTTCCAGTTATGATGTCTATCGCGCCACGGTTTCTGGTGGCCCCTACACGCAAATCGGGAGTTCCTCTACGGTCGACTACAAGGATTCGTCCGTTCAGGCCAGCACGGAATATTTCTACGTGGTCACGTCGGTTGATGCCGGCCGGCAGAGCGGCTATTCGAGCCAAATCGCAGTCTCCGTCCCGTAGAATTTCATCGCCACGGTCTTTGCGGGCGAAACCCCGGCCTCGATTGTCCTTGCTGCCCGGATTGCGTAAAATAGCCGGGAATTCCAGTGCCGGAGGGGAACCGATGGATAAATTCGTCATCGCGCCGCACATGCGACTCCAGGAGTGGGTCGCGGAAGACAAGGGTTACTTCGCTGCCGAAGGACTCGACTACGAATTCCACGCGGCTCTGGGTTCCACCGAAGGCAAAGATCATCAGCTTGGCAACAAGGTCGGCGCTTTCCAGACCTTCGAAAAAGGCCGCGGGTCCGACATCGGCTGCGCCTGCCACTGGACCGTGAATGTCTCGGCTTCCGCCGGTCTCGGCAAACTCTACGCCGACGCCTATTCGGTCTCGCCCGCCGGCATTTTCGTTCCTCCCGATTCGCCGATCCACGAGCCTTCGCAGCTCGCCAATGTTCCCATTTCCGTCGGCTACCAGTCCGGGAGCCACTACTCTGCGATCCAGGCGCTGGAGCAGTGTTTGAGGCCTCCCGACATCAAGCTCTCGTTTTCCGACGGTTTGCTGTTCAGCCGCATGGAGTTGCTCATCGACCGCAAAGTGCCTGCCGCGTCGGTTTTCAGCGGGCCTTACTATTTCCTCGAGCAGCTCGGCTTCCGCAAGGTCATCGATACCACCTTCATGATGGCCTCGCTGATCCAGCGCGATCCGGAGATGGAGGATGTGAAAAAGTATTTTCGCGCCCTGCGTCATGCCCAACGCGATATTGATCTCCGCCCCGACCTCTACACGCATCACTACAAGAGGGAATTCCCCGTCCGCTTCCACGAAATGATGGACACCCGCCGGTGGGGCCCCGGTGAGCGCCTCGTCTTCGAGCCCTACACAAAAGACGTCTTCGACAAATCCTTCGAGTGGATCGCCGAGCACGATATTTTCCCCGAAGGCACCATGGGCGCGGGCAGCTACGAAAATTCCTGTGTGTCTCTCGCCTCGCACTAGCGCCCCTCTGGCGTGGCCGTTTGTGGCGACGTCTTTTCTTTTGTGCGACGCCGGCCATTCGCAACAGGGTTCCGTTTGTGCCACGAGCGCCGCCGGGCACCATTTCATGACCGGCAAAGCCTATGTAGCGACGGCCCTCAGGCAGGCGGATTTTCTTCTGTTACTATTCTCTTGTGGCCATGGAACGCGAAAAACTCGACGCCGACGTCCTGATCATCGGCGCCGGCCCGGCTGGCCTTTCCTGCGCCCTGCATCTGGCCAGCCTGATCGAGCAGCACACGGCTGAAAGCAAGTCGCCCGCGCTTTCCGCCGAAAATATCTACGTTCTTGAAAAAGCCCGCGAAATCGGGGCGCATCAGCTCTCCGGCGCGATCATGGACCCTCGCGCGCTCCGTGAATTGGTCCCGGATTTTGAAAACTCCGCCCCCCTCGATACTCCCGTGACCGGGGACGCCGCCTACGTGCTCACCGAAAAAAGCTCGTTCAAGCTTCCGATCACGCCCCCGCCGCTCGCAAACCACGGCAACTATGTCATCTCGCTCAACAAACTCGTGAAATGGCTCGGCGGCCTGGTCGAAAAAAAAGGCATCAACATTTTCACGCAGTTTGCCGGCAGGGAACTGATCTATGAAAACTCCGGCATCTCCGGCGTCATCACGGAAGACAAGGGGCTCGATAAGAACGGCAAGCCCAAGGGAAACTTCACGCCCGGCTACGAGCTGCGGGCCAAGGTCACCGTACTCGCCGAGGGCCCGCGCGGGTCACTCACGAAGGATCTGGTCAACCGCCTGAAGCTTGACGGCGTGAATCCGCAGGTTTACGGCATCGGCATCAAGGAATTGTGGGACGTCGAGCCCGGCCGCATCCCGACCGGCTACGTCGCGCACACGCTCGGCTGGCCGCTCCCCACGGACATCTACGGCGGCGGCTGGGTCTACGGCCTGCGCGACAACCGCGTCTCGCTGGGCATGGTCATTGGCCTTGAGTATCGAAACCCGCTGTTCGATCCGCACGAGGCATTTCAGAAATTCAAGTTGCATCCGTTTGTCGGCAAGATTCTCGACGGCGGAAAACTCGTCCGCTACGGCGCGAAAACCGTCCCTTACGGTGGTTGGTATTCCATGCCGCGCAACCATGTTGACGGCGGCCTGATCGCCGGCGATTCCGCGAGCCTCCTGAATTCGCAGCGTCTCAAGGGAATTCACACCGCCATCAAGAGCGGCATGCTCGCCGCCGAAACAATCTACGAAGCGCTTTGCGCGGGAGACACCTCCGCGGCAAAACTATCCGCCTATCAGCGGAAAATCGATCGAAGCTGGCTGAAGAAAGAATTGTGGGGAGTCCGGAATTTCCATCAGGGCTTTCACCGGGGCCTGTGGTCCGGCGTGGTCAATGCGGGATTGCAGTTCGTAACCGGCGGACGCGGACCGACGGACCCGCTGCGCGCGCAGCCCGGCTACACCGAGTACGAAAAGCTCCATCGCGCGCCTACGCTCGTCGATCAATCCACGCGCTTCAAGGGCGATGGCAAGCTTACCTTCGATCGCCTCACCGACGTCTATCATTCCGGCACGCGCCACGACGAAGACCAGCCCTGCCACCTGATCGTCACCGATCCGAATATCTGCGGCGACCGCTGCGTGCGCGAATTCGGGAATCCCTGCCAGTATTTTTGCCCCGCGGCGGTGTATGAAATGGTGAGCGACAAAGGCGAGCCCAAGCTGAAGATCAATGCGGCGAACTGTGTGCACTGCAAGACCTGCGACATCGCCGATCCCTACCAGATCATCCAGTGGGTTCCGCCCGAGGGTGGCGGAGGCCCGAATTACGAGGGAATGTAGCGAACCGACGAGGATCGCTGTGGCAGGATCAGCGCCCGGCTTTTGTGCCGGCCGAGGGGCCCCAGGCGACCGGCCCGTTCTCCGTCATCCACCGAAAACCCGCTTGAGCGAAGCCCAGAATCCGCCGTGCCTCTTTTTCGGCGCCGGTTCGTCAATCGACGCGGTTGCACCCTCCGCCGTAGACACCTCGGGGCTTGGTTTCTGATTTTCGGTCATCGCCCTGGCCGCTGCGGGTGGCTTTTTCGCAGCCGGGCCCCCTTCGCCCAGTGCATGCTGCATCGCTTTCGCAAATTCCGGAGGCTCCACGTGTCCCGAGAATTCCCAATCCGGCGAGACGCGCGCCTCGCGAACCAGCAGCACGATGTCGGACGATGTAGTCGGCGGCGGCTCCGGCCCTGGGGCGTTATAGGTCAGCGCTGGCAGCACCGCCATGGAAGCCGGTATCGAGCTGGGAGGCGCCGCGGGTCGCTCGTTCCTTGAGGCGGAGGCTACCGGATGCACCTCGTTCGCTTCCGCAAGCTGCGCATATTCGACGGGTTTTTCAGCCGGAGACGGCGTCACTTCGACCGCGGCCGGCGCAGACGCCGGCGCGCTCCCGGAGGCCGCAGGAGCC
>JBAVUW010000067.1:0-105235 GCA_049696975.1 Candidatus Acidiferrales bacterium | reverse complement strand
CGCCCCTCGCAGTGACGAGCAACTGCTCCTGGCTGCCAAAGCCGCCTTTCAATCGATTTCGTCCGCCGATTGCCGGGGCTTCTTTTTTAGCGCCAAGTACGCTACATCATTTATGGAATTGCTCTAGATCAGCGCGGTGTTTCGAGGAGTTCGTTGGTTCACCTACACTCACGTTTCCGTCCCGAAGGAGATGCGGTGAGCCTCCGGACCGCAACTGATCACAATTGCGGCGATTACGAAGATGCACGCCGCGAACGTCCCCATGACCTGCGCGTAGCTGAAATGACGCGTCATGCCTGCTTCCAGTAAGGGCGCGCTCGCGGCGATCAGTACGCCGACTTGGTACGCGAACCCGGGGAAAAAACCGCGCAGCGGACCCGGCGAAAGCTCGTTTAGGTGGGCCGGAATGACGCCCCAAGCCCCCTGCACCATAAACTGCATCAGGAAGGCGCCCAGGGCGATTAAGGCCGCCGTCGGCGCGAAAACCCACAGCGGGATCAATAGCAACGCCAGAAGTGCGGAGGTAAGCATCGCGCGGCGCCGCCCATAGTGGTCAGAATAAAGCCCGACCAAGATACCACCAGTGATCGCGCCGACCATCGAAATCACGCTGATGATGGCCGTTATTCGCGTGCTGAAGTGTCGCTGCGTTTGCAGAAACGTGGGAAACAGGTCCTGCGTGCCGTGGGACATAAAGTTCATCGTCGCCATCAAAAGGGTCAGGTAGGCAAAGCGCTTCCAGTTCGCGCCCACGAGCGCGAAATATTCCTTCCAGTTCCTCTTTTCGGCAGCGGTGGTTTTCCATGCCTCGCTTTCCTCCACATTTAAGAGAATCACGAGTGTGAGCAAGGCGGGAACAAGACCTAGGAAAAACATGGGGCGCCAGCCCCAACGCGGAAAGACCGTCCAAAAGGCAACGGCCGCGAGCAAGTTCCCAAGCGCGTAGCCCTCTTGCAGCACGCCCGACAGAACTCCTCGCCATTTGGCCGGGACGGATTCCATGGCCAGCGAAGCGCCCACACCCCAGGCCCCACCCATTCCCACCCCATAGAGCAGGCGCAGGATCAGAAATATGCGGTAGGTCGGAGCGAGACCGGAGAGTAACTCCATCACGGAATAGAACAAGACGTCGAGGATCAGGGGGAGGCGCCGGCCCCAGCGGTCGGCCATGAGGCCAAAAAGCACAGCGCCGACGGGGCGCATCAGAAGGCTGGCCGTTAGCGTGAAGGCAATACTCGCTACCGACTGGTGAAAGTCCGCCGCGACCTGCCCGACGACATAGGTGAGGATGAAAAAATCAAAAGCGTCGAACGTCCAGCCGAAAAACCCAGCCAGGAAAGCCAAAGAACCTCTCGCACGTTTGGGGACCGCTGCACTCGCGAGGCTCATTTCGATCGCGGGCCGACGGGCCGTAATGCAGCGCTCGCCACAGCGCCTGTGACGCGGGCGACTTGCGAGGGTTCGGCGACATCATGAACGCGAACGATATGCATGCCGCCTAAGATGGCCGCCGTTTCCCCGACGCGCGGATTTTTCGATGCGGCACCGGGCGCCTGCGAAATGAAGTCCTTTCGCGACGGGCCGGCTTTGGGGACATCCTCCGGAAAGGAGCTAGCTCGGTTCGTCATTGCGTTCAGCAAGTGCCAGTGCGATCGCGTTGGAAAATTTGGCTATTTCGCCGCCTCGATGTTCTCGACGTGAATCGTGTGCGTCGAGGCGTCATAAGTTCCCGAGACAGTGACCTTTTCCCCGGCGAACGGCTCTGGCTTCTTCTGATCGTCTAGTTGGTAGATCGTCTTTGCACCCGCGTCGTACAGGACGAACGTTCCACCAGCCTTTACACAAGCCAGCGTACAGGCTTTTGCAGTCTTGATACCACTGGAGCCCATCATTACCGAGTGATCGCCTAAAGCGGCACACTGACTGTCCATGATCTCGCCGGAAAAGGTTTTATCTTGCGCGTGAACGAGAACCGGGAAAATAATCACAGCAGAAAGCAAAAAAACGAAAAGAGATTTCGTCATCATTTCCTCCATAAAAACTGTGCTATCTCACAAAGCGCTGACATCCCCACGCGCGTAAGCATTGGCATTCAGCGCCTTTTCCACCGCGCTGCGAACCAGCTCTCCCAGATGCGCCTGGATCGACCCTTCGTGGATCTGGCATCCATACGGATCGCAAGCCCGGACCGCGGCCTTGGCCGCCAGCCGCCGCGCCGACAATCGATCTGCTCATGGAACTGGCGAAGCCAAACGGACGGCGAGCCGAAGGGGCCACTGAATCATGAATCCAAGGCATGGCGCCGTTGGCCAGAAAACGGTCGAATCACGTGCTTCTCCGCGCAAGGATTGCCTTGCGGCCAGAATCGTTCGTCGGGATAAGCCTATCTGTTGCGCGACGGGGTCGTTTGACACAACTTGGCTCGCCACCAGGATGAGGCGGCATTGTCGAGCTAGTTCTTGCGGTGTGCAGGATGCCCGAGCGAAACCTCCAACTGCTGTTTCTCATTTTCGTGGAGGTCCAGAGGCGCGAACATGACAAACATGCCCCGACTGGATCTCAAATCCACAGTTGTGTCAATCCTTGGATGCCACGGGACACTCGTCTCGAGCTAGCCACCCTGCTCTCTTTCTTGTTTCGCCGTCCCACTGCGCTGCGTCATTGAACTGCGGGGGCTGCGGCCCCTTCCTCTGACGCCACCCGAGCACTCACAGCTGTGCTGCTCCCCTGCTGTGCTCCCAACTGGCGAAGCAGAGCCACGGTACTTTTGTCATATATGTAAGGCGTGAAGACGTCATAGCCGCTCCCGCGAGTGTTTACTCCGGGTTTTGGTTTGATGACCATCGCTTTATCCAAGGGGGTCTGCCCGGTGAGATCGAGTGGGTCGAGTTTGGCACCTTTTTCCACCAGGAACTGAATAACCTCGTTCGAACCACTGAATGCTGCCCCATGCAGCGCAGTCAGGCCCAGATCATTGGCTGCATTGACGTCGGCGCCCAACTCAACACAGAGCTTGACGGCTTCCAGGGCTTTCTTCTCCTGCTCTTTCTCTTGAGTCAAGGGAACGGACCCATGATTTCTGACACGGATCAGTCCTGCCGCCGTCATCAGCGGCGTTGTGCCGTTTTCCGTAGCTAGGTTCGGATCGGCACCGGCAGCGACCAGCAGGCGCATCATGTCAACATCGAGAACCTTGGCTGCGAGCAAAAACGGCGTCGCACCGACCTCACTTACGGAGAACTTGCTGGGATCATTGAGTGGAACGGAGAGAAACATATTCCCGCCCCACCTTTTTTTGATTCGAGCGTTCGGATTCGCTCCATGAGCCAGAAGCGCCTTCACTAGTCCCACCATGTCGGGCCGGAAAAGGTACGTTTGGCGCAAAAACGGTTCAAGTCGTACCCCGCTGACGTCTGCGAGTCCCTGTATCAGCGCGAAGTGAATGGCCGTAAACCCAAAATCGTCGGCCGCGTTCGGATCGGCGCCCTTATCCAGGAGAAATTCGGAGAGCGCCTCGTGCCCGCTGAAGCTCGCTATTAACAAAGGGGTTTCGCCTATCCAGGTGCTTTGGTCGTTCGTCGCGGCGTTGATGTCCGCTCCAGCAGCTAACAGCGCACGGGCCGAGTCCAGATCGCCCTGCTGGGCGGCAAACATCAGCGCGGTGAAACCGCCCTTGGTATGAGCATTGACATCGGCACCTCGCTCGATCAACGCCTGCACCATCTCGGGATGCTTTTCCGCTGCCGCCCACATCAGTGCCGTCTGTTCTTGCCGAGTTTCGGCAGAGTTCATCTTCGCGCCGCGGGCAAGCAGCAGTTTAACGGTGTCCAGATTTCCGGTTCGCGCGCACATCATGAGCGGCGTTACTCCCGACCAGTCGGCGGCGTTCGGATCGGCGCCAGCCTTTAACAGCTCGTCCACCATTCCGGAGCTCCCGTTGGCGCACGCCAAAAAGAGAGAAGTAATGCCATAATCATCGGCCTGGTTCACATTTGCGCCAGCCGCAAGTAGACGGCGCGCCGTTTCCAAATCATCCCGATAAGCCGCCGTCAACACCGTCGCGCTCTTCCCCTGAGGGGTGTCGACGTCGGCGTGCTTCTTCGGCGAGGTGCGTGCTGCCCCCGTGTCTCCATTCCTCGTCGTCGCATCCGCCAGCCGAAGATCACCGGCGGCAAGGCTGGCCGCCGATAGCAGAACGACCATCGACACAATCCTCAGGCCTCTATCTGTGATCATCTTCATCCCTCTTATCGACAACGTCCAACCCAGCTTCCGCGCGAAGTTCTGGCCCGTGGCGCAAAGTCCACTGCGGGCAACTTACACAGACAGCAGATTGAGCTCTCCGGTGCTGTCTCCCAGCTTTTCCACGGGAACACCCAACTTGTCCAACAAGGCCAGGTGCAGGTTCGTCATCGGTGTCATATCTGGATACTGGAGGTGACGCCCCCCCTTGATCTGACCCCCACCCCCGCCCGCCAACAAAAGGGGCAGGTTGTGGTGATCATGGCCGTTCCCATTGCTGAGGCTGCTCCCGTAGAGAAGAATCGTATGATCCAGCAGGTTGCCATCGCCATCCGACGTCGATTTCAGCTTCTGCAGGAATTTTGCGAACAGCTTCGTATTGTAGAGGTTAATTTGGAAAAGTTTCTCTACCTTAGCCGGATCGTTTTGGTGGTGCGAGAGACTATGGTGATTATCAGAAATGCCAATCTGTGGGTAGGCCAAACCGCTATTCGGGCCTTCCCGGCCCATCATGAAGGTGAGAACACGAGTCAGGTCAGCCTGGTAAGCCAGCACCATCAAATCCATCATCAATGTGGCGTAATCATCGAAGGAAGACGGTACGCCAGCCGGTTTGTCGAACTTCGGCAGTTCGCTTTCGGGCTGTTGCTCGGCAATCTGGATGCGCCGCTCGATATCGCGAATGGCATCGAAATACTGGTCTAACTTGGCTCGGTCAGCCGGGTCTGTCTTATTCAGCAAGCTCGATACTTGCTCGACGACTCCGTCGAGAATACTTGCTTCTTGACGCATTTGGGCGAGTTGCTTTGCGCGGTCTGTGTTGTCAACATCACCGAACAAACGCTCAAATACTGCCCGGGGATTGGTTTCCATCGGCAGCGCCGTCGTAGGAGAGCTCCAGCAGAGGGTATCGATCAAGAGACAGGTCTGGTTGTCTTCGCACAAGCCGACCAGTGTGTGGTTAGCCATCAAAGAGACTTCCAGTGAAGCCAATTGAGTTTTCTTGCCGAATTGCGCTGCGGCGAACTGGTCCATCGAAATACCACCGAGGCCCGCGCCTGCAACGGCACCCGGGCGAATGCCCGTCAGAAATGTAGAGGAAGCCCGCGCATGCTCGCCCGTCGGGTCGCTTCCTGTGGGCATCGCTGGATGTTGGGCGAGACCGCTCAATACCAACAGCTGATCCCGAAAAGGAGCCAACGGCTCCATCGTCGGACTCAACTCAAACGCGGTCCCCACTCCTTTCGGAGTCCACTTGTCCATGGGCCACATTCCGTTTGGCGTGAAGACCGTTCCCAGCCGAACGGGCGCCTTGACCGTTGTACCTGCCAACGCCGGTACCATTCCATCCAGCAACGGCAAGGCGATTGCGCAGCTCATTCCCCGCACGAACGCCCGCCGCGGAATCTTCTTCTTGAAAAGCATCATGGACATTTTCGCCTCCCGTCCCGGGAAAGATTCAATTGACCTATCTAAAAAATTAGTGCAAAGCGGCCACAGTCCTATTGGGAGTGCCGTTGGAAGTTCCGGCCGCGGACGTCCTCATTTGAAAGGGCGTGCTGTTCACGATGCCCATAATGATCGAGGACCAGCGGTAGTCGGTGGGTGCGCTTTCCCGCACAACCTTGCGCACCGCTGGTTCGTCGTAATACTCAAGTTGTCGTCCGAGGGCGTAGGTGAACAGTTTCTCTGTGGTGACGTGGACGAATAGCTCAGGACGCCCGATCAAAATCTTCTGAAGTCCAACCGGACCGTTGAACTTGGTGCCGTCGGGAAGAACGCCTGAGTTGTCGATTGGATTTTCGATGAGCGGAAGCTCTGCTTGTGAGTTGTACACGGCATTCAGTTGGATCGTCTCGTTCGTCCGCCAGCCGCCGATTGCATTAAAGTTCTCGAGTGCGAATCCCAGCGGATCCATTCCAGCGTGGCAACTGGCGCACAAGGGATTCGCGCGGTGCGCCTCCATCTTCTGGCGTACCGTCAGGCGCTCAATATGCTCCTCGGTGTTCTCTGGAAATGGCGGAACATTTGCCGGCGGGGGGTTGGGGGGATTGCCAATAATGTTGTCCAGTACCCACTTGCCGCGCAGGGTCGGCGAGGTCCGGTTGCCAAACGAGGTAGCCATCAAGATCGCACCCTTACCGAGCAGCCCAAAGCGCTTCTCATCCGTCAAGGTTACCTGTCGAAAGCGGCTACCGTAAACGTTCGGAATCCCATAAAAATGGGCCAGACGTTGATTCACGAACGTGTAATTCGCATTCAACAAATCGACCACGCTAGAATCTTTGCGCAGCATGTTTGTCAGGAGAAGATCCATTTCCTGCTCAAAGGCCGCGCGCAGATCGTCGTCGAACTTCACAAACGCCACTTGATCGGGGAACACCGAGGGCAAACCTCGCAGGTCGAGCCACTGCCCGAAGAAATTATCCACCAGAGCCTTGGAGCGCGAATCCGCGAGCATCCGCTGTACCTGCTGCTGCAGCACTCCGGGATCTCTGAGCTTGCCGCGTGCAGCCAGATCTAGAAGCTGGTCGTCGGGTATGCTGCTCCACAAGAAGAAGGACAAGCGCGACGCCAATTCGAGGTCGCTGATGCGATACGCAGTCCCCGGCGCCATGTGTGGGGGATCCGGTTCGGCCCGGAACAGAAAGTTCGGGCTGACCAGCATTTCCTGAAGCGCCATACCGATGCCTGCTTCGAAGCGCGCTTCGAGGCTCTCGCCGCTCTTCTGCGAGTCACGACCGGCCCGGTAGAAACCGAGCAAGTCCTTCATGTCTGCGTCCGTTACCGGTCGACGGTACGCGCGGCGTGCTAGACTGGACAGAATCTTCTTGGCGCAAATGCCATCATCCTCGCTGCCACGTGGATGGCACACTAAAATCTTTTGGCGGCTAGCGGTGTCCCCCGGTCCGGTCGCATCGTAGGGTCCATCGATGGAAACGCTTTCCACCCCCGGGTCACGCTTGGGGTCGCTCCTTGAGCCCCAACCGTCGAGTTGCATTTCCACCGTGGGGGGCCGCAGCATGTCTTCGGGCTCCAAGTATTCGTTCATGAAAGTAACGCCGAGCGTTCGCATCCCCGCTTTAGCCGGGAAGCGAACTTCTAAAGCGTCTTCGACTTGGTTTGGCGTAAGGCCCTTTTCGCCGCCAAACGTGAGCAGCTTGATCCTTTGGCCATCCAACCGAACATCCAACCGGTGTGGCTCGCCCACGCCCATAATTTTGCCGCCCGGAAGGCCCCTGGTTTTTTTCAGGCGGACTTTGACGACGTACTGCCCATCGAGTGGGAAGTAATAGCGGATCGCAATACCACCGCGTGATCCGAGCGGCAGATCTTCACTGGCTCGCTGCTGTTGCAGGCTGAATGCGGGCGTCTCATGGTTTGTGACGGTGGGCTTCGCTGTCCCGCTTCCAAGCGCCAACTGGCTAATGTGTCGCGCCGCGATCAGATATCGATCCATCAGTAATGGTGACATCGAAAGAACGGCGGCGTTGTTATCGAAGCCGCCGGCCGATGCATCAGCGGGGAGAAGCGAGTCGTCGCCAACGTCGAGCGCCAGCAAATCCCGGATCGCGTTGGTGTATTCGGTACCGTTGAGGCGATGATAGGCAGCTGGGTGGCCCGGATTCGGATCGGCTATCGCAGCCTTGTCGATCGCCGTCGTGAGGTAGGTCGCAAGGGAGTCGTATGTGGCATTGTCCGGCCGTGGCAGGCCGGCAGGCGGCATCGTGCGGGTCCGGAGTTTTTGGGTCACCTTTTCCCACACCTGGGCGTCTTCGCTGGGCTTCTCGACGTTCATTTTGTCGAGCATCAATCCGGCTACTTTCAATTGGCTATTATGACAAACTACGCAGTAGCGATTCAGCAGTGTGCGCTCAGAGGCGGGGTGCGACGGATTGGGAGTTGACGGCTCCTGGCCAGCCGCAATGGTACTAGTACCCGCAACTGCAACTCCGATCAAAAACGCGACTCGTACTTTCATCATGTACCGCATTGGCCCACCTTCACTTAACACGATGTTCCGCCTATCGCACCGATTCTCCATTTAACGCACAAATAAAATTGATGTCAAGTCTACCCTAAGGCCCTTATTTTGCTAAGGGATCGGGCCTTAGTTGGAATTTCACAACTTTACTGGTTGTGCCCTTCCCTCCCTCGATGTGTTGAGGGGAACGGGTGGCATAAGTGGAAAAGAGGCCCCGACCTTTCCAGCCGGCGTTCGGATCGTCTATGCGACCGTCCAGATTCTTCGCAAAGAAGCCCATCGGGTACGGAACGCGTAGAATCACAAACTTGCCGGTGGAGGGGATCAGAGCCAGAAGCGAATCCGAATCGTTGCCCGTGGCCAGGGGAATGTTGTCGCCCAGTCCCAAAGTGTTGAACTGATCCACCCAATCGTAATAATTCCCGTCCGCGCTTCCGGAATCGGTACCGCTGAACGAAGGTCCGGGCAACGGATACATGGTCCAGCCCTCCGGGCACAGCTGTCCCGTGATCGCCTTGGGCCCGTTCAGCGGCCCCTTGCATTTCCGGCGATCGAAGCTGGCAAACTGACCGCTGGTCAGCGCCGTCCAGACCACGCCGTTGCGGTCGATATCCATGCCTCGCGGGCCAAACGCAGAGATGGCCACCTTCGGATTATGCCAAGGGGGCCGGTAGAACTCCGCAAGGGCCGTCGCCGGAGGATTCGAGCCCAAATTCACCCTGACAAGCCCACCCGAGAAACCAAGCACCGTTCCCCAGACCGAACCGTCCGAAGGGCTTGGGTTGATCGCGTACAGCGTGACATGAAGTCGCGTATCCTTGGTCGGATCGGGGGGTTGACTCTGCTCGACATAGGCGTCGCGCTTGCCGTTCCCATTCGTGTCCACCACGAATGCGGTCCAGCCTTGCGACTTATCGGCATCCTTTGTCTCGTCCCATATCTTTGTGTGCACCCAGCCGACCACATCGTTCGCGCCGCCGAACCAAAGCGTGTTGTCAGGGTCCTCCGCAAACATCAGATGAAGGCTCCCGAAACAGGTATCAATAAACTGAAATTTGCCGGTCTTCGGATCGTACATGTCCAGCTGGCGAATGCTTTGATCCAATGGGAAAAGTTCCGCCGAGGGATTATCGCCGCCCTTTTTGCAGAACGCCGGATTATGATCCGGCGCCCGCACAAGAGCCGTGGACCAAAGACGTCCGGTTGCATCCACAACGATGCTGTGAACGTTGGCCTTGCTCTTCCAGATTGGCTCGTCCCCGAAATAAGGCGAGGGAACTCCCACGCTCTGCGGGGCGGCATAGGGTGTATCGGCGTCGCGGACGGGAATGGGAATCTCCGTTGCGGTATTTTTCACAGGATCGACCACGCTCATGAAATCCGAGCTCAGCTCATGCACGCCGTAAATAGGCCCATTCGCATTGACCCGCGGATTGCGCCGATCCGTTGAAATCTCGTCGTGGAAATATTCGTCGCTTTTGCCCCAATCCCATTCGGTGATGACGATGTTTCGCTCGATGCCTCGAGGACGCGGCGGCGCTACGTGCGGATATTCACCGGCCGCGATGCGATCCGTCCAGTTTGCATACATCCGCAGTGCTCCCAAGTCGCCCAGGGCGAAAAGCCGTGAGATCATGGTCTCACCGATTTGCGCAACCTCGATCCGCCTTTGCCAGGCGGCCAGCGAACTGTTGAAATGCCCGAGGCTGGGCTCGATTTCTCGCGTCGCCTTGTCGCCCAGCTGATGACAGGATTCACAATTGTTTACTTTAATCTGATCGATCCACTGGTCCTGATTCTTGATCGTGGGGGCAATGCCGTTGCCGCTCTGCCCCGTGCCGGGGAATGCGCTCTTGGGCGGCAGTTTGAGCAGCGAATACCAATACTCGGCGGGATAATATTGCGCCGCCGCGCGGGGGGCCGGCGCGATGGTTGCCGTCAGATTAAGCTCTTGCCCGGGCGCGGCCTGCACGGGCGACGAATCCGTCAGGCCGTATCCTCGTACCCAAACCTTGTAATTCGCCTTCGGCAACTCGGGAATCAGGTAGCGCCCGGAATCATCGGTGACGACGATCTTGACGTACTTGGTCGGCAGATCGGATGTTTGCGCAATCACCCACACGCCGGCCTCGGGTCCATGCGAGCTGGTGACCACGCCGCCGATATCGTCACTCCCCACACTGACCGCTGCCGCCGCATCCGCTCTGGCGTGCCGATGAGTCGTACACAGAGCGAGGCCTGAAACTGCGACTAGGGCTACCGTAGTTCTGATCCACCGAGCCGTCTTCGTCATCAATTCACCGTGCGAAATCCCTTTGGATTGTGCGGCCGTTCATGATCCTGCTCCAACGTGAGAATTGCGCAATGGCACCCGCGAAGCATATTCCACGCCGCGGCCGCAGTGATGCAGCAGACCGGGTGCCAGCTATTTGTTGATGCCCCCATTTCCGGACGCTAAAGTGCGACCAGAACCCTGATTGAAACCTCGACCCGATGGGGTCTCACCGCCATCGCTGAATTTTGAGTTTTAGTCGGTTGTCTCAGTAAACGCACAACTCCCTACTCATCAAAAGTTGATCCGAAGCGCGAACTGGAGCTGTCGTGAGCTCGTAGTGGTGTAGGTAATCTGGCCCGCCGTGCCGCTTGCGGCGCCTGATGCCAGCAGCGGAAACCCGTTCGGAAGGCCAAAATTGGCGTGGTTCAGGATGTTGAACATTTCACCCCGAAACGTCACGTTTAGGTTCTCGTGCGCCAGAATGACCTTTTCCAAAGCGGCATCCATTTCCACGATTCCCGGCCCAATAATCGAATCTCTGCCGACATTTCCGTACGTCCCGGGCGTTGGCAAGGCAAAGGCACATGGGTCGAACCAGTGGGTCGCGTTACCCACAGGCGTTCCCGGAGCAATGCCCGTGCAACCAGCCGAAACTCCACTGGTCGGATTCGCGCTGAAGCCAGGAATCAGGTTTGGACGCTCGGAAAGAGCGGCTGCGTCGTCCCTGGATACGGACGTCGACAACTGGGCCGTGAACGGCAGGCCCGAGGCGAAGGTGCCGATGCTGTTCACGGTCCATCTCCCTGCCACTGCATTCCAGAAACTTGAATCGGAGTGGAACGGTATTGGATAGCTCAAGTTGTAGCCGACGCGATTTCTCTGGTCGAATTCAGAAAGACTCCAGTCGCGCTTGGGGAAGTATGGATCCTGAATGGCGGCTGGAATGCGGGTACTGTCGGAGGAATTAACGGGTGTAGCGTCGTCCGTAGCCTTGGAAAGGGTGTAGAAGATCTGCCCCACCAGGCCGTGCGCAGCTTGCCTCTGCAACTTAATCGTCACCGAATTATACTGGGATTGGGCAATGTCTTGATAGAACGTGATGCCGTTCCAGGCAGGGTTCACTCGCGGCGCGCCAGCGGCGTAGAACGGTGAGCCGTCAATGAAAGTAGGAACCGCAGTGTCTGCCTCCGCGGCCTGTTGAATGTGCAAGCCTCTGCTTCCCGCGTAGGAGACTTCAAGCATCGTGCTCGGTGAAAGCTGTTGCTCAATAGAGGTAGTGTACTGATACGAACCGGGAGTCTTTTCGTAGGCGTCCATTGCCTTTAGTTTGATCAGGCCGGTGGGAGAAATATTGCCCACGTTGGGAAAGGCCGGGTTCTTGATTGAAACCTGAGTGTAGAAGGGAGGAAGCTTAAGTTGCGTCGGATAGAGCCAAGGCAGGATCTGGTTATAGTAAATCCCGGCGCCGGCCCGCACAACCGTCTTCCCGCTTTCTGTGGGCCGCCAAGCCAGGCCGAGCCGCGGTGAAAAATTCTTCTTACCGGTAACGAAGAAGTCCTTCGCCACTACGGTGCTGGTCGCTGCTGGAGAGGGGAGATATACGCCCTGCGCGTTTGCGGTGGCTGGGTTGGTGGTGGCTTCCCAGCGCAAGCCAAGGTTCAAGGTAAGCCGGGAAGTGATGTCATAATCGTCCTGCGCGTAGACGCCAATCAGAGTCTGTCGGATGGCCCAATACTGTGTGGTTCCCAAAGGAAACGACGAGCCCCAAGATGTAGGCTTACCCGCAAGGAATTGAGCGAACGTATTGAAAGTATAGTTGCCGTACTGTTGATTTCCTTCGGGCGTATTGTCCTGCACTCTTTGTATATCTACGCCAGTCTTGAACGAATGCTTCCCCTTCACGTAGCTGAGATCATCGGCCCATTCCCAGATGCCGAAAGCAAAAATGCTCGGACCATCTCCCGTGGGGTTTCCGCCGAGCGATGCAATTGGCCTGGTAGAACCACTAAGCAGACCGCCTAAAGAGAGGCCACCCAAGGGCAGTCCGTCGATGAAGGACAACGGGCCAGAAATGGAGATAGGGAGAAAATTGGTAAAGGTGCGGTTATAAGCAAAGCGGAAATCATTCAACAGATTGGGAGTCAATACGCTACTTGCTTGCACCGTAGCGTATTGTCTCCGGGAGTTACTATAGAGCCCGAAATCCGGGATGTTCCCAGGAGCGTCCTGGTAGTCTTGGTCGAACTCGTAGCGACCGAATAGCCCGGTATTTTTAGTCAGCTGATAATCCACCCTGGCCACCACATTGTCTTCGTTCGTGACGACCTCCGGTGACGATAGAAAACTCGCAGTCCCGTCTCCGTGATCCGGTCCGTTGGGGAGCGGGTAGAGATTCAAATAGGGCACGATTATGGGATTGATCGCTACCGGTCCGGTCGGAAGATTCCCTTCGCGGGACGCTTCGTCGGGCACGGTAGCATTCAACGTAGTCTCCTGCCCTTGGCGCAGGCCCTCATAGCCGAGGAAAAAGAACGCCTTGTCTTTCTTGATCGGACCTCCCAGCACGCCACCGAACTGATTCCTCTTAAAGGGCGGCGCCGAGCCGACATCGAAGAAGTTCTTCGCGTCCAGCACGCTATTGCGGATGTACTCGAACGCGGTGCCGTGAAGGTCGTTGGTGCCGGAGCGGGTAACCGCCGATACGATTGAACCGTCTGAATGGCCATACTCTGCCTTAAACGAACTGGTGTAGATCTTGAATTCCTGGATCGTATCAACGCCGAGGTTCGTTCCCGCGGCGCCTCCTGGAGTCCCGTTCGCTTGGTCATTGACGTCCGTGCCGTCAAGCAGAAAAAGGTTTGCCGTCGGGCGCTGGCCGTTGACGCTGAAGCGCTTCCCGCTGCCGGACTTGAAAGGAGTGCCGGTGATTGGTCCGGGATCCTGGCTGACGACGTTCGGCTGGATGAGCGCCAGCTGGTCATAGCTTCTGCCATTCAGAGGAAGTGCGCGGATCGACGTTTCGTCCACCAAGGACCCGATCGACGCCGTCGTCGATTCCACAATCGGAGCCGCGCCAGTTACCTCCACCGTTTGCCCCACAGAACCCACCTTCAGCGCGAGATCCGCTATGGCCTCGCTGCCAACGGTCAGGACGATCCCAGAACGGACTTCCGTCTCAAAGCCCTTCATCGTCGCGGTCACATCGTATTCGCCTACCGGCAGCGCTGGCACCCGAAAGTGCCCATCCGAATCACTTTCGACAGTTCGGGAGATCCCGGTACCCTTATCCACAATCGTCACAGCCACTCCGGGTACCACGGCTCCCGACGCGTCCTTCACCGTGCCCGATATCGTCCCCGTCGATTCCTGAGCCCTGGCAATGCCGACGAACAGAATAAGCACCACCATTACAAGAAATGCAGCACGTCGTCCCATTCCCCCCCCTTTAATACACAGAATCACACGCTTCGCAGAAAGACGGCTCGTTGTCTTGAATGGCGCGCCTGAATGCGGCTTTTCGTTTCGGTCGAAGCGTGCAACAGCACCCACGCTGCCGCTCGCTCTCCCGAATCTGCGTAGCATATTGCGACGATCAACCGAGAGTGTCTGTTCAAGTTTATACAATTCGTTCGTTATTGGGATTGAACTTGCAGCATAAAGCCGCCGCCCGTTCCAGCCAGCGGTCTACGCGATGCCGTCCGATCTTCTTGACAATAGAGGATTTATCCAAGCCTTCTACCCTGAGGGCGGCCTCGTCCCTCATCGAATGGCTTTGGATCTGGTTGACGGCTGACAATAGCGGATGACGGAAGCATCCTAAGGATCGGCCTGGACGTTGAGCGATGCTAGATAGGCCGCGATATTCAGCATATCCTCTTCGGTCAAATTAGCGACCGGGGCCTTCATGAGCGCGGTCCCCGTTCCGTTCCGCGTGCCTTTCTGGATGTCGTACAGTTGCCTTACCAGGTAACTAGGTGACCGGCCCGCGATGCCGGGAACCGCACCCGGCCCCACGATGCCAGGAACCGCACCCAGCCCGCTCAGGTCTTGTCCATGACAAACGCGGCAGGGAGTTGTTTTCCCTCCGCCGCCGCTTACCAGCGCTTCTCCCTTTTTAATGCTTCCCACCGGCACGTAAGCGATGAACCCGGAGTGAGGATCGCGAAGTATTTCGGCCGCCTCGGTGTTCTCCGGCACCTCCAGAATCCGCTCTCCCAGGGGCTGTTTTTCGCCATTGTCTAAAGACAGGAACAACCCCGACGAGGTCAGCCGCGTTTGGGGAGCCATGTCCGTCTCCACCACCTTGATCCAGGGACTCCATTTCATGGACGAATAGTAGTCGGCAGCTTGTTGCATCTCCTCGTCCGTCATGGACTTGGCGATGGCGATCATGGTATTGGTGTTGGCCTTGCGAGGCTCGGCGCTTCGCCTGTTGCCGTTCCGGAAATCTTTCAGTTGCTCCAGAAAGTAGCTCTCGGGCAAACCGGCAATGCCGGCGTTTTCCGAACGTCCCTTACCGTTGGGATAATGGCAGAGGGCGCAGGCGCGGGCGACGGGATTCTGCCCGTGATGCGCCACCACCTCCGGCATCGGAGGGTGGTCGCCCGGGAACCAGTCGGCCGGTCCCAGCGGGTTGCTAATCTGCGCGCGCGTAAATTGCAAACTGCTTCCCGGAACCGACTTGAGGGTTGTGTCAAGGGGTTCCGAGGAGGGCGGGCTGGGGGGGGCGGCGGCTGGCGCCGGCACCGAACTGACGCCGTAGGCCCACGCGGGCGGCCCTTGAGATCGCGCAAAAGTGCTGGATGCAAATACGAGCGCCAGCCCGGCGGCTGTAATGCTGAATTTTCTCCTCATCGGATCCCTTGGGACTCCCTCGATTTTTTTGCCACGCGCCGAATCTAATTTTCAAGCCGTCAACATGCCGCAAAGTTTGCGTACGTCGTCCAGCTCCTCAAGCGCGTTCACCTGCCGGATAACGGCTTCTGTCCGATCGGCGCCCAATACCGGGGCCATCAAGTCCCGCACCTTCGCGTTCACACTGGCGCTGTCAAGCGGATTTTCCTTGGTACCCGGCGGATACTTCGTAAAGTGGCTTACCGTTTTTCCGTCCTTCAGAGTTACCTCGACCTGCCCGCTGCGCGGGGCTTCGGGATCCACCAGCTGCTTGTCGCCGACCAGCTTGACGCGCTGCCTTACCGCCAGAACGCGTGGGTCCTTCATCCGCTCCCGCGAGTGGCTGTCTATAAAGGAGACCGTGCCGTCCACCAGGGCGACGGCCATGATGTGCTGGCAATTGACGTCCGGCATGGACGAGTTGTCCACGATGCGGGCGCCGTCTTCCGGCAGCCGGACCACAATCTGCAAGACGTTGTCCGGCGTCAGATTATTTTCCTTGCGCAAGCTGAGAAGCGCATCGAGCGGGGCCTGTATCGGGTAGCCGACCGAAAACCTCTTGATGGCAGTCTCGGTGACGAAAAACCGACTGCCTAGACCGGCGACGATCTCTTCGGGCTTCGGTTGGGTGGAGAGAGCTTGCAGAACGTTGTTCTCGCCATCCAATACATTCCGAACTCCGGTAAATCCAGTCTGAACCATGAGGGCCGCTGTGACGCCGTTGCGCGCGCCCATGCCGCCGAAGTCGAACGCCTTTTCGACGTGATCCGCATCGCGTACCCAGCTCCAAATCCCGGAGACCTGTTGACTGACATAGGAGAGCGCATATTGCATTCCCAGCTCATCCAGCCCGGCCAGGGAAGCCGCAGCCACCCCCGCGCCGAACGTGGCGCTCATCCCCTCGGCGCTGCGGTGAGTGGCGCGGACCAGATCGGGGCCCAAGGCGATGAGGAACCGGCAGCACAGGTCGTAACCCAGCGTTACCCCGCGCAGCAGGTCTAATCCGGAGCGGCCTTCGCGTTCGGCGACGGCCAAAGCGGCCGGAACCACCGAGCATCCCGGATGCGCTTTGGTAACCGGTTCGAAGTCGTCCGTCTCATCGGCCTGCGCGAACATGCCGTGAGCCAGGGCGGCGTTGGCGGCCGAGGTTTTCAGGTTGGTCGTAAAAACAGAGGCCTCCGATACGCCGCCTTGTGCTCGCACGTAACGGATGGCCATCTCGCCCGGTTTGAGCCGGGCCCCGGAGACCATAGCACCGAGCGTATCCAGGATGTGGATTTTGGCTTCGCGCAGCACAGGGCCCGGGAGGGTTTGCCGGCCAGCCTCCACCATGTACCGCCCTAATTGTCCGGTGATGTCGGTGGCGGGCTCGGGAGCGCCATCCTGTATCTGCGGCGCCGCTGAGGCGAGCGGCCGCAGAGAGGGCATAGCCGCCGCAACCGCGAGAATCCGGCCGGTCGCCCGCAACACACCGCGCCGGGTGGGAAGCGCCGCTTTAGAGGGCTTTATCGGCGTTTGGACGTTCATAGAAGCTTTACTTCCCTTCCTTCTTCTTCGGACCAGGCTACTTCGCGCTGCTTCCCTCCGGTTCGTCGTTGAAGCGGATCACGGAGTCGTATGTGTCCAGCTTTCCCGGGCCGACGACGGCTTGCAGCGATTGCAGGTTGGCTATTTTCTGTTTGGCGCGCTGCTCGATGATCTTTTGTACGTCTTCTTCCGAAAGCGTGCCGATCATCAGCAGCACCTGCTTGGGAGCGGTATTGACGTTAATGCGAACCGGCATCTCCAGCTTGGGAGTAGAAGGGCCAAAATACTTCGCCAGGTATCCGGCAATGATCGGTATGTCGTCGTCGGCAATAGGCGCGTTCTTGACGTATACCATCGTCTGAACGATCCCCAGCCACTCGGCATCATCGCCGCGCCGGTCGGTTATGACCGCCTGCAGGGTGTGGCACGACACGCATTGAGTGGACGTCTGGATTTTTCCTTCGCCGGCCGGAAGAAATGCAGTCCAATCCACTTTCGCCTGCGGCGCCGGCTGCTGTGCGATTCCCTGCGTGGCCATCAGCAGCATACCCGCACAGACGGCAATCTCTCTCCCGATCCGCATCGTCCTGCTCCTTGTGCGCCGGCTAATCTGTTTGCCGGTGCAAGAAATACCCCAGCTGCGATCGAGTCGCAGGCGGGAAAGCCGCTCGTCCGGATCCGCGGAGGGGCCAGGAGGAATGGTGATCCCTGCTCCGACTCTCATCCTCTACGTTAGAGGACAAAACCCGTCCCATCCGCCGAGAGCGGCCGGAAAGCAGTGCGCCGACGGCCGGAAGATTCCGGGCCTCGAAGCCTCCCACGAACAAGAACGATGGACCGTTAGGGCAGATCGAGACCTTTGCGGAGTTCTGACTTGGCCGCTTGGAAGTCGGATTGGAATTCGGGATTCTTCAGCATCTGGCTCACCGCCAGCGCGGCGGCGACATGCCCGGCTTCACAGTCGGAGGGATACGTGGCCCCGACGGCTAACCGGTCCCGGTCATATTCCCAACTGCGAGCGGAAAGCGCCTCCCGCTTTTCCGGCACCATCATGTCCATCAGAGTCATCGCCTCCGCCGCGAAAGTGCAATGCCCGCCCGGGTAGGTCGGGGTGATCTTCTTGGCCGACTGCCCTGAGTGATGACTGTAGTCTGAAACGTCCTTGCTGTATTGAAACGGCCGCCGTCTTTTGTATTTGCGTTTCGCTTCGCGTATGGCGATCCCTTTCTCCGCATGCACTTTGTCGAAAAAAGCCGTGGCAAAGGGAAAGCTCTCGCTCTTAAACTTAGGCCCCAAGGCATCGCCGATCACCTTGTATACGTCCGGCTTAGTGTCCTCGAACTGAATTGCGGCAATTCGCTCCGGAGTTATGCCTTTCTGCTGGTCCAGCACGGCCTGCAGATCCAACTTGCCCGTGGGGGAATTCTCGGCGGGAGGAGCGGGTATGAGCGCGACGTAATCGAGATCGCTGGCGCTGATGTAAGGTTTGGTGGAGAGCGAAGCGGAAGATTGCGCGACGCACAATCCCGCGTCCGCAACCACGAAGATGAAAACCGTAAGCACAAATTTACGCATGACCCAACCTCCCTATTCGTTTCGTATCGTGGGCTGACTGATCGCAAACCCAAAACATCATTGCTTTTCGAAGATCGCCAACTCGTCTACCGTTTGACCCCGTTCGTTCTTACCCTTTTGTACGACCGTTCTCGTTTTGCCGTCCCGGGAGATCTTCCATGTCTCCGTCAGCACCTTCTGGCCGTCCAGATAGAGGGTGCGCTCGACCGTCCAAGCGTCAATGCGCCGCAGGGAAACGGTTGTACCTGTGGCCACTCCTCCCTGGCCGGACTCCACGCGAGGGTACTGCTTTCCGTCATATTGCGACCTGAATTCGACGGTTCTGTGTTTCCCGGAGGCGGTAATCTCATCTGTATTTAGCTTCACGCCGTTCTCGCCATCGGCCACAATCGTTACCGTCCGGCTCTGCGGCATCGGTCCGGGGATAACTTTCGATTTCTCCAAATCCAGCTTCCAGACGCCGAGCTGCGGATCATCGGCGGCAAATGCCGCCAGGGTGAAAATAAAGCCGAAAACAAGAACCATCAAAATCGTACGCTTCATTCGTTCCTCCGCGAGCTTCCGGTGCGTTGCCCAAGGCCGCTGCCAATGCTTAGGCGAAACCTTTGGTCGAACAGCCGCTGGAAAAGTGGTTGGCCAGAATACGCCGCCAGCCGTAGGCCGCGTTCACCGCAGTCGGACCCAGGGCCCAAAAAAATGTTCGCGGCACGGCGGCTGCGCTGCTGATAATCAGGTTGTCGATATCATGGCAATCGAAGTCGGGGCTGCATACGGATGTCTCCGGGCTAGCGCCGGCTCGCGCGGTTCCGCAAATATGCTGCGGCTCTCTCGCACTGACCGGAACGGAAAACGCTCGCAAATCCGTTTTCACGGGTTTCACGGACAGTTTGCCGAACCAAGCCTGCATCACGTCTTTAGCCTGGCGAATCGCAGCCTCAATCCGCGGCGCGTCCATCTCGACGCGTTCTACTCTGGCGTCCGGCGGCAGCACCCGCCAACTCCACGGCACCGCTCCGAACTTGACCTGCCAGGCCAGTGTGCGCCTCGCGCCGAAGCCATTGCGCATATACTCTTTGTGTTCCCAGCCAAAGTCTGGCGCGAATACTCCCAGGGCCTCCTCCTCCGGCCCGCCCGAGCGCACGTGATCCTCGCGGATATGTACGGTGAGTTCGCCCCACGGCCTGGACTGTATGGAGGTCCACGGCTCGGGTGAATGCATCTCCATGTTGTGGTCCCCGGGCACGACAGGCTCGGCCAGGAAGGCCCGCGCAATAATTTCAAAATCGCCGCTCAAGTTCCTGCCCACGTTCTTATTTTCCACTACAAGGTTATCGCCGAGAATATCCCGCGGACCATAACCGGATTTGTAGAGCAACAGAGGCGTGCCAAACACTCCGCTCGCTACGATCACCCGCGCGGCCCGGACCTCCTTCGAAGAGCCGTTCTCGCCCTTGCGGCGATAGACCACGCCGGTGGCCACCGGCCGCCCTCCCGCAGGCTTTTCGATTAGGATTTTTTCGACCTCCGCCTCGGCGATGACCTTCAGTCCATTGTTCATTCCGATGTATGCCCAAGGCAGTGACGTGCCCTTGGTGTCGTAGCGGCTCATGTAGGCGCCAGTTTTCTCGATCCCTAGAGGGTTCCGGTAGGCGATCTCCGGCGCGCGCATCTCGAATCCAAGCGATCTTCCCGCATCGGCCCAAACGTGATCCCTGGCGCACCACCAGGCATCGGGCGGCGACATGACGTAGAACATCTCCCGGACTTCCTCAATGGCACCGCCGAATTTCGACAAGTCCCAATCCACTCCGGAAGCTTCGCGGTACAAACGGAAATCTTCTTCGCCGGGAATCCATATAGTCCCGCCGTAATGATTCGAGCACCCTCCGACCAGCTGGAAATCGTTTTCGAGAGGAACCCACGCGTTGTGGCGATAGGCCGGGCCCGGAATGCGTCCTTCCGGCCCGATACCGTCCGGAATACTGGTGATCTCACGCCGGCGAACCGGGTATCCATATCCCGGCTTGAGGCCGGGGTCGCGGATGGTCCAGTCGCGTCCGCCTTCGATCATTGCTACGCGCAGCCGGTCCCCCGTCTTGGGATTGACACCGCGCTCCGCCAACCGGCCGGCGATCATGCAGCCCGCGGTACCGCCGCCTACGACGACCACGTCGTAGTAGTCTGCTCCGCTGGCGGTCTTTTTTGCCGGAGCGGGAGGCATGCGACCGGTCAGCGTCACCGTGTCGCCCTCATACCAGTAAGGAAGCGTTTTCTTCGCTGTTTCCCGAAGCTGCTCCTCCTCTTTCCAGTCCGGCTGAGATTTATAGCCGGCGATATCCCATCCCGTAACGATCTTGCTGGTGTTCGGATTGGTCTCTTGGTGCGTATCCCCAGGCTTCAGAATCGGGTCACCTTCCGCGTTTCGCTTTACTTGATTCTCGGGGAAGTTCTGGTAGTAGACGTTCAGGATGCGTGTGCGTGCACTGCGATAAAACGCCTGTAACGGAAGTCGCTGCTGAGGGTCGGTGATCTTGCTGCCTTCGAGGATCAGTCGTAGATAGTCCTCGGCTTGCTTTTCGTCCAACTCCAGGAACGATTTGCCGTCGAAGAACTGTTTGGCTGCGTTATTGAATACCTCGGCGGGACCGGCGGAAAAGTTTTTCAGTACGAAGTCGGTAATGCCGTACGATTCCAAATCCTTGTAGCCGGGGTCGCCCGGCCGAGAGGGAATAAACAGCGATCCCAGCCGGGTTACGACGGCGTGGGCCGGATCGGAACCGGGCAGAGCGGCGCTCGCATCGTTGACGCCCGAGGCCAAGCCAGCCAGTAACATCGTCGTTGCCGCCGCCTGCTTGGCGAACTCTCTTCTGGTCATTCCTTCATCTTCGCGCATTCACCCCCCGCGGGCCGCACCCTGTTATAGGCTTGGGCGAGCCGATTCCGTCCCCTTCGCCGGCGATTCGTCGTCACACCGCGACACATTCACGCCGTCACGATCCACGCCGAGCCCGCGAGGAGCCAGATGGCTTGCAACCTTCCACCGGAACTTTGTTCTTGGTTCTTGCGCACGCGATTTACCAGCGCCAAGCCGCTTACCCTCGTGAAGTGCAGAGGAGTGAATCCGTTTTCATCCGCGACATTCGGATCCGCTCCGTGATCCAGCAGGAAAATGGCGGTCAGTTCCTGCCCGCTGGCGCCGGCGATGAGTAGGGCTGACCGGCCGGGTACTCTATTGGTTCGCTTTAGCATGTATGGCGGCGAAATCGCCTTCGGACCGGAACTGCAAACGCGCTATTTTGCTGGCCCGGTTGGACGGCACCCAGACCTCCTCGCGGCCATTGCGATAATCGATGGCCAGGTACCGGACCTCATAGCCCAGGCTGGGCAGCCAATACGTGGTCCACCGTCCCGTACTCGGCTCGAATTTCGCCACCAGGTCGTTACCCATGAGCGACGCCCACACGTTTCCTTGCCCGTCCACCTGGACACCATAGGCTTGCAGGTGGGCGTATGGCAGGTTGTAGTACTTCACTTCATGCGTGTGGATGTCCACGCTGGAGATGGTTCCTGCAAACCAGTTCCCCCACCAGACATAGTCGCCGTGCGCCGACATTCGGCGCGGCCCCACGGCCGTGAGCTTGCCCTCGAGGGAGTCTGATTTGGCGACGTCCTTATCGAACGCACGATCTTCGTCCGTGAGTAATTCCTCGACACCTTGCGGGATAGCTAATTTTATCTCCGATGTCTGGCCGGTTTTGTAATCGGCGAACCCGACGATGTCCTTATTCGGATGGTCAAACCAGCCGTTGCCGTCCGCGTCGCCGGCGATCCCGTATCCGCCTACGCCTTTCGTCGGAGCCTGGAAATATGTGAACTTCTTGGTGACCGGATCGAAGGCGTAAGCTCCCGGCGTGGCCGCCGTCCATATCTTACCCTTGCCGTCCGGTTCGATCGTATTGCCCAACTTGCCCGTGCCGGCGGAGCTTGGGTCGTATACGGTGTATGCTCCCGTCTCCCCGTCGAGCCTCTCGAGCATGTGCAGCTTGCCTGTCGGCGGGCTGTCCCTCAACTCAATCCAGATGATTCCCTTGTCCCCTTTGAGTCCGTGGGTCATGCGGGCCATTCCCATCGGACCCGGAACTTTGAAATCGGTGGTTTCTCCGGTCCGCGGATCAAGCTTTCCGTAGGTGCGATAACGGTTCATCTCACGGTCGGAAAACCAGACGGATCCCGCCGCATCAACGCCCACATCGTGCACGCCCCGCGTTCCGTAACCCGATGGGATGCCCTTGGACCAGTCGCTGCCGTCTTCATCCACCAACTGACCCATCGCCCCGGGCGGCGGGATGCTGTATTCGGTGATGACCACGCGAGCTGCGTCGCCGGTGGGACGCGGAAACAGCTTGTATTTCGCCTGCGAAGTACCGGGGCCGCGCATCCTGGCGAGGTAAGCGGCCAGTTCCGGCTTATAATGCTGTATGAGCTCATGCTTGTGATGCGAATTGGTCTGGGGTCCGTCTTCGCCGAACCCTTCCTTGTAACGGTCCAGGATGTTCAGCCAGCCCTTCTCATCGAAGCGGTTTTGCAGGGCGAAACTTCCCGGATGGCAGCTCGCGCAAAGATTACTGAAGACCTTGGCCATTCGCCGATCTTCTTTGGTCTGGTCCATCGCTGACAGGTACTCAAACGTGGAAAGCTGAAGGGAATAGTCTGGCAGCGACTGAAGAGTGAAGTCCTGCCGAGTGTCCGCGCTACGGCTGATACTCGACTCCGCCCGCGCGGCCTCAAAACCTTTGGCCTGCGCCCAGACCCGATATTTCCCCTGGGACAGCACCGGGAAATAATAATCGCCAGATTCATCTGTGAACACGCTGGTGGTGATGCTGCTGTCTATCATGCGCGCCGAGACCGTTACTCCTGCCATTGCTTCGCCACCGGTCGCGCGCACCTTTCCTGCAAGCATGGTGCTGACCAGAGGCGCCTGTTCGGGAGGAGTGGAACGTGCCGGCCAGGAAAACAGCAGCACAAAAGCCGCAGCCAGAGCGGTTGCCAGCCATCGACTCGACCAGTTTTTCACAGTGCCTCCTCGAGACAGATCATTTCTTGACATAGCTGTATTTTCTGGTGACCGGGTCATAGGAAAGCGACTTGAGATAGACCAGGATACTGTCTACGTCGCCTTGCGTCAGCGTGTATCGAAATGCGGGCGTCTGGGCGTCTCCATCCCAGATATGCTTGCGCACCGCGGCATCACCGATCGCTGCCAGTGTTTTCCCATCCAGGTACGGAGCGGATATCTCGGCTACGGGTGTGGACGGTATATGACAAGTCTGGCATCTCTGCATGAACAGTTTCTTGCCGGCCAATTCGACCGGGGAAAGCGCCTGGCTGGGCGGCAGCGGAAACACGTAGTTCAGAGTGACGTTCCCCGACGGGGCCTCGTCGTCCTCCGACTGGCCCTGCTGATGGGAACCGCCAGTGACCTGCACCGACGTGACCGAAATAAATGACAGTACGACAATCGTCCGTCCGACAGTTCTTATCCGCATGCCACCTCCCCCATCCTTCGCAACAGGCTTCTACGATCAGATTGTTGCATCCTCAGTCTGTCCATCGGGAGCCTTTCCGGCAGAGCTGGCGCAATTGCTTGCTCGCCGGTCGCCGATCATTTCGCCTCGGCCAAGTTTGCGGTCGCGGCGTCCCATACCAATGCTCTCGAGCAGGGCGTCTCGATCCTTGGCACGCTGTGTGGGATTCGGATGCAGCAAAGATCGGCTAACTGACCCCCTGTGGCTCTCAAGATATCCCGACCCCTTCAGGACAATTTTATAGCCTGTGGGAGATGCACCGTCTGTTCACTTCTAGACATTGGCAGCGCGGCGGTTCCATAGGTTGAGGAATTGTTCGCCGCCGCCCTTCGCCGTAATGTTGCTGAGAAGAGTCGCTGCTCGACCAGGCTACGCCTGGGTCAGGCCAGGGCGGAACGGCCGATCATCGGCAGGAAAATCACCGGCTCAGCGATCTCCACTGGCCGCAGCCCGAGTTGGCCGAATGCGCCCCAATCCCGCCGGTTCGGTCGCCTCCACGGATCGCTTGAATTGCGGCCCGGTTCGCACTATACGAGGGAGGTCGCTCGGGAGAGCAAACAAGGTACGCTGACCCGTCCGCAGCCGCTACTGTCTCCTCAGGCTTCTCCACACTTTGACTGACCGTCCACTGGGTGCGGCCCCCCCTTCTTCGCAGCCCGCGTGAAACTGCCCTCGTCGGCAATTGCTCGAAATCGTTCCAACTGCAGCAGATCCATCAGGTTCCCCGCCTGAGCCCGCATGTCGTTGAGAGTGCCAAGCATCCTGCCGAAGGGGACTCGACGCAACAGGATTCTCAGGGATTGACGATGAGTACCGCTTATGGAGCAAGAAGAATTACTGATTGGCGGCCAGGATTCAGATTGGGCAGACTCCCGGCAGAAAATATTGATGAAGGGCACCGGGTTTCGTTAGAGAGCCAGAAGGGGGGGTTGGGTCTAATGTTTATCAACGCTGGGTTGATCGAGAGCTGTCAATTTCGACAGTACTGCCTATGAGCAGACGAATCGTTTGGGTGGCTTTTCCATGAACAACGAACGTCCGACGGCTGCAGTCGTGGCTGCTCTTCAGCTGGGCCGGAAAATTATAAGGTACCAGAACAATGACATCATCTACAGGCAGGGCGATCCCTCGGATGCTTTGTACTATCTGATGGATGGAGAAGTACGATTCAGGGTGCTCTCCCCCAACGGCAAAGCAGCCGTTGTTTCCATCATGGGCGCGGGCAGCTTTTTCGGCGATGACTGCCTGGTCGGAGAGTCGCCGCATTTCACCACCGCCTGCTCGTTCGGCGAGGCCTACGTGCTCCGCCTCGACAGGCAGGTGATGTGGGAATTGCTTCGCGATAACTCCGAGCTAAGGGAGGCCTTTATTACTTTTCTCGTGAATCGCAAGACTCAGGTTCTAAAGCATTTGGTGGACCACATCATCTATCCGGCGGAAAAGAGGTTGGCCAAGCAGCTGATGTTGCGGGCGCGGCGGGCAGAGAAAAGCGATTGCAACCAGCCCTTGCCCAAGATAACCCAGGAGGTATTAGCGGAAATGGTTGGGACCACCCGTCCCCGGATCAGCTTTTATATGAAAAAATTCCGCAACTTGGGGTTGATTAACTACCAGAACGGGGTTCTTGTAGATAAATCCCTGGCCGATTTGGTCGAGTTAGACGCTATCGAGTAAGGGGGAGGCGTGGTTCCTCGGCTTCTCCTCTCCAGAAATTTCGTCAAGCTCGGACAGGGGTGATTCGGAGGCCGAGTGTAGCCGCCTTTTTTCTGAGTAGCTGGATTTATCGTTGACGGCATCTTTGCTCGTAGTACTCAGCGCCTTTGTCAGCGAATCGTTAACCGTACTTCAGCATTCGACACACCCAGTGGGCGAGCCGTAATGGCTTTCGGGGCACCGAGCTTGGTACGCAAACGGCGATACAGAGCCCCGACACAGGTGGGACTGCGCATGAGAGCATTGGCGGCCATCACGTAGCGGATGGGGAGCCAAATAAACAGATTGCGGTAATCGGCGAGCGAAATCGATTGGCGACCGGCAGAAGTTGTTCGTCGCTGCGGGGAGCGTGGGCGCGAAGCACTTGTTTGATCTTGCTCCGTATCGCTTCGATGGGATAGCGCCCGGAGAATAGGGCGGCCGATCGGGAAGCCGTGAGCCCCGCGCTTGGATGGCTTCGCGTTCGCTATGGATTTTGTGGGGTGGCGAGATTGTCCACGATCACCACCTCACCCCCGCGCACCCGGGGGTCCAGACCGAGGAAATCATGCACAATCTTTCGACAGCGAATGCCAGACCAATTCTCGCGCTCGGTTCCGCGCTGTTGCTCGCGCTGTGTTGCCGCACCGCGATCGCACACGCCCACGCACGCTCGCAATCGGATGCGGCGCAAACCACAACGAATCCCGCCGTGCCTCCCGGTGCCCACATCGATTCGTCTCACATTACTTACAAGTGGCCATCGCAGATCATCTGGCGACCGTTGGCGCTGCCCCAGAGCATCGCGAATTGGCGCGAAGGGCCCGGCACTCCGCAGAGCGCCGTTCTTGTCGGCGACCCCTCGAAGCCCGGTCTCTACATTCAGCTCATCAAGTGGTTTCCTCATCAGACCAGCCGTCCGCACTTTCACAACATGGACCGCTTCATCACGGTGCTTTCCGGCACCTGGTGGGTTGGCACCACGACGAACTTTCAACCCGATACGATGGTTCCCATGCCCGCCGGCAGTTTCGTTACCGATCTCGCTGGCAGAGTTCACTACGATGGCGCGAAAGAGGGCCCCGTAATCATCGAAATCGTCGGCCAGGGCCCCGTTACCACCACGCCCGCCGAAACGAAGTAGCCCAGCCGAGAAAGGGAGAAAAGAACGTGCTGAGTCCCGCCGAAAGCGTTCCTTCGGAATTCGTTCGCTCGTCAGAGCGATGCGATGACATTGCTTTCACAGCGGGCTTCGAGGGTTAACGCTTCTTCCCACCACGGCAACGCGCTGCGCCTTGGCAACGCCTTCGTTCTTATCGAGGGTCACCGACCGAAAAGGGATTGCTGCAAGAGAAGTCGCAGTGTATATCTGGTGGGCCGCAATTGAATTTACAGCTGCGGGATCCTTCCCGAGTCCGCTTTGAGACTATTCAGGCTCGCTGTTCCGCGCGGTGACAGAGGAGTGAAAAATGGAGAATAGGGGGGCATCGGGGCGAAGCCATGTGCGATGGGTCGTGCTGATCCTGCTTTGCCTGATGTATCTCATCACTTACCTGGATCGCGTGAGCATGGCGAACGCCGCGCCAATGATCAGCAAGGAGTTCGGCTTCAGCCAGGTCACGATGGGGATTATTTTCAGCGCCTTCATCTGGTCCTACTCCATTTTCCAGGTGCCTGGAGGCTGGCTGGGTGACCGGTTCGGCCCACGGAAAATCCTGTCCGCCATTATGGCGTATCGAACCGTCATCGCGTTCATCACAACCAAGGCCATCGGCTTCTATTCCTTCTGGGGCGTTCGTTTCTCGCTGGGCGTCGGCGAAGCGGGCGCGTTCCCCACGGCGACGCGGGCCATGCAGATGTGGTATCCACGGGACGAACGCGGCTTCGTCCAGGGACTCAGCCACGCCGCCAGCCGTTTTGGCGCGGCGATTGGCCCTCCGATTGCCGTCGCCATCATGATTCATTTCGGTTGGCGATGGGTCTTCTACGTGATTGGCATCCTCAGTTCGCTGTGGTCTCTTTTGTATCTGGCGGCGTACCGCAATATGCCGGAGGAGCACGCCAAGGTGAGCCGCGCCGAACTGGCGCGCATTCGCGGAATGGACGAAAAGGGAGAAATCAAGCAGGCGAACGTCGCACGACGGCCGAAGGTTCCTTGGAGCGTCCTGCTGAGGCACGGAAACATGTGGGCCGTAATGTGCGCATACGCCACGTACGTTTATTCCCTTTGGTTTTTTCTCTCGTGGTTACCTTCTTACCTGGTTGAATATCGCAAATTTACGCTGATCAAAACGGGCTTCTTTGCCTCGATGCCGCTCTTGGCCGGGGTTTTTGGCGACGCTTTCGGTGGCTGGCTGACGGACAAATTACTGGTGAAGACAAACAATCCAAGATTCTCGCGCCGCTCTGTCGCGATTGTGGCCATGCTCGGCTGCGGCACGTTCACAATGGTCGCGGCCCTCTCGGCCAATCCCTTTACGGCTGTCTATTGTCTGACGGCCTCGATGTTCTTCCTCGAAATGAACATTGGCCCGGCCTGGGCCGTCCCGATGGATATCGGCGGAGAATTCTCGGGCACGGTTTCCGGGATGATGAACATGGCCGGGCAATTCGTCGGCGCGCTTTCGCCTACCGTCTTCGGTTACCTTGTGTCCCGAGGATCGTGGATCACCCCGTTTGTCGTTTCCACCAGTCTGCTCTTCATCGGCGCGGCCATCTGGGCCTTCTGGATCGATCCCGAGCAGTCCGTCATTGACCGGGGGAATACGGCCCACACCCCCGCACGGCGAATCGATAATTCGCAACAGATGGCAAAAGCTATCACCGGGCCACTCGTGCGGATTCAGCTTTCTTAGCCGCAGGGGCGAGTGATTCCAGCGCTGCCATCACGCCGATGTCGCGACGCCGCGGTACGCTCGCCAGCCGCAGGCCCTTCCCTACGCCGCAAAGCGTTCCTGCAAGCATCAAATCGTTTAAGCCACGCCCTCTTCTCTGCTTTTAGGACCGTTAGCAGTGCCCGGTTGGCGATCTCGCTAAACGACAGACCCGTGGAGTTCGCCTACCACCCCACTCGTCGTACCAACTCTTGGGAGAACTTTACGGCTAAAGCGACCTTGATGTCGCCGACGGGAACTGGTTGCCTCGGGCTTGACGCGGAGAGACACCAGACCGTTTTCTCGGTTGCGCGACGGCATCAGCCGGGGGGTCGAATCGACGAAGAAATTCGCGCGCGTGTTTGAGTCGTTTGGCTTTCCGGGCTGCTGTAGCGCGATCCACATGTCACCGACGTTCGACCGCGGATCCCTGACGCAAGTATTCGTTTGAGCATATCGAGCGACACTTCAGCACGCGATCAAAGCAGAGTTTATCTTTTGCGTTCGAGGAGCATCAGCGGCATCCAGCGCACGCGACTTTGGCGGATCTGGTCCGATTCGGCCGTGAACATGCCCCTGCTCATCCCCGCGATATCGACCTGCGTAAACGGGTGGACTCGCCCGGCGGTGACGCTCCACTCACCGGGAGACTGCGGCGGGCTCAACCTTCATCGTCGACCGGGCCAGGCAATCGAGCGCGGCCATCACGCCGCCATCGTGGTGCGGAACGCCGGCAAGGCGAAGCCCCATCTCCACGCCGCTCAAGGTGCCCGCCAGCATCAGGTCGTTAAACCAGCCGAGGTGGCCAATGCGAAACACCCTGCCCGCGAGCTGGCCCAGTCCGGCGCCCAAGGCCATGTCAAAATTCTCAAGTACGATCTGGCGGAAGCCGTCGGAATCGTGGCCCGCGGGCATGAAAGCGGCGGTCATCGAATTGGAGTACTCCAGAGGCTCTTCGCAAACGATTTCGAGTTTCCAGGCGCGCATCGCCGCGCGAGTGGCCTCTCCATAACGGGCGTGGCGCAGAAAAACGTTGGGCAGGCCCTCTTCCTGAAGCATTTGCAGGGCCTCGCGTAAGGCGAACAAGAGATTAGTCGCTGGGGTGTAGGGGAAGAAGCCCGCCTCGTTGAGCCTCAGCATGTCCTGCCAGTCCCAATACGACTTCGGCAGTTTCGAGGTCTTGTTAGCGGCCAGAGCTTTCTCGGAAATGGCATTGAAGCTCAGACCGGGAGGAACCATCAAACCTTTCTGCGAACTGCAGACGCTGACGTCCACCTCCCACTCGTCGTGGCGATAGTCCATGCACGCTAGAGAAGAGATGGCGTCCACGATCAACAGAGCCGGATGGCGGACACCATCGATCGCCCGGCGTAGCTCGGCGATGCGGCTGGTGGTGCCAGTCGAGGTTTCGTTGTGTACGATGCCGACAGCCTTAAAGGAGTGCTGCGAGTCTCCCTTCAAGCGTGCTTCCAGCTCCGCCGGGGATGCTCCCCGGCGCCAATCGTTGCGTACGTATTCCACGTTCAAACCGAGCCTCTCGGCCGCCTGGCGCCAAACGCCGGAAAACTGGCCGGTCTCGAAGATCAGGACGCGATCACCCGGGGAGAGCGTGTTCGCCAGAGCGGCCTCGCAGGCACCCGTGCCGGAAGAGGGGTAGATGATCACTGGAGACTTCGTGCGGAAGATCGCGCGCATGCCTTCCAGGACTTCCAGGCCCAACTTGGAGAACTCAGTGCCCCGATGATCGATCACCGGGGTGTCCATAGCCCTGAGTATGCGGTCCGGCACGTTCGTGGGACCAGGGATTTGCAGAAAGTGACGACCGGTTCGACGCATGAGATTTACCTTACCTTTGTGTACTTCTCGATCATTCGACGGCGAATGTTTCCGCCATAAATCCCTCCACTGCGATTCACGGCGATCAGTTCGGGGCCACTCGGATCTGGACTGCTCGCTTCTATATCTTCGATAAAGTCAGATACCTTGCCGTCCAGCGCACTCCCAATTCGTATGCCCTTCTTCATCCCGGGATTCAATGAATGCACCGCGGTGGTATTTGATTCGGAGTCGGAAACATACAACGCATCGTCTTTGCTTATGAAGATGCCACTCGGGCGCCCGAATTGCATCCAAGCGGCCACGAATTCTCCAGCCTGAGTAAATATTTCAATACGGTTGTTCGACCGATCACCCACAAACAGGCGCCCACGCGAGTCCATGGAAATACAATGAGGAGCATTCAGCATTCCCGGACCGGAGCCATAACGTCCAAACGAACTGATAAACCGACCATCTTTAGAGTAGTGATCCACGCGATCACCCACACCCTCAGAATGTCCTTCGATGATAAAGATGTCGCCCTTTCGGCTCGCAACCACTCCGGTCGGCTCGCTCAGCAATTCGGGGGGAGAACCAGCAACATCCTTCTTGCCAATGGTCATTAGGAGTTCACCGTTGCTGCTGAACTTTAGGACCTGGTTCGTTTGAGTATCGGTAGCCCACACATGGCCATCAGAGTCGACATAGAGCCCATGGGGAAATTCAAACATCCGGGAGCCCCAGCTTTTCAGGAGCCTGCCGCTAGGATCGAACTTGAGAACCGGCGATTCCGAACGGCCGACGCAGGAATTCTCGTGACAGCGGGTAAGCGCGTAGACGTCCCCATGGGGACCGATCGCCACTGCGATCACGCTGGGCCAAGGCTGTAGGCCGTACGGCAACTCACCCCAAGGACCGCTGCGGTCGTAGCCACCTGAGATCTGCGCGGATGCATTTCTGGCGCTGAGTGCAACCAGCAGGACGGCTGCCCAAGCAAGCGTCGGCAGAATACGACGTCGTGTCAGCATGAAATTTGGCTTTTTGCCTCTCTCTTGTACTGGCTTAGCGGTCACTCGATGCCGGCTGAAGGGGTCTTTGCGGATCGATGTCGAGTTCGGGGTCCATCCCGACAGCGAGTGCCTGCTGGTAGGCAAACGTCGCAATGGCAATCTCCTCGATTGCGACGCCCACAGACTTACACAGCCTGCTGAATGGCCCGAGACATTGAAACGACCCGTCTAGAATCCCGTTCTGAAAGCAAAGGTCTCATACGCCTTACTGCCCAACGGAAACACGCCGCGGTGCACTTTACTTCGAGCGGTGTGCCCCACGCCAATTAGTATTTCTTTTTGAACTATAAACGCCATCGCCTACCGACGACGTCTATGAAACGTTGCGACTTTCTTCTCTTCTGATCGCGGGAGGGACGTGCTGAGAGCAGTTTCGTGGTATTGCATCATCACTTCGATGAATCGTTGCGACGATTCTGACAAGCCCTGATCACGATAGATCATCAGGGTCTCCCGCGCGATGTCCAAATCTCTAAGGGGGAGGCGAACCAGCGTTCTAAGCCGGAGCTCTTGCGTGACGCAAATGCCGGGAAGAATTGCGAGCCCGAGGTCGTTTCGCACAAACTCCTTCACATTCTCAAAGCTCCACATTTCGGCGGCAATATTGCAACGGACAGTATGCGCGTCAAACATCCGCAAAATGCTTTGTTCCGTCGTTGAGCACTGATGGTGAACGATGAAAGGCTCTCCCGCCAGATCCTCGATCGTTAATCTGGGACGGTTCGCAAGAGGATGACGGGGCGACGCGATCAGAACCAAGCTATCTACGTGCACCCGCATTGAGCATAGTCCGTTGATCGGCGGCTTCTCCTTCACAAAGCCGATATCGACCTCCCGGTCCATCACGCGCCCTGGAATGTCTTCCAAACAATTACGCCCGATGCCTACCTTAATCTCGGGGAATGTTTTCAGGTACTCGCGCAGGGGTTGAGGCAAAAGGTAGACGGCCGCGGATTCGTGCGCAGCGATTGACAGAACCCCGGATGACGTGCTGCGAATCTTCCTCAACTGGCGGACTGTGTCATCGCGAAGCCGCACCAAGCGTCGCGCCGACTCAACCAGTGCCTTACCTTCGCCGGTCAATGACAGTTCGGTCGTATCACGCGCGAACAAGGGCGCGCCAATCTCGTCTTCGAGCTTCTTAATGCTCAAACTCACAGCCGGTTGCGTCCGGAACACACGCACTGCCGCACGTGTGAAACTGCCTTCGTCAACGACAGCCAAAAAATGTTCGAGTTGAAGTAAATCCATGTTTCCACCTCCAGAGAGACGCTTGCGATCGCTTCCGGTTCTTGGTCGCACCAAGCTGCTCAGATGTCAGCGCTAAAATCACACCAATCTTGCCCGCTCAACAATCAGGGTCTCGTCCATCGCGATCGGCCGCGTGATGTCAACGCCGGGCAGCGTACGCTGAAGAATTCCGTCTAATTGTTTTGAGATTGCGGCGGAAATAGTATTGTTCGGGTGACGGGCTTGGGCGGATTTGATCAAGCCGCGTCGGCGTAGCAACTCCTTGCGAATCGCCACGCCAGGTTGCTGCTCGAATACGATCAAAGGCGAGAACCATGCATAGAGAGAATGAACGCGGTCCCAGTTCCCCACACGCGCCGCTTCCACCATCGCCAATAGCACCTCTGGGAACGCGAAGCCCGTGTTGAATCCGTCCGACCCCGCTTCGAGATCAAATGGCGCATACAGCGCGCCCAAACCGGTCAGAATGGGTACAGTGCGATCTCCCAACCCCTCTCGCAACTTTCGAATCTTGGGAGCTGTGGGCACAGCCTCTTCTTTGATGCATTGAATTTGAGGTATATTCTTCAGCAGACAAAGCATGAACGACGCAGACATGTGGACTTCACTCGAAGCCGGATGGTCTTGAAGAACGATGGGGATCGACATCCCCTCCGCAATTCTACGGAACGACTCCATCACGCGATCCTCATCCGGTATGACTTCCTTCGCCGGAGTCAGCATGACCGCATCGGCTCCCAAGTCTTGCGCAACACGAGAGTAGTGGCGAGCGACGGTCGTGCCCGCATGGCTGGTGCCGACGATAACACTGATCCGTTCTTTCGCTACGCACACCGCCTTCTGGATGAGTGCGGCTCGCTCATCATCGTTGAGGCGGTTAGATTCTCCGAGCACTCCTAGTATTGTGATACCTTGGACACCCACGCCGATCATGAACTCAATCAGGCGCGCGAGCGACTCGAAGTCCAGACTTTCATCGTCATTCAGGGGCGTAACAAGAATTGGAACAACCCCTGTAATCATCGCATGCTCCAGAGCTTCGGGCTTATGGAGTTCGCGGGGCGTAAACGTCGAACATTATCGAGAGCGATCCTGGTTCTGACCTGAGCGGGAAGCTGATTGAGCAGCCCTACAACTGCGGCCCAGCGTTGCGGGCCAATCAACGGAGTTCCCTGCGGACCATAGCGCTGATCCGTGCCAACGATGAATTGATCGGGGAAGTCTTCAAACAGCTTTAACCAGTTGGGTTTGATTGGCCCTGTGCCGCCTCCCTCGAGCGGGGAATTACGACCAGGTGCCGGTGGTTCGACTTTGATCTCCATATAAAGATTCGGATGGCGCTCCAACAGCTCCCTGCAAAGCTCCGGGGTCCGGTAACCCGTGTAGTCTGTTCCGGCGTGTGCCCAGATGATTTTGGCGTTGATGTTGTGGTCCAGCAATCTTTCGAAGGCCGCTATGTTAGCATGAAGCTGCGGCGGGTTAGGGGGGGATTTCAGCCCCTCCGGCAACGGCATGGGGGAGGGAACCGCTTCCATGTGCACTACGATCGGAATTCCGGCCCGAGCGGCAATATCGTCTAAAATCAGCATCATAGGGTGGTCCGGAGGGGCATACTGATAATTGGGCGGCGACAAATGCTCCAGGGAGATCTCGCCGAAACCGACAACCCCTAATCGAACGAGTTCGTTTGCCCGGTTCATAAAGGCCCGCTGGACCTCGGGACCATCATTTCCCGAGCTCACAGCGTCCTGAAGCATGCCATTCAAGCTGCCTCCGCCACCCAAGACGACGATCCTGCCTGGATATTTCCGCGCAGCAGACAAAATCGCCTCAGCGTCGTATTTGCCCGCAGCATCGCTCTGAAACGGCGGCGGCAAAAACGCGATCTGTATGGCATTCTCGCGCGGCATCGCCTGGACCGCGACTTCGATCGACCCGGGGATGTCGTGCTCATCGGGATGAGCGTGATTGTCAATATATGCTGCGATCGACGAAACAGGAGCCGGAGCTTTATCTAGTTGGCTGGCCTCACGGCGCCCCCCAGCGAATGTCGTGAAACAAGCAATTCCAACGGTCAAACATGCAACCAGGAAGGCACATCCCAATATAACCTTCCGGGCTGCGAGCACCACGGATTGCATCTCGGACGAAGACCGCATACTGGACCCCCATGGTTGAAAAGCTTGTGCGGCCATTGCAACTCGATGTCAACTCGAGTCTTTTCTTGCCGAATCACCAATGCGTTTCCTACACAGATGGCCGGCTGGTCACATCGATCGTCGGCTTCCTTTGATGAGGAGCCGAGCAATCATTTGAACAGCCCCTCGTCGATTACCTTTGCTGACGGCTTCAGGGAACATCGAGTCGGGGCGGTGGTCGTTGGCTATCGCCAACGTCTTCGCTCGATCGCACACGGGCCGCGCCAGGACCCCGCTCGAGAGCAAAAGCCCGTAAGCCAACCCACGTGGCCGAGAACCATACGCCGCGGGCGCCATTCTGCCTGAAACACTACTCCTCTTGTCAAAATCCCCCTCATTACTAATTCTTGTCGCTGCATAAGGAAAACTGCTCGCAAACATTGCTTGGTCGGCCACGGTGAATTCGTGTCGAGGATTCCATTGCTGATCGATTTCGGTTTGCTCTCTCACAAGTTCCTGCCAGCCTTCAGGTGAAGTAGCCCAGACGGTCAGCAACGGGTCGATTCTCTTCTGTTCGCGTCATCCAAATGCTCCCGCGGAACAGGACGCCACGAGGAGTCGGCTGAGGCCATCAACATGGCGCGGCCCGGTTCAAGCGGCTTGCGAGGAGCCCAGGGGACAACTTTCTGTCCCGTTTTGGCTTTGTCACCGCGGGCTTGCCGTTAGAATTTGTACTGTGGACCCGCTAGGACTTGAACCTAGAACCCTCGGATTATGAGTCCGGCGCTCTAACCAGTTGAGCTACGGGTCCATCGTCTCTCGCCTTCACATCGTACTTAATTCTTACGGTCTGGGCTAGCTCCCGCATTGCCTTTCGCGTCTCAGCTTTGTCGGGCAAGATGTAGAACTGCATGGTGGTCTTAACATCCGCATGTCTCGAAATTTCTTGAATCGTGTTGGCGTTTACTCCCGCTTCATCCAATCGGGAACCAAGTCCGCGCCGGAAAGCCTGCCAGCCGAACCATCCTCCGTTAATGTGATCGGTAATATCTCGGCGCGATCGGTTACCCAGATTCAGCGGCTCTTGGTTCTTTTCTCTCCAAAATATCCAACCCTCTCCCATCGGCGGAAACTTCTTCTCGTACTTGGTCAACACACGCTTCCGCAGCGCCACAACGTGGATGCCCGCCGAATTGACTCCCGCGATTCTGCGGCTCGGATTTCTGCGAAAGCCCCGTTTAGGATTTATCGACAAAATCGGGATGTGAGCTGTTTAGCACAGTTTTCCATCCAGCCGGCGAGCACAATTGCGCTTTCGCTCTTCCCCTATGCCTGAGTTGCGGTTCAACGGTTCACGAAAAAATCGGCGCGGCAAGAATCGGCTCAACTGGCTGATCGCTTCCTTCATGATGCTGTTCCACGTCGGGGCCGTCGCGGCGTTTTTCTTTTTCACCTGGAATGCCTTGTTCGTGGCGATTTTCCTGTACTGGATTTCGGCCAGCCTCGGACTCGGCATGTGCTATCACCGGCTGCTCACTCATCGTTCCTACCGCACTCCCAAGTGGCTTGAGTATGCTCTCACCATTTGCGCCGTGACCGCGGTGGAAGGGGGACCACTCCTTTGGGTCGCCACGCATCGCATCCATCATCAGTTCGCGGACAAGGAAGGCGACCCGCACTCTCCCCGCGATGGCAAATGGTGGGCCCACGTCGGCTGGATCCTGGTTGGCAACGCCTTGCGTCAGGATGCCGCGACGCTCGACCGCTACGTCCCCGACCTGGCTGAGGACAGATTTCACGTCTGGATCACCGAATATCATTTCGTGCCGACAGTCGTTCTGGGAATCGCACTGTTCGCGTTGGGGGGATGGCCATTTCTGCTGTGGGGCGTGTTTTTGCGTACGGTGGCCGGACTGCATGCCACCTGGCTCGTCAACTCGGTTTCTCATATCTGGGGTTCGCGCCGTTTTGAGACGCGCGATACGTCAACGAATTCGTGGTGGGTGGCGCTGCTGACCTTCGGGGACGGTTGGCACAACAATCACCACGCCAACCCCGTCTCGGCCCGGCACGGTTTGACATGGTACGAAATCGACTTCAACTGGTATGGAATATGGTTTCTCGAGCGCCTCGGCCTTGCTTCGAACGTCCATCAAACGCGGCTGCGCACCGGCGCACGCCCGGGCAAAGCCCTGGTCGCCGATCAAGCTACGGACTAGCTCACGCTGATTGAGCCGGTCTGCGGTTCGCGAAGGTCGCCGACGTTCCCAATCCCAGCAAACGCCGGTCAATCATGGTCAGGGCACGGGGTCACATGAAGCAGCCGGTTGGACGCCTGCAATTCAAGGTTTCGGTAAGACAGCGCCTGCCGAGGCTCACTCCTTAGTGGCTCAGGCTCCAGATGTAGGCTGCGACCGCGTTCACCTGGTCGGGAGTCAGCTGTGAGCCGCCCATCGGAGGCATCGCGCTGCGGAATTTTTTCGGCTGCGGAACGCCGTCCCTGATCGTCTTTGCGACTCCGGCGTAGCTGCCGTCGCTCCACATCCAATTCTTGCCCGTCAGATCAGGACCGAGTACGGTTCCCTTCGCGTTCGCGCCATGGCAGCCGGTGCACGTAGCGCCTCCGAGCTGTCCGTGATAAATACGATCACCGAGAGCGACCAGTTCGTGCGTGGCGCCCTCGGGAACCGAACCGGGGCTGCTCGCCGTGGTCTTGCCCGCATCGGGATTCGTACCCTCCGGCGGATTCGCGGAAGCAGCCACGATTTCACCCGCCGGGCTTGCGGCGCTGGGGCATGGCGTAATCGTGCCGCCGCTGTTCGCCGATCCGCCAGCATAAACGATTTTGTAAATCCGCCCAGCCATGTCGTCGGAAACGTACAGCGCACCGTCGGGTCCGACGGCGATGCCGCTTGGCCGATGCGCCGCTTTGTCCGGAGACTTCGCGGCGCCAGCGAAACTGTCCGCAAACACCTCGCACGACCCCGCCGCATGATCGCCGGCAAGCGGCTGGTAGACGACGTTGTATCCGCCTTGCGGATACGGCGCGCGATCCCAGGAGCCGTGAAACGCAATGAACACGCCGCCGTGGTAGCGCGCGGGAAATTGTTTCTGGCCGTAGTACGTCATTCCATTCGGCGCCCAGTGCGCGGGGAACGCAACGACGGGCGCAATCTTATCTCCGCAGATGCCGACTTTCTTGCCGCCGTCACCGCCGTACTCCGGCGCCTGGACCAGTTTTTGCTGGAAGGCATCGTAGTAGCATTCAGGCCAGCCGTAGTCGCCGCCCTTCTTCAGAAGCATCACCTGTTCGGCGGGCAGCGTGGCCTCCTCATCCGGCTTGTACAGTTTCGGCCAATTCGCATGGAGCTGATCGCGGCCGTGCTGCGTCACGAACAGGCGGCCGGCTGCGTCGAAGGCCAACCCCTCGCTGTTGCGAATTCCAGTTGCGTAGCGCTCGGCGGCGGAAAATGTTTGATTCGCTTTGTTCGCGTCGTAGAGCCAGATTCCGCCGCGTGTCTCAAGTTCCGGGCACGGACTCTTTCCGGCAGAGGCCGGCGTCCGATTCTGCACCTGACACGCATTGCTCGGCGAGGCGACGTCGACATACATCATGCCCTTTGAATCGATGATGAAAGGATGCATCGGGTGATCGCCGGTGAGAGGGAGTCCGGACACAACCGTAACACTGGAATCTTTCGGTACAATCGAGCCCGTCGTCAGCGGATATTTTGCGATGCGATCGTTGATCTCTGCGTAGACCGCATCCTTGTAAATCCCGATTCCCGTGCCGCCCGCGCCACCGGTTTGCACCGTTTCGCCAAACCGTTCCTCGACATCCGCCACGCCCTTGCCGCCCGTGTCCTGAAGCGCGACGAGAAATCCTCCGTCGTGCGGCTTGTCATTGCCATAATAGCGGCCCGACCACGTATTCACGTACACCACGCCATTTGAAGCGACCGCCATGTCGCGTGCGTGACCGATGCCGTCCGCAAAGATCGTCGCGCAGAATCCCGCCGGCAGTTTCAACCCGGCGTCATCGCTCGGGCAGCCGGAGCCCGCTGCTGCCGCCGTCGGAATAACCCGGATTCGAGCGGCAGTTGAGGTGAGTTGAGCGAGTGATGCAAACAGAAGTACAAACGCGACGCAGCAGACGACGACAACGGCCCCACGGAATCGCTTCATGGTTGGCTTCCCCCCTCACATGCAGCCATCGATGGGCCGCTGCATGCGGTTCGATACGCGTGATACTAACACGTCGATCCGGATCGAGGCGGGTGGCGCGAGACTGGGCCGAATTGTTACGGCCGGCTTGCAGCGGCTACACACGAGGCTCGGGTCGGAGTTTTTCTCGCCAGATTCCTCCGAAACGGTTCCACGGTCCCGGCGGAGGGGAATTTGCCGCTGGCTGCTCGGTCGTGCCTCCGCCGGGGTGGAAGGAGCTTCGCTCAAGAAAATGACGCGCAAGCTCTCTGACTCCCGGGCGGCGGGCTTGCAGGCCAGCGCCGTCTGGATACCTCCGTTGTGTCTATGTTATATCGATCGCCTCTGTTACGTTTTTCTGAGATAACAATTGCGAAACCTCGGGCCCACGGTACTCGTCCCAGTTTTGTCACCATCTATAGGCTCTGAAGCATCGAAGAAAAGACGGGAGTTATCTTACAATTCATGCCAAACGATCCGACCAGCCTATCCAAGCTCCCCTACTCAGAGACGCGATCACTTGAACGCCCTTCGGAAACTTCCTCCGTCACGGCGGACAGACCCACCTCCGTCGTGACCGCGACGCACACTTCCGAGGATCACCTCCCGCCGCCGCCGCACAACCGCCGGCGCATGTGGGGCTGGATTATCGCCATTGCTCTCATACTGCTCGCCATCGTTGCATATGAGATGTGGAGGAGCCACGAAGCCACGCAGAAGGCCGCAGAGGCCGCGCGGCGCGCCGCACAGCAGGGTACGCCGATTACCACCGCGACCGCACAGAAGGGTGACATCGGCGTCTACCTGGAGGCCATCGGCACTGTTACACCCGTATTCACGGACTCGATCGTCAGCCAGGTGAGCGGACTCGTAACCGACGTCTATTACAAGGAAGGCCAACTCCTTCAGAAAGGCGACGCGCTCATCGACATCGACTCGCGCCCCTACCGCGCCACGCTTCTGCAAGCGCAAGGATTACTCGAGCGCGACGAGAACGTGCTCGCGGAGGCTCAGCTCGATCTCCAGCGCTACAAAGATGCGCTGGCGCGCAACGCAATCGCCCAACAGGTCGAAGCGGACCAGGAGAAACTCGTCCTGCAGAATCAGGGCACAGTGAAAAACGATCAGGGCACGGTGCAGTACGACCAGGTGCAGGTCGATTTCTGCCACATCACCGCGCCGATCAGCGGCCGCGTGGGTCTGCGGCTGATCGATCCAGGAAACGTGGTGCAAGCCAGTGGCGCGCAAACGCTGGCAGTGATCACGCAGCTGCAGCCCATCACCGTGGTCTTCACCATCCCGGAAGACAGTCTCGGCCCGGTTGAAACTCGGCTGGCGCAGCACGCGAAGCTCGCCGTGGACGTGTTCGACCGTACGGCGCAGACGAAAATCACTTCGGGCCAGCTGGTCGCCATCGACAATCAGATCGACACAACGACGGGCACCGTGAAGGGGCGCGCGCAATTTGAAAACAAGAACAACGAGCTATTCCCGAACGAGTTCGTTAACACGCGGCTGCTCGTGAATACAATGCAAAGCGTCACGCTGATTCCCTCTTCCGCCATTCAGCAGAACGGCTCAACTTCCTTCGTCTACGTGATCCAGGACAATATCGCCCATCTGCGCAACGTAAAGGCGGGAGTCACCGATTCCGGCACGACTGAGGTGGAAGGCATCAACCCGGGCGATGTCGTCGCCAACAGCGGATTCGACAAGCTTCAGGACAACGCGAAAGTCGCGATCGACAACGGCAACTCCCAGGGACAGACCGGCTCGACTGGCAATGCCACGAACAGCCAAAACTCCAGCGCCAAGAAAAGCGGGAAAAAGAGCGGGAGCAATTAGCCGTGAGTCCGTCTCGCCCGTTTATTTTGCGGCCGGTGGCGACCTCGCTGCTGATGGTCGCGATCTTCCTGGTTGGAGTTGTGGGCTACACGCAGCTGCCGGTGTCGGCGCTCCCGCAAGTCGATTACCCCACGATTCAGGTGGTCACGTTTTATCCCGGTGCCAGCCCGGACGTAATGGCCACGACGGTCACGGCTCCGCTCGAACGTCAGTTCGGCGAGCTTCAGGGGCTCAGCCAGATGACCTCGACAAGCTCCGGCGGCTGCTCGGTCATCGTACTCCAGTTCAATCTGACCCTCGATCTCGATATCGCCGAAGAAGAAGTACAGTCCGCGATCAACGCCTCGCAGAGCCTGCTGCCTTCGAACCTGCCCGCACCGCCGATTTACAGCAAGACGAACCCCGCGGATGCTCCGGTCCTGACTCTGGGTGTGACTTCCAATTCCCTGCCGCTCTCACAGGTTGAGGACCTTATCGACACGCGACTCGCGCCGAAAATTTCGCAGCTCAGTGGCGTCGGACTCGTCAGCATCAGCGGCGGCCAGAAGCCGGCTGTGCGCATACAGGCCAATCCTCAGCAGCTGGAATCGTATGGGATCGATCTTGAAAGTCTGCGTACCGCGCTGACCGCAGCCAGCGTCAACGCCGCGAAGGGAAACTTCGACGGGCCGCGCCAGGATTATCAGATCGACGCGAATGATCAGCTCGTCAGCAGCAAGGACTACCGGAACGTTGTGGTGGCTTATCGCAACGGGGCCCCTGTGATGCTCACGGATGTGGCCCAGATCATCGATGGAATCGAGAACAACTCACAGGCAGCGTGGATGAATCAGACCCCCGCCGTCATCGTGAACGTGCAGCGCCAGCCCGGCGCCAACACAATTAATGTGGTCAAGAGCATCAAGTCGCTGTTGCCGCAGCTCGAGGCCAATCTGCCGAAAGGCATCGACGTGTCGATTCTGACCGACCTCACAACCTCGATCAAAGCGTCCGTGTCGGACGTCGAATTCGAGCTGATGCTTACCGTCATCCTGGTCGTGCTCGTGATCTTTCTTTTCCTGCGCAGCCTGCGCGCCACGATCATCCCGAGCATCGCCGTACCGCTGTCGCTGGTCGGTACGCTGGCTGCGATGTACCTGCTCGGCTACAGCCTGGACAACCTCTCGCTGATGGCCCTCACGATCTCGACCGGCTTCGTGGTGGATGACGCGATCGTGATGATCGAAAACATTTCGCGCTATATCGAGGAGGGCGAACCGCCGATGCAGGCCGCCCTGAAGGGCGCGGAACAAATCGGCTTCACGATTCTATCCCTCACCGTTTCGCTGGTCGCTGTGCTGATTCCGCTGCTCTTCATGGGCGACGTGGTGGGCCGGCTGTTCCGCGAATTCGCTGTGACGCTTGCCGTGACGATCGTGATTTCGGCCGTCGTCTCGCTCACCCTAACGCCGATGATGAGCGCGCGCATCCTCCGCCACATTCCCGCGAACCAGCAGAGCCGTTTTTCACAAGCCACCGAGCGTGCCTTCGACCGCATGATCGCGTTCTACGCCCGCACGCTCAAATTCGTGCTGGGGTATCAGACCATCACGCTCCTCGTCGCCCTTGGCACACTGATCCTCACCATCGTTCTCTACATCGTGATTCCCAAGGGCTTTTTCCCCGTGCAGGATACCGGCGTGATTCAGGGCATTTCGCAGGCCTCGCAGACCATCAGCGCGAAAGCGATGGCGGAAAAGCAGCAGGAACTTGCGAAAGTGATCCTCGCCGATCCCGCGGTCGATAGCCTGTCGTCTTTCATCGGCGCCGACGGCACGAATACCACGATCAACAGCGGCCGTTTCTCGATCAACCTGAAGCCCATCGGCGACCGCAAAATCAGCGCGGCGGACCTGATCCGGCGCCTGGAACCAAAGCTGGGCCAGGTTCGGGGAATCGACCTCTATATGGCTCCCGTGCAGAACATTACCGTGGATGACCGCGTGAGCCGGACACAATACCAGTACACGCTCGAGGATCCCGACCAGACGGAGCTGACCTACTGGACCAACCGCTTCGTCGGCGAGCTGAAAAAGTTGCCCGAGCTCGAAGATGTGGCCACGGACCAGCAGAATCAGGGCCTCGCGATCAGTCTGGTGATCGATCGCCTCAGCGCATCCCGCCTCGGCATCGCGCCGTCGACAATCGACAACACCCTCTACGATGCGTTCGGCCAGCGCCAAATCAACACCATGTACACGCAGGTGAATCAATATCACGTGGTGCTAGAAAGCCAGCCGAATTTTCAGCAGAACCCCGACATCCTGAATCATCTCTACATTCAAGCGAACGCATCGTCGGGGCAATCCGGCGCGGCAGCGGCATCTTCCTTCGCGGCTTCAGGATCTTCCTCGGCAGGCTCCAACGCGCTCACGGGCAGCGCACTCTATACGCCGTCGGCGACCACCCTCCTGCCACCGACGAATGTCTTTTCCTCCAGTGCCTCCACGACGGTCGCGAACACGGGCGTAAATTCCACGAAGACTGCGACCACGGCAACGAGCAATGCTGTTCCGCTCAGCGCCTTCGCCCGTTTCGAGCAGACGACCGAGCCGCTTTCCATCACGCATCAGGGCCAATTCCCCGCCATAACCGTCTCGTTCAATCTTGCGCCCGATGCAGCGCTCGGCAGCGCCATCACCGCCGTCGACAAAATCCAGAAGAACCTGGACATGCCCGCGAGCCTTCAGGCCAGTTTCCAGGGCACCGCGGCGTCGTTCACCAACTCGCTCTCGAATGAACCGCTCCTTATTCTTGCCGCGCTCGTCGCCGTTTATATCGTCCTCGGCGTACTGTATGAAAGCTTCATCCACCCGATCACGATCTTGTCGACACTGCCCTCGGCGGGCGTGGGAGCCTTGCTGGCGCTGATCCTGTTCCACCAGGATCTCAGCGTCGTGGCCCTGATCGGCATCATCCTGCTGATCGGCATCGTGAAGAAGAACGGCATCATGATCGTCGATTTCGCGCTCGACGCAGAACGCAACCAGGGAAAGAACGCGACCGAAGCCATTTTCGAAGCCGCGCAACTCCGCTTTCGTCCCATCATGATGACGACCATGGCGGCCTTGCTGGCCGGCGTCCCGCTCGCTCTCGGCTCGGGTTTCGGTTCTGAACTGCGCCGGCCACTTGGCATTTGCATGGTCGGCGGCCTCATCGTCAGCCAGGCATTGACGCTCTACACTACGCCCGTCATCTACATCTTCTTCGATAATCTCGCGCACCGCCGCCACCAACCGTCGGCTCGCCGAGCCATGGGCGGCGAACCTGCGCCAGCGGGCGAGCTATGAGCATCTCGACGCCATTTGTTCACCGCCCCGTCGCCACCACCTTGCTTACCGCCGCCGTGGTGATTGCCGGCATCATCGCGTTCAACGTGCTGCCGGTCGCGCCGCTGCCGCAGGTTGATTTCCCGACCATCTCCGTCAGCGCGGGCTTGCCGGGAGCCAGCGCGGAAATCATGGCGTCGTCCGTGGCTACTCCGCTCGAACGCCAATTCGGCCACATCGCCGGCGTTACCGAGATGACCTCCGCAAGCTCGCTCGGCAGCACGTCCGTAACGATCCAGTTTGATCTCAGCCGCGACATCGACGGCGCAGCGCGCGACGTCGAATCCGGCATCAATGCCGCGCGCGCCTATCTGCCGGCAAACCTGCCCTCGAATCCAAGCTATAAAAAGGTCAATCCCGCCGATGCGCCGGTCATGATTCTGGGACTCACCTCCGACAAGTACGGCCCGGCAAAACTCTACGACGTGGCCTCAACGATCATGGAGCAGAAGCTTTCGCAGGTGCAGGGCGTTGGTCAGGTCAATGCCGGCGGCGGCGCGCTCCCCTCGGTGCGCGTCGATGCGAACCCCACTCAGCTTGCGAGCTACGGTCTGACACTGGCGAATCTTCAATCGGTACTCAGCCTTCAGAATGCCGACCAGCCGAAGGGTCAGATTTCAAATGGCATCGTGACCGCCGATATCATCGCCAACGATCAGATTTCGCTGGCCGCGGATTACAAACCGATCGTCGTTGGTTACAGCCACGGCGCGGCTGTTCATCTCTCGGACGTCGCCGCGGTTACCGACTCCGTGCAGAACATCCGCACGGGCGGATTCCTGAACGGCAAACGCGCCGTGATGCTGATCATTTTCCGCCAGCCTGGCGCCAACATCATTCAGACCGTCGATGCCATCAAGCAGCAGCTCCCGTCGCTGAAGGCCTCCATTCCTCTGGGCATCGACTTGACCATGGTGCTGGACCGCACCACCACGATCCGCGCCTCCATCATCGACGTCGAACGCACGCTCATTATCTCCATCATTCTCGTCATCTTCGTCGTCTTCGTTTTTCTGCGAAACCCGCGCGCGACGCTGATACCTGCGGTCGCCGTGCCGACTTCCCTTCTCGGCACTTTCGCGGTGATGTACCTGTTCGGATATAGTCTCGACAATCTTTCCCTCATGGCGCTCACGATTTCAACGGGCTTCGTCGTCGACGACGCCATTGTGGTCATGGAAAACGTCTCACGCCATCTCGAATCCGGGATGAAACCCTTCGATGCCGCACTCAAGGGCGCTGCGGAAATCGGCTTCACCGTTCTCTCCATCAGTATTTCGCTCGTCGCCGTTTTCATCCCGCTCCTGCTGATGGGAGGCATCGTCGGTCGGCTGTTCCGCGAATTCGCCGTGACGCTGTCGGCAGCCATCGTCGTTTCGATGGTCATCTCCCTCACCACGACACCCATGATGTGCGCGGTTCTGCTCCGCGACGAGCGCGGTGAATCGCACGGCCGCATTTACAAATGGAGCGAAAAGTTCTTCGACGCGCTGCTGTCCTTCTACCGACGCACGCTGCATGGGGTGCTCAACCATCCCGTGCTCGCGCTTCTGGTGCTCTTCGTCACCATCGCCCTCAACGTCGTTCTGATCGTCGTACTCCCCAAGGGCTTTTTCCCCGTCCAGGACACCGGCACACTCAACGGCGGCATGCAGGGCCCGCAAGACGCGTCGTTTCCCTCGATGAACGATTCGCTTCAGAGAATCGTCGGAGTGATCAAGGCAGACCCCGCGGTGGCCAATGTAATCGCCTTCACCGGGGGCGGCGGCGCCACCAATACGGGCAACGTCTTCGTCGCGCTCAAGCCACTCAGCGAGCGCAAAATCAGTGCGACCCAGATCATCGCCCGCATTCGGCCCAAGCTGAACCGCATGCCCGTCGCGTCGGTCTTCCTGCAGGCCTCGCAAGACCTTCGGATCGGCGGCCGCGGCGGCAACGCCATGTATCAATACACCCTCCAGGCCGATACCGTGCAGGATCTGTCGCACTGGGGACCGATCCTGTTGCGCGAGATTCGAAAGCTGCCCGGTTTTCAGGACGTCAATTCCGACCAGCAAAATGGCGGTCTTGACGAGATGATGACCTACGATCGCGCCAACGCTGCCAAGCTCGGCATCACCACCCAACAGCTGGACTCGACTCTCTATGGCGCCTTCGGCCAATCGGAAGTTTCCGTCATCCACGCGCCTCTGAATCAGTACTACGTCGTTCTGGAAGTGGCGCCTCAGTTCTGGCAAAGCCCCGAGGGCTTGAAAAACATTTACTTTCAATCGCCCGGTCAATCGGGCACTCCCGGCAGGAACATCCCGCTGCGCGCCATCGCAACCAGCCAGACCAACACCGTTCCACTGGCGATCAACCACACGGGTTTGTTTCCCTCCGTGACCGTTTCCTTCAACTTGAATCCCAACACCTCGCTCAGCAACGCCACAGCCTCCATTCTGGACCTGCAGCGGCGGGTCGGAATGCCCTCCACGATTCAAGGCTTCTTCGCGGGCACCTTGCTCGCCTATCAGCAATCGCTCAGCACCGAACCCATTCTGGTTCTTTCTGCTCTCCTGGCTGTCTATATCGTTCTCGGCGTTCTGTACGAGAGTCTTGTGCATCCGCTGACGATCATTTCGAGCCTGCCACCAGCCAGCGTCGGCGCGATGCTCGCGTTGATGCTTTTCAAGGTGGATCTCAACATCATCTCGATCATCGGCATCGTCCTGCTGATCGGCATTGTGAAAAAGAACGCCATCATGATGATCGACTTCGCGCTCCAGGTCGAACGCGAGGAGGGAAAGAGTCCCGCGGAGTCGATTTTCGAGGCGTGCCTGCTGCGCTTTCGCCCGATCTTGATGACCACAATGGCCGCGCTGATGGGCGCACTGCCTCTTGCCTTCGGCACGGGCACGGGCTCCGAGCTGCGCCGCCCGCTCGGCATCACCATCATCGGAGGCCTGATCATGAGTCAGCTGCTCACCCTCTACACCACGCCGGTCGTCTATCTGACCTTCGATCGTATGCGCCTGCGCATCGAAGGAAAGCGCGACAATATTTTTGGCAAGGCTGAGTGGGAACCCAGCCACGGGGATTGATGTTGAAAAGGAGAATCGCGAAGCGAATCGCGAAGAGTGAAATGCGAACCCAACAACCACACGACGGACTACGCGGTCGATGCGAAATGGCAGCCGCATTCGTCGCTCTATCCGGCGCAATGGCCCTTCTGCCGCTGCTCGCCGGCTGCAATGTCGGCCCCCCATACTCCCGCGCGCCCGTGGACACGCCCCCCGCGTACAAAGAGCTCGACGGTTGGAAAGTCGCCGAGCCGCAGGACACCCAGCTCAAGGGCGATTGGTGGGAGATCTTCGGCGATCAGGAGCTGGACGATCTTGAAAAGCAGGTCAACGTCTCGAACCAGAACGTCGCCTCTGCAGCCGCCGCATTTCTGGTTGCCCGCGCGATGGTCAAAGAAGTCCGCGCGCAGCTCTTCCCCACGGTGACGGTCGGTCCCGGGGTCACCTGGGAGCGTCCCTCTTCCACTCTCCACACCGGCGTGGCGGGGACCGGCGGGACAGGAGGAACGGGCTCAGGGTCCGGTTCGGTGGGCACGTTCACGGACTACGTTCTGCCGTTTGACGCCACCTATCAGGTCGACCTCTGGGGCAAAATTCGCAATCAGGTGAAGGCCAACGTATACGCGGCACAAGCGTCTGCCGCCGATCTTCAAAACGTCCGGCTCACCGCCCAAGCCGAAGTTGCCGTCGACTATTACAATCTCCGCTCGCAGGATGCACAAAAACAATTGCTCGATCAAACCGTCAAGGCATATCAGGACGCGCTCGATCTCACCAAAGCGCTCTACGAAACAGGTATCGACAGCGAAGAATCCGTCGCCCAGGCCCAAACCCAACTCGACACGGCGCGTGCGCAAGATACCAATCTCGGCATCGCCCGCGCGCAATACGAGCATGCCATCGCCGTGCTGATCGGCAAACCGCCGTCCGAACTGACCATTCCCGTCAAGCCTCTCTCGATGCCGCCGCCGGCGATTCCCGTTGGCGTTCCCTCGGCGCTGCTCGAGCGCCGTCCTGACGTGGCCGCGGGGGAGCGCGACATGGCGCAGGCCAACGCGCAGATCGGAGTCGCCCGTGCCGCCTATTTTCCGTCGTTAACGCTCAGCGCGTCCCTGGGCCTGGAAAGCTCGCAAATCGCCAAATGGTTCACCTGGCCCAGCCGCTTTTTCTCCGCTGGCCCGGCGGTGAGCGAAACTCTCTATGACGGCGGACTTCGCCGCGCCACCCTGCAGCAGTACCGCGCCAACTATGATGAAACCATCGCCAACTATCGCCAGGACGTCCTGACCGCGTTCCAGCAGGTCGAAGATGACCTCGCCAGCTTGCGCATCCTCGAGCAGGAATACCAACAGCAGCACGAAGCCGTGGCGGCCGCGCAACATACGCTAAACCTCGCAACCGATCGCTACAAAACCGGCCTCGATCCCTACCTCAACGTGATCACTGCTGAAACGGCGCTCTTGGGCAATCAACAAACGGAGATTTCGCTGCGGATGGAGCAGATGCAATCCAGCGTCCAGCTGATCGAAGCCCTCGGCGGCGGCTGGGATGCCGATCAGCTCCCCACCGGGGCCTCCATGATTGCCAAACCGTAGTGCCGGGCCGGTCTTACCGTGTGGGTCGCACCTTTCAGGTGCGGCCCGCACGGGCTTGCGAAGCGCGGTTTCAAGGCGCGTCCTCACCCGGAAATCGACTCCAGCGCCAACCCCCGTGTCCGCGGTCCGAAAAGCCCGATCGCCAGCACCACCGTCAACATCGCCGCGGCAATAAACGCAAACACTCCCCGCACGCCGAAATTGCTCAGAAAGAATCCGATCATCAGGCTCGTGAAAATTGCGCTGAACCGGCTCCAGGAATAAACGAACCCCACCGCTTGCGCGCGCACCCGGGTCGGAAACAGTTCCGCCTGATACGCATGAAACGCCACCGACATCCAGTTATTCGAACAAGTCAGCAGCACGCCCAGCACGATCAACCACGCCGGCGCGTGCTGCCGCGCGAACAGCAGCCCGAATCCCCCGATGCAAATCGCGCTCCATACGATCTGCCATTTCCGCTCGAACCGGTCGGCAATTCTCTGAACCAGCAGGGGCCCCGCCGGCGCAAAAATCGCGATCACGAACGAATACTCCAGGCTCGCCGTGGTGCGAATCCCCGCCGCGATCAGCAACGTCGGCACCCAGGATGAGAAGCCGTAATAACCGATGGTCTGCGCCAGCTGAAATACCGTCAGCATCAGTGTGCGCCTCAGATACGGCGTCTGAAAAATCCCCACGAAGCTCACGGTTCGGCCCACAGGCGGCGAGGCAATCGCGTTCGCCGAAATCGGCGGCAGCTCTCCGCCCGATTCGCTCGCCACGCGCGCTTCCATCTCGGCCACAGCGCCCTCGGCCTCGCGCAAATATCCGCGTGCGATCAGCCACCGAGGGCTTTCCGGAATTCCGCGCCGGATGATCCATACGAAAATCGCGCTGACCGATCCGATCAGTACCACCCAGCGCCAACCGTCGATGCCGAGCGGCCGATGCGGCACCAACAACCACGCCACCAACGCCACCACCGGAATCGCGGTGAATTGCACCACCTGATTCACAGCAAACGCCCTTCCGCGAATCTCTTTCGGCATCAGTTCCGCAATATACGTGTCGATCGTCACCAGCTCGACGCCGATCCCGATCCCCGCAACCAACCGCCAAAGCAGAATTCCGTGCGTCGTCATTTGGCAGGCCATCACGATCGATCCCGCCGTATACCACAGCAGCGAAAACGTGAAAATCGCACGCCGACCCAACCGATCCGCCGTGAATCCGAACATCAGCGTCCCGATGAAAAGCCCCGCGAACGTGGCCGCGACAAAGCTCGCAAGGCCCGTCATTCCGAAAAACGAAACGGACGTACCCGCAAACAGCCCGCTGCGGATCAATCCGGGCCCGATGTACGTCATTAGGAAAAGATCGTAGAATTCAAAGCAGCCTCCCAGCGAGAGCAGCAGCACCAATTTCCAGATGTAGCGGGTCGTAGGAAGCCGGTCGAGCCGCGCGCTGATCAGCCGAGCCCGTTCACGCGTCGCATGGTCGGTTGGCGCCATACATTCCGGCGAATTCTAGCACTCCGCAGCGCCAGCATCTTGGCGGCATTTTCCTTCAAACTCGGCGGGATGCAAGCCGTGAACTCCGCAGCCGTCGTCCGATCGGGACGCAGCACCGCCCCTGCGCTCATGGATTTCTCCGTACGCGCGTGGGCCAACCTGGTCGTCACAGCTTATGGAATGGAGTTAGGAACCAGCAGAAATCGGACAGGTCGAACTGGCGAGAACTTACTTCTTTTTCTTCAAATCTTCGCTCAAAACAATCGCCTCAGCCACTTCCCTCATCGACTTCCGTCGCTGCCGGCTCTCTCGCTGAAGCGTCAGATACGCATCCTCTTCGCTCATCTGCAAATTGCGCTGCAAAATCCCCTTCGCGCGCTCCACGATTTTCCGCGCCTCCAGCCGTTCCGCGAGCTGGGCGTTCTCAGACAACAGTCTCGCCCGCTCGATTTCCGCTCCGGCCAACTGCCCGATGGTGGCGATGTGTGCGACGGCGCGCTCATCCGGCGTCTTGCCCGACCGGTCGATCAGGTTAACCGCCCCAACCAGCCGTCCGCCGCTCACCATCGCGATCGACAAAAACGATTCAATCCGGTCCCGCAGAGGATCGCTGAAGAACAGCTTCGCGCGAGGATCGGCCCACGCGTTCTCCAGTGCTGCCACCAGCACGACGTTACCAGCCCTCCAGCCAGTGGTGTCGATCACCGACTGGATTTTGACGCGATGCAGGGCCTCGGGATGGTAGCTCTGCGCCGATCGCGAAGTCAGGCTCTCGCCTTCGGCGACGCACACGCCACAGGACTCGAATTTCGCGGCTGCTGCGGCAAATTCCGCAATCTCGTTATAAATGTCTTCCAGGGGCGCTGCGCAGGAAATTCGCGTCGCGATCTGAAGCAGGCGGGCGCAATCCCCGTCCTGTCGCGATTCGGCGGCCGAACGATCCGCAAGCGTCACAATGGATGGATTCCGCAAATTCGCTGCTTGGCTGGTCCAGGACGTCGTCGTCATGCTGTAAGCTTGCAACGACAAAAGGGGGGGGACAATTATGCCTTAGTATAGTCAGGCAAGGTTTGCAGGATGAGCTACTTACGGCGCCTCGGCTTGAGCCTTTCCGCCATGCGCACGAGCTCGGCCAGCGATCCGGCCCTCATTTTCTGCATGACGTGACCGCGATGCACTTTCACCGTAATTTCCGTCACGCCCAATTCCGCAGCCACTTCCTTATTCATCAGTCCGTTCACCACCAGCGCCATCACTTCCTGTTCGCGTTCGGTCAGAGATTCAAATCGTGAGCGCAGGTCCGCGAGACCCGCTTCCTCCTCTCGGAACACCCGGTCGCGCTCCAGTGCTTGGTGAATCGCATCCAGCAGTTCGCCCTTCTGAAACGGTTTCGGCAGAAATTCTACCGCGCCCGCTTTCATCGCCCGCGAAGTCATGGGAATGTCACCGTGAGCGGTGATAAAAATGATCGGAATTCGTACGCCGCGGTTCTCGAGCTCCGCCTGGAAGTCCAGTCCGCTCATTCCCGGTAGCCGCACGTCCAGTACCAGGCAGCTCGGCGTGTCGGGCCGGACCGCGCTCACGAATTCCTCCGTCGAACCAAATGATTCCGAACGCAGCCCGACGGATTTCAACAGGCTCTTCACGGCGGCGCGAATCGACGCGTCGTCGTCAACCACAAACACCATGGATTCCGTCTGTGTCGTCGGCATCTACGATTCGATCGGTATCGTGAATTGAAACACCGCTCCGCGCTCCGCCCGGGGCGTCGCCCAAATGTGTCCCGCGTGCGATTCTACAATCGTCCGGCTGATCGACAGCCCCATGCCAATCCCCTGCTCCTTCGTCGTAAAGAAGGGCTGAAAAATCTTGTCCGCGATTTCGGGGCTCAACCCGATCCCGCAATCCTCCACCACGATCTGAATCCCCTTCGCACCATCATCGCGGCGGGTCCGAATCGCGATTTCCTTCGCGCCGTTTCCACTCATGCCCCGCATGGCCTCCATGCCGTTCATGATCAGATTCAGGACCACTTGCTGCAGCTGCACGCGATCGCCGCGCACGCGCGGCAGCTCGGGGTCCAGATCCATCTGCAACGACACACGCTGATTCAGTGCCTCACCGTGCAAGAACGTGTCCAGCTCCTGAATCACTTCATTCATATTCAGAAGGTCCCGCTCCGGCACATCCTTCTTCACCAGCGAACGGATGTGCCCCAGGATTCTTCCCGCCCGCGTGCCGTCCTGAATAATCCGTTGCGCCGATTCGCGCGCCTCGGCCAACTCCGGCGGATTCGCCGACAGCCACTCCATGCACGCGTGCCCCTGCGTCACCACCGCCGTCAACGGCTGATTCACCTCGTGCGCGATCGACGTCGTCAGCTCACCCATCGTGAACACGCGCGACAAATGCGCCAACTCCGCCTGTGTATTCATCAGCGCGTGCTGCGCCTTTCGGTGTTCCTCGATGCTGCGCCGCAGCTCTTCGTTCGACTTCCGCAGCTCCGCGGTCCTCACATTCACGCGAGATTCCAGCTGGTCCTTGGCTTCCGTCAGCGCTTCCTCGCTCTGTTTCTTCGCCGAGCTCACCCAGCTCGCCACCAAAACGCAAATCACGAACACGCTGAAATATTCCGCATCCGTCGCCGTCATCCAGAATGCGTCGAATGGCGGCACGATGTAGTACGCCACCACCAGCGCCGAGATTACGACCGAATACAATCCGACCAGCGTCCCGCCAATCCACGCGCTCGCCATCACCGCCGCGAAAAACAGATACAAAAATGGATAAGGCAGAATTCCGCGCACCATCACGGTCAAACCCAAGGCCGCCGCCACCAGCACCGTGGAGATCGCATACGAGCGCACCGCCGATCTCGCCTTTCTTGCCGACCGCACCGGTGGCGCGACGGCACTGTCCTGTTTCGAGACGTGCCTCTCCGCGCCCGCGCCGCTTCCGGCGACCGCGCCGCCGTTCCAGGTCGGACCCCCAGATGGCCGCATGGCCATCTCACCGTCTTTGAACTCAGCAATCATGGATGAGTTCCCCCCGCGGGCCAGCCGCTGTTCGGTTGGCAATCGTCTTTCTTCCCGCAGAGTACCAAGCTAAACCCGGACTGTCTAATCGCGCGTTTCGATAGGAACAAATCGCGCCAGCGTGTGCCAGGTCCCACTCCGGCTTCTGCGCGGCGACAGCCAAGCGCGTCCCGGTTCTCCTGTTGCGGGCGAAGCCTGGCCCCCGGTAGGCCCGTCCAGCGTCCACGCGACAAGCAATGGCCTGCTCCCCAGGCCGTCACCGACGGAAACGATACCCCCGATCGACCTCACGCCGCTTCTTCTGCGCTTGCATCTACTTCGTACCGCTGCTAATATGAAACCGTACTAGTTTAGTGCTATATATCTCGATTCCGGAGCCCCTCATGGTAAGGCTCGGCAAATTAACAGACTACGGCCTGGTCCTGATGACCTGCATGGCCCGGGCCGAAGGCTCGGCCATGCGCACGGCCCGCGATCTCGCCCGCGAGTCGAAGCTTCCTCTCTCGACGGTCAGCAAGCTCCTGAAGGAGCTTCTGCAGAGCGGTCTGCTGGTGTCCTATCGCGGCATCAAGGGAGGCTATCTGCTGGCCCGCGAGCCGCACGAGATTTCCGTCGTGGAAATGATCGCCGCCATCGAAGGGCCCGTGGCGCTCACCGAATGCAGCAGCGAAGTCACCGGCCTGTGCAATCTCGAGCCTTGCTGCCCGATCAAGAGCAACCAGCAAGTCATCAACCAGGCCGTCCGCGGCGTGCTCGAAAAGATCACGCTTTCCGACCTGCTGCATCCCATGCACCTCACCAACATCAAAGACGCGCGGGGCCGAGTGGTCTCCACGATTTCGTCCGGGGGAATTCAATGAGTTCGAATACCGACGCCGCAATTCGCGAGCTGGCGCAGCAGGAGTACAAATGGGGGTTTATTACCGACATCGGTGAGGACCGTGCGCCCAAAGGTTTGAGCGAAGAAATCATCCGCTTCATCTCCGCGAAAAAGAACGAACCGGAGTTCATGCTCGAATGGCGCCTGAAGGCCTTCCGCCACTGGATGACGCTGGAAACAAATCAAGCCGAGCCGAAGTGGGCCAACATTCACTATCCCCCCATCGACTATCAGGCGATCTCGTATTACTCCGCTCCGAAACAGAAGCCGAATCTGAAGTCGCTCGACGAGCTCGATCCAGAAATCCTGCGCACGTATGAAAAGCTCGGCATTCCGCTCGCCGAACAGAAACTGCTCGCGGGTGTGGCCGTTGACGCGGTGTTCGACAGCGTCTCTGTCGCCACCACGTTCAAGGAAAAGCTCAACGATGTCGGTGTGATCTTTTGCTCTTTCTCCGAAGCCGTGCAGAAGCATCCCGACCTGGTGAAGAAATATCTCGGCACCGTCGTCCCACACACGGACAACTTTTTCGCCGCGCTCAACGCCGCCGTTTTTACCGACGGTTCGTTCGTCTATGTCCCCAAGGGCGTGAAGTGCCCCATGGAGCTTTCCACTTATTTCCGCATCAATGCCGCGGAAACCGGCCAGTTCGAGCGCACGTTGATCGTCGCGGACGAAGGCGCCTCGGTCAGTTATCTCGAAGGTTGCACCGCTCCGATTCGCGACGAAAATCAACTGCACGCTGCGGTTGTCGAGCTGATCACGCTAGACGACGCACAAATCAAATACTCCACCGTGCAGAACTGGTATCCCGGCGACAAGAACGGTAAGGGGGGAATCTACAATTTTGTCACCAAGCGTGGAACCTGCCGTGGAAAGAATTCCAAGATCTCCTGGACTCAGGTCGAGACCGGCTCGGCCATTACCTGGAAGTATCCCAGCTGCATCCTGCAGGGTGAAAATTCCGTCGGCGAATTCTATTCCGTCGCGCTCACCAACAATTACCAGCAGGCCGACACCGGTACGAAAATGATTCACATCGGGAAAAACACGCGCAGCACCATCGTATCGAAAGGGATTTCCGCCGGTCACGGCCAGAACACGTACCGCGGCCAAGTGAAAATCATGAAGGATGCCGTCGGCGCGCGGAATTACACACAGTGCGACTCCCTGCTGATCGGCGACAAGTGCGGCGCTCACACGTTCCCGTACATTGAAGTGAAAAACTCGACAGCCCGCATGGAGCATGAGGCCTCCACCTCGAAAATCGGTGAAGATCAGATGTTCTATCTGCGCCAACGCGGCCTGAAAGCAGAAGACGCTGTCAGCATGATCGTGAACGGTTTCTGCAAGCGAGTTTTCAAGGAATTGCCAATGGAGTTCGCAGTGGAAGCCCAAAAGCTCCTGAGCGTGAGCCTCGAAGGCAGCGTAGGCTAGTGATGCGCAACGGAAAAACCAAGGATCGGCGCCACTCCTGATCGACGAACCAAAGGGGGGCAGCCACAAACAAAGGAACGAACGGGATGAGTCTTTTAGACATTAAGAACCTGAAAGTCCGTGTCGAGGATCGCGAAATCCTCCGCGGCATCAACCTCCAGCTGAATCCCGGAGAAGTGCATTCGATCATGGGCCCCAATGGCTCCGGCAAGAGCACTCTGGCACAAGTGCTCGCCCGCCGTGAGACGTACCACGTGACCGGCGGCGAGATTCACTTCGATGGCAGGGACCTGCTGGCCATGAAGCCGGAGGAAGCCGCCTGCGAAGGACTATTTTTGGCCTTCCAGTATCCGGTCGAAATTCCCGGCATCAGCAACGCCTATTTTCTGCGCTCCGCTCTGAACGCGGTCCGCAAACATCGCGGCCTCGACGAAATGGACGCCATGGATTTTCTCCCCATGCTGCGCCAGAAACTGAAGCTGCTCGACATGGACGACAAGCTCCTGAACCGCTCCGTGAACGAGGCCTTTTCGGGCGGCGAAAAAAAACGCAATGAGATTTTGCAGATGGCCGTGCTCGAACCGAAGCTCGCAATCCTGGATGAAACCGATTCCGGCCTCGATATCGACGCGCTCAAAATTGTCGCGAAAGGCGTCAACTCCATGCGCAGCCCCGACCGCGCCATGCTGGTCGTAACACACTACCAGCGCCTGCTCGACTACATCGTGCCGGACAAAGTTCATGTGCTCGTCAACGGCCGCATTGCCCGCAGCGGCGGCCCGGAACTGGCGCTCGAACTAGAAGACAAAGGCTACGCGACGTACGAGGCCGCAGCCGGCGCCTCGGATTGAGATGGCTCATCCCGTCTCGCTGGTGTGAGGTTGTTCGCCTTAATCGCCGAAGCGCGAATTTGAAAGGATCAGGAAATTGGCCAGCGCATCACAAGCCATCGCCCGTTACGCCGAAAGCTTCGGCGGTTTTGAAAAATCCGCGCCGTGCCACCATCTCGCCTGGCTGAAGCAACTCCGCCACGACGGTTTCGCACGCTTCAGCGAAACCGGCTTCCCCACGATGCGCGACGAGGACTGGCGATTCACGAACCCCGGCGCGATCACCAAAACTGCGTTTCAACTGGCGCGCAACGGACAGAAGCCGCCGTCACAGGAAGCTCTCGCACCGTTGTTTATGGCCGGGGTAGCTTCGCGCCTGGTTTTCGTAGACGGACGCTTCGTTCCGGCGCTTTCCTCGATCCGAGAGCTGCCGAAGGGCGTGACGGTCGCCAGCCTCGCCTCGGAAATCGCGAGAAATCCGGCTGCCGTCGAAAAGCACCTCGGCCGCTATCTGAATCTCGAGCGGGATTCTTTCGGCGCGCTCAACACCGCATTCCTTGAAGACGGCGCGTACGTCCACGTCCCGAAGGGCGTCGTGCTCGAGGAGCCTGTCGCGGTCCTCTACGTCTCGACCGAACACGATTCCCCGGTTGTCAGCCATCCACGCAACTTGATTGTGGTCGAAGAAAACGGTCAGGCGACCGTGGTTGAAGACTACACTTCTCTCGGCACGGGCGAAGCTCTGTGCAATGCCGTGACGGAGTTGGTCGCCGGCGATCACGCCGTCGTCTCGCACTACATGATCGAGCGCGAACACACCAGCAGCTACAACGTCTCAACGCTTCGGATTCAGCAGGGCCGCGCGGCGGACGTCGCGTCGCACTCCATCCTGCTCGGCGGCGCGCTCGTGCGTAACAATGTACATCCGGTCCTGGCCGGCGAAGGCGGCGAGTGCCTGATCAACGGTCTTTTCATTGGCGACGGCCGTCAGCATCTGGACAATTACATGCTTGTCGAACACGCCAGTGCGCACTGCGGCAGTCGCCAGTTTTACAATGGCATTCTCGATGGCCGTGCCCATGGCGTCTTCCACGGCCGCATCATCGTGCACAAGGACGCGCAGAAAACCGACGCGAAGCAGACCAATCGCAACCTGCTGCTTTCAGACACCGCCCAAATCGACACCAAGCCGCAACTTGAAATTTACGCCGACGACGTGAAGTGCACGCACGGCGCAACCATCGGTCAGATCGAGGAAAACGCGCTGTTTTACCTGCGCTCGCGCGGCATCGACGAAACCTCCGCGCGCCGGCTGTTACTCGTCGCCTTTGCCAGCGAGTGCACTGACCGCATGAAAGAAGGCCCGGTCCGCACTCACGTCGAGAAACTGATCCACACGCAGGCGCTGCGCCTCGCGGAAAGTTCTCTCGGGAGGGTTGCATGACCACCGCCGCCCGCAGAATCGATTCACCGCCGCATTCGGTCGCCGATCCGATCGATGCCGTGCGCGTGCGCGCCGATTTCCCGATTCTCGAAACCATGGTCCACGGCAAGCCGCTGGTCTATCTTGACAATGCCGCCACCTCGCAGAAACCCCGCGCCGTGATCGAGTCCATCATGCGCTATTACCAGGGCACCAACGCCAACGTGCATCGCGGCGTTCACTACCTATCGGAGACCGCGACGGCGGACTACGAAGGCGCCCGTACGATCGCGCAGCGGTTTATCAACGCCAAGCACTCGCACGAAATCATCTTCGTCCGGGGCACAACGGAGGGCATCAACCTCGTCGCGCACACGTTTGGCCGCACCCGCATTGGCGCGGGAGACGAAATCCTGATCACGGCCATGGAGCACCATTCGAACATCGTTCCCTGGCAGATCCTCTGCGAAGAAAAGGGAGCAAAACTCCGTGTTGCGCCGATCAACGACCATGGCGAGCTATTGCTCGAGGAATACGCCAGGCTGCTCGGCCCGCAAACGAAGCTTGTCGCTGTCACCCACGTCTCGAACGCTCTCGGCACCATCAATCCTCTCGAGCGCATGGTCGAGCTGGCGCATGCGCACAACGTGCCCGTTCTGGTCGACGGCGCGCAGGCCGTGCCGCATATGAAGGTCGACGTCCAAGCGCTCGATTGCGATTTCTACACGTTCTCCGGCCACAAAGTCTACGGGCCCACCGGCATCGGCGTCCTGTACGGAAAGACGGCGCTGCTTGAATCCATGCCTCCCTACCAGGGCGGCGGCGACATGATCAGCTCGGTCACCTTCGAACGCACGACCTACAACAAACTGCCCTACAAGTTCGAGGCCGGTACGCCCGATATCGCCGGAGTGATCGGACTCGGCGCGGCGCTGACGTACGTCGAGAACGTCGGCATCGAGAATATCGGCGCGCACGAACACAACTTGCTCCAGTACGCCACGGCGAGGCTTTCGGCGATTTCCGGCGTGCGAATCATCGGTACGGCGAAAGAGAAAGCCTCGGTCGTTTCTTTCGTCATCGAAGGGGTGCATCCGCACGACATCGGCACGATCCTCGATCAGCAAGGCATCGCCATTCGCACCGGGCACCACTGCTCGCAGCCCATCATGGAGCGCTTCGGCATACCGGCCACGGCGCGCGCCTCCTTCGCCGTCTACAATACCCGCGAGGAAATCGACGCACTGGTTGGCGGCATTCAAAAGGTGAAGGAGGTTTTCGCCTGATGTCCGACCTGCGCGACCTTTATCAGGACGTAATTCTGGAACACAGCAAGACGCCGCGAAATTTTCGCGTGCAGCCCGGGGCGGATCACAAGGCCGAAGGCTTCAATCCGCTGTGCGGCGATCGTTTCACGATCTACGTTACGCTCGAGGGCGACGCCATCAAGGACGTCAGCTTCCAGGGCGCCGGCTGCGCGATTTCCAAAGCCTCCGCGTCGATGATGACGCAGATCGTGAAGGGCAAAACGATGGCAGAAGCGGAAAAAATCTTCGAGCGCTTCCATGAATTGGTCACCGGACACGCGAAAAAAACCGCCGAAGAATCCGATCTCGGCAAGCTGACCGTGTTTTCCGGCGTCTCCGAGTTCCCCGTCCGCGTGAAATGCGCCACGCTCGCCTGGCACACGCTTCACGCCGCGCTCGAAGGCAAGCAAGATCCGGTTTCGACTGAGTAGCTGGAAATTCAGCATGAACGAATACATCCAACTCAAACGCGAAACCCCCGCGATCGCCATTCCGAGCGGCGATCCATCCATCCTGCCCGCCGGCACCGGCGTGAGCGTGATGCAGTTCCTCGGCAGCAGCTGGACGGTGACCAGCGCGCACGGAATGTTCCGCATTGACGTGAAGGACGCCGACGCGCTCGGCCTGCAGCCTCCGACGTCGGACGCCGGCGGCGAGCCTGTGCGGTTCAGCGAGAAACTGGTCTGGGATCAGCTGAAGACGATCTACGATCCGGAAATTCCCGTGAACATCGCTGATCTCGGCCTGATCTATGCCTGCGACATTAAACCCCTCGATCAGGGGGGCAACCGCATCGAAATCAAAATGTCGATGACCGCTCCCGGATGCGGAATGGGCAACGTCCTGAAAATGGACGTCGAAAGCAAACTTGGGAAGCTGCCGGACGTAAAAGAAGTCGACGTCGAAATCGTCTTCGAGCCACAGTGGGGGCCGTCGCGCATGTCGGAAGCCGCGAGGCTCCAGCTCGGATTCGATCTATAGTCCGCTCTACAATCTACGGATTAGTTTGTGGATTTTGGTACGGCGCCAACGGCGATGCTCGTTGGACGCTTGACCGCCATCGAACGCGAACCGCTCCAGACGAGCTGCAATCCCGCAAAGATCGCGATTCCGGCGATAACGAACTTCAGTTTTCGCGCCGGCACGCGCTTCGCCAGCAGACAGCCGATCAGCACGCCCGGAACCCCGCCCGCGAGGATCTGCAGCAGCACGCGGCTATGGATCGCGCCGAATTTCCACTGGAACAGACTGCCGATCACGGCCAGCACCAAGCCGAACAGGATATCCGTGCCCACGACCTCGGGGGCCGACATCTCCGAATAGTTGAGCAACAGCACGGTGCCGAGCGCGCCGGCTCCCGCCGACGAAAATCCCGCCTCGACGCCGATCGGCAGCGCAAGCCATGGAAGCCAGCGTGAATTTTTCTTTGCGAAGCTGCGATTTTGCAGGCGCGAGAAGAACGTGATGCAGGACGAGGCGGTGAGAATCACACCCAGCACGACGACGATCACGGGATTGCCGCCGGACTTACTGAGCAGGCGTAGAAACAGAGTGCCGATCAGCAAGCCTGGAACGGCGCCCTGCAGCAACAGCCAGAGATAGCGCCCGTGAATATGCCGGCCTGCGAGATAAAACGGCGCGGCAATCAAACGTAGGGCGCCCGCGAACACGAATGCGGTTCCGACCGACGATGCAGCGGGCATGCCGACGATCAATACGAGGGCGGGAACGGTGAAGCTGCCGCCCCCGATACCGGTAATCCCGACGGCGAGCGCGATTACAAATCCGATCAAAACATTCAAGGGGGCGTTCATCGGACGATCACTGATCGGATCGCTTGGATTCCGTGTGAATGCCGCATTCGAGCTTCGCGCCGCCCCAACGGCCGGAGCGCGGATCGGCTCCCGCCGCAGGAATTGCCGTGCACGGCTCGCACCCGATGCTTTTATAGCCTGCGTCGTAGAGCGGCAGATACTCGATTCTTTCCCGCGACGTGTATTCCCAGATCTGGCCCCAGGTCCACGCGGCGAGCGGACTGGCTTTCAGCAGTACTTTGCCGCTGGGCAGCTCATGGTTCTCCACAACTTTCAGATTCTTGCGCGTCGGCGATTGTTCGCGGCGCAGGCCCGTAAACCACAGATCAAATTTCTCGAGCGCGAAAAAAAGCGGCTCGACCTTGCGGAGATAGCAGCAGCGACCGGGATCGGTGCGGTTGAGAATGCCGAACGCGGATTCCTGTTGGGCCACGGATTGCTTAGCCGCCAGATTCTGCACATTGAGGTTCCACTCGCGAGCCATGCGGTCGCGATACGCGTAGGTTTCGGCAAAATGGTAGCCGGTATCCAGAAACAGCACGGGAATTTCAGGCAGACGCTTGCGCAACAAATCCAGAACGATCATGTCCTCTGCTTGGAAGCTGCAGGTGATGCAGACGGCGCCGTTTTTCACCGGACCGGAATTCTCGGCGAGCAGGCGGTCGATCGCATCGGCGGCCGAAAGCGTCTCGAATTGTTCGGCGAGCGCCGGCCCGGTCATGATTGTCCCTTCTCGGAATCCAGAGAATAATTATCGCGCCATTTGCGGAGAACTTTCATGATGCGATCCACGGCTTCTTCGTCCGTGTCATCCGTGATGCGGACGGCGAAAAAGGCGTCGGGGCCGAAAATCGCGCGCACGACCTGTTTTTGGTCCGTGCCGTCATCGAGCGGACAGAACACCGTGATGTAGCCGGAAAGCCGGAAAGCCTTCGCAACGGTGACCAGCTCGTGGGAAAGGAAATCGTTTGGACCGGCGAGCTGCACTTGCCAGCCTTCATCGAACAGGCGGCGCTCGACAAGCTCCGCGACGTGCGGGCGACCCTTCACCCAAACGGCAGCGGCGGGATGGCCGAAGCGCAGAATGCGCTCTTCCTTCGTGCTGTGCTTGCGATGCGCAGCGGCGGCGCGCGGGCCACTCTTTGGCTCGACGGCGCGCTCGATGATACCGGCGGCTACGGTGGCATTGGTGAGCGGGTCGATGACGATGAAGCTGCCGGTGATGCGATTCAGTTCGTAGGGGTCGAACAGCAGTGGCAGCGTGGTTTTCATATCGACCGCGGCGATCTCGTTGAGTTCAAGTTTCGTCGCGCGCTGGTGTTCGAGCGTGTTGATGTCCACGCGATAGCGGATCTGGCTGACTCGCGCGCGAACGGTTCGTGTGGTGTGCTTGAGCACGTAAATCTTGTGCGGGTCGAGGGGTTCGGAATGCATCCAGACGAGCGTAGCCTGGAACTCCGTGCCGGAATGCGGAGGGCTCGCTTCGCCGACCAGCATGTCGCCGCGGCTGAGATCGATTTCATCTTCGAGCGTGATGGTGACGGAATCGCCGGGAGCGGCGGATTCGGGCTCATCCTCGAAGGCGACGAGTGACTGGACTTTGGTCTTTACGCCGCTGGGCATGGCCACTACGGTCGCGCCCGCCGTCAGCGTGCCCGAAACTACTTGGCCGGCAAAGCCGCGGAAGCTCGCATCGGGACGAATCACGTACTGAATCGGCAGGCGAAGCGGTCCGGAAGCCGAACCAAGGCCGGCGGGAATCGATTCGAGATATTCGAGCAGCGGCGGACCTTCAAACCACGGCATGCGTTTGCTGGAGCGTACGACGTTGTCCCCCTCGAGCGCGCTCACGGGGACGGCGTACACATTCTGGATGCCGAGGTGATCGGCGAACTGCCGAAACTCCGCGGAGATGCGGTCGAAAACTTCCTGCGAAAATCCGACCAGATCCATTTTGTTCACGGCCGCGACGATGTGCTGCACACCGAGCAGATGGGCAATGAAAGCATGACGACGCGACTGGCGCAGCACGCCTTTCGTCGCGTCCATCAGCACCACAGCGGCTTCGGCGGTGGAGGCGCCGGTAGCCATGTTGCGGGTGTACTGTTCGTGGCCGGGGGTGTCGGCGATGATAAATTTGCGCTTCGGGGTCGAAAAATAGCGATAGGCGACGTCGATGGTGATTCCCTGCTCGCGCTCGGCGCGCAAGCCGTCGGTAAGCAGCGAGAAATCAATCGGGCCGCTGGAGCGATTCACTTTGCTCTTCTGCACGGACGCGAGCTGGTCTTCGAAGACGGATTTGCTGTCGTAGAGCAGGCGGCCGATGAGTGTCGATTTTCCGTCGTCGACGCTGCCGGCGGTGGAAAAGCGCAGCAGTCCCAGTTGGCTGGTGAGCGATCCGACCGCTCCCACGTTCGCGGCGGCAGGTGTTGACGACGCCGACGGCGCGTCGGCCGGCTCTGGTGTGGCGGTCGACATCAGAAATATCCTTCGCGCTTCTTGATTTCCATCGAGCCTTCTTCGTCGTGATCGATGGCTCGGTTTTCGCGCTCCGAGCGGCGGAACGAAATCATCTCATCGATGATTTTCGGGACTGTATCCGCGTCCGAGCGGATGCCGCCGGTGCACGGAGCGCACCCGAGCGAACGCATGCGGCATTTGACGATTTGAGTCTTCTCGCCGGGCAACGGCCGGACGCCCGCCTGTAGCAGCAGAATCTGTTCGCCGCGCACGAGCGCTTCGCGTTCCTTCGCGAAATAGAGAGGAACAATCGGAATTTTTTCAGCGTGAATGTAGAGCCAGACGTCGAGCTCGGTCCAATTCGACAGCGGAAAGACGCGGATGCTCTCGCCCTTGTGATGGCGGCTGTTGTAGAGGCTCCAAAGCTCCGGGCGCTGATTTTTCGGATCCCACTGCCCGAGCGCATCGCGGAAGGAATAGACGCGTTCCTTGGCGCGGGATTTTTCCTCGTCTCGGCGGGCGCCGCCGAAGGCCGCGTCAAACCCGCCTTCGGCCAAGCCGTCAAGAAGCGAGCGCGTCTTCAGGAAACCGCAGCATTTCTGTGTGCCCAGCGAATAGGGATTCGCGCCGTCGTCCAAGGCTTTTTGATTCTTGTGGACAATCAGCTCGACGCCGAGGTGCTTGGCGTACCAGTCTCGAAACTCGATCATCTCCGGAAATTTATAGCTGGTGTCGATGTGCAGCAGCGGAAACGGGATCTTGCCGGGGTAGAACGCCTTCTGCGCCAGGCGCAGCATCACCGACGAATCCTTGCCGATCGAATAGAGCATCACCGGATGCGCGAATTCGGCCGCGGCTTCGCGCAGGATGAAGATGCTCTCGGCTTCAAGCATTTTCAGATGGTCGAGTTGGCTCAGTGCTGCCACTTGGCGTCTCTCGTTTTCGTCCTCGGCGAACAGGTCCAGCCCGAATTCTCGCACAACCATAAAAAATCCCGCCTCCCGGATTTTCCGAGGGCGGGCTGAATTCAAGCCTGGTTTTAATTCGAACCTAGTCTATGAATTCCGGCGCCCCGAAGACGCACACATACACGCGCCCATACAACAGGCACAGCGGCGACAGGCGTTCGGGAGCATCGTTTTCATAGTGTACCGGATTAGTCTAGTCTCGGCGGCTGACACTGTCAATCAATGTGCCCACGCCGGTTTACCAGACGTCCCGATTGGATGCGGCGGGAGGCGGCTACGATCCGGCTGATTGACGCGACCGGCGGAGTAGGCTACAACTGGCTCAATGGCCAACAATACGCGAACGTCACGGCTGCTCAGCCCCCGCGATGCCGCTAAGATTTTGGGCATTAGCTATCCCACGCTGAAACAGTGGATTTACAAGAAGAAGCTGCACACGGTGACAACCGCAGGCGGGCACCACCGGATTCCCGAATCCGAGCTGGACGAATTCCTGCATCTGCATTCGGAGCGGTTGCCGGTGGAGCAGCGGCGGCCGAATTTCCGGCAGATCAGCGGGCGCAATCAGCTGGCGGGGCGAGTGACGGAGATCAAAGTGGACGGACTGATTGCGCAGATTGCGCTGTCGATCGGCGGACAAAGGATTACCTCCATCATCACGGCCGATGCGGTGCGCGAGATGCGGCTGAAAGTGGGAGACAAGGCCGCGGCGCTGATCAAGTCCACCGAAGTGATGATTGTTCGAATCTAGATCGGGATCGCGGAGATTCGGCCAGCAAATCCCTTCTGAAACGCCTGTAACAAAATTGACCTAACGCCCCAGAGCGTGTTAATCCGTATCGCCAAGCAAATCGCTGTGTGTCGACTCCCGAAAGGCTCCCGGAGGCTTCTCATGTGGCGCTCGGTTCCCCGCATTCTTGTCCTTTTCGCCGCAGCGATGGTTTTTCTTGCGGGCGGCGGTGTGCTGTTCTGCAGCGGGCCGCCCCAGTCGGAGAAACGAAATCTGACCGTCTCTGCGGCGATCAGCTTGAAGGGCGCACTCGACGAAGCGAAGCTCATTTACACGATGGATCATCCGAACGTGACCGTTAGGGTGAGTTATGGCGCGTCGGGCACGCTGCAATTGCAGATCGAGCAGGGGGCGCCGGTCGATATCTTCCTTTCGGCAGCGCCCAAACAGATGGACGCGCTGGAAATGAAGGGGCTGCTGCTGGCGGGCACGCGCAAAGACCTGCTGCTCAACGAAGTCGTGCTGATCGTGCCGAAGGATTCGAAGCTGGGGCTTACCTCATTCACGGACTTGACGCGGGCGGATGTGAAGCGCGTGGCGCTGGGCGAGCCGGCGAGCGTGCCTGCCGGCCAGTATGCGAAGGAGACTCTGACTTCGTTGGGGATTTATGAGGCGGTGAATCCGAAGGCGGTTCTGGCGAAAGATGTGCGGCAGGTTTTGACATACGTTGAGACCGGGAATGTGGATGCTGGGATTGTGTATGCCACTGATGCGATTTCTTCGGAGAAGGTCGCGGTGGTCGCGGTGGCGCCCCCGAAGTCGCACACGTTGGTAATTTATCCGGTTGCGGTTATCAAGGACACAAGAAATCCGGCGGCGGCCAAGGCGTTTTTGGATTTCCTGGTCGGGCCACGGGGTACGGCCGTGTTTGAAAAGTACGGATTTAAGGCCGCGGGGATGTGACGAGGGGCGCTATGCCACGCGACGGTCTACGGCTGCTCCTACAGCGCGGACTTCCTTCATCATCTGCGCGAATTGATCCGGGTAGAGTGATTGGACGCCGTCCGACATGGCCCGCTCGGGGTCCGGGTGCACTTCGATGATCAGGCCATCGGCGCCGGCGGCCACTGCGGCGCGGGCCAGGGCCGCGACTTTGTCGCGCTTGCCGGTGCCGTGCGACGGATCTGCCATCACGGGTAGATGCGAGAGGCTTTTCAGCACCGGGATCGCGGCGATATCCATCGTATTGCGCAGCGCCGTCTCGAAGGTGCGAATTCCCCGCTCGCACAGGATCACCTTGTAGTTTCCGCCGGACATGATGTACTCCGCGCTCAGCAGGAGCTCCTCGATCGTGCCAGACATGCCTCGCTTGAGCAGCACGGGCTTCTGCACTTCTCCGAGACCGCGCAGCAGGTGGTAGTTCTGCATGTTGCGCGCGCCAACTTGGAGCACGTCCACCCAGGGCAGCATGATTTCGATCTGCGACGGGTCCATCACTTCGCTGACAACGAGCAGGCCGTTGCGGTCGGCCGCCGCGCGCATCATTTTCAGACCTTCAACGCCGAGTCCCTGGAAGCTGTAGGGTGATGAGCGCGGTTTAAACGCTCCGCCGCGCAGCAATTTCGCGCCGGCCTTGGCCACGCTTGCGGCGACGCTTTCAATTTGCTCCGGGCTTTCGACCGCGCAGGGGCCGGCCGCGACGACGACTTCCGGACCGCCGATGGTGACGCCCTTGCCGAGATCGAGCACGGTACCCTCCGGTCGCACACTGCGCGCGGCGAGCTTGTACGGATGCGAAATGCGGACGATTTCCTCGACGCCCGGCGCGGAACTGAGCGCAAAAAGTTCCTCGCGGCTGGTGCGGCTGTTGCCGACGACCCCGATTACGGTGCGCTCCTTGCCGCGGATCAGGTGCGCCTCGTAGCCGCATTCCTTGATGCGATCGACGATATGCTGGACTTGCGCGTCTGTTGCTTCACCGGACATATTGAAAATCATTTGCTTTCCTCACTGTCGCTGGGATTGCTGCTCCGCTCGTGCCGCCGAGACATAGGAGCCGAGTATCCGCAGATTCACGACCAAGCTTTCAAGCTCCGCAAGCGCTGCGTCGACTTCCGGATCGCGGCGCGACGCCTGCAAATCGAGATAGAAACGGTACTGCCAGGGGCTGCCGTGCACGGGGCGGCTTTCGATCTTCATCAGATTGATACTGCGTCGCGCGAAGGGCTCGAGCGAGTGAACCAGGGCGCCGGGACGATGGTCGAGTTGGAACACGAGCGAAAGCTTGTCGGCGTTTTCGGGTGCATCCGGCGTGGTCGCCAGGAGGAGAAAACGCGTGTAGTTTTCGCGGTTGTCTTCCAGATGCTCGCGCAGGATCGCGCCACCGTAAATCGAAGCGGCGCGGCGGCCGGCGATGGCAGCGCGCGATTTGTCTTTCGCGTGGATGACTGAGCGGACGCTGCCGGCAGTATCCTCGGTGACTACGCGCTTGAGGCGCGGATGGGCGACGAAGAATTGCTCGCACTGCGCCAGGGCGACCGGATGCGATTCAACAACGGCGAGGTCGTCAAAGGCTGCTCCCGGGACAGCGATCAGGTTGTGCGCGATCGGTATCACCACTTCCGCCAGAATATTCAAACTGCTTTCCACCAGCAAATCGAATGATCGGTGGACCGAACCTGCGAGGCTATTTTCGATCGGCGCGAGCAAATAATCGGCGACGCCGTCGCTGATCGCGCTGAAAGCGGCGTCAAACGTCGGACGCGGGACGAGCCGGATATCCTCACCCAGGAGCTTCACGGCAGCTTCTTCACTGAAGGCGCCGCGCTCGCCTTGAAATGCCACGCGCGCGTTTTTCGCAACTTTCATTTCCTTGCTCGGGTCGACTTTTTCGGTGCGGCAGGCGAGGCCGAATTGCGCCCCTCCTGCGAGCCGAAGCCGTATTGCTGCTGCGTGCGAATCGATTCGTCGAGAATCACCTGATAAATCTTGACGATGGAGTCGATGGCGAGCGGGCCCGGATTCAGGGCCTTCATGCGCGACATGATTTCCTGCTCGCGCGCCGGAACGCGGAGGCTGACGCCTTCGTCGGCTTTCAGGCGGCCGACTTCGAGCGCAAGTTCGGTACGAAGATTGAGCAGATGGAGCAGCGCTGTGTCGATCGCGTCGATTTTGCTTCGCCAGTCGATGATTTTGCTCATGTGCGTTGCATCGCCTCCCATCACCGGCATGGCCGGGACGTTTACCTGGAGCAATCCGCGCGGACAACAAAAAAGCCGCGCCCTCCTGGGAGGTTCGCGGCCGGTTGCTTCGAAACTAGGCGCTGACTAGATTGTGCTGCTGTTCGCGCGCGTCTCGCCGGCCCGCTCCCCCGCGTGGAGGAAGCGGTACGTAAAGGCGAAATAGCTAGAGTACAGATGCATGGCGCGCTCTTGGCTAATCCTCGGTGAATCGAACGTACGGCTCAAACGAAGCGCAACTATACAAAAGGGCCGCGGAGGCGTCAAGCGCCGGGTTCCCGTCACGTGCATAAGCGCGATTTATACCGCGAGCAATAAATGGAAATTTGACTAATCTGGATGGATCGCGTTTACTGATGCTTCGCGACGCTTAGGGCGCGGCCTGAACTTCTCCGGTGCCCCAATCGCGGAACGAGGAAACCGTTTGTTGAATCGGAATCGGGACGTTACTCTATGATGCGGCAATCGATTACTCCCCGGTATGTAGTTATTCAGTGGGGGCCACCCGCCTGAGAAAAGTTCAGGCGAATGCGCCCCGCACCTGAAGCCAGGTCGCGGGGCTTTTTGTTTTAGGGCACGGAAGGTTTGCGACATGCAGAGCGATGCAATCAAAAAGGGCGTGGCGCGGGCTCCTGCGCGCGCGATGTTGAAGGCCACGGGCCTCACCGATGCGGACCTCGAGCGGCCGCTGGTCGCCGTGGCGAACACCTGGAGCGAGGTGACGCCGTGCAATTTTCACCTGCGCTCGCTCGCTGAGAAGGTCAAGGAAGGGATTCGCGCGGCCGGCGGAACACCGATTGAGTGCAATACGATCGTGGTGTCGGATGGAATCACCATGGGCACGGAGGGCATGAAGGGATCGCTCGTCTCGCGCGAGGTAATTGCCGATTCCATCGAGCTTTTCGTGCGAGCGCACGCGTTTGACGCGGTGGTGGCGATCTGCGGATGCGACAAGACGATCCCCGCGACTGTAATGGCGCTGGCGCGGCTGGATCTGCCGGGGCTGGTGCTGTATGGCGGATCGATCCTGGCCGGGCGATTCCAGGGGCACGATGTCACGATTCAGGACGTTTTCGAGGCGCCGGGCGCGTTCGCGTCGGGGAAAATGACGGCCGCACAGGTCACGGACCTGGAGGATCATGCTTGCCCCGGAGCGGGCGCGTGCGGCGGCCAATTCACCGCGAACACCATGGCGACCGCGATTTCTTTCCTGGGAATTTCACCGATGGGCGCGAACGAAGTGCCTGCGGTCGATCCGCGGAAACAGCAAGTCGCAATCGATTGCGGCAAGAAAGTGATGGAATTGTTGCGCAATAACCTGCGCCCCAGCCAGATCATCACCCACGGGTCGCTGCACAACGCCATTGCGTCCGTCGCCGCGTCAGGCGGCTCGACGAACGCCGTGCTTCACCTGCTCGGAATCGCTCGCGATGCGGGCGTGCCACTGACAATCGACGAATTCGACGAAATTTCAGCGAAGACTCCCCTGCTGGCCGACCTGAAGCCCGGCGGCAGATTTACGGCCCCGGATATGTTCCACGCGGGCGGCATGAGGCTGCTTGGCAAGCGTCTCCAAGAAGCTGGCTTGCTGCACGATGGCCCGACGGCTTCGGGACGAAATCTTTTCGCCGAAATCGCTGAAGTGAAGGAAACGCCGTCGCAGCAGGTGATTCGTCCGCTCGCGAACCCAATCAAGAAAGACGGCGGCCTCGCTATCCTGCGCGGCTCGCTCGCTCCGGAAGGTTGCGTGGTAAAGCTGGCGGGACACGAGCGCGTGTTCCACACCGGACCAGCCCGCGTGTTCGATTCCGAAGAATCCGCGTTCGAGGCCGTACAGAAGCAGCAGATCAAGGCCGGCGATGTGGTTGTGATCCGCTACGAAGGGCCGCGCGGCGGCCCCGGCATGCGCGAGATGCTCGCGGTGACGGGCGCACTCGTAGGCCAGGGCCTCGGCGAATCGATCGCGTTGCTCACCGACGGACGCTTCAGCGGCGCTACGCATGGGCTGATGGTGGGCCACGTGGCGCCGGAAGCCGCGCAGGGCGGTCCGATCGCGTTCGTCCGCGACGGCGACAAGATCACGCTCGACGTGAAGGCGCGACGCCTGGACGTGGACGAGAATCTCGACGAGCGACGCGCGCACTGGAAACCGCCTGCGCCCAAATACAAATCCGGCGTGATGGCGAAATACGCGAAGCTGGTTTCCTCGGCTTCCGAAGGCGCCGTAACAAACGCCTGACATATTCTGCAGGTCCAAGGAGACGACAGATGGCAAAGATGTTCTGGGAAAAGGACGCAAATCCGAGGGCGCTCGAAGGCAAGCGCATCGCGGTGATCGGTTACGGCAGCCAGGGACGCGCGCACGCCCTGAACTTGCGCGATAGGGGGCTCAACGTGGTGGTCGGGCTGCGCAAAGGCGGAAAATCATGGGAACAGGCCGAACAGGACGGCTGGGCTCTTGTCTCTCCGGCGGAAGCCTCAAAAGGCGCGGACGTGATCGTGATGCTCGCGCCGGACATTGCCCAAGCGAAAATCTACGCGAATGAGATCGCACCGAACCTGAAAGCCGGTTGCATGCTGCTTTTTTCGCACGGCTTCAATATCCATTACGGGCAGATCACGCCGCCCAAGGATGTTGACGTGACCATGGTCGCGCCGAAAGGCCCGGGTAATCTAGTGCGCCGGCAGTATGAGGCGCAGCGCGGAGTTCCCTGCCTGCTCGCCGTTCATCAGGATGCGTCCGGCCATGCGTTCGACCGCACGCTTTCCTACGCGCACGCCATCGGAGGCACGCGTCCCGGCGTCATTCAGACCACGTTTGCCGAAGAGACGGAAACGGATCTTTTCGGCGAGCAGGTCGTGCTCTGCGGCGGCGCGCGAGCGCTGATTCAGGCGGGGTGGGAAACGCTGGTCGAGGCGGGCTACCAGCCCGAGTCGGCGTATTTCGAATGCCTGCACGAACTGAAACTGATCGTCGATCTGATTTACGAGGGCGGCATCGCGGAGATGCATAAATTCGTCAGCGAGACGGCGAAGTACGGCGACCTGACCCGCGGCAATCGCGTCATCGACGACCACGTCCGCGCGAACATGAAGAAAATTCTCACCGAAATTCAGACGGGCCAGTTCGCCACCGAATGGGTGCTTGAAAACCAGGCGGGCCGCCCGACCTATTCAAAGCTGCTCGATCGCGACAAGAATCATCCGATCGAAGCGGTGGGCAAGGAACTACGCGCGCAAATGTCGTGGATCAAGCCGGAAACTGCGGTCGCCGGCAAGGGCAAGAAGTGAGCCTTTGCGCGCCGCTTTCCGCAGCAAAGGGGGTCCCCAGCAACGGACCCCCTGTTTTGTCGAAATTCGAGTGAATCTGCTCACCTGAATCATGCCAAGCCCCGTTCCCTTCCACCGCGTCGCCATCATCGGCACGGGCTTGATCGGCGGCTCGTTCGCACTGGCGCTGCGCGAGTTGTTCCCTGAAATTGAGTTGATCGGATACAGCCGCGCAGGATCAAGCGAGCGCGCTCGCAGAGCCGGCGTGGTCGATGAAGCCACCGCCGATCTTGCGACCGCAGTGCGCGGGGCCGATCTCGTCTACCTCGCGTTGCCGATCGGCGCTGCGATCGAATCGCTCGGCTCGATTGCGAAATCGGCCGGTGCGAACGCACTGGTCACCGACGCGTGCAGCACCAAGGCGACGATCGGCCGTGCGGCGAAAGGTCACTTTCACGGCGGCGCGCGATTTTTCGGCGCACACCCGATGGCGGGTAAGGAGCAGTCGGGCGTTGAACACGCCGATGCGAAGCTTTTTCGCGGAGCGCCTTACGCCCTGATGGGCCTTGCATCCGATTCCGACGCGCGCCTGAAGGCGTTTGCGGAAATCGTGCGCGCGATCGGCGCGCGACCCGTGTGGACCGATCCGGAAACGCACGACTGGGCGGTGGGAATCGTCTCGCATCTACCGCAGCTGGTTTCCCTAGCATTAGCTCGCGTCGTGCAGGATGAAACAGACGAGACCGGGCTGCCGCTTTCGCTCTCCGGGCCAGGTTTACAGGACATGCTCAGGCTCGCGGGAAGTCCTTACGATATCTGGCGCGATATTCTGCTGACCAATACGGCGAACGTTTCGCGGGCACTCGACCGGCTGGCTCAGGCGGTCGATTACCTGCGTACGAATCTGGCTCGCAAGGATCTCCAGGAAGAATTTCTAGCGGCAAACGAGCTCTACAGGCAGTTGAAAAAGCCGACATAGCATCCGCTAGCGTTTGTGAGCGGCAACTTTGGCTTCCGGCTCGGCGGTATTCTCGCCGATTCCGTGGCGCGCCAGCGCGACGAAGGCGGAGGCGGAACGAGGAAGCGTGCGGTCGCGACGGTAGACGATACCCAGTTCCCGCCAAACTTCCATGTCGGAAATCGGAATCAGCCTCACCTGACCCGCTCGCACTTCGTCCTGCGCAAATTTCTCACTGATCAAAGAAACCCCCAGCCCGGCCGCGACGAATCGCTTGATCATGCCGACGCTGGCCAGCTCCATTGTAATTCGGAGGCGCGAGCGGAACGGGCGAAATTGCTTATCGAGAACCTGCCGGGTGAATCCGGTCTTGGGAAAAATCAACGGCTGTCCGGCAATGTCGCCCGTGCGCACGGTCTTGTAGGTGGCCAGGGGATTTGCGGGGCTGACCATCAGCATCAAACGGTCACGGAAAATCGGATGGACTTTCAGGCTCGGCGATTTCACAGGCATGGTCACGATGCCCACATCCACCGTGCCGTCCTCGACCTTCTCCAGCACCTTGTGACTGAAATTGCGATAAATGCTGATCTGCACACCGGGAAAACGCCGGTGATATTCGGCAAAAATTTCGGGCAGCACGTAGAGGCAGGTCGCCTCGTTGGCGCCAATCGCCAGCGTGCCATGCGGCGAGCTGGATTGGTCGGCCACCGCGCGCAACGATTCGTTGCGCAGCGTCAGCAGCTTGCCGGCATACTCCAGCAGCGCCTCGCCTGCCACCGTGAGCCGGACGGATTTACCTACGCGGTCGAAGAGCTTTTGCCCGTATTCCTGCTCGAGTTGGCGGATCTGCGCGCTTACGGCCGGCTGCGAGCGGTAGAGTTTCTGTCCCGCGCGCGAAAAACTGCCCTGCTTGGCGATCTCCAAGAACGTAATCAGATGGTCGAAGTCCATTTTGAGTGAGGCGGATTATAGCAAAAACAGCGACCATGCAGGGTTAAAGGCGATGGGACGTATTCATGCTCCGCTCACTTCGCGGCCGGCGGGTTGGGGGCTTTAGCCGTTTTCACGGGATTGCAGGCCGTGGGATCGCGCCATTCGCGCCCGTCGCGGCGCAGCAGCTCGAATGACTTTTCCGGTCCCCAGGAGCCCGCCGCGTAGTTCGGGAAAGCCTCCGGCGGCTGCGGTTTCCAGGCGTCCAGAACCGGCTGCACCACGCGCCAGGAAGCCTCGACCATATCGGCGCGCTGGAACAGCGTGGGATCGCCCATCATGCAGTCGTAAATCAGGGTTTCATAGCCCGTCTGCGGCATGGAGCCGAAGTAATCGGAATAGGCGAAGCTCATGTTTACCGATCCCAGCTTCACGACCGGCCCCGGAACCTTGGCCTCGAAATTCAGGCAGATCCCCTCGTCCGGCTGGATGTCGATCACGATCTCGTTCGGGGGCAGCCCGCCCACATGAGTCTTGCGGAAGAGCATGAAGGGCGGTTTTCGGAACCGGATGACAATTTGCGTCGCTACAGCGGACATGCGCTTGCCCGTGCGCAGATAGAACGGCACGCCCGCCCAGCGCCAGTTGTCGATGTGCAGCGCCATGGCCACGAAGGTCGACGTGTGGGAATCAGGCGCCACGTGCGGCTCGCTCCGGTAAGCGGGCTCCGGTTTGCCGTCGATCGCGCCCGCGCCGTACTGTCCGCAAACCGCGTCCTTCACCGCCGCGTCCCCGCTCAGCGGCTGGATCGCGTGCAGCACTTTCACCTGCTCGTCGTGCACCGCGTCGGCCTCGAACGAAATCGGCGGCTCCATCGCGCACAGTGTGATGAGCTGGAAGATGTGGTTCGGAACCATGTCACGCAAGGCGCCGGCAGTTTCGTAGTATCCGCCGCGCTGCTCGACACCCAGCGTTTCCGAGACGGTCACCTGCACGTGATCGACGTAGCGGCGATTCCATATCGGCTCGAAGATTCCGTTCGCGAAGCGAAACGCGATAATGTTCTGGACGGTTTCCTTGCCGAGGTAATGGTCGATCCGGAAAATCTGCTTTTCGTCCAGCACCTTCGCGATGGTCTTGTCGAGCTCGATCGCGGAGGCGAGATCGTGGCCGAACGGCTTCTCGATCACGACACGCCGCCATTTGTTGTCTTCTTGCTTCGTCAGCTCGGCCTTGCCGAGCTCTGTCACAACCACCGGGAAAAATTCCGGGCTGACGGCAAGATAAAAAATTGCGTTGCCCGCGGTGCCGTGGTCTTTTTCACCTTGCCCCAGCGCGTCCTTGATCTTCGCGTACGTGTTCGGATCGTGGAAATCTCCCGAGACATAGTAAATGCGTTTGACGAACCAGTCCCACAGCTGCGAGGTGACCTCACGTGTTGCAAATTGATGAATCATCTTGGTGGCCAGATCGCGGAACTGATCGCCGGTGTAGGGCTCGATTGAAACGCCGATAATCGCGAACTGCTCCGGCAGCAATTTTCCCGCTGCGAGGTTGTAGAGCGCCGGGATCAGCAGGCGCTTCGTGAGATCGCCTCCGGCCCCGAAAATCACCATCGTACAAGGACCTGCCGGACCGCCCAGCGCTTCCTGGGAAATGTTGATCGAATCGCTTGTGTCCACCAAAACGCCTCCAAAAGCGCTACGGGCTGGCTGGATGCTACGGACTCGGGCTAGGCCAGCGCCTGCTGGGTGGCCCGCGGAAGCTGCTCGAGGCCGGCTGCGACATCCAGCCTCAGGGGAACGCGCAATGCCCTGCGACTGCACTCCGTCAAAACCTGAAAATCGTCCCGAGCCTGCGCTGCCTTCCCGATGCCGAACGCATATGTTCGCCCGGGCGGCATGCGCGAAACCACCGCCGCGAATTTCCTGCGCCACTTTCCGGAAGCTGTCGACCTTCTTGGTTGGCTCGTCGACGATTGGTCCAAAGTGACGCGCCGCGCGCCCACAACCGCTGCACCGTGTTGCTGGATTTCTAATTCTCGGGCGTGGTTTTGACCGCCCGGGTAAGCGGATCCGGCAATCTGTCGATCATTGTTTCGAGGTGGCGAGCTTGGCCTGTTTCTCCACCGCGGCCAGCAGTTCGTCAAACGCTTTGGCGAAAAGTTTCACGCCGTCTTCGGTCAGTTGATCGGTGACTGTCTTCATCGAAATGCCGCCGCGACCCAGATCCGTCATGGTCTTCTGCGCGGCGTCGACGTTTTCCTCCAGGCTCGCGCGCGGCTTGCCGTGGTCGCGGAACGCGTCGAACGTCGCCGGCGGCACGGTATCGACCGTATCGGGCCCGATGAGCTCTTCGACGTAGAGCACGTCGCTATAAACGGGATTCTTCGTGCCCGTACTCGCCCACAGGACACGCTGCGTCCCCGCGCCCTTCTCGGTCAGCGCCTGCCATCGGGGCCCGCTGAAAATCCTCTTGTAGAGCTGATAGGTCAGCTTCGCATTCGCTATCGCCACTTTACCCTGCAAACTCTTCAGCAAAGCCGGATCCGCGCCCGCCGACGGATTTTTCAGCATTTCCGCGATTTTCCCGTCGACCAGCGTATCGATCCGGCTCACAAAGAAGCTGGCCACGCTCGCCACGCGGCTCAAGTCCCCACCCTTCGCCGCAAAATCCTCAAGACCTGCGATGTAGGCCTCCGCCACTTCTTCGTATACCTGCTGCGCAAACAGCAGCGTCACATTGACGTTGATGCCGCCCCCGATGAGCTCGCGAATTGCAGGAATTCCCTCCGGGGTACCCGGAACCTTGATCATCACATTGTCGCGCGCCACGTTTTTCCACAGCCGCCGCGCCTCGTCCTTCGTCTCCTGTGTCTTGTGCGCGAGGTAGGGCGATACTTCCAGGCTCACGTAGCCGTCCCGCCGCTTGGCCGCGTCGTAGACTTCGCGCAACGCGTCGGCCGCATCCTGAATGTCGCGAATCGCCAGAGTTTCGTAGATGCCTTTGGCGTCCAGGTCGCCGCGCCGCGCGAGTTCTCCGAGCGGTTTCGTGTAATCCGGGCTACTCGAAAACGCCTTCTCGAAAATTGTGGGGTTGGAGGTCATGCCTCGCAGGCCATCGTCGTGAATCATTCGCGCAAGCTGCCCGCTCGTGATCAGGTCGCGGCGAATGTAGTCGAACCAGATCGACTGCCCATAGCGAAGCAGGGCTTTCAGTGGATTTTCGTGCTGGGAGGCGGGCTGGGGCGGGGCCGGTACTTTCGTGGTTGTGCTCATGTCACTCTCCTGACCATCGGAGGTCATTTTAGCGCACGCCGCGCCGGGAAGCGAACCTTCCCAACGACCGGCGCGAGCGCGGTCGCCGAACAGCGGAAGTCTCTCACGCCATCATTACAGACTCGCAACAGATCCTCCATCGACCCGGTAATTCGAGCCTGTAATAAATGTCGCCTGGTCCGAGGCGAGAAAGACGCATATGCCCGCCGTTTCCTCGGGCTTGCCCGCGCGCCCCAGCAGGATATTCGGACGGAACTCGCGCAGCAGAATCTGCTCGGCCTGGGCGACGCTCACCTTGCGATCCTTCGCCGTTCGCGCCAAGAATCCGTCCAATAGGGGCGTGCGAATAAACGCGGGCGACACCGTGTTCACCAGAATGTTGTCCTTGCCATACGCTTTCGAAAGGCTTTTCGTCAAGCTGTTGAGCGCGGATTTCGACGCGTTGTAGTGCGGCATCATGGCGTCGGGCTGCACGCCGGACTCGGATGAAATATTGATGATCCGGCCCCACTTTTGTTTCTGCATGTGCGGCAGCGCCGCCCGCGTGGCGCGAACGGCCGACAAAACGTTCAGATTGTATACGTCCATCCACTCATCGTCGGTCAGATCGTCGAACGATCCGAACCGGCCCGCCCCTCCCGCGTTGTTCACCAGCACATGGACCGTGCCGAATTTCTTCACAGCTTCTTCGATGGGTCGCCGGGCTCCTTCCGCGGTGGTCACGTCGGAAGCGATCGCCAGCATCGCGCCGCCTGTCTTGCGCATTTCCGCAGCCGTCGCCTCCAGCTCCTCGGCGTTCCGGCTATTGATCACCACCTGCGCCCCTTCGCGGGCAAACGCTTCGGCGATCGAGCGTCCAATTCCCTTGCTCGAACCCGTCACCACAACCACTTTGGCCTTCAGCCCGAGTTCCATCTGCGAGCTCCTTCTTCTTTCAAACAGCGCAACCCGATCAGGGGAGCCTTAGCTCCCGTGCTCCGACCCGCCACTGCCAGCTCGATACTGACGCAACAGCCGCAAAGGTCGAAGCAGCACATAAAATGGCGAGAGAGCGCGCGGCAGTCCGATCGCCGCGCTGTCCTCATCAGCAGGCTGCGTGGTCAGCCGCACGGAGTAGCGCCAACCCGCAAAACCTCCCGCTACCATCCGGCGCCTGTAGCGAAAACGTTCGCCCGCCCCGCGTTCCGGCGCCGCTCGAATCCGATGCCTCTGCGCGATTTCCGATGCAAGATCCCCTGCGACGGAATCGCGTCGCACGCGCGCAGAGATCTGCGCCGGCAGCAACGCCCCCAGCATTCCGGTTGCGAGCGCCAGGCCGAGATTCAGCATCCGTCCGACCTGCAAGCTCTCGGCCCGGCTCAGCACGAGGTCCCAATTCAGACGCGGATGTGACCGCAGAAACTCCGCAACATCCGCAATCCACGAAATCCGCTCCCAAAAATCTTTTGCCCCGTGAACGCAGAGCAGCGACAGCATGTCCTCGGGGCAAAACGTCGGAATTTCATGTCCGCTGACCGCGACCGACACCAGGCGTTTCGACATCTCACCCAGATCCGGCCGCACCGGAAAATGCCGCAGCGTGAATTCGGTGTGAAATTCCACGATCATGCCGCGCGCTTCGTCGCGATAGTCGTATTCTCCCGGCACGACGGGCGACGTTGCGCGCGCCGCGAAAGTCCACGGATGATTGGGCCGATAACCGAGTTTCTGAACGACCTCGTCGGCCTTGGCCATATCCTGCTGCCGCACGATGATGTCCAGATCTTCGAATTCGCGCAGCGTCACATCCCCATACGCATCGACCGCCAGCAACGGCCCCTTGTACGGCATCGCCTGGACGCCGGCCGCGCGCAGAAGATCGACAATCCTGATCAGCTCCGCCGTCAAACTCAGGCAGCGCAGCGCATTCGCGCGCGCGCCTTTGGTCAGCCGCTCGACATGCTTGGCCGGAGCGATTTGGGCAGCCACCGCGGAAATATTCCGCGCCACCAGCGGCAGGATCGAATTGACGGCGGATTCGTTGACCACGAATTCCCAATCGAGCGCTGCGGCGGATAGTTCGCGGATCTCATCCACAACCGGGGGCTCTGCCGTCGTCCGCGCGCAGGCAACCAGCAACCGCTTTTCTGGGCTGGCGAGTTGGCTCGACGAAGAGGTCATCGACGCTGCACGGTGAAAGCTGCGAGGAGATTCTACGCCAAGCGGAGCGGGATGCCGGGGCGATTCGTTGAGGACAGGCCAGGAAACGAAGGCCTAGCGGTAATACTAACGAACAATCTCGGCGGCCAGGATTTCGCGCAGCTTGCCCGTCAGCGTGGCCAGCGTGAAGGGCTTTTGCAGCAGCGGCGCATCGGTGCCCAGGATTCCCTGATGAACAACTGCCTGATCCGTGTAGCCGGACATGTACAGAATTTTGATATCCGGTCGTGCGGCCTGTACTCGTTCGGCCAGCTCGCGGCCGCCGATTCCCGGCATGACCATGTCGGTCATCAGCAGGTGGATCACTCCCTTGTGCAGCGCGGCCAATTCGATCGCCGTGTGTCCGTCGGCCGCCACAATTACCTTGTAGCCGCTCATCTCGAGATATTCGCGGGCGAGCTCGCGGACGCCCGCTTCGTCCTCGACCAGTAACACCACTTCCGAACCCCGCTGCAGTGCCTCCGGTCTCTCGCGGTTCGCGCGAGGAGCAGCCAAGGTCTCATCCTCAATGCGGGGCAGATAGATCTTGAACGTGGTCCCGTGGCCCGGTTCGCTATAGACCCAGACGTAACCACCGCTCTGCTTCACCACGCCGTAAACGGTCGCAAGGCCCAGACCGGTTCCCTTTCCTTTCTCTTTCGTGGTGAAAAACGGCTCAAAAATATGCGCCTGCGTCTTCTGATCCATGCCACAGCCATTGTCGGTCACCGCCAGCATCACGTATTTGCCCGGCGCCACTACGGCTGGTGAATGCGATACCGACGCGTCAAACTCCACGTTGGCGGTTTCAATCATCAGGCGACCGCCTTTGGGCATCGCATCCCGTGCGTTCACCGCCAGATTCATCACCACCTGCTCGATCTGGCTGCGGTCCGCTTTCACCAGCCACAAATCCGGTTTCGATGCCGTTTCCAGCTCGATGTCTTCGCCGATCAGACGCTGCAGCATCTTCTCCATATCCTCGACGACCGTGTGGACGTTCAGGACTTTGGGAGCCAGGATTTGCTTGCGGCTGAATGCCAGCAGCTGTTGCGTCAGCGCGGCAGCCCGCTGCGCGGCGGTCTGGATCTGCTCGGCGTTCCGATGCAGTGCTTCTCCTACCGGTAGACGATCCGCCAGCAGATCCGCGTAGCCCTGAATCACCATCAGCAAGTTATTGAAGTCGTGCGCGATTCCGCCGGCCAGCCGGCCAACGGCTTCCATCTTCTGCGCCTGCCGGAACTGTTCCTCCAGCTGCTTGCGGTCGGTAACGTCCAGCGCCATGCAGATCGCGCCTTGCACCTCACCCGCGGAGTCGCGCAGCGGTTCTACGTGGCAGGCGTAAGAGCCCTTTTTCCATTCAACCGGGAAAGTGACCGGATCGCCGGACACGGCCCGCAAGTGCGCTGCGATCGGTGTGAAGGATTGGTCGTTCGTCTCGAAATACTCTGAAAGCGTCAGCCCCACGACCTGGTTGGGCTTCAGACCAAGCCGTGCCAGTCCCGATCCTTCCGCCCTCGTGAATCGCAGATTCTTGTCCACGGTCCACAACACCGCTGGCAGCTGCTCGATCAGCACGCGCAACCGGGCTTCGCTTTCCCGAGCACGCTCTTCGGAACGCTTCCGCTCGATCGCCAGCGCGATCTGCCCGCCCACCGACGACAGGAACTCCAAATCACGCTGCGTGTAGACGTTGTCGCGCTCGTAATTCTGTACGACCAGCACGCCGATCGTTTCCGCGGGCGTCCGCAGCGGCGCGCCTAGCCATGAGGGGCACGGTGTGCCCACCAGCTCCACGTCGCCCTTGCTCGCCAGTTGATCAAACCGCGTCTGTGAGATCAGCGCCGCTTCGCCAGTGCGGTACACGTAGGACGTGCAGCTGCGGCCTAGATCCTGCAGTTCGTCCGGCGGCGGCGCCGCGTCGTAACGGTCCACGAAAAAGGGGAAATAGAATTTCTCGGTCGCCGGATCGCGCAGAGCCACGAAGGCATTGGCTGCGTCCAGTACCTTGCTCAGCGCCGCGTGGATCACCCTCAGCAGCGCGTCCAGATTTTCCGTCACGCTGACGGCGTGAATGATCTCGGTCGTAACCTGCCGGATCAATTCCGAGCGCTTGCTCTGCGTCACGTCTTCAGCCGTACCGTCATGGCTGACGATCTTGCCGCTCACATCGCGCACCGCCCGCACATTCATCGACATCCAAATGGAGCTGCCATCCTTACGCAGCATGGGACATTCAAAACCTTCGACAGTCCCTTCCGCTTCCAGGCGGCGCTTCAGTTCCTCGTGCGATGCGGGATCGGCGTAAAACGGTCTCCCGAGATCGGAGATTTCGCGAATCATTTCCGCCGGAGACGCATACCCGGCGATGCGCGCCATCGCGGGATTGACGGTGACCAGCCGGCAATCGGGCGTCGATTCGAAGAAGCCCTCAACGGCGCTTTCGAAAATGCGGCGATATTTTTCCTCGGCGGCCTGTTGGGCCTTTTCCGCCACACCGCGCTCGGTGATGTCCTCGTAGATGCCGAACGTCCCGGTCTGTTTTCCATTGACGATCAGAGGAACGGCCAATACCCGCACCTCGACGAGCGAGCCATCCCGCCGCCGCCGTTTTCCCACGTGGCGCACGACTTCGCCGTCCATCACCCGGCGCACATATTCGGCCATGTCCGCCTCGCCGCCCTGGGGCGCCAGCAACGACGGAAGCTCTTGACCCACGATGTTCCCAAGCGTATAGCCGAACAGCCGCTCGAACGCGGGATTGCATGTCCGCACGCGCCGATCCAAATCAAGCGCGACGATTGCCAGAGGATTGTTTTCAGTCAGCGCGCTCGCAAAGGCCGTGTTCTCGGCCAGCTTCTGCTCGGCCGCCAGCCTCTCGCTGATGTCTTGGGTCACCACCAGCACCACATCCTGGCCGTTGAAAATGATGCTTTGGCTCGTCACGTCCACCGAAAAAACTTCGCCGTTCTTCCGGCGATGCCGCATATGGCCCACCCCGTTCGGCGAAGCCCCGTTCTTGCGCAGCGAGCTGAGGAACGCGGGCACATCTTCGGCCGGGCGCAGCTCCGTGATCCTCATCCGCAGCAGTTCTTCGCGGGAATAGCCGTACTGCCGCACGGCCGCTGCGTTCACCTCCAGAATCTCCAGCGTCCGGTGATCGCAGATGTACATTGCCAGTGGGTTGGTGGAAAAAAGAACTTCGAATTTGCGGTCGACCGCCGAGTGGCTGCCGTTGGCGGAACCTCTTGTGGGCGCGTCCAAAGACGAGCTTCCATCGGCACGTTTGAGCGCACGCGTCAAAGCGGCCTGCTTCCCGTGAAGCTTCGAGTTCTGGCTCGACATAGTCGTAGACAGCTGTAGGGCCGGAGGTTACGCGATCTCCGAGGACGTCCCCGTACCAGTTATAGGGTCCCCTGCCTGCCCCAACAATGGTACGTTGGTACCAGCGGTGCCTTCCGGTGCACCAAGGCACACTCGTATTCACACCGCCGTACTCCCGCGCAATCCCCTAAAAACAGGATGGTAACCTTCCAAATGCCGCGAGTAAGATGGATGCGGCATCGGTGCCGCGGCGCACGGGTGAAGAACGGACGAAGGGCCATGACCACGAGCGATAATATTCCGGATGAAAAGGATTTGCCGAATGCGCACCGCGTCGCCGATCCGTTCGACGAGCTGATCGCCGCGCGCGAATCGGACCCGTTCCACCTTCTCGGCCCGCACTGGGTCGTTCGCGACGGCGCAAAGGTTCTGGCAATCCGCAGTCTGCGGCCCGATGCGCGTGACCTTTCCGTCGTCTGGGGCAAGGACGCCGCGGAGGCCACCTACGCGGCCGCGAAAATCGACCCGGACGGCCTGTTTGAAGCGATCCTTTCCGCCGCCACTCTGAAAATGTCCGGCGACGAGCCCATCTCCGCCACCGACTATCGCCTCCGATTCGGTTTCCCGGATGGCGCCGTTTATGAAACCTACGACGCGTACGCCTTTCCGCCGATCCTCACCGAGTACGACCTCTATCTGTCGGGCGAAGGTACGCATTACCTGAACTATGAAAAGCTCGGTGCGCATGTCCGCGAACATGCCGGCGTCCGGGGCGTCGAATTCGCCGTCTGGGCGCCGAACGCCAGGCGCGTCAGCGTGGTCGGCGTCTTCAACAATTGGGACGGTCGCGTAGCCCCGATGCGCAGCAGGGGAGCCAGCGGCATCTGGGAGATTTTTCTGCCGGGGCTGGCGGAAGGCGCGCTCTACAAATTCGAAATATTTTCACGCGTGGGCAATCATCTTGGCCTCAAATCCGATCCCTACGGTTTCGCGTCGGAGTTGCGCCCCAAGACCGCATCGGTCGTCTGCAATATCGATCGCCACGAATGGCAGGACGCCGCGTGGCTTGTCGAGCGTTCCTCGCGCGACTGGCTCCATTCGCCGATGTCGATCTACGAGGTCCACGCCGGCTCCTGGCGCCGCCACCCGGAAGACGGTCGCTGGCTCAGCTATCGCGAACTCGCAGATGAGCTGATTCCCTACGTGCGGCAAATGGGCTACACGCACATCGAGCTGATGCCCATCATGGAGCATCCCTTCGACGCGTCCTGGGGATATCAGACGGTTGGGTATTTCGCCGTCTCCAGCCGCTTCGGCACGCCCGACGATTTCATGTACTTCGTTGACCGCTGCCACCAGGTAAATCTCGGCGTCATCCTCGACTGGACGCCCGCGCATTTCCCGCGCGATGCGCACGGCCTCGCGTTTTTCGACGGCACGCATCTTTACGAGCACGCCGACCCGCGCCTGGGCGAGCATCCCGACTGGGGCACGCTGGTCTTCAACTACGGCCGTAACGAAGTGCAGAATTTCCTGCTTTCCAGCGCGCTCTTCTGGGTCGACAAGTACCATATCGACGGCCTGCGCGTGGACGCCGTCGCGTCCATGCTCTACCTCGACTACTCGCGTCCACAGGGCGCCTGGATTCCCAATCAATTCGGCGGCCGCGAAAACCTCGATGCCATCGCCTTCCTCAAACGCCTCAACGAAGTCCTGCACGTGCGGCATCCCGGCGCGCTGACCATCGCCGAAGAATCCACGTCCTGGCCGGCCGTTTCGCGACCCACCTACGTCGGCGGCCTGGGCTTCGATTTGAAATGGAACATGGGCTGGATGAACGACGTGCTCACCTACATGCACGAGGACCCCATCAACCGGCAATACCACCACGGCAAGCTGACCTTCTCGATGCTCTACGCCTTCCAGGAAAATTTCATTCTGCCGCTGTCGCATGACGAAGTGGTCCATGGCAAGCGTTCGCTGCTGGAGAAAATGCCGGGTGACGACTGGCAGAAATTCGCCAACCTGCGGCTGCTGTTCGCCTACCTCTTCGCGCATCCCGGCAAGAAGCTGCATTTCATGGGCAGCGAGCTGGCGCAGCGCGAGGAATTCTGGGAAGCGAGCTCGGTGGAATGGTCTCTCGAGAAATCGCCGCCGCACCGCGGCATCCAGCGACTCGTCTCGGATTTGAACCACCTGCACGTACGCGAACGCGCGCTCCACGAAGTCGATTTCGAATGGTCCGGCTTCGAATGGCTTGAAGTGAACGACGCCGCGGCCAGCATCCTCTCGTTCATCCGACGCGCACGCCAAGGCGACGATTTCATTGTCGTGGTGTGCAATTTCACGCCGGTAGTCCGCGAAAATTACCGCATCGGCGTCCCGCGCGCCGGCTTCTACCGCGAAATCTTCAATTCCGACTCGAAATATTACGAAGGCTCCGACATGGGCAACGCCGGCGGCGTCCGCGCCGAACCCTTCCCCTGGTCCGACCGGCCCTATTCGATCAAGCTCAAGCTCCCTCCGCTGTCCGTTACGTATTTCAAGCCGCAGCTCGATTAAGAATTCGGCGCCTGGGGGATTGCGGCGGGTGCTGCTTCGGGCCGCGCGGCCGTCCTCGCACGAGCGTCCCGTTTCGTTGGAGTGCCCACCGTTGGTTTCCCTCAAGTTACGGTGAAAAAGGTTGTGAGAAGTTTCGCGTTGCAACCCACCTGCCGAACATCCATTGGGTGCGTCCCATGAAAGAGTGTCGATCGTTTGTTTCCAATGAGATCTGCCGAAAATGACTTTGCACGGCCAGCCACTTCGTCCGGCCTGATTCGTGGATTATGAGCGGCGATTCGTCGTGAGAGATGCGGGCAGCGTCACTCTGTGCCCGGCTATACTCCAGCGGCAGGCCACCCGGTCGTGTCGAAGAATATGAATCCAAATAAAACGAAGCGAATGAACCGTACTATCCCGGTTCTCTCCCGAGCTTGAGAAAGTCTGCGACCGTCGCAGGCGCGTGACCCGCGTAGTGGTTGTTGACGTAGACCCAAACAGAAACCCCGCGGCGCGTGGCCTGGTGACAGACATCGACCCAACTCCGAAGCTCTTTCGATCGATCCACGATCACCTTGTCCCAAGTCTTCGTCCGTTTCTCGATCCCCTGCCGATCGCCCAGGAGACGGACATAGGTGAAATCCGCGGTGTAGTAGTCGAAATTCATCGCGGCTGGCAGGGGCATCCATGCCTGGTCCTGCAACGTCAGCGCGATCTTGTGTTCGCGCAGCAAGTCAGCGAACTCCGCGTTCAGCCAGTTCTTGTTTCGGATTTCCATAGCGAACCGGTAGCCTTTCGGCAGTTTCTTGAAAAATGGTTTGAGAACCACCAAGAAGTCCTCGCCGGATGCAAAGGCCTTTTTGTTGAAATAGCCGAACTGAAAAAGCATCGGCCCGAGCTTGTCGCCCAGCAAATCCACGGAGTTTAGAAACGCCCGGAGCTCCTCCTGGCAATCGACAAGGCATTTTTCGTGGGTGATGACCTGCGGGACTTTCAGCGCGAAGACGAACCCTTGCGGCGTTTTCGCGTTCCAGCCCATCACGGTGCTAGCTGGCGGGGAGTGGTAGAAAGTCGAATCGACCTCGACCGTGTCGAATTGGGTCGCGTAATAGGTCAAGAAGTCGCGAGCCTGCATCTTCTCCGGGTAGAAGGAGCCTTTCCACCCGTCTGCGGTGAAGGAACTCGTACCGATCCGGATTTCTGGCATGGCGCGAAATCTTACTGCACCCGTCCGTGTCGGCTGCAGCTTATTTTGACTCCGCGAGCGTGGCGCCGAGCGAAAACGACCCGCTCTCAGAAGGACGGCGAGGAAAGGCAGTGCCGGCTCCACGAGACCAAGGCGCGCGCCTGCAGGTGGCCGCCAGAAGACGTCAGCGAGCGCCGGCCGTAACCAGGCCCGGGCAGGTCGTTGACGGCGGAGTTGGCTTCGCCGATCAGTCGGGCTTCTGGGTCCACACGCGAATGGCTCTCACCGGGTTGGTCGGGCAGACGACCTCGCAGGCTCCGCAGCCGGTGCACTTATCATTCACGACGGGATAGGCGGTGTACTGTTCCTCGTCCCAGGTGATTTTCACCGCATCATAGGGACACGCGAGCTCGCAAGCGTCGCATTCCTTCTTTCCGAGTGCGGTGAGGCAGAGACCGTTATCCACGAGCGCCTCGCCGATGACGTATTTGTTTTTTCGCGGCAGATCCAGTGGCGTCAGGGCACCGGTCGGACAAACCTGGGTGCAGGCGTTACACGTCTCCAGGCAATACTTGTAGTCACTTTGGTATCGAATGACGGGCGCGCCGAAGCCTGCCAAGCCCGCCTCATGACCGGTATCGGGGCGAATAATTTTCGATGGGCAGGCGTGCACGCAGTTGTTGCAACGAATGCACAGGCCGGTAAAACGATCCTCCGGCACGGCGCCGGGGGGACGTAGCAGCGTGTCGCTTCTGCGGTATCGTGCGGCTCCGAGCCGACGAGCCCACAGGGCGAGCAACGCACCGCCTGCGCCGGCGAAGAAGACGCGCCGCGCGACACCGAACTTCTGTGGCGCCGCGCTCGCCTTCCACCGGGTCCACAGCGCCTTCCGACCGAAGTAGAGCATGTCCTGCAGTCCGCTGAGCGGACAAATGCGAACGCACCAGAGCATGCCGAAAATCAGAGTGGCGCCGACCAGAACACCCAGGCCGAGGCAGACGAGAACGACCGAGATCGGGTTCGTGGCCTTGTTCATGGCAAAGGGGCTGCTGAAGATGCACAGAGGATCCATCCACAGCAGCACGGGATAGCCCGCCACTGCGCCGACCAGGGTGAGTATCGCGACATATCTGCCGACGGGCGGGCATTTGCTCCACCAGCTGGCCTTGCGCAAACCCGCGTGCGAGGCATTTTCGAGCAGGAAACCGGTGGGGCAGAGGTACAGGCAGAACCAGCGCTTCTTAAGCGAACTCGCGACGGCTACGACCAGCGCAAAAATCACGCCCAGGCTGACGGAGCGCGTGGCAACGGCTGACGCCAAAGCAACGAAAGGACTCGCTTCTACGAAAGACCTTGGCGCAATGGTCCAGGGGAGCAGGGGCCAGACCAGCACGACCGCGCCGACGAAACAGGTCAGCTGAATCACTCGCCGCGGAACGCGGGTGAGGAACGTCATCCCAGATAGGCCCCTTGCTGGTGCAGCAGGTTTTGCAACTTCGTCACGCTCACGTTGCGAGGCTTGCATTTGTCCTGGATGCACAAGGCCGCGGCCAAGCCCGCGGCCTGTCCTGTCACCCAGCAGACCGGAATCAGGCGGGTGATATCGGCAACTTCGTAATCGGCCGAGATGCATCGCCCGGCCGCCAGCACATTTTCAACCTTCTCGGGGACCAGGGAGCCGTAAGGGATCTGGAATTCGGGGGCGTTCGCGTACGCGCCGGAATAACCGATGACATCTTTGAACTTGGCGCCGCTGTGGACGTCCTGAACCGTGAGTTTCCTGACGCCGTCCAGGAGCCTGCTGAGCCGCACACCCAACTGAGGAGCGGTTTCGGCCAGATAGACCTGTTCGTTTCCCGGTTTCTGACGGAGCTTCTCAACGTTGCCCCAGGTGCCGCGGCGATGCTTGAGCTCCATGGCGGTCAGGTCCGCGATGTCCAGGGCGTCGCCGACCGGGCCTTTCATGTTGAGCCAGTTCACATGCGGCGCGGGCGTCGAGTTCCCGGCGTGACCTCCGAAATCGTTTACGCGGCCCTTGGACGGGCGACCTTCGCCGGGCTTGCCTGTCGCGGGATGCTCGGGATCTTCCGATCCTCGTCCCACGGCCATGTCGACTTCGTCGATATTCCCGATTCGGCTGATCAGACCGATGTTGGTTTTTACTTTTTCAAAGGCCGCGCCCGCAGCCGCGTACATGTCGCCGTCTCCGGACGCATCGACGACGATATCGGCGAGGATTGCCTGCCGGCCCGACTTGCTCTCAAAAACGGCGCCCTTCACGGCCCCCCTGGCATCCACGATCGCGTCGACGCCCCAACAATCGAGATAGGCGGTTATCCCTGAATCGAGGAGCATGTCCGCCAGGACGTACTTGAAGGCCTCCGCATCGATCGTCGGGTAGACCGGCGCCTTGTTGCGATCGATGATCCCGTATTTGAGCACGTCCAGTTTCTTCATCAGTTCTTCGCCGATGCCGAAGATGACCTGTTTTTTATCGCGATCGTAGAGCGGAAATATTCCCAGGACGAGACCACCGGTTGCGAGCCCTCCCAGATAGCCGTACCTCTCCACCAGAGTCACGTCGACGCCCAGCCGCTTGGCCGAAAAGGCAGCCGCAGTTCCTGCCGGACCGCCTCCGACGACCAGGATGCTGGTCTTGTGCAAGACCGGCAGTTCGTGTCGCGGTTGCACAACTTTTCCGTCAACGACGGTCGCGGGAACCCGTTTCTCGGTTTGAACGGGAGATTGAGTGACGGGCTGTGCGGGAGCTTGACCGGCTAGCGTCGACGAAACCGGAACCAGTGAGCCGGCCGCAAACAAGCCGCCTGCGGAAATCGACCGACGCATCCATTCTCTTCGTGTCAGATCTTTTGGCATGTCTTTACTTTTCCCGCCCCCCGCGAATCCGATTTCGGCGTTCTTGCCCTGTTTCGGCTCCACGCGTCTTCGACAGTTCTAGACGGCGGTAAGGGCGAGTTCCTTTGGCTCCGCCAGCCTGGCGCTGGGCCAGCTTTTCAGTTCCGGCATGCAGTGCTTTACGAAGCAGGCGATGTTGCGCTGCACTTCTTCGTGGGGCATGCCACCGAAGTTGAGGTTGGGCATGATGCCCTGCATGTCGATGAGCTTTTTGTAGTCCGCGTATTTTTCGAGGACCTGCTGCGGACTCCCCCAGGCCATGAGGTTGATGTAATCCTCGACCGCCTTGTCCTCGCCGATTTCGCGCAGATACTTGCTCATGTCCGAATAGCGCTCGTAGCCCTTGATCTGGTCGAAATGTTTTCCCAGCATTTCGTAGTGCTCGAGCGCGGTGCGGTAATTGAGCGCCAGATATTTGCGCGCGAGCTCTTCGGCGCGGTCGCCGCTTTCGTCGACGAACACGAAGCCGGAGCAGAACGGCTTGGGCGCCTCTTCATTCGGATGATATTGCTCCCAGAGCGCGTGGTAGCGATCCATGTCGGCAGTGACGAGCTTCCAGGCCTTTTGAATGATGACGAGCATGCCGAGGCCAAGCTTGGCGACCACGGGCACGGAATCGGCGGACGCGGCGGCGGCGAACGACCGGCCCTTGAACGATTTGAACGGGCGCGGCCGGATTTCGCGACGCGGCTGCTTCACCGTCGAGCCGCCCTCGATCATGCCTGTCTCGAGCGCGTCCAGGACGAGCTGCGCGTATTCGTCGAAGCGCTGGCGGCCTTCGTTCTGGTCGATGCGCAGGCCTTCGAATTCCCGGCGGGCCAGGCCGCGGCCGAGGCCGAGAATGTAGCGGCCGTCAGAAACGTGATCGAGAAGCGAGATTTGTTCGGTGAGACGAACGGGATCGTGCCATGGCACCACAATGACCATCGAGCCGAGCTTTACTGTCTTCGTGCGCCCCGCGATGAACGAAAGGATCTGGCAGGGGTCGGGACTGACGGAGTAATCGTCGAAGTGATGCTCGGTGACCCAGACAGACTCGAAGCCAAGCTCTTCCGAGCGGACGCAGTTGCCGATTTCTTCGCGCATGTACTGCCGGTCGGAATATCCGCCCAGGTGCTGAAAGCCTGCGCCGTAGCCAACGTGCATGTCCGCCCCCTGTGTGCTCGACCTCGCCGGTGCCAGCCCGTTTCCCCAATTCCGGAAATATAGCAGATTGAGGCGAGGGGCACTACCGCCCGGCAGGGCCAGCCGCAAGACGGGGTCGAAATTCCTCAGGGCGTGGCGACACGGGCGGCGCAACGACCTGAGCGACAGATCCCTCGACGGTGTACAATCCGGTTGTTTTGTCCGCGGAGTGGAGGGCGATTTCGCTGCTGCCGATGGGTGAGCGAGGAGCATATTTTGTGGCGGTGGTCGGCGGGGCGATTTCCGGCTCAGTGGCGGCGGAAATTCTGGCCAATCACGGCGTGCGCGTCGCGGTGATTGAGCAAAACAAGCGTCCGTACGGAAAAATCGAAGACGGGTTGCCGCGCTGGCACGTGGAGCAGCGGCAGCAGGAATATGCGCGGATCGACGCGCGGCTCAGAAAGGGCGGCGTCTATTTTGTGCCCTGTACGCGGCTGGGGCGCGAACTGGATTTCGAGGATTTCACCCGCCACTGGGGATTTTCGGCCGTGATTCTGGCCAACGGAGCCTGGCGCGATCGCGATCTGGGCGTGCCGGACGCGCAGGAGTACGTCGACAAGGGCCTCGTTTACCAGAACCCCTTCATTTATTGGTACAACCACAAGAACGAGAAGGATTACGTCGGCCCGCGCTATGAGACGCCTGATGGAGCCTTGGTGGTGGGCGGCGGCCTGGCGTCAATCGATGTGGTGAAGGTGCTGCAGATCGAAAATTACGAGCGGGCGTTGAAGGCTCGCGGAATGTCGATCGATATGCACGAACTGGAAAAAGGCATTCCGGCGGCGTGCAAGGCCCATGGTGTGGACCCGGCGAGTCTGGGCGTGAAGGGCTGCCTGCTGATTTACCGGAGGCGCGAGCAGGATATGCCGCTGGCGCAGCCGCCCGACCACGCCACGCCCGACCAGATCGCCAAGACCGAAATTATCCGGCAGAAAATGCTACGGCTGGCGCGCGAGAAATACCTCTTCCGGGTGCGGGAGCGGAGCGTGGCGACGGGGTTGATCGTCGAGGATGGGCGGGTGGTCGGACTGAAGCTTGCGGACACGCAAATCGAAGGGCGGCGATGTGAGGCGATTCCCGGCAGCGAGCACGAGCTGCGGGCGCCGCTGGTGATTTCCTCAATCGGGTCCGTGCCGGAGGTGCTCGAGGGCGTGGCGATGAAGGGCGACTATTACACTTTCAGCGATGAGGCGCTGCCACGGTATTCGGGTGCCGAGCGCGTGTTTGGTGTGGGTAACGTGGTTACCGGGCAGGGCAATATTCACGTCTCGCTGGTCCACAGCCAGCACGTGACGAAGCACCTGGTCGAGAATTATCTGCGCGCCGACGATGACGATGCGGATGTGCCGCCCGCGTTTGCTCCCGCCGAAGCACGGGCGGCGAATCGGGCGCGGGCCGTGGGGGAAACGCTGAGGAGTTTGCCGGCTCTCTCTGCCGAGAAGATCACGGAACTGGAGCGGCGCGTCCGCGAGCTGCAGGAACGGGCGGGATACGGCGGTGATTATGACTCCTGGATCGCCCAAGTCACCCCACCCGACCTCCAATAGCGTTCGACTGCCCCACCTGCCAAGCGCGGGCTACTGGTTCTGCATTCCCTGCATCATCATGGGATTGAACGGGACGGGCGTACCAGTGATCTTGTCCTTCGCCTCCGAGACAACCTTCGTGAGCACCAACGTCGTGCCGTTGCTCACCGATTTCACCATACCGAACGGAGGAACCTGGCTGCTGACCCACGTGTCGCCGCCGCTAGCGGAGCGATAGTGCTCGCAGTTGAACGTTCCGGCGGGAACCGTGACGGACTCCTTCCCGAGATCCTGCCCACCGTTACGCACGTCGTAATTCGGCTTCGCAGAATTGCCCCTCTGCGCCATCTGCGTAATGTCCATCGGAGGATTTTTCCCCATCTGCATGATCAGGTGCGCGGTCGGCTGGTCTGAGCCCGGCACGACGAGCATCTTCATGACCATTTGCCCCATCCTCTGGTTCGTGGTGAACTCCAGCCAGTAGCCGTCGCGGCCGTTCACGGATTCTTTGCCGACCAGATCGTACTCGATGCTGGTCTTCCTGCCGTCCTGGGCCGTTTCGTCATACACACCGCCGGCACCGATCGTCGGCGTGAAAATCCCCATCGGCATCTGCGGACGCATGCCCATTTGGGCGATTGCGCCTGACGCCAGTATCGTCAGTCCGCATGCGCAGACCGCCGCAAACCTGGATCGTGTCTTCATCATTTCCCCTTGAAGTTGAACCGCGGATTGCCGTTCACTGGTCCGATCGTATCGCAGGGCGTGACGAGGGTCGGTTCGACTCGCGACCTTAGTTCAATTCTCGATAACTGATCAACCGGATGCCCTTGGACTCGGCCAGGCGACGAACTTCGGGCGAAAGAAGCCCGCGGAGCTCGGTCTCGCGCTGCTGGTTGAGGCGCGTGTCCGTGCTCAACAGCTCGGCGTCGCAGAGGCCGGGATGGGTCATGATTTCGGTCCGGCCGTCAGGGAGTGCGTCTATCAAGCGACACAACGCGGCGGCGCTGATGCTTCCCGTGATCGCCAACCCCAGAAAATGCTCCGGCGAATGCATACCGTAACGGCGTGCGGTCGATTGAAACCAGGATCCGACCGAGCTGACGGCGCAGGAGGCCGCCATATTCAGCGCGATCCCCGTGTTTTCGCTGCGCGCGGTGCGCCAGGAGTCGCGAAGATTCTCGATCGGATTACGCACACGGGTGATGCCGAACCTAGTGGCCACGCGTCCGACTGCGGCCATCACCCGCGGATGGACGTGCGTGTGCTTGTGCGTGTCCACATGGGTCAATTCCATGCCGGCGCGCCGGATTTTTTCCAGCTGTGCGGCGAATTCCGTCTCGATGTCCTCGGTGCGGATGCTGCCGAGGCTCAGACGCGTGACGAGCGCAGCCAGCGACAGCGGCAAACGGCCTTCACCGTCCGCGAGAGATGGAATTTTTTCCTTCGGAGCGACGGAATTCCCTCCGGTTAGCACCAGGTGGCACCCTACGCCAAGCTTCGGATTGGCTTGGGCGCGCCGGACGGCATCTTCAAACGCTGCGCCATTGGCCATCAGCGTGGCACTCGTCAGAATTCCGTCACGGTGTGCGCGAATGATGCCTTCATTCACGCCGTGCGTGTATCCGAAATCGTCTGCGTTGATAATCAGCTCTTTCATTTTTCCTGGCGGCGAGTCATGAAGCGGGAAGAAATGTTACCACGCTGCAGGGAAAACTCGGGACGTTGAGAGTGGCGCACCACAGCAATTCCTTCGCCACATGCGCGAGGAATTTGCGTCTCGTCGTGAACGTTGTGTGAAAGTTTTCAACAGTTCTGTTGAAAACCATGTGGAAATGACGGCGACGCAAATCAAAAACGCGCGACAGAGTTGAGTTTAGTCCTCGTTGCACAAAATCCGGGCAGAAAAGTACTAGCGCGGGAAACCTTTCGTGCGCGATGCAGCAGTCCCTTCCGTCCGAACATCGAGCAGAATTGCGAGGCGCTCTTGGATTTCTGCGAAAGGAAGTTTTCGTGCACGATAGCGGGAAAATATTTCTCAGTACCACTTCGTCGGCGGCTCGAGTTTGATGGAAACCGTTTCCTCGTCCTTGTCCATGTCGTACCACTTGCCGAACGTGTGCCAATCTTTCGCAATCACCTGAATCAGCACCTTTCCCTGCGGGACCTCAGGAACTTTCACGGAGCCTTCTTGATTCGTCTTGAAGTTCAGCTCGGCCAATTTGTCGTGGTGAAGAAAACTGCCCTGTTCGTTGTAGCGCACGTATACGCTCGCGTTGGAGACCGGCTGGTCATGGGGATCAGTGACCGTGATGTGAATTTTCACGGTGCCGGAATTGGCGGTCGATTGCGTCTTGTCATTCTTCGAAGCAGGTTGATTCTGGCTCGTGCCACCCGTCGACCCGTTCTGACTGGGGTGCGTATCCTGCACGATGGCGCCGGCGGACAACCAAAGGAGCGCCCCGAGAGCGGACACGGCGAGCCGCGTCTTCCCGATTGAAATGAAATTGGCCCGTGACGCGCTCACGACTCTTTTCTACTCCAATTGACCGCCCGCCTCAAGCAGCCTTCGGTATACGGAGTGCGGGTGTAGGGATCTAGGATTTTCGGCCAGCCAGACATTCGGCAATCCAGCCCAGGTATGCGCGGGAACCCGTTGAAACCGGCAAGGCGATGACTTCCGGCACGTCGTAACTGTGGAGCTTCCGAACCGTGGCTTGCACGGCAGCGAAGCGCTGCCGCGAACTCTTCAGAATGAGAAGAAACTCCTTCGCTGACTCTACTTTCCCCTTCCACCGGTAAATCGACCGGACCGGCGCCTCCACCACGTTGCCGCAAGCCGCCAGGCGCCGCTCAACAAGCTCCCGCGCGATGGTCCGCGCCTCGCGCAACGACCCGCAGGTCACTAAAACCACGATCGTGTCCGTCATGTGCGCCGTTACTCTTGGATCCCGCTCTGCGGTCAACACCCGATGCGCCCCGCTTGCCCGACACGATACAATAGCGCCGCGTGCCGAACCAAGCGATCCATTTCGGAACCTCTGGCTGGCGAGGAATGATCGGCGAGGATTTTACGTTCGCCGGCGTGCGCCGCGCGGCGGCGGCAATCGCCGGACACGTGCGGGCGAAGAAGAAGTCTCCTACCATCATCGTTGGCTACGATACGCGGTTTTTCTCTCCCGAATTCGCGTTGGCGGCGGCCGAAGTACTTCGCGCGCAGGGCTGCAACGTTCGGATGTGCGCCGAAGCGACGCCCACGCCCGTGATCGCACACGCCATCCTCGATGGGAAGCTCGACGGCGGCGTAAACATCACCGCCAGCCATAATCCCGCGGCTTACAATGGGCTGAAATTTTCCGGGCCCGACGGCGGGCCGGCGCTGCCCGAGATTACCAAGGACATCGAGAAGCGCGCCGTCATGCTGTCGGATGGCGGCGCCGACCATCACGAAATCAAGAACGATTTCCCGGGCGTGCACCCGCGTGAGCCGTATTTCGAGCAGCTGCGCAAGATGATTCGCTTCGACGTGGTGGCCAAAGCCAAAGGTAGCTTCGTTTGCGACGCGGTGCACGGCTGCGGCGCCGGCTGGCTCGACCGAATTCTCAGGGACCAGGGCATCTTTGTCACCGAAATTCGTGCCAACCGCGATGTACTTTTCGAAGGCGCCGGTCCCGATCCCTCGAACGAAAATCTCGCTCCACTGATAAAAGCAGTCACCGAGAAAAAAGCGCTCGCGGGGCTGGCGACGGACGGCGACGCGGATCGCTTCGGCATCGTCGATCGCGATGGCAGTTTCGTCCAACCGAATCACATTCTCGCCCTGGCGTTCGATTACCTGCTGGAAACCCGCGGCTACAGGCTCGGTGCCTCGCGGAGCGTGGCCACCACCCGGCTGCTCGACGCCGTGGGCGAACTTTACGGTGTGAAAGTCTACGAAACGCCCGTGGGATTCAAGTACGTGGGCCCGCTGCTGGCCGAGGATAGAATCGCGCTGGGCGGTGAAGAAAGCGCAGGCATGACCATCCGCGGCCATCTGCCGGAAAAAGACGGCGTCCTCGCCTGCTTGCTGGTCGCGGAAATGATCGCGGCGCGGCAGGCTTCGCTGGGCGAACAGCTGCGGGATCTTTTCCGCCGTGTGGGCCGCGAATTCTGGCCGGTGCGCATGAACCTTCCCCTGCCCGACGAGGCCCAGGCCGGGCTTTCCACGCGCCTCAGGGAGGATTTCAGGACCTTCGCCGGCCGTCGCGTGGCCAAGATCGACCGCACCGACGGCTGCCGACTCTCGTTCGACGATGGTTCGTGGATTTTGATGCGCCCGTCCGGCACCGAGCCCGTCGCCCGCATCTATACTGAATCGACATCACCGGCCGAATCAGGCAAACTCGCCGAAGACGCGCGTACCTGGATTGTGCAATGATCTTGCCGTGATGGAGCCGCCATGCAGGACACGATGAGCTTCGGCCAACAGCTGAGCGAATTCCTGCGCCGCAACATGAGCTGGTTTCTGGCCACCGCGTTCACCTTGCTGCTGCTGCAAGATGTTTTTGGGACGCACGGGGTGGTCGCCATGCGGCGCGCGCAGAAGGAAGCCGCGTCCGCGCAAAAGGAAATCGACCTGATCAATCAAGAAAACCAGCGACTGCAGGACCGCGTGCAATCGCTCAAGAACGACCCGCAAGCCATCGAGCACATTGCCCGCGAAGAAATGGGCCTCGCGCGCCCTGGGGAGTACATTTTCAAGACGGCCCCGCGCCCAGGCGATGCGTCAAACCCCGCGCAGCCCGGCGCCGCCGAAGCCAAGTAGCCGCATCGACCTCAAACGTTTTCCGCCGCACGCGGTAGGCGCCGCTGACGCGCTAGAATATCTCCGCCTCGCCCCTTCCACCGGGTCCGAAAAGTCGCCAGCGCAACCATTGCCGCAAAAATCACGACCAAGCCCAGCGAAGCGGTCGTGATTGTCTGCGTGCGCTTCGGCAAAATCGAAAATCGCCCGTAGACAAATTCGATGTGCACCCAGTACACCAGCAGGGACGCCTGACCGAGCTGGATGAGCGGGCTGAATCCGATTCGCCCCAGTCCCCAGCGGCACCACGCGTATACGCCCCACAGGATCACCAGCAGAATTCCTACGCGGGCCAGAAAAAAATTCGGACTGGTGTGCCAGTAATCGTAAACGGCGTAGAACGGCGGCAGCCGATCGAGCCACAACGAGAGATAGAAGAGCGCGACGCCGGCCGAGCCGAAAACAGCTGTGGCGCGGCCAGGATGTTCCGCTGGCCAATCGCTGAACAACAGGAATCCTACCCCGAGGCCCGCGAAGGCGAATGCTGTCCACGGAAAAATTGGAAACAGCCACGGCTGCGGCACGCCGAACGTATGTACGCCATTGACGTAGGACTCGAGATACCATGGCAGCCGGTGCGGCCGCCAGGTGGTCCACAACGGCGGCGTGACCATCGCGATCGCAGCCGCCGCGGTCGCGGCCAGAATCACATTCTCCGCGCGACTTCGCGCCAACCAGTTAACGGCCCCCATCAATATCAGCGAAATGCCGATCACGTTGAGAACGTCCACGCGCAGCAGATCGGTCCACGGAGCCCAGGGCTGCCCGAAGACAAATTCCTGCACTCGAAACAGCAGCGCCAGCCCGAAAATTTCCGCGCCGCGAAGGAATGTGGTGCGGGCGATCGCGCCCGGCAGTGTGCCTTTCTGCCGCATGCGATCAGTGAGCAGCGCGCTGGAAATTCCCGCGAGGAAGAGAAACAGCGGCGCCGGCAGTGTCCCACCGAGCTGCGACCAGCGAATGAATCTTCCGCCGCGCGCTGCACCACCGAGCCACGAGTCGTAGCAATGGGTCTGGAACATCACCACGCACGCGAGGCCGCGCATCCAGTCGATATAAGCGAGGCGGTGTTTTGCGGGAACGGTCTGCGGATTCGGCACGCGACAGGATGGCCGACGTCGAATTTCAAATCAAGTTCTTATCCTGAAGTTCTTGCAAGCGCGCGCGCCGGCTCCGGTAAAATCGACCCACATGCCGGCGTCCGCAAAATCCAACTGGCAGCTCGGCTTTCCCTGTGCGTTTGTGGTGTGGGCCGCGGTCGTCGTAGCGGCAGCGTGGGAAGGCCTGCGACGCGGCTTCCATGGACACGCGTTCGTCATCGCGCTGAGCATCGCGGCGGTGCTTTTCGGCTTCGAATTGTTTCTCGCGGCGCCACGCGTGCTTGCGTCGGCGCAACGCGCTTTGGGTGGACGCGCCGCGTATCTTGGTCCGCTCGTTCCGCTGTTTGCCGTATTGGTTTACTCCCTGAGCGTCTCGGGCAATGGGGCGCTTTTGCTGCTGGGAGCGGCGTACTGCGTGCTGCCCGCGATTCTGTTGGCCAGCAGCGCCGGAAAATTGCCGGGCACGTGGGAAGATTACGCGGCGTTGATGCTGATCTGGCTGCCGGCCGTGCTGCCGGTGCCGGTGCGGCTGCTGTACCGCGTGTTTCCCTACCCGCCGCCCTTGACGCACACGCTCGCGATGCTGTTGGCGCTCAGCACCGCGGTCGCGGCGTTCGTCCTGCTTCGCCGGCTCGACGGCATCGGGTACGCCGTGGCCTGGGGCTGCGGCTTCACCGCAAACTTCGCGCTGCACTTCGCCATCTTCGCGGCGATGGCGATCCCTCTGGGCGTCACGCTCGGGTTCCTTACATATCAGCCGTCGCTCGAGCGGGCGCGGAGTTCCCCGCTCACGGTGCTGGGGATTCTATTCTTTACCGCTTGGCCGGAGGAGTTTCTCTTTCGCGGATTGCTGCAGAACCTGTTGTCGCGGGCGATGAAGAATCACTGGGCGGGGCTAATCGTGGCGTCGATCGTGTTCGGTTTCTCGCACATTTTCCACGCGCCCTTTCCCAACTGGAAATATGTGCTGCTCGCCACCATCGCGGGACTATTTTACGGCCACTGCTGGATGCGAACGAGATCACTGCTGCCCGGCGCTCTGGTCCACGCCCTGGTGGACATCTCCTGGCATATTCTTTTCCGTTGACGCTACCTTCGCGCGGTCGAGCGGCCGGCCTTCTGCCGCGCCTGTTTTTCGCCGAGAATCGCGCCGAGAATCGTGGCGGCCGTCACGGCAGCCAGCGAAAGCAGGCCCAGTGGAATCACGCGGGCCAGAGACATCCCCGATTGCCAGCCGCGATACCATACCAGGCCGACAAATCCATTCACGATCACGAGCAGGAAAACGGTTTTGCGGTTCACTTCACCATCCCGGCCAGTGGGCTCGACGCCGTTGCGTACAGCTTCTTCTCGATGCGTCCCGCGAGGAACGCCTTCCGCCCCGCCTCGACCGCTGCGCGCATTGCTTCGGCCATCAGCACCGCGTCCTGCGCGCCCGCGATCGCCGTGTTCATCAGTACCCCGTCGGCGCCCAGCTCCATCGCGATCGCCGCGTCCGACGCCGTGCCCACGCCCGCGTCTACGATCAGCGGCACTTCGGTGATCCGCTCGCGCAAAATCCGCAGCGCGGCCATGTTCTGAATGCCCATGCCCGACCCGATCGGCGCGCCCAGCGGCATCACCGCCGACGCTCCTGCGTCGATCAGCTTGCGCGCGACAATCAGATCGTCCGTGGTGTAGGGCAATACGATGAATCCTTCCTTCACGAGCGTTTTCGTAGCGGCGATCAGCTGCTCGGTGTCCGGGAACAGCGTCTGCTCGTCGCCGATCACTTCGAGCTTCACCCACTCAGAAAGCCCGACTTCGCGGCCCAGCCGCGCCGCGCGCACTGCTTCGTCGGCTGAATAGCAGCCCGCCGTGTTCGGCAAGATAAAAATTCTCTCGCGATCGATGTAGTCGAGCAGCGATTCCTTCGAGCGGTCGGTCAGATTCACGCGCCGCACCGCCACCGTCACCATGTCCGCGCCGGCCGCGGCGTGCGCCCGCGCCATTTCCTGAAAGCTGCGATATTTTCCTGTGCCCACAATCAGCCGTGACTGGAAGGCGCGGCCTGCAATCAGCAGTTGGTCGCTCATCGGAATATCTCCATGCACATTCTATCGCTCTCCCGAGTTTTCCGTACGCCCGGCGAAGCGCTCAACCCATTCACGCTGCTCGGGCGTGCCAGGCACGCGGAAACCCCTCGCTCGTTTCGATCATTCGAAGGCATCGGCGACTGGAGGTCGTAGCGCCGCAACCAGGACGCGGCCGTGCTGCTGCAATCAATTCTTGCGCGGCACTGAATAACGACCGCCTTGTGACATGCCCTCCATTCGATTTCGTCGTCGATGTCCGATTCAGGAGGCGGCTGGTTTCGCGCCCCGATACGCCAGACTGAGCCCTTTTCCGACCGGAAGGACCATGTGCATGAATCCTTCCGCGCCCGAAATTGCGTTCAGATACCCGCGGATCTCGTCGGGATGCGAAATCGCATTGTCCGCGGCGATCAGGGCGCAGGTCGCCAGCTTCGGAACGATCAGTTCCAGCTGCTCCGGCGCGGTCACACGATCTCCGTCGAAAAACACAAAATCAAAAGGCCCCGCCAGCCCCCGCACCAACTCGGTCGCCTCCCCCGAAATCAACGCAACATGATCCGCCAGTCCCGCCCGCAGCAGATTCTTTCGCGCCAAGACCTGCTTTTCGGCGCTGCGATCGAGGGAAATTACCTGACCGCCCGTCTCCGCAGCCGCGGATGCCAGCCAGATCGTGCTGTATCCATTCGACGTCCCGATCTCCAGCACGCGGCGCGCGCCGCTGCTCCGCACCAGGAGGCTCACCAGTTGGGCCGTCTCGGGGTCCAAATTGAGCAACTTCTTCGCGGGATCCGTCTCGCGGGCGTCCGCCTCACTTCCCTGCCGCTCCAGTTCCGCGAGCAGCTCCCGTAACTTCGTATCCATAGCCGCGACCTCCCGCCAAACTGCGGTACATGTGCTTCCCGGTCTGGTTCGGCCTTGTGCCCGTCCCTTGCTTTCTGACTTCAAGCCGTCCGCTGCGGGCGCGGCTCTTCCACGTCTGCGTACATTTTCTCGATCGTATCGGCGTAACGCTCGGTGATCACGCGCCGCTTGAGCTTCATCGTGTATGTCAGCTCGCCTCCTGCGAAAGTAAAGTCCTTCTCCAGCAGGGCGAACCTCTTGGGCCGCTCGTATTGCGCCAGGGGAGCCGTCAGTCGGTCGAGCTCCCGCGTGTAGAGATCGCGCACCCAGGGATCGGCCAGCATCTGGGCGTGCGTCGAAAATTCACGGCCTGCTTTCCGCGCCGCGTCCTCGATCCCTGCGAAATTCGCGACCACCAGCACGGCCGGAAATTTCCGGCGGTCACCCACGACCATCGCGTTTGCGATGAGCGGCGAAACCTTCAGTACGTTTTCGATCGGCGCCGGCGCCACGAATTTTCCACCCGCGGTCTTCAGCAATTCCTTCTTTCGGTCGGTGATCAGGAGAAAGCCGTCTTCGTCGATCCGGCCGATGTCGCCAGTCATCAGCCAGCCATCACTGGTGAACGTGTCGCGCGTTTGATCCGGCTTGTGGTAGTACGCCTGCATCACGCAATTCCCTTTCACCAGAATCTCGCCGTCGTCCGCGATTTTCAGTTCCACGCCCGCGATGGGCCGTCCCACCGTCCCCACTTTGTATGAATGCGGACTGCTCATCGACACGACCGGTGAAGTCTCCGTCAGCCCGTAGCCCTGATAAATCGGGAGCCCCACGCTCCAGAAGAATTCCAGCAGCTCGACGGATAACGGCGCGCTGCCCGAGGTGAGCGTACGAACGGCTCCACCCATTCCTTCGCGGAATTTCGGATAAACCAACGCGTTCGCGATTTCCCAGCGTAGCCTCACCCCCACGCTTACCGGTTGCCCATACGCTTTCCACGGCGCTGCTGCGGCCGCCGCGCGCAGAGCCCCATCGAAGATCGCGCGCTTCACACCCGTTTCGCGGAGACCTTTCTCGACGATCGTCGCATAGATTTTCTCGAAAAAACGCGGCACCGCCGCCACCATGGTCGGGTGCACCTCCCGCAGCGCCTCGGCCACTGTCTCGGGCTGTTCGACGTACGCCACGGTGATCCCGCGGAAAAAATAGGTGTAATCCACCACGCGCTCATACACGTGCGACAGCGGCAGAAACGACAGCCCAATGTCTCCCGGCAACACCTCGGCGTCGCGGCACGAATCGATCGCGTTCGACGTCAGATTCGCGTGCGTCAGCATCACGCCCTTGGGTTCGCCCGTCGTCCCGGAGGTGTAAATGATCGTCGCCAGGTCCTGGCCGGCCACCTGCGCGGCGTTACGGCGATAGTGCGCGATATCGTCGTCGCCGGCCGTAGCGGTCAGCGTTTCATAGTGCAGGATATCGCCCAGCAGTTCCGCCGGCGGTGCCGCGGCGATAACCTGCTCCAGTTCCGGCAAATTCCCCCGGCACTCTTCGATTTTCCGAGCCTGCTCCTCGCCGGACGTGATCACCACCCGCGCGCCTGAATCTTTCAGGATGTAGATCAAGCGGTCGTCCGACTCGTGGAAATATACGGGCACGCTCGCCGCGCCCAGCCCGAGAATCGCAAAATCCGCTATCGCCCACTCGGGACAGTTCGGCGCGAAAACTCCTACCCGATCGCCCGCCTTGATTCCCAACTCCGCCAATGCCTTCGACAACCCGGCCGTGCGCCTCAGCGTCTCGGCGGCCGGAATCGCTTCCCAAACCCCCGGTTCCGCCCCGCGCGATTTGCGATACATTTGCGCCCGCGGATTCGCGAAATTATCGACCGCGTCGAGAAAACATTTTGTAATCGCCGGATATTCGGTGGCCATCGCCGCAACTCTAGCCCATCGCGTGCGCTCCACGCAATGACACGCACCCTTGCGCCCTGCCTATTCCGTACTAATATGGTCGCGTGATCCGTGCAAAGGACGCATGGTGAAAATCGCCACCGACGAAGCCACCGGCTACCAGCCCCAGCGAGCACCGCACGGCACCGCGCTTTCCTGCAAAGGCTGGCAGCAGGAGGCGGCGCTGCGCATGTTGATGAACAACCTCGACCCCGAGGTCGCTGAAAAACCCGAGGACTTGATCGTCTACGGGGGGCGCGGCAAAGCGGCGCGCAACTGGAAATGTTTTCACGCCATCGTCGCGTCTCTCCGCGCGCTTGAAAATGACGAAACGCTGCTGGTGCAGTCCGGCAAGCCCGTTGGTGTTTTCCGCACGCACCCGTACGCTCCGCGTGTTTTGATCGCCAATTCCAATCTGGTCGGGCACTGGAGCGACTGGAAGCATTTCGACGAGCTCGATCGCGCCGGCCTGATGATGTACGGCCAGATGACGGCCGGGAGCTGGATTTACATCGGCTCGCAGGGTATTTTGCAGGGTACCTACGAGACGTTCGCCGCAGCCGCGCGAAAACATTTCCAAGACGACCTTTCCGGAAAACTGGTCGCCAGCGGCGGTATGGGTGGAATGGGTGGCGCGCAGCCGCTCGCCGCCACTCTAAACGGCGCCGCGTTCCTGGGCATCGACGTCGATCCTGAACGCATCAAGCGCCGCGTGAAGACGGGCTATTGCGACGTGATGGTGAACAATCTTGACGAAGCGCTGCGCATTCTGAAAAATGCCGTGCGCAAGCACGAAGCGACTTCCGTCGGCTTGGTCGGAAACTGCGCGGACGTGATCCCCGAGCTTGCTCGTCGCGGCGTGGTGCCCGATCTACTGACCGACCAGACCAGCGCGCACGATCCAGTGGGCGGCTACATCCCGCAGGGCCTCGATGTCGTGCAAGCGGCCGAGCTGCGCAAATCCGATCCCGACGCCTATCAAAAGCGTTCACTCGAATCGATGGCGCACCACGTCGAAGGCATGCTGGCACTCCAGAAACTCGGCTCGGTCACGTTCGATTACGGCAACAACATTCGCACGTTTGCATTTCAGCAGGGCGTGAAGAACGCCTACGACTTTCCCGGATTCGTGCCGGCGTATATTCGCCCGCTGTTTTGCGAAGGGCGCGGCCCATTTCGCTGGGCGGCGCTTTCCGGCGATCCGTCCGACATCCATCGCACGGACAAGCTCGTCCTCGAGATGTTTCCCCACGATGAGATTCTCTGCCGCTGGATCGCCCTGGCGCAGAAACGCGTCCGCTTTCAGGGGTTGCCTTCGCGAATCTGCTGGCTCGGCTACGGCGAGCGCGACAAATTCGGTCTGGCGATGAATGACCTTGTGGCGAGCGGCGAATTGAAGGCGCCGATCGTGATCGGGCGCGATCATCTCGATTGCGGGTCGGTCGCCTCGCCCTATCGTGAGACCGAATCGATGCGCGATGGCTCCGATGCAGTGGCCGATTGGCCGCTGCTCAACGCGCTGCTCAATACCGCGAGCGGCGCGAGCTGGGTTTCGATTCACAACGGCGGCGGGGTCGGCATCGGCTACTCCCTGCATGCCGGGCAAGTCCTCGTAGCCGACGGGACGAAGGAAATGGCTGCGCGCATCGAGCGTGTCCTCACGAACGATCCGGGTATCGGCGTCGCTCGCCACGTGGACGCCGGCTACCTCGAAGCCGTCGACTTCGCCCGCAAGTCCGGCGTGAAAATTCCCATGGCATGATCGCTGGCGGCACCAGTAGTTTTTTGCCACTGCCCGGGTTAGTATCGGCGGACCGCCCTTGCCCGACTGGCTGATCACCGGCTGCTCGGAGCTGCTGACGCTACGCGGTCCCATTCCGCGCCGCGGACGCGGCCTTGCCGAGTTGGGCCTCATTCGTGACGGGGCGATCCTCGTCCATGGCGATCGCATCACGGCGATCGGCCCGCGCAAAAGCATCGAGCACCATCGAGGCGCGCGCCGCGCGGAAAAACTCGATTTCGGCGGCCGCGTGGTGCTCCCCGGCTTCGTCGACGCACACACGCACTTGGTATTCCCCGAAAGCCGTGCGGCGGAATACGAGCAGCGCAATTCCGGAAAAACGTACGAGGAAATCGCGCGCGCAGGCGGCGGTATCCGCTCGACCGTGAAGCACACGCGGACCGCGAGTTCGAAATCGCTGCGCGAACATGCCCGCGCGCATCTGCGGCAATTCGCGGCGCACGGGACCACGACGCTCGAAGCGAAAAGCGGCTATGGCCTCAATTGGAAGAGTGAAGTTAAGATTCTCGATGTGCTGGACCAGCTTCATCAGCACCAGCCGATCGACATTGTCCGCACATTTCTGGGCGGGCACGTGGTTCCCACGGAATATCAGAACGCTCCCGAAAAGTTCGTCGATCTGCTGGTGAAGCGCTGGATTCCCACGGTTGCGACGGCCGGGCTCGCGGAATTCTGCGACGTGTACTGCGACACCGGCGCGTTCACGGTGGCCC
>JBAVUW010000066.1:0-58036 GCA_049696975.1 Candidatus Acidiferrales bacterium | reverse complement strand
CGCCGCGAATCCCTCAACGAACGTGCTATAGATTTTGTCGTGCACGTAAAACCGCGTCGGTGAGACGCACACCTGGCCGGCGTTGCGATATTTTGCCGTCGCGCACGCATCGATCACTTTCTCGACGTCCACATCGTCGAAGACCAGCACCGGCGCGTGCCCTCCCAGCTCCATCGTGGTGCGCTTCATGCCCTCGGCAGCCAGCTTCATGAGCTGCTTGCCGACGGGGATCGAGCCAGTGAACGAAACCTTTCGCACGATGGGCGACGCCAGCAGATATTCGGAGATTTCCGAAGGCACGCCATACACGATGGACAGCACGCCCGCCGGCAGCCCTGCCTCCACGAGACAGCGCGCGACGGCCAGGCCAGCGGCCGGCGTTTCCTCTGCCGGCTTCAGGATGCACGAGCATCCCGCGCCCAGCGCCGCGCCGATTTTTCGCGCCGGATTGCCGATCGGAAAATTCCACGGCGCGAACGCCGCGACGACGCCCACGGGTTCTTTCACGATCGCCAGACGAGTTCCTGGGGCGCGCTGCGGCAGCACGCGGCCGTAGGCGCGACGGCCCTCTTCGGCGAACCACTCGAAAATATTCGCGGACATCTGCACTTCGACGCGCGTCTCGTGTATCGACTTGCCCGATTCGGTGGTGGCGACGCGCGCGATTTCCTCTCCACGCTCGCGCATCAGGTCGGCCGCGCGCTTCAGGATTTTGCCGCGCTGGTCGGGGAAAATCGCGCGCCACACCTTGAAACCGCGCTCCGCTTCGGCAAGTGCGCGGTCCAGATCCGCCTTGGACGCGTGCGGCAGGTGACCGATCACCTCCTCGGTGGCCGGATTGATCACCGGCGACGTCTTTCGCCCATCGCCTGTTAACCATTCGCCGCCGATGAAAAGGTTCAAATCCGCGTACCTGGATGCCAGTTGTGTCGCCATTTGTGCGCTCCTGGACTCGATTTCGCGATAGTTTCACGTTCGCGCGAGCTGCGTCAAGTTTGCACCTGGATCCATCATTTGCACGGCTCGGCCCGGTTATCGGAACCGGTACAGGGCTGCTGCCGTCAAAGGGACATAGTGAGGCACTCCATTCAAATTCGTGTCGTCAGGGGAATTTCATGCTGAGGTTCCTGATCGTGGCACTACTACTGGGGGCACCGATCTGCACGCAGGCGCAATCTTCGCAAGATCACAGCGCGGGCGGATGCGGCTCGAGCAAGGACGGCTGGGACGTCAAGACGGTCAAGGACCACCCGCCGACCCCGAAGCCTGCCGACGGCAAGGCGCTGGTTTACGTGGTGCAGACGATGGTGGATGCGCCGGTGATCGGCGGCAACAAAGCGACCACCCGGCTTGGCGTGGATGGCATCTGGATTGGCGCAAACCACGGGAATTCCTACTTTTTCTTTCCTGTCGATCCGGGCGAGCACAGCATCTGCACCGACTGGCAATCGGCCTTTTACACGCGCTCCGGCTTGGTCTCGGCCGCGGACCTCCACGCGCAGGCCGGCCGGACGTACTACTTCCGTGTCCGCGTCCGTGATGTGACCAATTACCGTTCGGGAGACGTGGAGATTGAGCGCCTCGCCAAATCCGAGGCACGGCTGCTGCTCGGGAACTCCGAATTCGCGGCCTCGCACGCTAAGAAGTGAGCTTGGGCCGCGGAAAGCAGGCACGGCTGATTTAGAATAGGCGCGCTTGCCTTCCGCCACTCAACTCGACCGCCTTAACGTCGTCCTCGTCTCTACGCGCAACCCTCTGAATATCGGCGCGGCGGCGCGGGCGATGAGCAATTTCGGCATTCTCCGCTTGCGTGTGGTGAATCCCTACCCGCCGGCCTTCCGTGAGGCGAAATCTGCGGTCGGTGCAGCCGACGTGCTCGCCAGCGCCGAGCAATTCAAAACGGTGGCCGAAGCGGTCGCCGATTGCACGCTCGTCGTCGGCACTACCGCCGTCGGCAGGCGAAATTTGCACCATCCGCTGCGGCGATTGGAGGAAGGCGCGCGCCTGATTCGCCGGCGCCTCGTCAGAAGCGGGGTCGCGCTGCTTTTCGGCTCCGAAAAATTTGGGCTCTCCAACGACGATCTCAGCCACTGCCACTGGGTGATGCGCGTGCCCACCGTGGAAGGAAACATCTCCATGAATCTCGGTCAGGCCGTCGCGGTCTGCCTCTACGAAGTGATTCGCGACGCGAGGTCTCCGCGCATTACGGAGAGGCTGGCGCCTGCCTCCTCCGCGGAACTGGAGCGAATCACCACGCTGCTGCTCGACGCGCTCGACCTCAGTGGTTTTACCAGCCTTCGCCGCGTGGCGGATTCCGACGAGCGGATTCGCCGCCTCGTGCGCCGGCTGAATCTCCCGGCGCAGGACGCCGTGATCTGGCTGGGCATGCTCCGCCAGATTGCATGGAAATTGCGCAATCCCGAACACGATCCCAAAGCCGGCACGCCCTGACACGTACATCATTGCGCATCCCGCGCCGCGCTCTGCCTCCCCCGTGCGGGGCCCGGTGGTAGACTGGAATCAAGGAATCAGTCCGATGTTCAACGCAATTCCCGATTTCCCGCCGCCGAAAAAGCTGCTGCACGATGTCTGCTTTTTCTGCCTGTTCGTTTGGGGCGGCTCGGCCACGGTCGTCGCCAGTCACGTCGGCAGCGTGGCCGCTTGGTTTGAATCGACGCGCCAGCTGGCCTTGCTGAGCTTCTTCGGGCTGCTCACTTTCGGGTTCTTCTACATCCAGTACGCCGCCGTCGAGCGATTCGTCGGCAGGGAACTGAACGAAACGCTCGGCCATCTTCAGGCTTCCGGCGGCACCGCGCTCTTCCTCGTCGCCGTCGTGGGAGATCTTGTCGCGCTCGTCTCGAACCATCCGCAGTTTGCCGCCCTCGGACTGGGAGACACGATTCTGTTGATTATCTGCATCTTGGGTGAAGGCGCGTTCCTGGTGAACGTCATGATGACGTTCGTTCTGGCGAAAGATTCCGTCGCATCGGCGCACCCCGTGATTCCCATTTCGCGTCCGGCCACTACGCGCGCCGGCTCGCCGATCGCGGTGGTAGAGAAAATCGCTTCGCGCTTCGATTGGTCGAGCTCGCCCGCCGTGATCTTCGGCGTTGCGGCCGCGTTTTTCATTCTCGCGGGAACATTTCTGATCGAAGTTTCCCCGGCGCGCATGCCCTTCGCCAAGGAGGGCGCCATCATCCACGTCTCGCCGGGATACTTGTGGCTACCGCTGGCAGTTCCATTCGCAGTTTTCGCGGTGGCCTATTGGCTGATCGAAATTTTCACCGGCTGGAAGTTCGACCGCTCCGCCACGCGCATGAATTTCCTGTGCACGGTCCTCGCCGCGATCGACGCAATCCGCATCTACTGGGCGTGGTCGGTCACCACGTCGACCGCGGGGTCGCGGCCGCCGGGCGTCGCGGATTTTTTCGGCGTCTTCGCCTTCCTTGCCCTCGCTGCCGCCACACTCCTGTGGAACGTCTGGGCGGCCCAGAACGCACCCGCGCGGGCCGCTTCGCTACAAACCCATTGAGTTTTTTCCGGCCGAGCGCTGCTGATACAATTCCCGCGAGGGCCTCCGATGAAATTCCCATTCCGCCGGGCGCTGGCCGCCGGCGTCTTGTTCGTGTCATTTGCATTCCCTCATCCCGCTGCGGCGCAGTCGGTCGCGGGGCCATGGGAGGGCGCGGTGGTCGTCGACAACATGACTATCCCGTTCCGCATCGATATCACCGGCAAAGCCAACAAGCTCGAGGCCGCGTTCATCAATGGCGATGAGCGCGTCACATCCTCGCGGGGCATGCAGGTGAAGGATGCCGTCGAGCTCGACTTCGATCAGTACGCCGAAACGCTCCGCGGAAATCTGGAAGGCGGCGAATTGAAAGGCATCATCGCTGGTAAATTCGGGCCGGGGCCGCGCAGCGACCTTCCGTTCGAAGCGCACCGCTACGTTCCCGAGCCCCATCCGCCGGCGGGCACCGTGCCTGATATCGGCGGCTTGTGGGAAATCGAGGTCAAAAGTCCGAAAGGTGAAGACGCCTGGCGCTTCATCGTGCGTCAGGCGGGAGCGGATGTTTCCGCCGCAATTCTTCGCGTGGACGGAGATACCGGGGCGCTCACCGGCCGCTTTCGCGATGGGAAATTCATCCTTAGCCACTTTTCGGGCGAGCGTCCCTACCTGATGGAAGCCGCGCTGCACTCCGACGGAAGCTTGGCAATCACCCTGCACGATTACACCGGAGCGCGCGTACTCGCCGCCTATCGCCCGGCCGATGCGCGCACCAAGGGATTGCCCGAACCAACCGATCCAGCGCAACAGACACGGGTGGCGGACCCGACGAAGCCCTTCGAATTCCGCTTTCCCGACATTTCCGGCCGTACGGTTTCGAACACGGATGCGCGTTTCCTCGGCAAAGTGGTGCTCGTGAACATCACCGGCAGCTGGTGCCCCAATTGCCATGACGAAGCGCCGTTCCTCGCGCAGCTGTACGACAAGTACCGCACTCGCGGCCTCGAAGTCGTCGCGCTCGATTTCGAAGAGCCGGAGCAGATTGCCGAGCTCACCCGTCTGCGCTGGTTCGTCCAGCATTATGGAATTCACTACACGGTTCTCGTCGCTGGCGACCCTGACGGTGTGGACGAGAAAATTCCGCAGCTGATCAATCTGAACTCCTGGCCGACCACCGTCTTCATCGGTCGTGATGGACGGGTGAAAAGCGTCCACGCCGGCTTCGCCAGCCCCGCCAGCGGAGATTTTAACGGGCGCCTGAAAGCCGAATTCAGCGCCCGGGTCGAAGCCTTGCTCGCGGAGCCGGTGGCGTCGCAGTAGGCGATCGTTTTTCGGTGCTCTCCATGCCGCCTCTGCCCTCACTCTTTGTTTTTCTTCTAGTCTTCCGATTTCGATAATGGTTCAATGCAGCCGAAAAGTTTTCGGGGGGGGGGACATGCCCATGAGGAGGAAGTTCGTTCGCATTTCCGCGGTCCGATGCTGCGGAGCGCTCGTGATGCTCGTCGCGTCGCCGCCGCTCGTGGCGCAGAACATGCAGATCGGCAACAGCCGCAACGTCGCCCCGTTCACCGCCGCGCAGGCCACCCGGGGAAAAGATCTCTACGCGAAGAACTGCGCCAGCTGCCACGGCACGAGTCTGGACGGCAGCGAATTCGCCAGCTCGCTACGCGGCGCCTCCTTCACCATGAATTGGGGCGGCAAAACCGCCGGCGAGCTCTTCAGCTTCATCAATACGAAAATGCCGCCAGCCAGTCCAGGCTCGCTCGGACCGGAGGCCGCCGCGCAGCTTTTCGCTTTCATCCTGCAAACCAACGGCGTGCAAGCCGGCGACATAGAGTTCCCCACAGAGCCCGCAGCGCAGGGCGCGATGACCATCCCGCGCGGCGCCACGCAGCGCAACGCCCCGATGATGCCGCTTTCGCCGCTCGCGCCACCGATGACGCCGGTGGTGCCGCCGAATCCCCTCGAGAAGATTTCGCGGGTTACCGACGCGCTGCTCGATCATCCGCCGCCGGACGATTGGCTCCTCTGGCGCCGCACCTACGACGATTTTGGATTCAGCCCGCTCAAACAAATTAACAGATCCAGTGTCAGCGATCTGCGCGTGGCGTGGGCCTGGTCTCTGCCCAACGGCCAGAACGAAGCCACGCCGCTTGAGCACGATGGCGTGCTCTTCGTCGACAGTTACGGCGACAAGGTACAGGCGCTCAACGCCGTGACCGGCGATCTGCTCTGGCAGTATTCGCGCCAGCTTCCGAGCGACGCGCGCCTCAGCGTGAAGCGCAACTTGTCGCTCTATGGCGACAGGCTTTATGTGCCCACGTCGGACGATTACCTCGTCGCGCTCGACGTGAGGACCGGCGACGTGGTCTGGGACTCCATGCTCGCCGATTACACCAAGGGATACCAGACCACCGGCGGCCCGCTGGTCGCCAAGGGAAAAGTGATGCAGGGCGTCGCCGGCCAGGCGCCCGGCGGAAATTTCATCATCGCGCTCGACGCCTACACCGGGAAGGAAACCTGGCGTTTCCACTCGATCGCACAATCCGGCGAGCCCGGCGACAGCTGGAACGATCTGCCGAATGAGAAACGCAACGGTGCCTCCGTCTGGACCGCCGGCAGCTACGATCCGGAGCTCAATCTCGCGTTCTTCGGCGTCGGGCAGACCTACGACACCGGCCCCGTGCTGCATCGCGTGGACAAGCCTGGAGTTTCCAATGACGGCCTCTTCACCGATTGCACACTCGCATTCAATCCCGATACCGGCAAGCTCGTCTGGTATTTCCAGCACGTGCACAACGACCAGTGGGATCTCGATTGGGCGTTCGAACAACAGCTGATGCATCTGCCCGGGGAAGACAATGGCAAGAAGATGGTCGTCACCTCTGGCAAGATGGGAATTTACGAGGGCCTGGATGCAGCAACCGGGAAATACATTTTCTCGAAAGACCTCGGCATTCAGAACGTGGTCGCTTCGATCGATCCGAAAACCGGAGAGAAGGTGATCAATCCCGATGTCGTCATCGGCGACGGCAAGCCGCACACGATCTGCCCGCATCCAGGCGGCGGCCGCAACTGGATCGCGGGGTCGTATAATCCGGACACGAAGACGGTCTACGTTCCCATGGTGGAATCCTGCATGGACCTGATTCCCGCGCCCGCCGGCCAGCGCGGCAATCTTTCTTCCGGAGTGAATTGGTTCATCCGCATGCGGCCCGACAATACCGATGGAAAAATCGGCCGCGTCGAAGCACTCAATCTCGACACGAAAAAACCGGTCTGGATCGATCGCCAGCGCGCCCCGCAATCCACCTGCACGCTCGACACGGCGGGAGGGGTCGTTTTCGCCGGCGCTCTGGATCGCTATTTCACGGCGTACGACGATTCCACCGGAGAGATCCTCTGGACAATCCGCCTCAACGATATGCCCAGCTCGTGTCCCATCACGTTCAGCGTGGAGGGCAAACAGTATCTCGCCGTGGTGGTGGGTGCGGGCGGCGCGCAAAGCTTCACCTTTCCGGTGCTGGTGCCGGAAATCCATCTTCCGCCCGACCACGGTGCGGAAATCTGGGTGTTCGAACTACCGGAGAAAAAGCCAGTCGCGAAGCCGAAGAACTAGAAACGCATCCGCAGCCGTCGTCAACGCATGTGGATTGCAGTGGTTTACCACCGCTGCCAGCGGACGAATCCCGCCTGCCCGCTCCGGAGATTTGCACGCAGAGAATCCTTCTCCGCTGCGCCCGGCGTAGAATTCCAGTCAACCTGATGGATGGCAGCCAAGGAATGCCCACCGTCGATTCCCAAGTCGCACCGTGAAACACGATTTCAAAATCTTAATATGTCCATTTCCATCCAAAAAGCGCCCATAACTGCATGTAAAAGCGAGTAATATCCTCATATTTCCGTTTTCGATTATTCCAATTCGTATTTTGCGTTTGTCGTTTTCCGGTCAAGTCCGCAAACTATCGAAGACTTTAAAGTGTAGCGTAACGATCTCGTTTTTCACGTGGAGACGGGATTTTCCCACCAAGCCGATTTCGGTTGGTGGCCCTGTGGGTCCGGCCGTGGATCTCGTTGAGATTCCAATGACGCCCTACGGCCTGACAGTTCCACTTTGAAAAAGGAGATGAACGATGTCGGCCATTGATTCGGGAGCTCTTCCGCAGCACGGTATCGGTCTAGAACGCACGACCCAACACACCGTTCCAACCTCGCCACCGTCCAGGCCATCGGCCCCGCTCGCCTTTGCTTTGATCGAGGAAGACGCTTCGTCCAAAGGCAAGCGTGTCGCCCGCACCGGGCTTGCGCTCGGAATTCAAATTCTCATCGTCGGCACCATGCTGCTGGCGCCGCTCCTCGTCACCGAAGCCATCGACCTGCACCAGTTCGACAAAACCATCCTGATCGCGCCGCCTCCACCCGCAGCTCCCGCTCCGTCGGTGGTGCACGCGCACGCCGTAGCGCCCAAGATGTCGATTCTTCATCCGCAACTCACAGCGCCGACGATCATCCCGAAAAAGATCGTCGAGACCCCATCGGATATCGGCGGAGCCGCACCTTCCATCTCCGACGCGGGCGGAGTCGCGGGCGGCACAGGCGACGTTCTCGGCGCGTCCCTGGCCGCAGTCGCGCCGCCTCCGTCGGCTCCCGAGCGTCCCAAAGGTCCGATCCGCATCAGCTTCGGCATGCGGGAACCGCGACTTCTCGTCGCTCCGCCGGTTGTGTATTCAGCGGTCGCCAGAGTGGCCCGCATCCAGGGCACCGTCACACTGGAAGCCATCATCGATGAGCACGGCAACGTCACGGAAGTGCGCGCCATCAGCGGTCCCGCGATGCTCTACCCGTCAGCCATCCAGGCGGTCGCCGGCCGCAAGTACGAGCCGACCTATCTCGACGGTCAAGCCGTCGCCATCCGCCTCGACGTCACCATCAACTTCCACCTGAGCTAGGCTGTTGCCGGCTCTCACGAGAGTTCCGCGCACGGGCGTGGCAGCAAACGCTGCCGCGCCGGCGCAAACCTCGCTGCCACTTCACCGAAACGCCGCCAAGAAACTTCCGAGCGCTGAAACGCACTCCTCCGGCCGATCGATATAAATCTCATGGCCTTCGCCGGCGATGCGTACGATTTCGCCTTGCGCCATCGCTGCGGCGATCCGCTCTTGCTCCGCCATGGGTGTCGCTGCGCTTCGCGTGGGCGCCAGCACCAGCGCCGGCACGCGCACCTTTGCCAGCAACGGTGTCACGTCCGTCGTCGAAACCACGCGGCTGTATCCCACGAGCGATTCCGTCCCCGCCCGCGCAAATTGCTGGATCGACCATTCCGTTCGCGACTCATCCCCGCGCGGCGCTGTTCCCGGCTGCGACAACAATTTACGCGCCCAGCCCTCCGACCCCATTTGGGTCAGTGCGCCTTGCCAGGTATCGTGCCCCAGCGCCAGGAATTTCTGTTCCGCCGGTCCGATGGTCGTCGGCGTCCCGCACAGCGCCAGCGACCGAACGCGCGAAGGGTGCGTGGCCACGTAACCGACCGCGAGCATTCCGCCGGTCGATTCGCCCAGCAGATGCACGTCGCGTAAATCAAGCGCATCGCAGAACGTTGCGAGATCCCCTACCAGCCCGTCGAACGACCATGGATACGCCTCGCCCGGATCGCCCGACCCGCCATGCCCGCGCAGGTCGCGCCGGATCACGCGATACTCTCCGGCCAGCATCGGCACCCAGTGCCGCCAGAATTGGGAATTCCGCCCGAAGCCATGCTGGATCAGAATCGTCTGCCGCGCCGCCCACGGAGCGGTGAAATCGTCATCCTCGTAATACGTCACGTACCCGTTGATTTGAATTGTTGGCATTTTGTTGGCTATCGCGGATTGTGCGGAGCTTAGTTTGTCGGTGCCGCGGCTGCGGGAGTCGTTGTTCGCGGCGGCAAGTCGTCGAAAATTTCGCGCTTGGCGAACTTCCACTGCCCGTCCTCTCGCTTCAGCACATCCTCATAATGTCCCGCTCCGGCCACGACGGAGTTGCAATCGCGAGTCGCAATCGTTTCCCAATACGCCTGATCGGTCGCCGTATCTTTGTCGACGTGCAGCGAAAGATTTGTCACCACGTGCATGGTCCGCGGCGTCCCTTTCGGGACCGGACACGCCGAGGGTGTGGTCGGCACGGCCTGCCCCCCGGCCGCTGGCGCCTTGGTGAAAAATTCCGTGATCGCCGCCGGCCCGGTCCGCCGAATCGCCCCGCCCTGCATGATCAATTCGCCGTCCTTTGCAAAGAACGATCCGTACACCACCCAGTTTGCCGAATCCAGCGCCCGCGGATAATCGCCCATCAGCAATTGCTCAATTTCCTGCCGGTCTGCGATCGACTGCATCCGCGCCGCCGCATCATTCTTGCTCTGCCCATGCGCCCGGCCCGCCATTCCTAAAACAAAAATCGCCATGCCCGCAAACAGAACCGTTCTCCGCACCGCCGATTGGAAATCCATCTCGCCCCCCGCGTGTGAATCCTGTCTGGCCGTGGCCGGAAACCGGCCATCGCGCCCGGAGCATACTCCAAATCCGCGTGCGGAAAACAGTTCGTCGGCGGGGCGTCCCATGGGGGAGCAGCCTGCGGCGCCCTGCCGCGCTCGCCTCACCGCGGTGCAGCGTCCATGACAGATTTGCATTTTCCCGGCGCCTTCGCCGCCAGGATCGCGAGCAGCACGGAGGCATCTGTTTCGGCACCTCGAGGAGCGCGCCCCGCTACTAAAAGCGGGTGACCCGCCTTCGGCGGATGAGGCCGGTGCGCTTCTGTTCGTGTTGTTTTCCTCGGCGCATGCATCGCCTCGGCGGTGAGCGTTTTCCGCTCCTGGTTCTGCTGAAGTACAATCCTGCGTGGCGGGATTCCGTCGGAGGCCATCACTATGAATCTGCAAAACGCGGTGGCATTAATTACAGGCGGCAGCAGCGGCATCGGACGCGCCATCGCTCAGACTCTCGCCTCAGCCGGAGCCCGCGTTGCCATCACTGGCCGCGACGACCGCCGCCTCACCCAGACGGCCGCCGCGCTCGAAGTCCACGCGATCCGTGCCGACGTCACCAAGGAAGCCGACGTCGAGCGCACCTACCGAGAAGTCCTCGAGAAATTCGGCGATCTCGACATCCTCGTCAACAACGCAGGCTTCGGCGTTTTCAAAAGCCTCGTCGAAATGGACCTCGCGGACTTCGAGTCCCTGTTCGCCACCAACGTAGCGGGCGCCATGCTCATGGCCCGTGGTGCCGCGCGCCATTTCATAGCCCGTCAGCGCGGCAACATCGTCAACATCTCGAGCACCGCCGGCCTCAAGGGCGCGGCCCGAGGCACGGCCTACTACGCCAGCAAGTTCGCCCTGCGCGGCATGACGGAATGCTGGCGCGACGAGCTCCGCAAGCACAACGTCCGCGTTATGCTCGTCAACCCCAGCGAAGTCCTCACGAATTTCTCCACGATCGCCGGTTTCGAACAAAAACAAAACGAGACCAAGCTCCGCCCCGAAGACATCGCCCACATGGTGAAAGCCATTCTCGAAATGGACGACCGCGGCTTCACGCCCGAACTATCGGTCTTCGCCACAAACCCCCGAAATTGATTCCGGTTCTCAGTCGGATGGGTCTGGGAGAGAAAGGGCTGCGCCTCCGTCGGAAGGCAAATCACACGGGCGCAAGCGCCGGCGGCGGCTCCCCGATTGCGCCTGATTCCGGCGGTTCGGGCCAGAGCAACGACGCCAGCGGCGTATATCGGGGCGCGAAAAAATAAATCGCATATGCCGGGAAAAACACGATGATCGGTACGCAGATCAGCGCGATCGCAAACAGTAGAACCACCAGGGCAATCAATCCGAAAATAACCGCTGCCGAGATCGTGTACGGGTTCCAATTCCAGCCGGCGGCATGCCCGCCGAGCAGCCCCAGGCCTCCCACTCCGCCGAAGATGAAAAGCAACACCACGAGCGCCATGACCGCGCCGATCCCGAAAACGATCGTGGCCGCGATCGTCAGCCCGATTTTTATCCCGATGTAGGCCGCGTAGCTGCCGGACTCGCCTCGAAGCCCTGGCCACAGCCTGCGCCAACCTTCCATCACGGAAAGGCTTTCCAGTGCCATTTGCGGGACCACAAAATCCTTGGTCAGTACGCTGACCACCGCGGCGAACCCAATCAAGGCAAACAAGATCAAAAACAGGACCAGTCCGCCGAACACGAGTCCCGGGACATGCTCACCTGGGTGCGTGAACCAGCCCGCGGCGTAAGCGCACGCCGCGGGAATGCCGATGACGACCAGCAGAACCGCGAGAACTGCAACCATGAACACGAGACGCCACAGAAAAAGACGAAAGCCGGGGTGCTTGCGGCGGGTCCATCCGCGGCCGACGTAGCATTCCCGGGCCACCACGCTGTCGAACAGAACGAATTGCATCACGCTGCTGATATATGTGAAGACCACCAGAAGAACAATCGTCACGGCAATCAACGCCACGACCGGTCCGGCAAATCGTGCGGGGTGATGGGTGAACAGCGCCGGGAAATCGCCACTGGGAGACTGTGGCGATCCCTGGTTCTGTGTATCGGCCGGCCAACTGAAGTTGCAACCGCCGAAGGAACTCATCTCGCCAGCGAGCAGCCCCACGAAAGCCAATCGCACCCATTGGCCGAAGCGGAATGGCCCCAGCAGCATCTGCTTGGCATGTTGGAACGCCGGCTGTATCACGTCACCCGCGGAAATCGGCAAACACGCACCTCGATGGGACGGATTGTTCGGTCGACAGAAAATACAGCGACGCTCCGAAGAGAGCAACTACATCGTCGCCTTCGCTCACACGCGAACCAGGCGAGGAGTTTATCCGCCCCAGGACTCCAGACAGGCTCACGCTTGCGGGCGCCTCGCCGTGTACTAAGATAGTCATGTGAAAAGCAGGACCGGCGGTTCGGACGCCGTGGCTGGTCTCCAGGACGGGAGGCCTTGCGCGGTCATCGGATAGCTTTATAGGAGGAACCAGGACATGCGATTGAATGAGTACGTCACGCTCGGCCGCACGGGACTTCGCGTCAGCCCACTCTGCCTCGGTGCCATGGGCTTCGGCACCGCCTGGGGCTGGGGCGCCGACGAAAAGCCTGCTTTCGAGATGCTCGATCTCTATGTTAAGGACGGCGGCAACTTCATCGACACGGCCAACGGCTACCAAAACGGCCAGAGCGAGCAGATCGTCGGCAAATTCGTCGCCGAACGCAAGCTCCGGGACCAAGCCGTCATCGCTACGAAATTCACGTTCGGTACGCAGCAGGGAAACCCCAACGCCGGCGGCAACGGCCGAAAAAATATCTACGCGGCGCTCGAAGCTTCGCTCGGGCGTCTGGGGACCGATTACATCGACCTCTACTATCTCCACTCCTGGGACATGATCACACCGGTCGAGGAAGTGGTCTCCACGCTCAGCGATCTCGTCCGCGAAGGAAAAATTCGCTACTACGGCCTCTCGGACACGCCCGCATGGTATTTCACCCGTGCGCAAACCCTCGCTGAAAAGGGCGGCCTTGAGCGCTGCGCCACGCTCCAGCTCGAATATTCACTCGCCGAGCGCAATATCGAACGCGAGCATATTCCCGCGGCGCAGGAGCTGGGCATCGGCCTTTGCCCCTGGAGCCCGCTCGCAGGCGGCTTGCTCACCGGCAAATACAAACGCGAACCGAACGGCGGCAGCGGCGAAGGACGGCTCACGGCGCCGAATCCGATCTTCAACAAATTCACGGAGCACAACTGGCGAGTGCACGACGTGCTGATCGAGGTCTCGAAGAAACTCGGAAAGCCGCCCGCGCAGGTTGCCATCAACTGGCTCGTCACCCAGCCGGGCGTTACCTCCGTTATTTTGGGCGCCACGAAAACCGCACAGCTCGCCGACAACCTCGGCTCGCTCGATTTCGCGATTCCCGCGGATCTGCGCAAGCGGCTGGAAGAAGTGGGCCAGCCCGAAGCCGTGCATCCTTACAACTTCTACACGCCCGGAATCCAGTCGCGCGTCAGCGGAAATACGACGGTGCGCGAATGGCGGCGCGGCTACGTCTACGAAGGCCCGCTCGCTCCTCCGCCGGAGAAAAAAGCCAGTGCGAGCTGATCCCTAGGCCACGGGCGCGGGAATTTGTCGCACATTCTCGGCTGCGGGAAGTTCATCGAGCTTCCGCAGCTCGGGAAACAGCCCGGCCCACGCGAGCGTGACGACGATTGCCCCGATTCCGCCAATGACCACGGCGGCGACGGTGCCGAACCAATGCGCCGTCAAGCCCGATTCGAATCCGCCGAGCTCGTTCGACGTGCCGATGAAAAGCATGTCGACGGCGTTCACGCGGCCGCGCATCTCGTTCGGCGGCACCAGCTGAATCAGAATGCCGCGAATCACCACGCTGACCATGTCCGTCGCGCCGGCCAGGATCAGCGCGAGCATCGAGAGCAGCATGCTGTGGGAAATACCGAAACAAATCGTGGCCAAGCCGTAGGCCGCGACACACCCGAACATTTTCGCGCCGGCGTAGCGGCCCAGCGGCCATTTCGACAACAGCAGCGCCATGGCCGCCGCGCCGATCGCCTGCGCGCATCGCAGCAGCCCGAGTCCCCACGGCCCGGTGTGCAGAATGTCGTGGGCGAACGCCGGTAGTAGATAGACCGCGCCGCTGAGCAGCACGGCGAACATATCGAGCGAGATCGACCCCAGGACCATTTTCTCGCGCCAGATGTAGTGCAGGCCCGCGAGAACCGTTTTGCGGCTGAAGGGTTCACGCGCGCGCGCCCTGAATGTCGGCTTCACGCCGAGCATCGAAACCCCGGCCGCCGCAGCAGCGACGGCGGCCAGCCCGTATACGGCGGACGGGCCGCGGAACAGGGCGTAGACGAGCCCGCCGGCCGCCGGCCCCATGATCGTGGCCGCTTCGAAGATAATCGCGGCCCAGGTAAAGGCACCCTGGAATTGGTCCCCCGGTACCAGCAGCGGCAGAATCGCGCGGCTCGCGGGGGCGTTGAAGCAACGCACCACGCCGATGAGTGCGACGACACCGTAAATCAGAAGGACGGAATGGACGTGACGCAAACTGATCGTAAGCAGCAGCGCCGAGCACACCGCGAAGCCCGCGTAGCCGAGGGTGAGAATCTTGCGGCGGTCGTAGCGATCGGCGGTGTGACCGGATACAAGAAACAGAAGGATGCCCGGAAGGAATTGCCACAAGCCAACGAGGCCGAGGTCGAGCTTGCTCTTCGTGATGTCGTAGACCTGCCAGCCGATGGCGACCGATTGCATCTCCGTGGCGAGCACGATGAAAAACCGCGCGGTCTGAAACAGCCGGTAGGAGGGGTAGGTGAACGCTACGGAGCTTGCGTGGGTGGGAGTCCCGGAGGCAGCCATCGCAAATTACTTTGCCACAAAACTCCGCATGGCACGAGACGGCTGACGGAGTCGCAGCGGATCGCGAGCGCGCGGTTGGTTGAAACTATCTTGCCGAGCCGGTGCCGAGCATGCCGTCGAAGAATACGCCGAGCAGATCGCGCGTGTCCTGTTCGGAAACCATCGACGGATCGACGATATGCTCGAGCGCAAGCGCGCTGGAGAATGCGCCGAATCCCGCAGCAGCGGTCGTGAATGAAACCGGCAGCGTGCGACCGGTGACATGCGTAATGCGGCGAAGCAGGTCCGCGGCGGACTCCCGCAGGCGGCGTTGGCGCGTCCGCAGCCGCGCGTGCGCTTCGGGATGGCGGATTGCGAACATCTTGAATTCAAGCGTCAGCAGGGAGAGCCGCCGATCCTGGGTCTTCTGGACGTAATGCTCGCGGAGCGCGCGCAGAAGTTTCGCGGGACTTTCCTGTTGAGCGATCAGCGCGTTGACCTCGCTCACGCGCTGTCCCACCCAGCGCTCCTGTAGCGCGAAAAAGATGTCTTCTTTGCTCTGGAAGTTGGCGTAGAAGGCACCGCGCGTGTAACCGGCGAGGCTCGCAATATCCTCCAGACGCGCGGCTTCGAATCCGTCGCGCGCAAAGATGAGTTCCGCGGCTTCCAGGAGTTTCCGGCGGGTCGCTTCGGTGCGGGCCTGCTGCCTCGAGGGCGCTCGGGAAACGGGGCGAGCTGCGACGGCCTGAGATCGTCGGGGAAGTGGCTGAGTCATGGTCTCGTCATGGCGATCTGCGCAGTTGCCGGTTGAAGCAGCAACGACGTTGCGCAAGCTTTACAGCATACATACATGCATGTATATTATTCAAGAGTCCTCAGAATTACAACCGAGAATTCATGGCAGCCGCTGCAGCGGTAATCGATCACGCCTCCTGGCGTCCGCGCTACAACCCCTGGCTCGTGGCCTTCACGGTGACGCTCGCCACGTTCATGGAAGTGCTGGACACCTCGATCGCCAACGTGGCGCTGCCGCACATCGCCGGGACATTCGGCGCCAGCACGAACGAAGCCACCTGGGTTCTGACCAGTTATCTGGTGTCGAATGGAATCGTGCTGCCGATCAGCGCGTGGCTGGCCACGCGCGTGGGCCGCAAAAGGTACTACATGTTCTGCGTGGTGCTGTTCGCGGGCAGCAGCTTTCTCTGCGGTCTGGCCCCGACTCTGGGGATGCTGGTCTTTTTCCGCATCGTGCAGGGCGTCGGCGGCGGGGGACTACAGCCCAGCGAGCAGGCGATTCTCGCGGACTCGTTCACCCCCGAGCAGCGCGGCATGGCATTCTCGATTTACGCCATGGCCGTGGTGCTCGCGCCGGCGATTGGACCGACGATCGGCGGATACATCACCGATAATTACAGCTGGCGCTGGATTTTCTATATCAACGTACCCATCAGCATCCTCTCGCTTTTTCTGACGTCCCGCATCGTCGAGGATCCGCCTTACCTGGCGCAGGAAAGGATCAAAGCGGCCAGGGCGGGCATCGACTATTGGGGCCTCGGGCTGGTGGCGCTGGGCGTCGGTGCTTTGCAGATGGTGATGGACAAGGGGCAGGAGCTTGACTGGTTCGGCTCGCACTGGATCACCTTCGGCCTGATTTTCTCGGCGATTATGCTGATCGTTTTCATCTGGCGGGAATGGCACCATCCCCATCCGATTGTGGAGCTCACGCTGTTGAAGAAACGCAATCTGGCCACCGCCATGCTCTCGATGGTGATGCTCGGGATGGTGCTGTACGGCATGACGGTGGTGCTGCCCCAATTTCTCGAGACCTTGATGGGCTATTCGGCCGCGCAGGCGGGCGAGTGCATGGCTCTGGGTGGCTTCCTGATGATGCTGACGATGCCGATGGCCGGCGCGCTGAGCGGGAAAGTGGATCCGCGTTACCTGCTGGTGTTCGGCTACGGAACAACGGCGCTGGGTCTTTACTACGTGGCGACGCATATCAGTCTGGACATGGGTTTTCCCACGGCCGCGATGCTGCGGACATATCAGGTGGCCGGACTCGCGTTCATTTTTATTCCTTCGAACGTGCTGTGCTACCAGGGCATCCCGCGCGAGAAGAGCAATCAGGTGGCGAGCATGATGAATTTCGTGCGCAATATCGGGGGCAGCATCGGGATCGCGTTGGTGAGCACGCTGATCACACGCGCGACGCAGCGCCGGCAGAATTACCTCGCCGCGAACATGAACAACGGCAATCCGCGGTTCCGCGACATGGTCAGCGGCATGTCCGCCACTCTGCACAGCCAGGGAGTGAGCGCGGCCGATGCGATGCATCAGGTGTACGCTCGGCTGATGTTCATGATGGAACAGCAGGCCGCGGCTCTGGCGTACCGGGATGTGATCGCCCTGCTGGCGGTGGTGGTCTTGTGCCTGGTGCCGCTGGCATTTCTGATGCAGAAACCCGCCACCGCGGCGGCGAAGGACGCCCCGCCACCGCATTAAGCGCCGAAGCGAGTTCGACGCGTCAAACGTTCGCTGTCGCGATTCACTTTGCGCAAAGCTGAATTCACCGAGCGGTTGTCCGGCGAGTGCGAGGGCACGTGCGGCGACTGCAGCACGAAGGTTGTGTGACCTTTGTAATCCGCCGGCCGGCTTCGAACTGTTGCCGCCGAGCTTCGCGGCGGCAAGCGAACGTAATGACATTCGCTCCGTTCACATCTTGCAGAACAGTGCCGGTCAGGTCTGGCTCATCCTGGAAGATAGCGATGTCTGACGGCGGGCTCTGAGCCGGATCCTGCAGGACAAACCTCTCACGGCATTGGAGCCAGATACCATCGCCGCCTCCTGTGAGCCGGTAGTCCGCATACGCCTTCCACGGTCCAATCAAATGTGAATTCCCGGCGTTCCAGACTCTCACGGCGACGTGGCCCTTCCCTCGATAGTCGACGGTTATGCTGACGCGATAATCGTTTACATCCGGCAGGATGGCAATTGTCGAGAGGTCAGGCTTCACGGGTAACGGGTGACACGATGTGTCTGGCTTGAGACGCGCATTGGAAAGCGCCATGTCAGCTGAATAATAACCGGTCGGACTGTAGTAGAGCTTTCCGATCGCGGCGATCAGGCATCCGCGCAAAGAATCGGCGCGCCGCCAGGCCATCGAATCGTCGAATACGAGTTCAATCTCAGTCGTTCCGCAAGCGGGCTTGTCCACTTTGAGACCCAGCCACGTTCGCAATTCGTCATGGTGGATCAGGGTCCCTCGCAAGATCGAGGTATGCGGCGCTTCACGCCAACCGAGCGGATGTTCAGGAGGACAGGCTTGTGCGACGGCCGTGCCTGCGGCGCACAGAAGTACGAGCGAACCGAAAAGCGCGCGTGTGGTCTTGGAATGCAGGTGCATCGATGGGTCCTCAGTGCACACTGCATTCCAATCCTCGGGGTCATCCTTCCTCCCACAGGGAAGGCTGATCGGGTGGGTAGGTGATTCGGGTGCCGTTTACCCGGACGAAGGGTGTGAGCGTGTGTTCTTTGGGTTTTGCGGAGCTGATGATTTCGAGGACGCGGATGTCGCGGACCATGAGCGCGTCGGAAACGAGCGAGCGGTGGCAGCGCCAGGGTACGGCTTCTGCGCACATCAGTGTGGTTGGACGCTCGCTGGCAAGTTTGATCGTGCGTGCAACCGCTGTGGAAAATTCCTCGGATTGCATATAGTCCGCGTAGCCGCGGAAGCTGTCGTTGCGCCACCCGAGATTGATCGAGTCCTTGCGTGGATGGCGCAGGCCGCCGAGGTCTTTCATATGGCTGTAGGAGATGCGTGCGGAGCGGAGCGAGGTGGCGAGCGCATCGGAGTTGAATTGTGGATTGCGGCGCGATTTGGGGATGGTGCGGATGTCAATCAGTTGGCCGATTCGATTGGCCTGCAATAGTTCGATGAAATGATCGATGGGATGCGTCGAATGGCCGATGGTGAAGATTGTCAGCTGCGGCCTCGCGGTTCCCATCTTAGCGGATTGGATGCGCGCAACAAGGCTGTCGGACCGGTCACCCGGCTTCGCTCACCAGAGAGCCTCCGATCACCCACACCCGGAAGATGCTAGGCGCGCGTTTTGCGCATATTTTTCGGCCAAATGCCCTGTTTTCCCGGTGACAAAATCCCGTTGGGATCAACCGCGTCCTTGATCTTCTCGTGGAAGCGCAGGAGCGCGTGGTTGTTGAAGGAATAGACGTTCATGACGTCGTCCATGTAGGCGATGTGCGTGCGGTATTCGCCCCAGCCGTGATCGGCGCAGGCTTTGATGAGGCCGCGAAAGACCTCGCGGTTTTTCTTGTTGAATTCGACGTCGTGCATGATCGGGAAGCCGAACAGAAAGACGAACGCGCGCGGAAAAAAGGCCCACGGCAGGGAAATGAACTGGTTTTGCGGCGGCACGCCCATCGAGTGGTACACATCGCCGAGAACTTTCAGGGATTCAAAAACCGCTTCGCCGCTCAGCGGGACGATCGGCGAAAAATCCATGTGACCCTGGGTTTTACCCAGAAATCCGAAGACCGAGAGATTGGGGATTCCGAGGCCCTGGCGCAGCACCGTGTCGGAGTCGCTCAACTCGACCGGAAAACGGTACGTGCGGCCTTCCTTGAATGTGGCGCCGGGAATGGCCCCGAATTTTTCCTTCGCATATTCCCACTGAAGATCGACGACCTTGGCTGGGCCGTAGAAATGCAGGTCGACTCTCCAGTAGGGCAAGTTCTGCTCGCGGCCCACGCGCTCAAGCTCCGCCACGGAAATATCGCCCGGAAGATCGACCACGCCTCCGCCTTTCGACACGCGATAGGCGAGCAACGGACTATCGAGCGCCGTGGTGCCTTGGACGATTTGAGAGTTGTAGAGATAGGCCAGCGTTTCGACGAACCCAATGAGATCGTCATGCAGAGGAACGGAGACGGTGCCGTCGCGATAGGCTTCCGGCTCGGGCAGCAGCCAGATGCCCATTTTGGTGACGATGCCAAAATTCGACTGCGAGAACATGCCGTCGACATAGGGGCCGAAGCCGTAGCGATACTGCTGCCACGTCTTCGAGCCAGGCATCGCACCCATTCCGGTGCGCATCAGTTCGCCGTCGGGCAGCACGACTTCCAGTCCGCAGACCGTGGCGAAATGGTCGTGCAGCGGCCCGCGGCCGCCGCCGCGTTCGAGCGAGTTTCCCACCGGACTGCCCCAGCCGGGATCGGGCGGATCGATCCAGACCTTGAGCTTATGTTCCTGGATGTATTGATAAAGATCGAAGTAGCTGACGCCCGGCTCGACGAGCGCGTAGGCGTTTTCTTCGCTTACCTCGAGGACTTTGTTCATGCGCTTCAGGTCGAGTGTGACGCTGCCGGAAAGGCGCGGTGCCGAGCCGCCGTACGCCAGATTTTTCCCGGTGGAAATCGTCCAGAGAGGGATTTTGTATTTGTTCGCAATGCGGACGATCGCCTGCACCTGCTCGACTGCATCGGGCGCGACCGCGGCGGATGGGATCGAATCCTCGTGCTCGTGCCAGTAGGGTGAAAATGAATCGCGGTAAAGCTCGAGGTCTTCGTCGCTGGTGAACACAAATGGTTTTCCGACGGCGGCCGCGAATTGTTCGAGCGCCGCGGAAAAATCGGAGGGGCTGACGCCCGGCGGGGTCCTCATGCTTTCTGCTCCCGCAGATGCTTGGGCCAGATTCCGTACCGGCCGGCGGAAAGGATTCCGTTGGGATCGATCGCGTCCTTCACAGTCTCGTGGAAGCGCAGAAGGGCGTTGTGGTTAAAGGAGTAGGTTGCCATCACCGAGCCTTGATGCGCCGGCGCCGTGCGGTACTCGCCCCACCCGTGCTCGGCGGCGATCTGGACGATTTTCTTGAACGCGGCGCGGTTTTTCTTGTTCGTTTCGACGTTCTCCGTGATCGGGAAGCCGAAAAGATAGATGAAGCCGCGCTCCCAATAGCAGGTTGGCAGGCTGAAACGCGGGACGGGCAGATCGAGTTCCTTCGCGGCCTCGGTGAAGACGCGATTGGCTTCGAAAATCGCTTCGCCGTTGCGCGGGATGATGGGCGAAAACCAGATGTGGCCGCGGCCGGGACTGGGGTTCGCGTCCGAGCGTGCGTCCATGGAGAACATGCGCAGGCTGGGAATGCCGAACTGCGGCACGTTGACCCTGTCCATTTGCGCGGGCGTGAGTGGAAGCTTGTACGCTTCTCCGTCGATAAATTTGGCGCCGGGAATCGCCGAGAATTTCTCTTTGGCGAATTCCCAATTGGCGGCGTTGGCGGCGGCCGCGCCATAGAAGCTGAGCGTGGTGCTGAAAAAACCGATGCCCTTGCGCTGGGCGTATTCGTCAAGCTGCGCCCAGGTTTCCTCCACGGGTTTTGCCATCAGCGCGGTCAGCTCCGCATCCGGTGGCGGGCCGCTCGGGCCGAACGGTCCGCCGCGGTTTAACAGCGGGCTGCCCAGGAACGGCATTCCGGTGGTGCAGTTCGTGTTTTCGAGCCAGCCGAGAATGTCGATCATCTGGCTGAGGTCGGAGTGCTTGGGAACCGTCACCGTGCCGGAAAGGTACGCGTCGGGCTGCGGCAGCATCCAGAACCCCATTTTCGTAATCACCCCGAAGTTCGATTGCGAAAACATGCCGTCGATCCACGGGCCGAAGCCGGACTTGTATTGCTGCCAGGTTTTCGCTGCGGGCATGGCGCCCATGCCGGTGCGCAGGATTTCACCGTTCGCGAGCACCACCTCCATACCGCAATGCGAATCGAAATGGTTGCGATAGAGTGCGGTGAGGTAACCGCCGCCGCGATCGAGAGAATTTCCGATGGGGCTGCCCCAGCCGGGATCGGGCACGTCGACCCAGAGTTTGATTCCTTTCTCCTGGATGTAACGATAGAGATCGAAGTAGCTGACGCCGGGCTCGACCAGGGCGTAAGCGTTGTCTTCGTTCACTTCGAGAATCCGATTCATGCGCTTCAGGTCGAGCACCACGCTGCCTGAGTAGGCGGGCGCGGAGCCCCCGTAGCCGAGGTCTTTACCGGTCGATTCGGGGTAGAGCGGAATTTTGAATTTGTTGCAGATGCGGACGATCTTTTGGACGTCTTCGACATTGTCAGGCGCGACGGCGGCCGAGGCGACGAGCTCGTCCTGCTCGCCATAGAACGGTGAATACGCGTCGCGGTACATCGCGACGTCTTCGTCGCTGGTGAAGACCCATTCCTTGCCGACGGCCTGCTCGAACTGCCTGATCGCTTCGGCGAAATCGCCGGCGCTGACCCCGGGCGGAATTTTCATTGCATGCCCCCCCTTCGATCCCTCATGGCACTCCTGCCTATCCCGCTCACGCGACGCCCTTCGCCTTCCGCATCGATTTCGGCCAGATGCCGCATTTGCCGGCGGCCAGAATGCCGTTGGGATCGAGCGCGTCCTTGATCGATTCGTGCAGGCGCCGCAGCGCGTGGTCATTGAACGAATACGCGTCCGAGATGTCGCCCATGAACGCGGTGTGCGTGCGGTACTCGCCCCATCCGTGTTCGGCCGACGTTGTCACCAGGCGGCGGAAGATTTCGCGGTTGCGGCGGTTTTTCTCCACGTCGTGCTCGATCGGAAAGAAATAGATGATCACAAACGCGCGTGCGAAGAACGACCAGACCGGGAACGCGGCGGATGCGCCGCCCGACTCGCCCAAGTCTTTGTGGACCTGATCGAAGACCCGCTGCGCCTCGAGGACCGACTCACCGGTCATGGGAATGATCGGTGAAAACCACATGTGGCCTTGACTGCGCGGCCCGCCCACTGAAAAAGTCTGCAAGCTGGGCACGCCGAACGGCACGGGGTTCGCAATTTTGGCCAGCTGATCGGCGTCGAGAGGGAAGCGGTAGGACGCGCCGTCCTGAAATCGCGCGCCGGGAATCGCGGCTGAGAATCTGTCGCGCGCGTATTCCCATTGCGCCGCCACGACTTTCGGCGAGCCGTAGAACGGCAGCGACACGCTCCAGTACGGGATGTTTTTCTGAGCTGCGTAGTCTTCCAGATCCTTGGTGGAGCCCCTTGTCCGCAGCGCCACCAGCTCCGGATCGCGTCCGTATGCCAGGGGACTGACAACGGTGGTGGTGGCCTGTACGATGTTCGAATTGATCAAATTTGTGAACACTTCGACCAGTGCGTGCAGGTCGTCGTGCTTCGACACCATCACGCTGCCGGAAAGAAATGCGTCCGGCTGCGGATAGAGCCAGAAGCCCATTTTGGTGACGACGCCGAAATTGGATTGAGAGAAAATCCCGTCCACGTACGGACCAAAACCGTACTTGTATTGCTGCCATGTCTTCGCGTTCGGCAGCGCGCCCATGCCCGTGCGCACCAGGTCTCCATTCGCCAACACCACTTCCATGCCGCAGTGGCAATCGAAATGGTCGCGCATCGGCGTGTAGCCGCCGCCGCGCTCCAGCGCGTTGCCGACGAGGCTGCCCCAGCCCGGATCGGGCGGATCGATCCAGACTTTCAGTCCTTGTTCCTGAATATGGCGGTAGAGATCGAAATAACTGACGCCGGGCTCGACGAGCGCGTAATGATTCTTGTCGTTGACCTCCAGCACGCGATTCATACGTTTCAGATCCAGCACCACGCTGCCGTCCAGCAGGGGCGCGGAACCACCGTAGCCAAGATTTTTTCCGGTCGAAATCGTCCACAGCGGAATCTTGCGCGTGTTCGCGATCTTGACGACCGCCTGCACCTGCTCGACTTCGCCCGGAGCGATCGCGGCGGACGGAATCGGCTCCTCATTTTCGTGCCAGAGGGGCGAATAGGAGTCGCGGTAGGTGTCCACGTCCTCATCGGAGGTGAACACCCATTCCTTGCCGATGGCGGCTTCGAATTGTTTGATGGCGCCGGCAAAATCGGCCGGACTGACGCCGGGCGGTACTCTCATCTTTGCTCCTGCCGGTTCGATGGCGTGTACACGCCGCTACTGCTTCGGATTGTTGCGCGTCAGATATGCGCAGATCGCGTCCAGGTCCGCGTCGCTGATTTCCGTCTTGCGGAAAATCGGCATCACCGAAATTCCGTTGCGCACGTACATCTTGATGAGCTGCGGCGTCAGGTCCGTGCGCTTTTCCAGCAGTGCCGGCGGCTGGCCCTTATATTTGGCCTGCAGCGCCAGCGTGCCGGGCTTGCCCACGCCTTCGCCGTGGCACATCGAGCAGTAGTTCTGATACTGCACGTAGCCGTGCGGCTGGCCCTCGCCATTCACGGTGGCATTCACCCAGGCATGCGAACGCGAAATGCCCTGGTCGCTCTGCGCGCGAACCGGCGCGGCGGCAACCGCCATCGAAATCGTGAGCGCGATGATCAGTGAAGCTGCGGACTTTTTCATGATTTGGCCTCCCGTAAGTGCTTTGGCCAGATTCCGTATCGCCCGGCGGAAAGAATCCCGTTGGGATCGATGGCGTCCTTGACCGTTTCGTGAAAACGCAGCAGCGCGTTGTTGTTGTAGGAATACGTCGCCATGATCGCGTCCTGAAAGGCCGGAGGTGTGCGGTATTCGCCCCAGCCGTGCTCGGAGGCGACTTTGATCAGTTTCTCGAAGGCCGCGCGGTTCCTCTTGTTCGTTTCGACATCCTTGGTCACGGGGAACGCGAAAATGAAAATGAACGAGCGCTCCCAATACGTGGACGGCAGGTTGAAGTTGAGGAAGGGCAGCCCGAATTCCCTGGCAGCCGCCGCGAAGACCCGATTCGCTTCAAAAATCGCCTCACCGGTCCGCGGAATGATCGGCGAAAACCACATGTGACCGTTGGCCGGCGTCGGATTCATCGGCGAACGTGCGCCGATCGAGAACATGGCCAGGCTCGGTATCCCGAATTGCGGCTTGTGAACTTTTTCCTTCTGCTCGGGAGTCAGCGGCAATTGGTAACTTTCGCCGTCCTCGAATGTCGCGCCCGGAATCTCGCTGAATTTCAGCTTCGCGAACGCCCAGTTCGCGGCGTTGGCTTTCGGGGCGCCGTAAAAGCTGAGCTTGCAGTTCCAGTAGCCGATGCCTTTTTTCTGCGCGTAATCATCCAGCTCCGGCGACATTTCGCCGCCGGCCTTGGCGATGAGAGCCGTAAGCTCCGCGTCCTGCGGGCGGTCGAAGGGGCTCGATCTCTGGTCGAACCGTGCGGCGAATTCGGAAAGCATCGGAATCCCCAACAGAGGGCTGCCGAGGTCGGGCATGCCGTTGGTCGCCCGGGTGTTTTCAAGATAGGTGAGGATCCGCACCAGCGGGATGAGATCGTTGTGGCGCGGCACCGTGACGATGCCGGAAAAATAGGAATCCGGCTGCGGCATCATCCAGAATCCCATCTTCGTCACCACACCGAAATTGGACTGTGAAAACATGCCGTCGATCCACGGGCCGAAGCCGGACTTGTACTCCTGCCAGGTCTTTGAACCCGGCAGCGCACCCATTCCAGTGCGCATGATTTCGCCGTTGGCGAGAACGATTTCCATCCCGCAATGCGAGTCGAAATGATTGCGGAATTGGGGCATCAGGTAGCCCCCACCGCGGTCCAGAGCGTTGCCCACGGGGCTGCCCCAGCCAGGATCGGGCACGTCGACCCACAGCTTCAGCCCCTTTTCCTGGATGAAGCGGTACAGGTCAAAGTAGCTGACGCCCGGCTCGACCAGCACGTAGGCGTTGTGCTCGTTGACCTCCACGATGCGGTTCATGCGCTTCAGGTCTAACACCACGCTGCCGGAAAGCACGGGAGCGGAACCGCCGTAACCGAGATTTTTCCCGGTCGAAACGGGATAGACCGGAATTTTGTATTGATTGGCGACCCGGACAACCTTCTGAACCTGCTCGACGCTTTCCGGCGCTACCGCCGCCGACGCGAACCTTTCCTCGGGCTCACCCATGAACGGCGAATAGGCGTCGCGATACAGCGCCACGTCTTCGTCGCTGGTAAACACCCATTCCTTGCCGACAGCGTCCTGAAACTGCTGGATCGCCGCGGCGAAATCGCTCGCGCGTACGCCTGGTGGGACTCTCATTTTCCGCTCCTGATTGCCATCAGTTGCGCCACCCGAATGGATCCTTGGGTCGCGCGCTTCACCCGGAGCGCGCGACGTGCCGCTAGGGCTTGTTGTTTCTCGTCAAGTACGCGCAGATCGCGTCGAGTTCGGCGTCGCTGATTTCGGTCTTACGAAACATCGGCATGAACAGCACGCCGTGCCGGACGAACTGCTTGATCGCAGGCGCCGTCAGATCGGTGCGCTCCTCGAGCACGGCCGGCTTCTGCCCCCGCGCGGCCAGCGAATCGGTGCCGGGCTTGCCCACGCCGGTGCCGTGGCATGGAAAGCACCATTTGTCGTAGACCTTGTGCCCGCGATCGATCTGGTCCTGATCGGGCGAGCCACCCGGTGAAGCGAATGCGGCGCTTGTCATCACCAGACTCAACGCCAGCAGCATTGCCGCTCGTGCTTTTTTCATGCCGTTACCTTTCTCATTCGTTTCGGCCAGATGCCGCATTTCCCCGGCGACAGGATTCCGTTTGGATCGATGGCGTCTTTGACCGTTTCGTGAAATCGTCGCAGCGAGTGGTCGTTGAACGAATAGGTGTCCGACACCGTCTGCATGAACGCCGTGTGCGTGCGGTATTCGCCCCAGCCGTGTTCAGCCGCCACTTTGACGATCTTCTTGAAATTCTCGCGGTTCTTTTGGTTCTTCTTCACGTCGTGCTCGATCGGAAACCCGAAAAGAATCAGGAAGCAGCGCGCGTAGTTCGACGCAGGCCCCAGGAAGAACATCGGCCCCGTGGGCATGCCGAATTCGGCGTACGCGTCCGTGAAAACCTTCTGCGCCTCGAGCACCGCTTCGCCGGTCATCGGCACCACGGGTGAAAACCAGATATGCCCGTTGCTGCGCGCGCCGCCGACTCCGAAGACTCCGAGGCTGGGAATTCCGACCGCGACGGAATTCTGGAAGCTGGGCACCTCGGCGGGATCGATTGGAAACCGGCGCAGCTTGCCGTCTTGGAATTTCACGCCCTCAATCGACGAAAATCTCTGCTTGGCATATTCCCACTGCGCCTCGACCACTTTCGCGGGCCCGTAAAATGGCAGCTCGACGCTCCAATAGCCCATGTTTCGCGAGTGCAGAAAACCTTCCAGGTCCTGTGTGGCTGCTCCGCCGGGTTTTGCGTACAGCGCGGCCAGCTGCGGATCGGCGCGCAGGAAATTCAGCGGGCTGCCGACGCTCGTCGTCCCCATCACGATATTCGAGTTGAGCAGATAGGCCATCCCGGCGACGAGCGGTTTCAAGTCGTCACGCTTCGGCACCGTCACCGTGCCCGTCAGATACGCTTCGGGCTCGGGGAAGAGCCAGATGCCCATTTTTGTGACGATGCCGAGGCTTGATTGCGAAAACGCGGGCGTAATGTAGGGACCGAAACCATATTTATATTGTTGCCAGGTCGTCGAGTTCGGCAGCGCGCCCATGCCTGTGCGCAGCAGCTCGCCATCCGGCAGCACCACTTCCATCCCGCAGACAGCGTCAAAGTGGTCGCGCATCGGCGTGCGTCCACCCCCGCGATCGACGGCGTTGCCGATCAGACTTCCCCAACCCGGATCGGCGGGATCGATCCAGACCTTCAATCCTTTGTCCTGAATGTAGCGATAGAGATCGAAATAGCTGACTCCGGGCTCGACCAAGGCGTAGTGATTCTTGTCGTTGACCTCGAGTATGCGATCCATGCGTTTCAAATCGAGAACCACGCTGCCGCCCAGCAGCGGCGCCGAGCCGCCGTAGCCCAGATTCTTGCCGGTGGAAATCGTCCAGAGGGGAATTCGGTACTGGTTGGCGACGCGAACGACGGCTTGCACCTGTTCTACCCCGTCGGGCGCGACGGCCGCGGAAGGAACGGGTTCTTCCTGTTCGTGCCAGAAGGGCGAATAGGAGTCGCGATAGAGGTCCACGTCCTCATCGGATGTGAAGACCCATTGCCTTCCGACCGCCGCTTCGAATTGCTCGAGGGCAGCGGAGAAATCTGCACTTGCTACGCCCGGGGGAAGCCGCATCACACGCTCCTCGCGAATCTACGCGCCCGAATACTTTCGCGCGCCGCCCGCCGGAGCGATCACCCAGGAAACCAGATGCTCGGGATCGCCGGCCTGCTTTGCGGCTTGAGTGACGATGGTCAGTTTCGAAGCCTGGGCGCGAGTGGCGGGACAGCGCGTCAGCAGACTCGCCGCGCGCGGGCTCCAATCCGGGCCGCTCGAGCTGAGCTCGACTGCCTCGCGCAACATACGCTCGGAGCCGCAAAGCTCGTGCTCGATGTAGCCGCCGGGGCGATAGGTGTGATCGGCACGATAGACGACGCGCATTCCGTGATCCCACGAAAGTCTTTCGAGGCAGAAGAGCGGGCCATGCTCGGTAAGCCCGGCGACGGCGACCGGATCCTTCTTCCAGCGCGCATCGAGCTCGTTGAACCAGAAATCGGTGATATCGCCCCTAATCGCCTGGAGGGATGCGCCAAGTCGTTTCACCTCGCCCGCGAACGCGCGGCCCGAGGCATGCCGCTCGTCGTAGATCACCTTATAGAGCTGTGCCGGCGCGGATTCTCCCGCGGCCGCAGTGGCCTTCGCGCCGGCGCGTGCGGAAATCGGAAGCGCCAGGGCCGCAACTCCAATCCGCAGAAATTCTCTTCGGCTGGCCATAAGATGAAGTCCTCCTATCGAGAGGGGCAACAACAGTGGGGGAAGTTTGCACGCGGTGAAATCGGTGTCAAGAGAAATGTAGCCGTCGCCGTCCGGGCAGGCATGCGCGGCTGCCCGGATGATTCCGAATCTGCCAATCCGCGCTATAGTGGCGACATTGGACCGCACACAACTTGCCGTGTTCGGTCGGCATCGGAGATGCAGACGGACAGACCGATCATGATGCGCCTACCGACCCGCATGCTGGTGCTTCTCGCGGCTGCCTCGCTGGCATGCGCCGCAGGCCTCGCGCAATCCAGCAAGCCGCCGGACAAGACGCCGCCACCCAATCAGCCTGGCGCAAACCTGCCGCAGGATAAACACGAGGGATTGATCGTCTCGGCGAATTCCTACGCCGATCCCGAGCGCGCCAAAGAAAAATTCGGAAAAGCCAGTCCGCTCGGGGTGGGAATCCTGCCCGTCGAAGTTTTCCTCCACAACGAAACTCTCCAGCCGATTCGCGTGGATACAAGCACCATCCAGCTGTCGGTGAGATTTGCCAGCGGAAAGCATCAGGATATCGACTGGATTTCAGCGCAGGAAGTCTCCGCCGTGGTCGCGCATCCGAACGGTCCACCGGCGCCTCAATCGCGCCGTTTTCCCATCGGCATCGGCTCGATCACGGACAAGAAAACCGACAAAGTGATGGAAACGATTGGGCCGCTTGCGTTGGACGCCGATATTGTGCCGCCGCAGGCGACCATCCACGGCTTTCTGTTTTTCGACCTGAATCACGATCTATCGCTCGCCGCGAATGCCAGCCTCTACGTGCCCGACGTTACGACCGTCCCGGAGAGTAAGGCGCTGATGTTCTTTGAAGTGCCGCTGGGGAAATAAATGAGGGCCGATCCGTCCGTCCGGCATCGTTTGAAAGGCCCTCGGTTTGCCTCCCGCATTCCCGGCGCGTATCATGGAGTTCCGATGGCCCAGCTCCTGCGCAGATTGAGTTTGGCGCTTTTGGCAGTATTTTTGCTGGCTGGCGCGCGGTGGGCTCGCGCCACCGACGCTCCCGCTACCATTCCGGTCAGTGAGATCAAACCCGGCATGAAGGGCGTCGCCTATACCATTTTCGAAGGCGATCAGGTCGAGAAAATCGACCTCGAAGTGATCGGAATCCTGCACAACGCCGTGGGCCCGCAGCTCGATGTCATCCTGGTCCGGCTGCTCGGCGAGAAAGTCCAGCAAACCGGTGTCGTCGCCGGGATGAGCGGCAGTCCCGTCTATTTCGGCGGCAGGCTCGCCGGCGCGCTGGCGCTGAAGCTCGGGCAATTCACACGCGAAGCGATCGGCGGCGTCACTCCGATCAGCGACATGTTCGAGATCGAGAAAGCACCGTCGGCGACCACCCGCCCGGCGATGTCCGCGCATATCGACGTGCCCGCCGAATTCGCCGCTCGCGCTTCGGTGGGCGCGGGACAATATTTGGTTCCCATCGAAACCCCGCTGGTGACCGCGGGCTTGTATCCTGAAACCCTCGCGCGCTTTGGCAAGGATTTCTCGGCCTGGGGCATGACGGCAATGGCCGGAGGCACGGCCCCCGCTTCTGCCGACGACGCGAGGCTGGAGCCCGGCGACATGGTCGGCATCGATCTGGTTGAGGGCGATCTTTCGATCAGCTCGGGGTGCACGGTCACAACCGTCATCGGCGATCGCATCCTGGCCTGCGGCCATCCGATTTTCGGTTTCGGCTCCGTAGCGATGCCGCTGTCGCGCGCGCATGTGATCATGACGCTGGCCTCGGCCCAGGCCTCGACGAAAATCATGAGCACTGGCGGCACCATCGGCACCCTGACACAAGATCGGCAAACTGCGGTGATGGGCCAGCTCGGCCCCGGCCCCACGATGATCCCGCTGGAGGTGACGCTCGACACGCCCGCCGAGCAGAAAAAGTACCATTTCAAAGTGATCGAAAGCCCGCAGCTGACACCGACTCTGGTGGCGACCGCCGCATTCAACGGTATCGTCGGCAGTCCCGCATATGGGGAAGGATCGACGCTGCAAATGGATGGCACGATCGCGGTCAAGGGGCACACGCCCGTCAAGCTCGAGGACCTTTTCGCGCCCACCGACCAGACCACGCCCGCGGCCTTCTACGTGGCCACGGAAGTGATGTCAGATTTCGCGCGAATCTATTCGAATCCCTACGAGCCGCCGCAAATCGATCACATCGAACTGCACGTAAAAGCTCTTACTGAAAAGCGCTGGGCCACCATCGACAACGCCTGGATCGACCACAGCGAAGTGCGGCCCGGCGAGTTGCTGTCGGTGAAGGTGCTGCTGCGTCCCTATCGTGGCGCTCCGTTCATCCAGGAAATTCCGGTCACGATTCCGGCGCAAGCTACGCGCGGATCGCTCCAACTCGTCGTCAGCGGCGCCGATTTTCTGAACCGCAACGTGCAATCGCTGGCCGCGACTTCGCAGGGACAGCTGCCTGGCCTTGAAGAGCTGATCCAGCTGACCAATCGCGAACGCCACAACGACCGGGTCTACGCCACTCTGCTTCAGTCGACTCCCACGATGCTCGTCGAGGACAAGGAACTGCCGAACGTGCCGATTTCGGCGATCAACGTTCTCGATCAACGGCAGAATTCCGGCAACGCGCGGCTGCTGCTGCAATCTACGGCGGGCGAGTGGTCGGTCGAAATGCATCAGGTGATTGCGGGCCAGCGCATGTTGACGATAATCGTGAAGTGATTCCCCGTCCCCAAAGGAGCTTTCCTAGATGATTCGGCGAACGCGCGTCGTGTGCCTATTGGCTGTCGCCATGCTGTTGCCCTTGGCCGCGCGCGCCGAACACACCCGTTATTGGCGGCAAACGGATTTCGCGGAGTTTCAAAAAGGGACGGCCAAAGGCGTCGCGGTTCGCAGCGACGGCAAACTTCGCCCGGCGCTGAAATTCGATTCCTTCGCCGATCCCAATCTCGCCTATGTCTGGGCGCTGCGGCTGAATTCGAAGGGGCAGCTCTACGCGGCGGGCGGCTCGGACGCGAAGGTTCTGCGGTTCGACGATCTGGGCAAGCCCACCACGGTGTTTGAATCGGCCGAGCTTGCCGCACAGGCGATCGCATTCGATTCCGCCGACAATCTCTATGTCGGTACCTCCCCGGACGGCAAGGTCTATCAGGTAACCCCGGACGGGAAAAAGACGGTTTTCTTCGAGCCGAAAACGAAATACATCTGGGCTCTCACGGTCGATGCGCAAGGCACGCTCTACGTCGCCACGGGTGATACCGGCGAGGTCTTCGCGGTCACGCCCGAAGGCAAAGGGCAGGTTTTCTATCAAAGCCGCGAGCGCCACGCGCGATCGCTCGCCCTCGATTCGAAGGGCAATCTCCTGATCGGCACCGAACCGGACGGCCTCGTCGTTCGCGTCGAAATCAGGCGGAAGACCCCGAAAGCGGCACCCGAAGCTGGGACTTCGTTCGTCATCTACGAAACGAACAAGGCGGAGGTCACCTCGCTCGTCACCGACCCGGACGGAAATATCTACGCCGCGTCCATCGGAGAGAAAAATCGCGTTCCGGCGACGCCGTTGCGTGTGCCGCCGGCGTCGGTAACTCCGCCGACCACCGTCACAACCGTCACCGGAGGCGGAACGGTCGCCGCGCAGGCGCAGCCCGGCGTCGGCCAAACCAACATCGTGTTCCCGTTCCCGGCCATCGCCACCGGCGGCGGTGCCGAGGTCGTCCGCGTCGCACCGGACGGCTCTCCGCAAACGCTATGGACCTCGCGCGATGACCTCGTGCTCTCGATGGGTCTTTCGCCCACCGGCAAACTCCTGCTGGGGACCGGCGACAACGGCGCGCTCATCGAGCTCGAAGGAGACGACGTCTATTCCAGTCTCGCCTCCACTGCATCGGAACAGGTGACCAGCCTCGTCGCCGGCCTCGCCGGTAAAGTGTTCGTCGCCACCGCCAATCCCGGCAAAATCTTCACCCTGGGTCCGGGATCGGAACCCAACGGCAGCTTCGAATCCGAGCCCTTCGATGCAAAGATATTCTCGCGCTGGGGCCACCTGACCTGGTGGGGCGATAATGGTGCAACGGATGGCAAAGTCGCCTTCTACGTCCGCTCCGGCAACACCTCGACGCCGGAAGACAACTGGAGCGCCTGGTCGGGTCCGTACAAAAGCGCTTCGGGCGAAGCGATCACTTGCCCGCCCGCGCGATTCGTCCAATGGAGAGCCGTGTTCGTCGAGACCAACCAGGGCCTGGCGCCCAGCATTTCCTGGGTCAGCCTCGCCTATCAGCCCAAGAACGTAGCGCCCGTGGTGGACGACGTGATCATCGAAGAGCCGGGTGTTCGCGCCGCAGGATTTCCAATGCAGCCGGCCGGCGGAGCGCCTCCGGTGCAGCTCCGCTATCCGCGCGCACCCGGCTCGGCGGCCGCCATGCAGGTCTCCGGCCCCGATTCCGGCGGCAACTCGAAAAACAACGAGCCTCCGCCGCAGGGCACCGAGCAGAAGGGCTATCAAAGCGTGTTATGGAGCGCGCACGACGACAACGACGATGATCTGATCTTTACGATTTATTTCCGCGCCGAATCCGAGAAAGACTGGCGCGTGCTGAAGGACAAACTCACGCAGCATTACTATTCCTGGGACACCAGCTCCATGCCGGACGGCGCCTATTACCTGAAGATCGTCGCAAGCGATTCGCCCTCAAACCCGGAGGACCAGGCGCTTTGGGGCGCCCGCGAAAGCGACCGCTGGATGGTTGCCAACACTCCGCCGCGCATCGAAAACCTGCGCGCAGGCTCGGGCCTGCTGAATACGAAAGCGTCGTTTGACGCCTACGCAGCCTCGAGCACCATCGCCCGCGCCGAATACAGCGTCGACGCCGGCGATTGGCAGCTCATCTTTCCGACCGACGTTCTCTCGGACGCGCCGAAGGAAAGCTACTTCCTGCAGCTCCCCGGTTATCCTCCGGGCGAACACACGCTTGCGGTTCAAGTGACCGACGATTTTGGCAACAGGACGACGGCCAAGACCAACTTCACGGTGCAGCCGCGCAACACAGGCAAGTAACCCGCGCTCGGGACTCCTTCAGGCGTCTTCGGGCGGCGAGCCCGATGGCGGGAAATTGATCTTCCAGAATCCCGGCGCCGGTGCGCTGAATTCAATCGGAATGTGGAATCCTTCGGCGGTCTCGCGTGGCGGCCGTGCGACCTTGCAATCCACACGCTGCCCTGTGCCGCTGTGCTCGAGCACCAGGTGCGTCTCGGCCGGCAGATTCTGCTTCATCACCACCACCGCTCCCTGCGCCGTGACACTCAGCGTCGCGGCGTCCAAGGTGGCGGCCTTCCCCTGCAGCGCCACGTGAACGTTGGCGCGAATGCGCAGCAGTACGCGCTGGTTGCGGCGTCGCTCGGCGCTGGCGATCGCAGCTTTTACGGGTGTGGCGGTTGCGACGGGCACGGCGGTCGTCTTTGCTGCAGCAATCGGAACCGCGGTGGTGAAGGTCTTGATGATGGGTTTGGGTTGTGGCGCGGCTGCGGGCGATTTCCTGGCATTGACATTCAACGACGTCAGTTTCAAAGTTCGACCCCCCAGAAATTGAGATCGGCTGCGAGCAATTCCACTCCCAAGTCCCAGCCGTCGGCGCGTTCGGTTCCTTTCCAGACGACGATGCCGTTTGCCGTCTGCCGCGTGCTCAGGTTCGTCACCTTCACTCGTTCGCGAATCCCGATTTCTCGCGGACTCACCAGCAGGCAGCCGTAGTTGTTCACCACCCGCGTGAAACCTGCTTCGAATCGCAACGGGCCGCCTCCGTTTCTCCATTCGATCGTGATCGGCACGCGCGAATTCATGCGCGGACCGCGGCGCTTGCTTCTGTTGCGTATGTCTCGGGGAATGTCTTGGGCTAGAGGCATCCTCGATCTCTCCTGCGGATTTTCGGGAACACTTCGGAAGATGGGGCCTCCCGGAGTTTGGAACGCGTTCAGCGATCCAAGTGCATGCTAGGCAGGCAGATCAGAAGGGTCAATGGTACGCAGAGACAGGGCTTTTTCGCTGTCCAAAAGTACAAGCGAAACCATTCGCCTGACGCAACGCCGTTCGGTTGGCCGGCAACCTGCCGGCGTTTTTCTCAGAGAAGAAGGGCCATTGAAATCGAAGCCAGAGCCTCGAGAGCAACCGGAGATTCCCGATGCAGCCGGCCAACGTGCGTGAGCTGCGATCTAATCCGCCGAAGCGGGCCCGCCCGCCAAATGCGGCTTGCTGATTCCGGCGATTCTTCCAAAGTGGCGTTCGAGCCAGCTCTGGAAGCTATCCATGTAGGTGTAAAACACAGGAGTCAAATACAGCGTCACGAGCTGCGAGAAAATCAATCCGCCGCACACGGCGATACCCAGAGGGCGACGCGAATCAGCGCCGGAACCGCTGCCCAGCGCGATCGGCAGAGTGCCCATGAGCGCCGCCATCGTGGTCATCATGATCGGCCGGAACCGCACCAGGCAGCCTTGATATATCGCCTCCGCCGCCGTGGTATTCCCCTCGCGTTCCCGCGCGATCGCGAAATCGACCATCATGATCGCGTTCTTCTTCACGATGCCGATCAGCATGATGACACCGACAAATCCGTACAGATCGAGTTCCATGCCGCACACCTGAAGCGAAAGAAGCGCGCCGAATGCCGCCGAAGGCAAGCCGGAAAGAATTGTGAGAGGGTGGATGAAGCTCTCGTACAAAATACCGAGCACAAGGTAAATCACCAGGATCGCAATTAGAAGCAAAATTCCGAGCCCGCTCACCGACGATGCGAATGCCTGCGCGTTGCCCTGGAGCTGAACCGTGATGGATGCCGGAAGTGATCGCGCCAGATCGTCCACCTCACTCAAGGCTTCGCCGATTGACCTGCCCGGCTTCGTATTGAATGAAACGGTGACCGCCGGCAACTGGCCCAAATGGTTGACGCTCAGCGGTCCAAGACTCGTCGTCAGCGATGCCACCGCATTCAGCGGCACCAAAGTCCCGCTGCTCGACCGAATGTAGAGCAGCGACAGCGCGGTGGGATCTCGCTGATATTTATCTTCGAGCTCCATGATCACCCAGAACTCGTCATTCGGCGCATAGATCGTCGAAATCTGCCGTTCGCCATAAGCCGTGTAGAGCGCGTCCTCCACCTGCGCGGCGGTCACTCCCAGCGCGGACGCTTTATCCCGGTCGATATTCACGTTCGCCTGCGGATTCTTGATTTGCAGATCGCTGGTCACGTCCTGCAGCGCGGGAAGGCCTTCCATCTTCTGCTCGAAATCGGTCGCCTGGCGATACAGCTCCTCCGTATCCGGACTCTGCAGCGTTACCTGATAGGGGCTGTTCGTCACCTGCCCGCCGATCTGGATCGGAGGCGGATTCCGGAGGTAGACGGAGATTCCCGGGATCTGACCGAACTTCGGCCGCAGTTCCTGAATCACTTCGTTCACGTTCGGGTGGTGCATGAAGAGAGGCGAAACCGCATGCAACACGCCGTTGACTACCGGCGTGTCCTTATATTTTTGCTGCATGGCGTTCAGCCACGGGCTGGGAACTTTCGGTCGCTCTTCCGTAGGCAGCAAGTGCATGAAGATGAAACCCGAGTTCGCACTCCCGCCGACTGTGCCAAGGCTCGAGAAAAATCCCTTCCTGTTAGGGTCGGCCATCAGGATCTTATTGATCTCCAGCTGCTTCGCCTTCATCTCATCGAACGAGATGCCCTGCGCGGCCAGCGTGTAGCCGTTCATGCTGCCGGAGTCAACTTCCGGCAGGAATCCGAACGGGATCACCTTGAACTGCCAGGCTGTGATGGTCAGGATGATCAGCGAAGTGATGATCACGAATACGCGATGGCGCAGCGCCCATTGCAATGACGCGTCGTAGCGCCGCAGCAGTCGCTCGAAGAAGTGCTCGAGCGCCATATACACTTTACTGTGCTTTTGCTCGTGCTGCGGCTTGATGAAACGGCTGCACAGCATGGGCGTCAGCGTCAGAGACACGAAGCCCGAAACGAGCACCGCCATCATGATGACCACGGAGAATTCATGCAGCAGCCGTCCGATGATTCCGCCCATGAACAGCACCGGAATGAACACCGCCGCCAGCGAGATGGTCATCGAAACGATCGTGAACCCGATCTCTTTCGATCCCTTCAGCGCCGCTTCCATCACCGTCTCGCCCATTTCCATGTGGCGCACAATGTTTTCCAGCATTACGATCGCGTCGTCTACCACGAATCCGACTGAAAGCGTCAGCGCCATCAACGAGAGGTTATCCAGCGTGTAATTCAGCAGGTACATCGCGGCAAACGTGCCTACAATCGACATCGGCAGCGCGATGCTGGGGATCACGGTGGCCGAAAGATTCCGCAGGAACAGGAAAATCACCAGCACCACGAGCGCGATAGCCAGAAACAGCGTGAATTTCACGTCCGCCACGGATTCCTGGATCAGCTGCGAGCGGTCGTAGATTTCCGTCATCTGCACGGACTTGGGCAGAATCTCCTGAAACTGCGGCAGAATCTTTTTCACGCCGTTGACCACTTCCACGGTGTTCGTGCCGGGCTGCCGCTGGATGGCCAGAATCACGGCGTGTTCGTCGTTGTAGAAGTTTGAAATCTTGCTGCTCTGCACGCTGTCGAGCACGTTTCCGAGCTCATCCAGCCGCACGGGATTGCTGTTGCGATAGGAGACGATCAGGGGCCGGTACAGCGAAGCGCGCGTCAACTGTCCATTGGCCTGCACCGCGAAGGCCTGGTGCGTGCCGTACAGCGTGCCCGTCGGCAAATTCACGTTCGCGTTCTGCACCGCGGCGTTCACTTCGTCGATGCCGATCTGCCGCGAAGCCATGGCCTGCGGATCGAGATCGATTCTCACCGCATACTTCTGCGCTCCGAACACCTGCACCTGCGCCACGCCCTTCACCATCGAAATCCGCTGCCCCAGCATCGTTTCCGCGTATTGATCGACGGTGTAGAGCGGCAACGTGTGCGAGCTGAGCGCCATAAAAAAAACGGGCTGGTCCGCCGGATTCACCTTTTGAAACGTGGGCGGCGTGGGCATGTTCGGAGGCAATTGCCCGCCGGCGCGAGCGATGGCCGCCTGCACGTCCTGCGCGGCGCCATCGATGTTGCGGCTCAGGTCGAATTGCAGGGTAATGCTCGTCGTGCCCAGCGTACTGGTCGAGGTCATCGAATCGATGCCCGCGATCGTCGAGAACTGCTTCTCAAGCGGCGTGGCCACCGCGGCGGCCATGGTGTCCGGATTGGCGCCCGGCAGGTTCGCGCCAACTTGAATCGTGGGGAAGTCCACGTTGGGCAGATCGCTGACAGCGAGAGATCGGTACCCGAGGAGGCCGAACAGCAGGATTGCCGTCATGACCAGCGTGGTCATGATGGGACGTCGAATGAATGGTTCGGCGATGGTCATCGAAACCTGTATATGAAAGAATCCCTACGAACCTGACGGCGCGTTCACGACTTCGACTTTCATTCCCGGAATCAACCGCAGCTGGCCGTCCGTCACCACGGTATCACCCGGCTCGATGCCGCTTGAAATCACCGCGTCGCCTGCGATGGTCCGCGCCACTTTCACAGGCCGCTGTTCGGCGGTCGAATCCGACTTCACCACGTAAATGTAGTCGCCCTTGGTCCCCGTCTGCACCGCCTGCGAAGGAACCACGGTCGCGTTCTCATCCTGGGCCAGCCGGAGCGTCACAGTCGAAAACTGTCCGGGCCACAAGCGGTGATCGGTGTTTTCGAATTTCGCTTTCAGCTTGATCGTTCCCGTCGTGTTGTCGACCGTGTTGTCCACGAACGTCAGCTCGCCGACTTCCGGCATCGTGTCGCCGTACGGGGTCGCCTTGACTTGCAGCGATCCCCTGGCCATGAACTTTTCGATCGGCGCGAAATATTGCTCCGGCACGGCGAAGTCCACATAAATCGGCGAGATCTGGTTGATCACGATCAGAACCGGCACATCGTTCTGCTTCACGATGTTTCCGGGATACACCTGGATCGCGCCCAGCCGTCCGTCGGTCGGCGCGTAAATCTTGCAATAGTCCACCTGAAGCTGCGCCGCCTGCACCGCGGCTTCATCCGCGCGAACCGCGGCCTGCTGCGCATCCGCATTCGCCTGCATCTGGTCGAGCGTTTCCTTCGCTGCTACGCCCGCTTTGTACAATGCCGCGTAGCGCTCCGCTTCCACACGATTCAATTCCGCGGTGGCCTTGTCGTGGGCCAGCGTCCCCTGCGCCTGCGCCAGCGCCGCTTCAAACGGCCGCGCGTCGAGCGTGAACAGCAAATCGCCCTTCTTGACGAACTGGCCTTCCTTGATGTGCACCTGCTCGAGCACTGCATTCACCTGCGCTTTGATCGACACGTTCGTGAACGCATCCGCCGATCCGATCGCGGTCAAATCCACAGGCACGGTCTTCTGCACCGCCTTCGCCACGGTCACCCGCGCCGCAAAAATCGGAGCCGTCTGGACGGTCTTGGTCGTGCAGCCGCTCAGCAGCACGAGCGCCGCAAGGGGCAGGAATGTGAACACCAGCGTGGTTCGATCAGCAGGATCGCGTCTCATCAGTGGTCGTGCCTCTGTCTCTCCTAAGACTGCCCCGGCTCAAAGCGTACGCCCCCAGGCCGCGGCGGCTTCGAGTACGGGGGATAAAACAAGAAAGGCGGCGCCTCGGCGCTGCTTCCCAACCGTCTGAAGGTGCGAATCTGCAATGTACCGGAGTTGCCGCGAGCAACAATGCCCTTGACCAAGTTAGACGCGCCGTCCCCGCTTGAAGTTTCGCGCAAGGCCCCGCATTTCAACCTACGGCAGCCTGATCGAGCAACCAGAGCGAGTGTCCTTCAGGCCTTAGTATACCAGCCGGATACCGGCTCGATTCCCCGGCTGGGTCCGCTCGCAGGGCGGCGACGATCCGGCGCTTGTTTTACTTCCGCCACCAGGAAAAATGTGTGTCCCCCGCGGTTCCGTGCCACCGGCGTTAAAGTCAACCGTTGCCGTTGTTTAGCTGGAGCCTCGAGGGTCATCACCCAGCGCTGTACCCATTTGCACATCTTGGGAATGTTTCAGAAGAACGTCGAATTAAGTTGCGGGCTTACTTCGTCGTCGTTTTCACCGCGTGCCCGCCGAATTCGTTGCGCATGATGGCCAGTACTTTGTTGGCAAACGGCTCCGGATCCTGGGAGCGGAACCGCGCATCGAGCGCCCCGCTCAACACCGGCAGCGGCACGCCCTGCTCGATTCCTTCGATGGCGGTCCAGCGGCCTTCTCCGGAATCCGTCACGTACGCGCCGATTCCTTCGAGCGTCGGGTTCTTCCCCAGCGCATCGACCGTCAGATCCAGCAACCATGACCGCACCACGCTGCCGTACTGCCAGATCTTCGTGATTTGCAGCAGGTCGAGCCCGAACTCCTTCTTGTGCCTGAAAAGATCGAGGCCTTCGGCGTAGGCCTGCATGATTCCGTATTCAATTCCGTTGTGCACCATCTTTACGAAGTGACCAGCGCCCGGCGGGCCCACGCGTCCCCAGCCCTTGTCTTTCCCCGGCGCCAGCGTCTCGAAAATCGGCGCCCACTGTTTCACCACCGCTTCCTCGCCCCCGATCATCAGGCTGTAGCCTTCCGTGAGTCCCCAGACTCCGCCGCTCGTCCCCGAATCGATGAAATTGATTTTCTTTGGCACGAGCGCTGCCGCGCGCCGCATCGAGTCGCGGTAATACGAATTTCCTCCGTCGATGATCGTGTCGCCCGGCGACAGATGCGGCAGCAGCTGCTCGATCGTCTGGTCCACGGGCGCTCCGGCCGGAACCATAAGCCAGATCGCGCGCGGCGTCTTCAGCTGTCCGATCAGCTTTCCGAGCGTGTCCGCGCCCGCCGCGCCTTTTTCGACGACGCGGTCGACCGCCGCGGCGTCGCGATCCAGTCCGACCACGCGATGTCCGCCCTTCAACAGCCGCTCCGCCATGAACCCGCCCATCTTCCCGAGTCCGATCATTCCCAGTTCCATTTCATCTCCTCAAATTCGTATTCCCTGCCCGTCATCCTGAGCGAGCTCGAAGGATCTCACTTCCAGGTCCCTCGACGGGCTCTCGGTTAATCGGCGGTCACACCCAATTTCGCCAGATCCGCGCGCAACTGCGGCAAATCCTTTACCAGAATCGTCTTCATGCCCATCTCGCGCGCACATTCCAGATTCAGCCCGCGATCGTCGATCATCACGCATTCGGCCGGATCGCGCTGCGTGATCTTCAGCGCGAGGCTGAAAATCCCCCGGTCCGGCTTGCGCACGCCCAGATAGCACGAGCTGAAAAACGCCTCGAAGCAATCGCGCAGCCCGAAGGTCTTGATCCGGTAATCGTTGATCTCACGCGACTCGTTGTTCAGCGCCGCGTTCAACTGTCGCTTCGTCGCCGCCAGCTTTTTCGCGAATGCCAGCGCTTCCGGCAGCGACTGCGACTGTTCGAACATAAACTGTTTAAATTGCTGTGGCGTGAAGGCGCGATCGCGGTAAAAAACCGTGCGCTGGATGTATTCGTCAAGCGTAGCCTCGCCGCATTCGAACGCGTGCAGCATCAGTTCGTGCCGGTCCTCGAAATCCGCCCAGTCGAGCACGAATTTCTCAACCGCCTTCTGACGCGACCCGCGGTCCCATCCGTTCGTCAGGATGACTCCGCCATTGTCCCAGAACAGTGTGGTGACTTCCGCCATGAGCCCTCGGGAAAACCAACATTATCCTAGATACCGCCCGCCCCGCAGTAGCAGAATTCTCGGAGCCTCCAACGCCTTCCGATCCGGGCGCTCGCCGCCCCGACAAAAGCGCAGGAGCTTGGGCGCGAGTGGCCGAATGTCTGGTATTCTCCCGCCGCAATCCATCGCCGTCAGGAGAACAGAATGAGAGTGCCGCCGGGCGTCCGCGCCGCCGCTTTCGCGGAGGCGATCAAGCAGTTCGAAGCAGCCGTCGGGAAGGACTGGGTTTTTACGTCCGACGAGGACGTCGACCTCTACCGCGACGCCTACTCGCCGCTCTGGCACGAAGCCGAGGAACCGATTCCTGCCGCCGCTGTGGCGCCCGATGGCGTCGAGCAGGTACGGGCGGTGCTCCAGGTTGCCAATCAGTACAAAATTCCGCTCTGGACGATTTCGACCGGCCGCAATCTTGGCTATGGAGGCTCCGCTCCACTTCTCAGCGGCAGCGTGGTTCTCGACCTCAAGCGCATGAACCGGGTCCTGGAAGTGAACGACAAGAACCACTACGCGCTCGTCGAGCCCGGCGTCAGCTACTTCGATCTTTACAAATACATCCACGAGCGCGGCCTGAAGGTCTGGATCGATCCGCCCGACCCCGGGTGGGGCAGCCCGGTCGGTAATTCGCTCGAGCGCGGCGGTGGCTACACCCCGATGCGCGACCATTACGACAATCACTGCGGCATGGAGGTGGTTCTGGCGAATGGAGAAATCGTGCGCACGGGCATGGGCGCTCTGCCGGGATCGAAGACATGGCAGCAATACAAGTACGGCTTCGGCCCCTACGTCGACGGAATTTTCTCGCAATCCAATCTCGGCGTCGTCACGAAGCTCGGCATCTGGCTGCTGCCTGAACCCGAAGCCTACCGGACCGGCACGGTCATGGTCTCGAAGCACGACGACCTGTTGAAGCTCGTCGAAGTCTTTGCCTATCTGATGAACTCCGGAATCGTCCAGGCGACGACGCTGGTCACCAGCCCCCTTTGGTTTTCGCGGCCCAATCCCGAGCTCGACGCACTACGCTTCAACGGCGAAGTCGCGGGCCTCGAGGACTACGCGAAGCGCCACGACATCCCTTACTGGAGCGTCAATCTTCCTCTGTATGGACCGGCAAGGGTCATCGAGGCGCAGTGGGAGTTTGCGAAAGGCAAATTCAGCGCCGCCATACCCGGCGTCACGTTCGCCGACGGACCTTCGTATCGATTCCCGCTGAGCCCCGAGCAGGTGGCGAACCTGTCCGATTGCGTGCCGTTCGGAATCCCCAGCCTGTCGATTTTTTCGATCATGGGACCGAAGGGCCAAGGCCATCTCGGCTTCTCGCCGATCATCCCGATGACGGGCGAAGCCGTGCTCGAATCGCAGAAAGTGTTTACCCAGGTGTATCGCGACCTCGGCTCTCCGACCGGTTCGGCCGCTTCGTTTCCTGTGTTTTCATTTTTCGCACGAGCCTTCGTCAACATCTACCTTTTCCCCGTCGTGCATGACGTCGAAACGAACCGCAAGACTCGCGAGATTTACCGGCGCCTCATCAAGGAATCGGCCGCGCGTGGTTGGGGCGAATACCGCACGCACACCACATTCATGAACGACATCGCCGAAACCTATTCCTTCAACAATCACGCCCTGCTGCGGCTGCACGAGACGATGAAGGACGCGCTCGACCCCAACGGCATCCTCTCACCGGGCAAGAACGGTGTCTGGCCGAAGACCATGCGCAAAGAGAGGGTGTGACACGAAGACTCTTGTCGGTGCTCCAACGGTATCGCCCGGCGAATGGCTGGTGCAGGACCTGAGGATCGGCCGGAAATTGAATCCCCCCGCTCGGGCTATAATGCCCGTCGCCTCCTATGTACTTCTTCTATCGCCTGATCACCGCCGTCGGCATGATCTTCCTCGCGCCCTACTACGCGCTGCGCGGATGGCATCGCGACGAACCCTCGAGCGCCGGCGAGCGTCTCGGCAATGTCCCACCCGACATGCTCTCCGGCGCCCGCACAGCAAGCCGCGCGGATCGCTCGGCCGCCGGCCCGATCTGGATTCACGCCGTCTCCGTCGGCGAAGTCCTGGCGGCAAAGCCGCTTGCCGATAGCCTGCGAAAGCGGTTTCCCGGCCGCCCGATCTTCGTCTCCACAACCACCGAAACGGGCCAACGCCTCGCGCGCGCGCGCCTGCAGTCGGTCGACGGCATCTTTTATTTCCCGCTCGACTGGATCGTGCCCGTTCGCCGCGCGCTCACGGCCATCCACCCTTCGCTCGTGATCGTGATGGAAACCGAAATCTGGCCGAATTTCCTGCGCGAAGCCCGTCGCATGGACGTCCCGGTTATTTTCGCCAATGCGCGTATTTCCGAAAAATCTTTCGGACGTTTCAAGCGCTGGGAGTTTCTGGTCGGTCCGTTTTTCAAGCGCACTTTGCAGGACGCGGAGCTTTTTCTCGCGCAGACGCCCGAAGACGCTGCGCGCTTGCGCGAGTTGGGCGCGCCCGAAGCGCGGGTCGAAGTCACGGGCAACCTGAAATACGACGCCGATCCTCCCGCCCCGACCGCCTTCGGTGAATGGCTCGCCCATGAGATCCACGCGCAGGAGCGCTGGCCCGTTTTCGTCGCCGGCAGCGTGGTGGCGGAAGAGGAACAAGCCGTCGTCGCTGCCTACGACTTCGTGCAGCGCAAATGGCGCCACGCGCTGCTGATCCTCGCTCCACGCAAGCCCGATCGCTTCGAGGCAGCCGCCTCCATCGCGGCCGAGGGCGGATGGAACGTCGTTTGCCGCAGCGGCCTGGATTTCGCCTCCGCGCTCGATGAAAATACCGACGTTCTCGTGCTCGACTCGATCGGCGAGCTCGCCGGCCTGTACTCGCTTGCCGACGCTGTGTTTGTCGGCGGTTCGCTGGTTCCTGGGGGCGGGCACAATATCCTCGAACCGGCCTGGTTTTCGAAGCCGCCCGTTTTCGGCTGTTCGATGGAGAATTTTCGCGATATGGCCGCGCAGTTCCTCGCCGCCAAGGGGGGCATTGAAGTTTCCAGCGGAGAGATGCTGGGTAAAGTCTGGGAACAGCTCGTCGACGACAAATCCACGCGCGAAAGAATGGGCGCGGCCGCCCGCGCGCTTTCCGAACGCAACCGCGGTGCCACCGCTCGATCGCTCGACCGCATCGCCGCGGTGATCGATTGGCGCGAACGGCAAGAATCGGAGAGGCAGGCGTGAATCTCGCGCAAACGCTGCTCTGGCCGCTCACGCTGCCGTATGGCGCCACGGCGCATCTTCGCGCGAGGCTCTATCGCACCGGCCTGTTGCGGCAGCGCCGCCTCGCGGGCGTCGTCATCAGCGTCGGCAACCTTACCACCGGTGGCACGGGCAAGACTCCCATGGTCCTCTGGATTGCCGAACGCCTGCTCGCCGACGGGAAGTTCCCCGGAATCCTCATGCGCGGCTACCGTGGTGAAACCGGCCCGTCCGGCGCGACCAGCGATGAGGTGCGTTTGCTCCAAGCCCGCCTCGGCCAGCGTGTGTCGTTCGGGGTCGGCCCCGATCGCTTCGCGCGCGGCCGAGAACTTGCGGCGCAAGGTGTTGATTGGTTCGTGCTCGACGACGGCTTTCAGCATCTTCGGCTCGCACGCGACGTCGATATCGTCCTGATCGACGCGACGAATCCCTTTGGAGGCGGTTTCCTGTTACCCGCCGGACGATTGCGCGAGCCCCGCTCGGCGATGGCACGCGCGGATCTGATCGTCATCACGCGCAGCGATCATGCACCCGCCATCGAGGGCGTCATTCGCCGCGATTCAGACGCGGCGATTTTCTACGCCGCTCCACACCTCGAATCCGTGCGCCTGTTTCGCGGTGAGTATCCGGGCGAGGAACGCCAGGACGTTCACTCCCGGAAGTTCTTCGCCTTCAGTGGCATCGGCAATCCCAACGTTTTTCCGGTCGACCTGCGCGAATGGGGTCTCGATCCGGTCGGCTACAAAATCTTCCCGGACCACCATCGCTACTCGCAGCGGGACATGAGCGCGATCTGCGTGGAAGCCCGCGCCCTCGGAGCCGACGCATTGATGTGCACGGAGAAGGACATTTTCAATCTCCGTGGAGTCTCGCTCGCAGGCATCGACCTCTATTACTGTCGCATCCATTTCCGCATCGCTCAGGAGGCGGAATTCTGGCGGGATGTCCTGGCCATCGCCGCGAAGTCTGGCCGGGTCGAGGCGATTTGAATCGGCGCTGCGCTTCGGGTCAACCCCTCCGTTTGCCGCCGTCGCCTCCATGTGATACTTTTTCGCGCGGCCCTCAACACCGAATGGATACGCGCGAAAAAATCCTCTCTCGTGCCGGTCTGCACGAAGTGCTCGAAGAACACCGCCGCGCAGGCCGAATAATCGTATTCGCACGCGGGGTGTTTGACCTGCTGCACCCAGGCCACGTCCGCCATCTAGCCGCGGCCCGCGCCGAAGGCGACCTTCTGGTTGTCGTCGTGCACTCCGACGCCGCCGCGAGAAAACTGAAAGGCGACGGCCGCCCGCTTCTCACCGAACGCGCCCGCGCCGTCCTCGTTGCCGCGCTCGCGTCCGTGGACTACGTCGTGGTGTTCGACGAAGCCGATGGGATGCCCATCCTTCGCGAGTTTCGACCCGATGTACTGGCGGCAGGAGCAGACGCGGCGCTGGATGATCCCCGTGGCGGCGAGCTCGCCGCTCACGGAATTCGCGTTGCCAGCACGGGCGGTGCGTCCGCCGATTCCACCACGGCGTTGATCGCCCGCGTCCGGCGGGGCCGCGATGGCAACTGACGCGCGCTCGCTCGAGATCAAGCAATCGAGAAAATTCTGGATGCGCTGGCGCGTCCGGCTGGGTTATCCCGTCGCGGTGATTTTTCTGGTGCTGGCCAGACCGTTCCCGCGGTCAATCGTGATCGGCGGACTCGTCGCCGCTTTCGGTCTGCTGGTGCGCGGTTCTGCGGCGGGCCATCTGCGTAAAGACGAACAACTCGCCACCACGGGCCCGTACGCCGTCACTCGAAATCCCCTCTATCTCGGCAGCTCTTTGCTGGCCGCGGGATTCATCATCGCCGGATACTCGCTTTGGGCCGGGCTTATCGTGGGCCTGTATTTCGCGGTTTTCTACTACGCCGTGATTCGCAATGAAGAGCAGGATCTGCGCAAGAATTTCGGCGCCCAATTTGAAGACTACGCCACGCGGGTGCCGCTGTTTTTTCCACGTCCGCGTGCTCGCAGCGATGAGGTTTCTGAAGTGAAGTCGCCCCAGAATTCCTTCTCGTGGGCGCGATACAGGCGAAACCGCGAATATCAGGCGCTGCTCGGTGCCGTCGCGGCGCTCGTGGCGGTCTGGCTGAGGATGTGGGTTCGTGCGCGCTTCGGCTATTGAACCACCGCGGCTACTGCAACCGGTAGACGGCGTGCATCACGCGCTGGAACTGCGGCCGGTAGATCAGATCGAAGGCGCGTTCCTTGCCCGGAAACATTTCCAGAGCGACGCGACGCGTCGCAGCGATCATCCCCGACGCTTCCTCCGCGCTGAGCGTGCCGTCCGCGATCGTCTCCACTGTCAACTGCACCAGAATGCGCAGCCGCCGGATGCGCCGGCTTTCTTCGTCGATCTCTTCTTGCGTTGGATCCTGCCTGTGAGTGTCTTCTAGGGTTTCCATGGTCGGGTTTTGAGGCGTCGACCCCGATCATGCACCCGGCCTCCGATGCCGGCAATAGTACTCGGGTACAGGCTGCACTTTTTTGTGCTGAAACCGTTCTGTACTTGCGCGGCACAGCCGTATTTCCCGGCGTTCCCGGCGCTGAAAACCCGCCCTTCGCAAGATGTGCATCACGCTGCTCGGCATCTGGAGTAGAATCGCCGGAAAATCGGGGGACCGATGGCCAATCAGTTGTCACGCGTTGCGATGGTTGCGCTGTGCCTGGGAGTCGCCTTCGCTTCCGCTACGAAAAGCGCGTCCCCGCAAGGCACGGCTCCGCACACCATGCCGAAGTCGGCGTGCGACGATGCGTGCCTTACCGGGTACCTCGATCAGTATCTCAGTGCGCTGGTGGCCCACGATCCCGCGCGGCTGCCGCTTTCGCCTCACGTGCGTTTCACCGAGAACACCGTCCCGATGAAGCTCGGCGACGCGCTGTGGGGCACGATCAGCGGCATGGGTACCTACAAGATCTACTTTGCCGATCCGCATGCGGGCGAGGCGGGATGCGAAGTGACCATTCGCGAGAACGGCACACCGGCGATTCTGGTGGTGCGGTTGAAAGTGGTGGCCAAGAAAATCACGGAGGTCGAAACGGTCGTGCGCCGGGGCGCCGAGCCTGCTGAAAATCTGGAAAAACTACCCCAGCCGAACCCGGTGTGGCTTGAGCCGGTCCCGGCGGCTGTGCGCACGCCGCGCGCAGACATGCTGAAGGACGCGAACCTGTATTTTGACGGTATCGTGCATCTCGACGGGAACATCCCGCCGTTTGACGCCAGGTGCAATCGCATTCTCGATGGAACACAGGACACCAACAACCCCTCCTACAACGAAGGATGGGCCAACGGAAAATACAATCCCGCCGCGCTCGGCTGCCGCGACAATATGAACACGAAAATCTGGGCGTACATCAAGTCGGTCGATCCGCGGCGATTCATGATCGTGGACGAAAAGAGGGGCATCGTGTTCGGGTTTTTCATGTTCACCCATCCCGGCACGGTGCTCGAAGCCGACGTCCCGGGAATCGGCAAGATTCCGATGCCGCCTTCGGCGAAGCGACCATTCAACGTAGAGGTCGCCGAGTTTTTCAAGATTCAAAACAACAAGATCCGGCAGGTGGAGGGCGTCCAGCTGACGCTGCCCTATCATCAGCCGACGGGGTGGTAGGGGCGAATCCGCCCCGACGAGAATGTTCCGCCCGGGCGCACAGGGGCAGGATGTTTCCGTCCGGGACATCAGCCCGCAAGGCAGAGGCCGGCGGCGAAGGCCGCCACCGGCCACGGCGTGGGAGCTTCACGGACGCCGGCCCAGACCCACCACCGCTTCCATGTGAAACGTCTGCGGGAAAAAATCGAACAGCTGCACGCGCGAAATGTCGTAGCCTTTGGCAACGAATGCCGCAAGATCGCGCGCCAGTGTGGGCGGATCGCAGGACACGTAGGTGATTCGCGGCGGCGAGAGCCGCGCAAGGTGTCTGACGACGCCGGGCTCGATTCCCGCGCGCGGGGGATCGAGGACGACGAGTTCGGGTTTTTCCTTGAGCTTGCCGAGGAACTGCTCGACGTCGGCGTCGCGGACTTCGATTCCACCCCCGTCGGGGGCTCTGCGGCCGGAGGCGTTGGCCTCCAGATCTCTCGCCGCCGCCGGATTCGATTCAACCGCAATGACGCGCGGGAATCGCTTCGCCAGCGCTACGGAAAACAGCCCCACTCCGGCGAACAGATCCAACGCGATCCGGCCTTCCGCTTCCGTGACTTCGCGCACGAGATCAGCCAGGATGAACCGGTTCACCTGGAAAAACGAAAAGTGGCCGACGCGGTACGATGAGCCGGCGGCTTCGTATTCGACATATCCGGGGCCATCCAGCTCCATGCGTTCACGGGTGGGATCGTGGAACAGAAGGCTCGCGATTTCTGGCAGAATCTTTTTTAGATTGTCGGCAAGCGCCTGAGCTTGCTTGGGAAACCCGGCGAAGGTCGCGGTGAGCATCAGCTTCGTATCGCCCGCGCCGGCAAATGCCTCGATTTCGCGCAGCTCGCGCGGCAGAGCTCCCTGCCCAGCAGCCGCGCGGAGAGCGAGCAGCGCCTTGAGCAGCAGGGGAGAAAGAATCGCGCAGTCTTGCACCGCGCAAAGAGCCGTGGAGCCGGCGCGAAAATATCCGATGCCTGTGCCGCCCGCGCCGTCTTCACCGAGCGGGCGAATTTTCCATTGCGCGCGGTTGCGATATCCCCAGGGAGGGGAGGCGTGCGCGGTGATTTCGCCGGACCAGTCGATGCGGCCGATGCGTCGGAGCGTCTCGCGCAGGATTTCGGACTTGTACTTGAGTTGGGACTCGTAGGGGATGTGTTGGTAATGGCAGCCGCCGCAGGTGCCGAAATGGGGGCAGCGGGCCGAGGCGCGGTCGGGCGAAGGTTCGAGCACGCGTTCGATGCGGGCGCGGATGAACTTCTTTTTCTGCTCGACGACGGCGGCGGCCACTCGCTCGGCCGGTAGTACGAAGGGAACGAAGACCGTCGAGCCGTCGTGGTGCGCGAGGCCTTCGCCCCCGTAGATCAATTTTTCGATGGTGATGTCCATTAAATTTGAGTTTGCCATTCCTCGGTATGGTTAGAGATCAAGAACGGCAGCGGACCTTTGTTTTCAGTGGCTTGGTGTGATCCTGAATCCTGGGTACTGGCAGTTAGAATTTCAGTCGAGCGCACTGTTGCTGCCGGATGGCCGCTCTGAGCTCACGGCCCTCGATCGACGCTAGCATAGTTGCGGACCCACGGACAGATCGTAAAACTACCGGCCCGGACTCTGGGGCGCTTCGCGATCCGTTTAGGTCAGGTAGAAGAGGCTTAGGCGGGGGATGCGGAAGATTTCGAATAGGCGTTTTTGGGTGTACTGGCGCTCGAGTTGGGCAAGTTGGTCGGCGGACATCTTGCGTTTGTAGGGCGCCAGGGAGCGGTCGGTTTCGCGGCGGATGGCCAGCAGAGAGTCTTCGTCGGCGTCGGCCGAGAGAGTGGCGGTTAGCTTTTCTTCGAGGATGGTCAGGCGGCGCTCCAGGTCTTCGAGATCGAGCGCGGCGGGCGAATCGATGAGAGGCACGGCTTCGTCGAGGCGTTTGGCGGTTTCTTCCAGGCGCGCGACGATCGCGGCGTGGGCTGCGCGATTTGTTGCCGCGGCGGTGCGAACGCGGGCGGCGTTGCGTTCAAGGTATCCCTTCAGTTCCGTGCGGGAAAAGGGTTCGGTGGCCGGGCGTTTTGACGGGACTTCCGGACCGGTGCCCCTCGCGGCTTCCCGGGCTTCAGCGGCGGCGTCCAGGACGGCGTCGACGCAGTAAGCGAGGCTCTTGAGCTGGCGGCCGCCGGCGGCCCGGCGGGAACGGCTCCAGCTCTCGAAGGCGCGGTCGATTCCTTGGAGGACGGCATTCAGCGGAATGCCTGCTTTTTGCCAGGTTTCTACGATGGCCCAGTCGAGCGGAGAGACGAGCAGGTGGGCGCCGCGTTTGCGCCAGAAGTGCTCTTCGATTTCGGTGAAATAGTTGAAGTAGTTGAAGGGTTCCATGGCGGAGGAAGAGCGCCCATTCTATCGCAGCTGTTCTCGACGGGCGCCACTGACGAGAGATTATTCGACGGCGCAATCGGAGGCGCTCAGGACTTTGCGGACAGCTGGTTTTTCTCCCAGATGATGCGGAGGCCTTCCAGTGTGAGGAATTCGTCGGTGTGTTGGATGTGTTTTGATCCGGAGGCGACGAGTTTGGCGAGGCCTCCGGTCGCGATTACCTTCACCTCGGCGCCAAACTCCGCTTTCGTACGAGCGAGCGCGCCGTCGACGGAATCGACTGCGCCGTAATAGAGGCCGGCTTGCATCTGCTCGGTGGTGTTGCGGCCGATAATCTTTCCAGGGTCTTTGATTTCGACGCGGAACAGGCGAGCGGCGCGGCCGAATAAAGCGTCGGCGGAGATGCCGATGCCGGGAATGATGGTGCCGCCGAGGTATTCACACTTCGCGGAGATCACGTCGATCGTCGTCGCCGTGCCGAAATCGACTACGATGCACGGACCGCCGTATTTTTGAAAGGCCGCCACGCCGTTGACGATACGGTCCGCGCCGACTTCGAGCGGATTGTCGACGAGAACGGCCATTCCTGTCTTCACTCCGGGCTCCACGAAAAGAGCCTTGCGACCGAAATAGCGCTCGGCCATTCCAGCGAGCGTTCCATTGAGCGGCGGCACGACCGAGCTGATGATAACGCCGTCCAGTTCCTCAGGCTTCAGCTTGGCGACGGTGAAGAGGTCGCGCGTCTGGATGCCGTACTCGTCGATGGTGCGATCGCGGGCAGTGGTGAGGCGCCAGTTGGCGACGAGCTTTTTGTCGCGGAAGACGCCGAGCACCGTGTTGGAATTGCCGACATCGAGCGCTAGCAGCATCAGGGCGCCTCCAGCACGTCACCCGAGAGTACGGACTCGGTGCCGCTGCCGTCGTCGCGGGTCACGCGCAGCACGCCGCTGGGCTCGAGGCCGGCCGTGACTCCGGCGAATGTTTCCGTGGCTGTGGTGACGCGCACGTGTTTGCCCTTGAAATACGTTGAAACCTCGGCGAACCGCCGGAGGATAGGACGCGGACCCTCGGCGAGGAACTGATTGTAGTAGCGGTCGAGGTGGCGCAGCAACCGGATCAGCAGGTCGAGGCGCGAGTGCGATTTTCCGGATTCGATGCGCAGCGACGTGGCGATGCCGGCAAGTGTTTCGGGCATTTTCGTCTGGTTCACGTTGATGCCGATACCGACCACGGCGTAGTGGACTCGGTCGGGCTCGCAGCGCATCTCCGTGAGGATGCCGCAGAATTTTCGGCTGCTGTCGTGGCCGGCGTCGTCGGTGTGGCGAATCATCAGATCGTTGGGCCAGCGGATGTCAGGGAGAGTTTCCAGCCCGTCGGCGGCAGCGTCGCGCGCGGCGAGTCCGGCGAGCAGCGTGAGCAGTGGCGCCTGCGCGGGGGAGATGGGCGGGCGGAGCAGGATGCTGCAATAGATCCCGGCGGACTTTTCCGACGACCAAGCGCGGCCGGCTCGCCCGCGTCCGGCGGTTTGCTCTTCGGCCAGCACGACTGCGCCGTGCGCCTCGCCTGCTTCGCCGAGCTGCATAGCGACAGAGTTCGTGGAATCGATTTTGAAGAAATGGTGGATGCGACGGGCGAAGGGCGTGCCGTAGAGGCGATGGCTGAGCATCTGCGGAGCGAGGATGTCGGGAGTGCGCTCGATGTGATAGCCGGTGCGGGCGTGGCCTTTTACTTTCACGCCCAGCGCGCGGAGTTTTTCGATCCAGCGCCAGACCTGCTGGCGGCTGACCCCGATTTCCTTTGCGATTTTGGCGCCGCTGATGACGATGGTGGCGTTTTCGGCGAGCAGGGTCAGGAGGGCGTCGATGCGCCGGTCGGTGGTGCCTGGGAGGGTGGTCGGTCGTTTGGTCGGCATGGCAGGAAACAGGAAGCATAGCGATGAAAGCAGCAGGGAAGCAAGGAGGCAGGGGCGCCGAAACGCAGAGACGCGCAGGGAGCGGGGCGACGCTGGGGCAGACGGCTCGCGGCGCCCTGGCGAGGGCGCATTGAGCAACACCCCTAGGATTCTTCTAGTTGGCGAAGGCGGTCTTCGAGTTTTCTTAGCTCAAGTTGGCGCTCCATCATTGTGGCGCGCAGGGCGTCGACCACGTGTCCCGGGGCTTTGCCGGTGAAGTTGTGGTCGGCCAAGCGGGCTTGTTTGGACGCGATGTCTTTCTTGAGGCTGTCAATCGCTTTCTTCAGGCGGACTATTTCGGCGGGCTTGTCGATGGCGTCGCTGAACGCAATGCGCAGGTCGAAGGCGGCTGTGGAGCGGATGATGGCGCCCTGTGGGTCGAGATGTTCGGCGGTGACGCGGAGGCTCGAGAGCGTGGCGAGGCGAAGGACGGGATCGAGATTGTCCTCCAGCAAATGGCGCAGCATCGGTGTGCGGGCGGAGAATTCCGCGGCGACTTTTTTGTTCGCGTCGATTTTCATTTCGGCGCGGATATTGCGGACGGTGACGACGATGTCCTGAAGCCGGGCCATGGCGTCGTCGGCGGCTGTATCGTGCCATTCCTTGGGTGGCTCGGGAAATTTATCGAGTGCGATGGAACGGGCGCCGTCCGGCTGCGGCAGTTTGTGCCAGAGCTCTTCGGTGAGGAAGGGCATCACCGGATGGAGCAGGCGCAGAGCGCTGTCGAGAGCGGCAAAAATGTTGCGCCATGCGGCGAGCGCGACTTCGCGGTCGGCGGAGGCGAGCTGCGGTTTCACCCACTCGATGTACCAATCGCAGAAATCTCCCCAGAAAAACTGGTACATGGTCTGGCAGGCCTCGTGAAAGCGGAAATTTTCCAGCGCTGCATCAACCTGCGCGGCGACGGCGGCGAGACGCGAAAAAATCCAGCGGTGTGCGAGCGCCCCTTCGCCTTTCACCGGATACGGAGCGTTGGCGCGGATTTCCGGGGCGGCCATTTCCTCCAGCGTGAGGCCCGCGGATTCGACTTTTTCGAGATTCACAAACAGGAAACGCGAGGCGTTCCAGATTTTGTTGGCGAAGGCGCGGGCTCCGAGAATGCGGTCGTCGCTGAGGATGATGTCCGTGCCGGGAGCGGCCATGCTGGCGAGCATGTAACGGAGGGCGTCGGTGCCGTACTGCCGGGTAAGCTCGAGCGGGTCGACGCCGGTGCCTTTGGTCTTGGACATCTTGGCGCCTTCCGATGTGCGGACGAGCGAGTGAAGGTAGAGGCGGCGGAAGGGGACGCGATCTTTCGGTGTGGCACGACCTGTGAGATGCAGGCCCATCATGATCATGCGGACGTCCCAGAAGAAAAGGATGTCGTAGCCGCTGATCAGCAGGCTGGTGGGGTAATAGGTGCGAAGGTCGCGCGTGTCGTCGGGCCAGCCGAGCGTCGAAAACGGCCAGAGCGACGAGCTGAACCACGTGTCGAGGACGTCGGTTTCCTGCGTGAGTTTCTGGCCGCCGCATTTCGGGCATTTGGTGGGAATGCCTGCGGCGCGCGCGTGACCTTCCAAGAGCTCGACCCGCGAATCGGTGGCTGGGACCATTTCGTTGCAGGCGTCGCAGTGCCAGATGGGGATGCGATGGCCCCACCAGAGCTGGCGCGAGATGCACCAGTCGCGGATGTTGTCGAGCCAGTTGAGCAGGATGGTGCGCTGATTGTCGGGAACGACTTCGATCAGGCCGCCGGTGACCGCTTCCTTTGCCGGTTCGGCGAGCGGCTTCATTTTCAGAAACCACTGCGTGGAGATGCGCGGCTCGACCTCGGATTTGCAGCGGTCGCAGATGCCCACGGCGTGCGAGATGTCCTCGATTTTCTCGAGCAGGCCGAGGGCTTCGAGATCGGTGACGATTTTCTTGCGCGCCTCGAAGCGGTCGAGCCCGGCGTAGGGCCCCGCGGCTTCGTTCATGTGGCCGTCGACGGTCATGACGTCGATTTGGGCGAGGTCGTGGCGCCTGCCGACCTCAAAGTCATTGGGGTCGTGTGCGGGAGTGATTTTCACGACGCCGGTGCCGAATTCCGGGGATACGTAGGTGTCCGCGATCACGGGGATTTCGCGATTCATCAGGGGCAGCATCACGCTCTTGCCAATGAAATTCCGGTAGCGCTCGTCGTCGGGATGCACGGCGACGGCTGTATCGCCGAGCATGGTCTCCGGGCGCGTGGTGGCGACCACCAGGAAATCGTCGGAACCCAGGACGGGATAGCGCAAGTGCCAGAGTTTGCCGGGCCGTTCGACGTGCACGACCTCCAGATCGCTGATGGCCGTCTGGCAGCGCGGGCACCAATTGACGATATAACGGCCGCGATAGATCAGACCTTCGTGATAGAGGCGCAGGAAGGCTTCGATCACGGCGCGGTAGAGAGCGGGCTCGAGGGTGAAGCGCTCGCGCGTCCAATCGCAGGACGCGCCGAGGCGGATCATCTGTTCCTTGATCTGGCCGCCGCTTTCCGTGCGCCATTGCCAGACCCGGCGCTCGAATTCCTCGCGGCCCAGATCCTGGCGACGGATTTTCTGCGCCGCGAGCTGGCGCTCGACGACGAATTGCGTGGCGATGCCGGCGTGGTCCATGCCGGGCAGCCAGAGCGTGCGATGGCCGCGCATGCGGTGCCAGCGGACGAGCATGTCGATCTGCGTGTGCTCGAGCATGTGGCCGATATGGATCGAGCCGGTGATGTTGGGCGGAGGCAGGGCGATCGAGAACATTTCGCCGTCTGCGGAGTTTTCGGCTCGGAAGAGTTTCTCGTCAAACCAGGACTTGGCCCAGCGCTCTTCGATCTCCTGCGGCTCGTAGGCCTTGGGAATTTCCCGGGGCATGAATGCCTTTTGAACGTGAATTTGGTGCTGAGGTGAAACGGTTCATGATAATCGGCGGGTGCGCGGGGCGTCAAATGCGCCCAGGACGGCGAGCTATGGGCGATCGGACGATCGCGCGTACTTGACCCTCGATTTCACTTCAGAAACTACGCGGGATCCGGCGAGATCGCGCAGAAAGAAGACCGCCGTTACCGCACAGGCGCAAATGAGTCGAAGGGCCATTACTTGTCCTTTTTTGCGAGTTCGTTTTGGAGCAGATTTTCGATCAGCGGCTTCAGGACGCCCTGCGAGAGCAGATCGTGCAGTTGCGGCTCGAGGCGTTCGAGGACCCTTCTGACAACTTCGTCCGTTGCGGCAGAACTCGAAGCAGCCGATTCCGGCGCGCTCACGCGGAAATCGGGCGGCGGTGTTAGAAACGGAATGGAAGCCAGCGCTTCGCGATTCGGCGGCGGGCCGGTTGGAATGCGCTCACTCTCGTCACCGTTGGACGCGCCGTTCATTTCTTCGCCTGCCGGCGGCTCAAAAGACGGCACGGTCATCTCCTCGCGCGCGGTGGAGGATGGTTCGGCCGCGGCGGAATCCGCGACGACGGGATCGCCCGAAGCCGGAGCGAAGAATGAGTGCAGCGGAGACGTTTGCGCCGGGCGCGAATTGTATTCCGATGGACCGCGCGATTCCTCGTCGTTATCGATAAGAAGGGGCTCGGGCGTGACGTGCACAGCCTGGGAGGTCATCAGGCCGGGATCGCGCAACGAAACCGGGGCGTCGCTCGCGGCTTGATCAAGCTCCAGGCCGGGATCGGGTTCCGAATGCGCGACGGGAACCATCTCGGAAACGGGATCCGGTACGTGCTCGAAAACCGAAGGCGTAGGTGCGAACCAGGACTCGGCCTGTTCGGCGTTCACCGGTGCAACGGATTCGGCGATGGGAGCGTTTTCGTGGACCGCGTGCGAGACGGGGAAGAGATCCTGCGGCGCGGGAGATTCAACAGCTGCGTGAACGTCGTGCGGAGGGGTCGATTCGCTCCATTCCGGCGTTGCGAGCGAAGGCTCGACCGCAGCGGTTTCAGCCTCAGCCGACGCGGAGACTTGCTCGTGCGATGGGGGCGACTCGATGGCCGCCTCCTGAGCAGGCCCTTCCATGGCAGCCGTCAGAGCGACAGGGCTCGCCGGCTGGGAAGAAAGAGACGTCAGCCAACTGCCGCCCGTGGCGTTGATCTGTCCCGGCGCGAGGGCGTCCATCCAATGTGCGGCAACGGGAGGTTCACTCGGTTCCGGCTCTGGTTTGATGCCGGCCGAAGCTTCGTGCTGGATTTCGGCCGCGGGAACCGGGTCGAATTTTGCCCAGGCCGATGGCAGAGGCGCGCGCTCATCGACACCCGGCGCGCGGTAGGACTCAGGCGGCGCGGAGACGATCGTGTCAGATTCGACCACGTCGGATTCCGCGGCAGCGGGCGCGGGCTCTTCGACGACGGGCGCAGGCGCGGGCGACGGCAGCGCCTCCTGCACGACGGGATCGGATCCTTCGACGGGCTGGGAGGGGCGAACGCGTCGCGGAGGATACTCGCTCTCGGACGGGAAATCGGATTCATCAAGCTGCTCGTCGGCGAAGGCGGGCTTGTTGACCGAATCGGCCGGAACTTCGAAGTCCATGGCGTTGCGGCGCCAATCGCTGGAGGTCGAGGAACCGTCGAAATCGTCCTCCTCGGCTTCCTCTTTCTCCGCGATGGGAGGCTTGGGTCCGGCGACCACTTCGCTCGGTTCATCTTCAAGCTGGCGGACGCCTTTTCCGAATCCGTAAACGAGCGCGGCTTCTTCCGGCGTCGGTTCGGGGAAATCGGGCAGCGGCTTGGGCTCGGCGCGCGAAGGAATCTCGAGCTTCGGGAGTTCCGGCTCCGGCAACGCCACCTTCGCTTCGCGAGCCTTGGCCATTTCCGCGGCCACTTTCGGGTTCTTTTCCAGCGCGGAGGTAACCATGGCGATCAGCGGGTCCGGCGGCACGAACGGTTTTTTCAGAACGCCATCGGCGCCCACGCGACGCGCTTCCTTTTCGTCGAGCGGATCGAAGGCGCCGACGAGCAAAATCACAGGAACGTGCGCGAAGCGTTCGTCTTTCTTGACGAATTCGCAGACTTCGTAGCCGTTGCGCACGGGCATGAAAATATCGGCGAGAACGAGGTCGGGATTCAGGTCGGGGATGCGCCGGACGGCGGCTTCCCCGTTGCCGACGCTGACGACTTGAATGCCGCGCTCTTCAAACGCCAATACGACCATCTTCTGGATGTTGGCGTTGTCGTCGGCGACCAAAATCTTGGGCACTGGGATCCCCTGAAGGCGCGCCCACACGGCGTGCGCCTGCCTTTGCCTACGTCCATTGCAGCATTACCGCCAAGGTGCGTCAACGAACTCGAAGTACAGGGGTGCTACAGTTGTTAGCAGGGGGTAAACAGCCACATTCGAATTAAAAGGGAATGATCTTGTGCAACCCCTTCTTTTTCTTGCTGGTGGACTCGGTGCTCGAATCAGCTGGTGCCGCTTGGGCTTGCGTACCGCCCGCGGTAGCTGTACTACCTGCCGCTTGAGAGGATGGCGCCGTCGATGCGCCGCTTTGCGAAGACGTGGGT
>JBAVUW010000065.1:0-55244 GCA_049696975.1 Candidatus Acidiferrales bacterium | reverse complement strand
CCACTGGGCCTGCGCCAGCTTCATTTCCGTCGCCAGCAGCTGCTGCCATTCCGTGACAGCCGTCTCGGAAAGGCCCTCGGCGCGCCGCATGGCCTCCGCCGATTCCTGCTGCGACCTGGACGCATCGGCGGCATTCAGCTCGAACCGTGCCTGCGCTAACCGGCTCGCCGATTCCGCCGCCGCTTCGCTCTCGGCGCGCAGATCCTGCGCCCGCCTGTCCAGATCTTGCGCCAGCTCCCTGGCCTGCGCGACGCCGTGCTCAAACTGCACTTTCAGCCCGTTCAGAATTTCTTCCTGCTTTGCGGCCAGCTCGGAAGAAAACGTCCCGCTGGCGGCTCTCTGCGCTTGCTCGAGTTCTTCCATCGTCTGGCGGATCTGTTCGGAAGCCCGAGCCGAAGCGGCGTCGGCAGCGCGGGCCGACGCGGATTCTGCCGCATGCGTGGCTTGCCGCTCGATTTCCGCTTTCCATTCGCGCAACAGGGGGCTTTCCATCGCCGATTCGGATTCGCTCGCCGATTCCGGAGAAAATGGTGCCGTCGCTGCGGACTCAAAAAATGGGTTTGTCATATCGGGCCTAGCTCTTTCCGTAAAAGTTTCCGTCGTCGTAGTGGGAGGCGCGCTCTCGTCGGATTCGTTTACGGAACGCGGAGAATGTTGTGGCGCAACGTCTTCACTTGCAGGTGGCGCCTGGTGCAAATTCCAATCGGTGGGCGCCGTCTCGAGGCCCCAGATATTGGCGGCGTTTTCAAGCTCCACTGCGATCTGAAAGAATTCCCGCACCGAATGCGGCCGCTGGATCCAGGCCACGCGCGCCCTCACGTTGCGCCGCTGTCCCATCTGCGGCATCTCGAGCGTCACCCAGGTGTTCTTCGGCAAGTGATGCTTCGAGGAATACCGGCATCCGTGCAGGTTCAATGCCAGCGTCGACGTCCGCTCTTCGAACGGCTGACCCAGCAGATCGATGCCCCGCACAATCAAGGGCACGGACTTCGAAACGCGTTCGCTGCGGCGGCGCTGCGTGTTTGACGGGTTGGAATCCACTTCGTGCACTCAAGTCCTTGAGGTCTACGTGCGAGAGAATAGCACTCTCGTGCGCTCGGGTCGAGGGGACGGAAACGCCCTGAGCGAATTCACCGAAAATTTTTCCGCGATTCGTGAAACGGCGAACGGCGGGTGCGTCCGCCGCCTCCCATCTGGTTGTGCTACGATTTCTTTTTCTTTGGCCGCATGTTGACGCTCGTTGCGTCTCCGCCGCTCATCGCCGCCAGCGCATCGAGATTCTGCTTGGCCTGCACGGCATAGGGACTATTCGGTTCGAGGTCAATCACCTTCTGGTACGCATCGGTCGTGCCAGCCGGAATATCGTAGGTGATCTTATCGCCCTGCTGATTCGGCGTGATCAGGCCGGTATACGCGCTGCCGAGCAGGAACCACGCTTGCACGTCCTTGGGGCTTACGGTCGTGGCCTTCTGCAGCGGCGGGACCGCATCCTTGAAGTCGCCCTTGTTGTTCAGGATGATCCCGATGTTTTTCCAGCACGACGTCGCAGCCGCGGTATTGCTCGGATCCAGAGCCGCGGCCTTGTCGCAATCCGAGTTGGCTTGCGCCAGTTTGTCCGCCTGAGCCTTGGGATCGGTCTGCGTCACGGCGAGCGCTGCCAGCACCGTGCTCTGGTTCTGGTAGATTCCGGCCGATGGCTGCAACTCGATGGCCTTCTGGTAGGCGTCTACGGCCTGCTCGGGTTGATTCGCCTTGTCATAGGCCTGCGCCAGGTTCGACCACACCACCGCGTGATTCTTCACGTCTTTGGGCTGTACGCCTTGTTCCGCCAAGGTCATCTCGGAAACCGCGGTCTTTGCGTCTGTATCCATCTTGTCCTGCAGCGCCTGCTTCTGGTCGGCCGGGGTCGTCGCCAGCTGTTTGTGCGTCGCGTCGTAATCATCCAGTGCCGCGCGCCCGGCGGTGAAGTGCGTCTGCATTTCCTTGAACTTGTTCTGCTGGTCCTGCTGCGCTTTTTGCTGCTCGGCGTTCGGCCCGGCCTTCTGTGACTCGACCAGTAGCTTGAAATTCGTCGTGAAATTATTGTCGTCGCCGGCCTGGACCTGGTGTTGCTCGGAATAGTTCAGCCCGCTCGTCGCATCGGTCATCACGAACGTCCACACTCCCGGCGTCAGCCCGATCTGCGAGTACTTTCCGTCCTTATCGGTCTTGAGCGTAAACGATCGTCCGTTGTCTCCCTTGACCGTCACCGTGATGCCCACCCAGGGTTTCGCGTCCTTATCGAGCACTTGGCCCGAAACTTGAGCGCTCTGCGCCGAGGTGATCGTCGCGCACAACAGGATCGCGGCAACGGTGATCATCGCCTGTGTGAGTCTGTTCATCTGTAAGCCCCCCAAGGTAACTGCGGCATCTCGCCGCGCCTATTATCGCGCAATATGGGCCCGATAGGCGATAGGATCGCGCATCCCGGCCTGGTCAAAGGCTCGCAGCCGCAGACGGCAACTATCGCACGTACCGCACGCTTCGTCACCAAATTGATAGCAGGACCATGTGCGGTGAAGCGGCGCCCCAAGCTCCGCTCCGCGCCGGAGGATTTCCGACTTTTTCAGATCGATCACCGGCGTCACGATTTCGATCTGCGTCTCGGGACGCGTCCCCTCGCGGATCACCGCCTCGAACGCGCGATAATACTCCGGGCGGCAATCGGGATAGCCGGAACTGTCCTCCGCCACCGCGCCGATCGCGATCGCCGTCGCACCGATCACCTCCGCCCAGCTCACCGCCGCCGAAAGAAAATGCGCGTTGCGAAAAGGCACGTACGTGCTTGGAATACCCGCGTCCGGCGCCAGCGCTTCACCTTTTTCCGGCACCACGATTTTCTCATCCGTCAGCGCCGACCCGCCGATTTGCGCAAACGCGTCAAACCGCACCACCAGGCGCTCGCGCACGCCATAAAAATCCGCAATCTCGTTAAAAGCTCGCCGCTCCCGCGCCTCGGTGCGCTGCCCATAGCTTGCATGAAGCAGCGCGAGGCGGTGCGTCTTTCCAACAAGAGCTGCCGACACACACGAGTCCATGCCACCACTCAATAACACCACCGCCTTCGCCTTCTCCGCCATCAGGGTCCTTCCACGGCACCGACGCTCTGGTCCGCGCTCTGGCGATCCCGCGAATCCAGGATGGATTGCGGGCCCGGACGAATCCTCGAATTCCGGGCGAGCACAAATCCTCGTTCTGCCACTACACCCCCTTCATCGCCGGATCCCATATGAATTTGTGCAACTGCAAACCCAGCCGCACCGCCAACCCATCCGCCAGAATCCACTCGGTCAATTCCCGGGCATGTAAGCCAACCCAGGTCCCGGCCGGATCGGGGAAAACCGGAGAAAACAAAACCTGTCGCACGCGCTCCGGCAGCCGATGCCGTTCCGTAAATTCCCGCGCGAACTCGTAATCCCTCCGACTGGAAATCACAAACTTGATTTCATCCTCCGCGCCGAGCGCCTCCAGGTTGGCCGTATCAAAGGTATCCGCTTCGCCCGAGTCGGGGCACTTCACGTCCACAATCTTGATCACCGCCCCCGGCAAACCTCCCACAAATCGCTCTCCGCTCGTCTCGATCATCACCGTATAACCGGCGGCCAGCAATTTGTCGGCAAGCACGGGCGTCTCGGGCTGCAGCAGCGGCTCGCCCCCGGTAATCTCAACCAGCGGCACGCGCCCGGTTCCCTGGCCGGCCAACCCATCGACCGCCACCAGCACGTCGTCAACGCTCTGCTTTGTCCCGCCATGAAACGCATAGGCCGTATCGCACCATACACACCGCAGATTGCACGCCGTCAGCCGCACGAAAATGCACGGCAATCCTGCGCGAGTTCCCTCGCCCTGTATCGACTTGAATATTTCGGTGATCTGCATGAACGAATTCTCTTTGCAAACTCGATCGAAGCGCCGGATCGACACCCGCGCGGATTCCCTCTACTCCCGGTACGTCGCCGCGCTCGTATCCGTCTCCCACACCGTCACGTGCGAAATGCCCGCGCCATTCGGAGTCTTCCGCAACCCCTGCGACGTCCGTTCATAAATGTATTTCGCCACGTTCTCGGCCGAAGGATTCACGGTATCAAACGGCGCCAGCTCGTTCAGATACTTGTGATCGAGCGATCCGATCACCTCCCGAATCACGCCCTTCAGGTGTACGAAATCGTACAGCAGCCCCGTCTCGTCGAGCTCCTTGCCCGTCAGTACCACCCGCACTTTGTAGTTGTGCCCGTGCAAATCCTCGCACTTGCCGTGGTAATTCCGCAGATTATGGGCGGCGGCAAATGTTTCATCAACGCTGACTTCGTACATGGGCTGTCCTTTGAACTCCGAGGCGTACGCGCGCTACTGCTGCGGGGACTCCATGAAGCGCGCAACTTCCGCGAGGTCCTGCGTGGTTGTGTATTCGGGCAGGGACTCAAGAAAAATTCTACCATAGGCCATCCGCCGGATGCGGTTGTCGAGGATGGACAAAATCCCGCGATCGGTCTTTGACCGTATCAGACGCCCAAAGCCCTGCTTCAGCGCCAGCACCGCTTCCGGTACCTGATACTCCGCAAACGCGTTGCGTCCATCCTCTTCGAGCGCGCGCACCCGGGCCGCCACCACCGGGTCGCTCGGCACGGCAAACGGCAGCTTGTCGATGATCACGCAGGAAAGCTGCGCCCCCGGCACATCCACGCCCTGCCAGAAGCTCGACGTCGCGAACAGCACGGCATTCGGCGTCGTCCGAAACCGGTCGAGCAGGATCGATTTCGGCGCCGTTCCCTGCAGCAGGAATGGGAATTTCAGCCGCCCCGACACTCGCTCGTACAAATCGCGCATCTGCGTGTAGCTTGTAAACAGACAGAACGCCCGCCCCTGCGAAATTTCCAACAATCGCGCGATCTCATCGGCGGCGGCCGCCGCGAAATTCGGCGCCCGCACGTCCGGTAGCGACGGGATGTAGAGCAGCGCCTGCGTCGGATAATCGAATTCCTGCGGCAGCACGCTTTCATTCGCCGGCAGCACGCCCAGCCGCTGTTTCATGTAGTCGAATCGCCCGCCCACCGCCAGCGTCGCCGACGTCAGCACCACTGTATCGAATTGATCGAAGAGCTTCTCGCGCAGGATTTCGCTCACGTCGATCGGCGTGGCCGCCAGAAACACCCCTCGCCCACGCCTCTCGTACCAATAGACGTAGCTTTTCTCTTCGCTCTCGAGCAGGAACGTCAGCTCGCGCCGCATGTCCGCGGCGCGGCGCGCCAGCGCCACCACCTCTTCCGGTTTCTGCGCCAGCGCCGATAGCTCCGCCTCGACGCGCTTCAGCGTGGATGCGAGATCGTCATACGCCTCGCGATTCTGATCGAGAAACGCGCGCCGCTCCGCAGGCCCGAACGGAAAGCGACCCTCGCGCTCCGGAAACTTCTCGAAAAAGCTCCGCGCCCGCTCGCGCATGCGCGTCAATTGTTTGCGCAGCGGTGGGGCATCGATCTGCAGCGCGCGCAGCGTGCTTTCCGCATCGCGCCCCAGCTCCTCGAACCGGTAGCTCGAAATCTGCCGCCCGAAATAATCGCTCGCCACGCCTTCGATTTCGTGCGCCTCGTCGAACACCACTGCGGCATACTCCGGCAGAATCGATCCAAAATCGTCCTGCCGCATTGCCAGGTCCGCGAAAAAAAGCGCGTGGTTCACGATGACGAGGTCCGCTTCCTCGGCTCGCTGGTGCATCGTAGTGATGAAGCATCGCTGAAATTCCGGACATTTCCGCCCGGTGCACAAATCGCTGCGCGCGTCGAGCCGGTTCCAAAGCTCTGCATCGTCGGGCAGGAACGTCAGCTCGCTCCGGTCGCCCGTCTCCGTCAGCTTCGCCCAATCCTTGATCTGCGAAAACCAGTCGATCTCGTCGATGCCCTTCAACACCGGCTGCCCTTCCATCTGATTCACCTTCTGGCGGCACAGAAAATTCGCGCGCCCCTTCATCAGCGCGGCTTTCAGATTCGGAGCAAAGTGTTTTTGCAGGAACGGAACGTCTTTCTCAAAGAGCTGCTCTTGCAGCGATTTCGTGGCGGTTGAAACAACCACGCGCCGACCGCTGCGAATCGCCGGGATCAAGTAAGCCAATGTCTTGCCCGTCCCCGTCCCGGCCTCGATCACCACATGCTGGTGCTTCGCAAATGCCTCATCGGCAATCTTCGCCATCGCCAGCTGCGAAGCCCGAAACTCGTAGCTCCTGTGCCTCTTTTCGAGCAACCCGCCAGGCCCAAAAATCCCCTCGACGGTAATCTCTTCCGCCTTCGCTTCGGCCGCTTTCTTCGCCATTGCCATTGTTTGGGTTTCGCCGTCAACGAACGTCGGTGCTTCGAACCCCTCCGTGGCCGATTCCTATTTCCGAGCAGCTTCGGCCAGGCTCTTGGCCCAGTGGGCCAAATGTTTCATCGACACCCCGTCCGTGTGATCGATCATCAGCGGCGTAATCGACACCGCGCCGTCCCGGATCGCCGCATGATCCGTGTCCGGCTCGATCCCCTCTTTAAACTGCTGCTCGCTCAACCAGAAATATTGCCGCCCGCGAGGATCCGTGCCCGGTTTCAACACGTTGCGGGTGATCTTGGAAGATTGCCGCGTGATACGCACTTCCCCGGTCCAGTCCTGCGGCACATTCACGTTCAGCATCACGCCCGCCGGCAATCCCTCGCGCAGCACCATCGGAAAAAGCGCCCGCGTGAAATGCGCCGCCGGTGCGAAATCCAGTCCCCTGCCCTTGTACGCCACCGATACCGCGACGGCCGCCGTTCGATTGATCGCCGCCTCCATCGCTGCGCCCACGGTTCCGGAGTAATAAATGTTCTCGCCCAGGTTACCGCCGGGATTGATTCCGGAAATTGCGATATCGGGCTTCTCGGCCAGCAAATGGTGAAACGCCAGAATCATTGAATCGGCGGGCGTGCCGTCGATGGAATACTCGCGCTCGGCGATCTTGTCACAGTAGATCGGCTGCCGCAGCGTCAACGACTGCGCCGCCGCGCTCCGCTCCCGCGAGGGCGCCACAACCGTGATTGTCCCAAGCCCTTGCAAGCCCTCCACCAGCGCCCGCAGCCCCGGCGCGTGAATCCCGTCGTCATTGTTGATCAGAATATTCGGCATGAACGTCCAGAAGGCGTGAACTCGATCAAGGTTTCCTGCTCATCGCGGCGGAGAGAAAGCAAATGGTCGGGACGACTGGATTCGAACCAGCGACCTCACGCACCCCAAGCGTGCGCGCTACCAGGCTGCGCCACGTCCCGACCGGTGAAAAAAACCGCTTTTGAGCGTATCACTCGCGTTCGAGAAGGGTCAAGACGGCGAGCAATTCTTCATGAAGATCGAGCAGGAATTTTCGATGCGCGCGCGACGCCGGCATCGGCTTCGACGGCGCTTCCACCAGGTGCGAAACCTCGTGCGTTGCGCTGGCATCTCCATTGGCGGCCGCGCGGCCATTGCTTTGGGCCAGGTGCTTGCGCGCGCCTGCGATCGTGAAACCTTCTTCGTAGAGTAGTCGCTTGATCTCGAAGACAGTTTCGATGTCGTCGCGGCGATACAGCCGATGCCCGCTCGGACTCTTCACCGGCTGCAGGGTGGGGAATTCGGACTCCCAGTAGCGCAGGACGAACGTTTTCGTCGCCGTCAGCCGGCTCACTTCGCCGATGCGGAAGAGGCTTTTTTCCGGAAGTTCACGCGCAGCTTGAGCCGCACTGGCCATGTCGAGTACCCCAATCGTAGGCCCTTTTCGCGTCCTGTCAACCCCTCTCCCCTCAGGGCCTCGACGATAGCTCGATCGCCTTCAGAATCCGCTTGGTCATCCGCGATATGAAAAACGTGATTCCAAACGTGCAGGCCACCACCAGGAGTAACACCGAAAATATGCCCATCCCGATGGCCCTGGGAGAGATGCCTTCCTCAACTGACGAAACCCCTCCCGGCTCGCAATTCGGTACGCCCAGGGACGAAAGGCTTCCGGGGCCCCCAGCCATTTCAGTTTGCGGGAGATCAGAATCAGAACCTCCTGCAGCGCATCATCGGCCGAGGACGTGCCCACGAGCCGCATTAAATACCGGCGGAGCGGCCACTGTACGCTGCGCAACAGCAGTTCGAGGGCTTCGCCATCGCCGCACTGGACCCTCAGAACCCATTGCGCCTCTTGTCTGGAGGTAGCCACGCGCGTCGTTCATTCTGGTAGAGACTTCGGCCCGTCAGAGAGTTCGGAAGGTCCGCGAAAAAATCCTGAGGGGACAGCAGGTTTGCCAATCTCCCTCATCCTCCCTCGGACTCGCATCGCGAGATCGCGTGGAAAGCCGACGGTCGCACCAACGTCCCGGGGCCCTGCTGGCCAGATCGATCAACGGCTCGGTAACGAGTGAACAGGCAATTCGAGGTTTTGAAGGGGCCCAGGCGACCGCCTGACCCGACCTAGACAGCGTGCCTGCTTTCAGCGGCGGTCGCGTTTTTCGGGGGGTTCCCATCCGCGCCGTTTGCTGTGGCGCGGTTCGTGTTTGGTGAGGCGGCGGGGCTCGCGGCCGGAATCGTCGCGCGACGCGCTTTTTTTCAACCGCTGCGTAAATCGGATCGGCGTTCCCAGGAAATCGAATCTCTCGCGCAGACGGTTTTCCAGAAAGCGCTGAAAGCTGAAATGCAGCGGCTTGGTTTGGTTGGTGAAAAGGACAAACGTGGGCGGACCGGCCGTGGCCTGGGTGATGTAGAAGATCTTCACCTTGCGGCTTGCAGGTGTCGTCCCGCGCTCCAGATCGACGCTGGCGAGCCAGCGATTCAGTTCGCCGGTCGAAATTCGGCGCTGGCGTGCTTCGGCCACGCGGTCGATCATCGTGTACAGGCGATCGACATGTTCGCCGGTCTTCGCGGAGAGAAACACGATGGGCGCAAACGCTAGAAATTTGAATTTCGCGCGTACCAGCGGCTCATAATCCTGCAGCAGCTTGTTGGCGTTTCCGCCCTTGCCTTTTCCGCCCCGGGCTTTCTCCCGCTCGGCTTGCTCGCGCGCGGCTTCCAGCGCCAGATCCCATTTGTTCATGGCGATGATCACCGAGCGGCCCGACTGCTCGGCATAGCCCGCGATGGTCGCATCGTGCGACGTGACACCCATCGACGCATCGACCACGATCACGGCGATGTCGGCGCGCTCCAGATGCTGCCGCGCCATGATCACACTCAGTTTTTCGGCGATCAGCCGCGTTTTGCCCTTGCGGCGGATTCCTGCTGTGTCCAGAAAGCGGTAATTCTTGCCCTTGCGCTCGATTACGGTGTCGACCATGTCGCGCGTCGTGCCGGGCTCGGACGATACGATCGAACGGTCCGCGCCGACGAGTTGGTTCAGCAGCGTCGATTTTCCGACGTTGGGCCGGCCGATGATCGCGATATGGATGTCAGGTTGCGCGGCGGTCTGTTCGGCCCGCTCGAAATCCTTCGTCAGCGCGTCGAGCATCGTGTCGATGCCAAAACCGTGCTCGGCGGAAACCGGGAAGACTTCGTCGCCGATCTCGTAGAACTGCGCGGCCAGTTCCGCCTGCTTCGGCGAATCGACCTTATTGACCGCCAGCACGGGTGGCTTGCCGGCGCGGCGCAAAAGCTGCGCCAGCTCCGCATCGAGCGGCACCGGGCCCTCTCGGCCGTCGACGACCTGCACGACGACCGTCGCGTTTGCGATCGCCAGGTGCGCCTGCCGCAGAATCTCGCCGGGAATTCCGGCTTTCTCTTCCGGAACGATCCCGCCGGTATCCACCACTTCGAACGCGCGGCCCTCCCAATCGGCGGTGCCGTAGATGCGGTCACGGGTGATGCCTGGCTCGTTCGTGACGATCGAGCGGCGTGTGCCGGTGAGGCGGTTGAAGAGCGTCGATTTACCCACGTTGGGGCGGCCGACGATCACGATGGACGGGAGCTTGGATGTCATTTGAAGGTCTTTCCGACGACGTCAACGTTGCGCGAGTTTCTTTTGAAGCTCCAGCCGCTGGGCGAGCAGGCGATTCAATTCGGCGGGTGACGCTTTCGATTCGATTTTCAGCTGCAGCTCGGCCAGCTCGCGTTTGTCACGGCCGCTACGCAGCACGCTGAGGCAGCTTTCGGCTTCTTCCCAAGTCGGCTCGGCGGATGATTCGAAAAGGATTTCGAAAAAAAGCCGGCGGTCTTTGTCCTCGAGCGCGGCAGCCAATACGGTGGGATCGGGCTTCTCGCCCACCTTGGAGATTAGCACGTCGAGGATCTTTTCGCACTCCAGGCCTTGGTGCAGCGCGTCGGCGGCGAGCTCGTGCGCGAGCCGCTCGCGGAATTGCGGGGCTTCGACGAGCATGTGAATCAATTGCCGCTCGGCGGGTTTTACGACCGGTGCGAGCAGAGCGGCCTGTGGTTTGACTTCGCCGCGGCGCTCGACGGCGGCGCGGTTCAGTTCCGCGCGCAGCACCGGTTCATCGACGCGCAATTCCGAGGCGATGCGCGAGGCCCATTCCGAACGCAGCAGACGATTCGGGAGCCGCTGGATGAAGGGCATCAGAAAATTCAGCGCGGCCACTTTTCCGGCGGCCGACGAGCGGTCCATTTTCCGGGCGCGGCCGATGAGGTAATCGATATACTGCGGCGCTTCCTTCAGAAGCTTGCGATACGCATCCGCGCCCTGCTCTTTGAAGAATTTGTCGGGATCGGCGCCGCCGGGTAGCGCGAGCACTTTGACCTCGAATTCCTTTTCAAGAAGCAGCGTCAGCGAGCGCTCGGTGGCCGCCTGGCCCGCGGTGTCCGGATCGTAGTTCACCACGACACGTCGGGTGAAACGACTGAGGAGCTTGATTTGCGGCTCGGCGAGGCTGGTGCCGCAGCTGGCTACGACGTTCGTGCATCCGGCGCGGGCGACGGCGATTGCGTCCATGTAGCCTTCCACGAGGATGGCGAAATCGCTTCTTCGCAGCTCTTCCTTCGCGCGATCGAGATGGTAAAGGACGCTGCTCTTGCTATAGATCGGCGTCTCGGGCGAGTTCATGTATTTCGGCATGGCGTCGCCCATGGCGCGGCCGCCGAAGGCAATCACTTTGCCGGCGTCGTTGGCAATCGGGAACATGATGCGGCTGCGGAAGCGATCGTAGAAGCGCCCGCTTTCGTTGCGCGAGACGAGGCCGGAGACTTCGAGCATCTTTTCGGGATATTTCTGCTTCAGCAGGCGCAGCAGCGCGTCTCCCGACGACGGCGCCCAGCCAAGCCCGAAGCGGACAATCGTGTCTCGGTCGAGTCCGCGGTCCTCCAGGTAGCTTTGGGCAATCTTCCCTTCGCCGGTCTCGCGCAGCTGGCGCTGGAAATATTCAGATGCCGCGCGATGCATTTCGACCAGGGCTGAGCGCTGTTGATTCTCGCGATGCTCCTCGGGCGAGCGCTCGCGCGGGCGCGGAATCGGGATGCCGCATTTCTCAGCGACGGTGCGGACAGCTTCCGGGAACGGGCTTTTGTCCATTTCCATGACAAATTTGAAGACATCGCCGCCCGCTCCGCATCCGAAACAGTGATAGATCTGGCGCACGGGATGCACGGCGAACGACGGAGACTTCTCCTGATGGAAGGGACAGAGGCCCGTAAAATTCTGGCCGGTCTTTTTCAGGCGGACGTATTCGCCAATCACGCGGACGATGTCCGCCTGCTGCTTCACCTTTTCCGCGAATGATCCGGCTTCCGCCATCCTAGGGGATGGAAACTGGTCGCAAGCGCCGAGGCCAATGCCCGGTATCGGCTCGACGGGAGTTTCCATCTGGAATGTACCGGGCAGCAGGGGCTGAGTCAAATGATCGGGCTGGCCGCCCGTGGATGGCCATCGGAAGCCTCTGGCAGCCGGCGCGCTTTGCATATAAGCATGTTTTCTGCCCACGGGGGCAACCTGGCAGAGAAGGAGACACCACGTGGCAGAAAAAAAGAGCAAGAAGACACGTAAGGGACTCAAGAGGGGAAAGAAGCTCGATACGGTCAAGCCCTTGTCGACAATCCGGAGAGGGCCCGGCGGCAGCGTCCAGTTGAACCCACAACCCCTGCCGCCTTGAAGTTCCCCAATCGGAGGAACGACTCCTCGGACGTGGTTGCCGGAGCACACCGGCAGAGACGCGATTGTCTAGGCTCTTGAAGTCGAAACGTGACTGACAGCTTGCAGCGGCCGAGCACCCCGACTTGGGTCGGCGTGGCCACGCTCAGCCGCGCCGCCACCGCGTACCGGTCGGCAACCTTACACGGTTCCATTCTTGAATGATGATGTTGCATCGACCTATCGAGTTCACCGCGTGGATCGGGCATTGTTCTGCAATCGCGAACGCTTCAGCCGCGGTCTTCGCGTGGTAGTCTCTCAACGAGTAGTGTCAGTTGTGTGATCATCTCGCTGGCTGCATCTTCCGGCAGGACTCGATAGAGTCCCGTTCGAACTGACTCACGCACTCCGCCAGACCTCGACCAGGGTCGTCAATATCGTAGTCCCGAAACCGTCGAGCTCGACCAGGATCCGACGCCAGGATTATGCACATCCAGAAAAGCCCAGGAGAGCAGCATTGTATCGGCCGGCACGCCCTATCAAAAGGAGGCAATTTATGAAGGAAGCTGATCCGACTGGAGTTTCACGTGCTCGTCTGTTCGAGATCGCCGGACTTTCCGCGACTCGCCGAAATATCCTCAAATCATCTGCATTTGCTCTGCTCCCATTCGCAGCTGCGGTTCCAAATCGTGCGTCACCTGAGCAACAGCCGATGACTGCAAACGGCGGCACCGATCCTTACCCGATTCCCTGGCTTGACAAGTTTGGCAGCCACAATCAAGCCGCAGGCATCCACAACGAACCCGGCCATATCTATCACTTCAAAGGTCGGGTGGTCCGCTGCAACAGCTTCACAGGTATGGGCACCGACAATAAAGGAAACCGCATCGCGTTCGGTGCTCCCTCAACAGACTACGGCGTGATGCAGGGCGAATATTGGGCCGCGCGAACATCCCAGCAAGGCACGTTCGTCCACATTTGACACACGATGTTCCAGGGACCGGTGGTCCCTGCAAACGAAATACATGATTTTCACCCGCCCATCGCCCCGTCCGGCCTTTTCTGGGTCGTGCCCGTACCTCCGGGAGCCCTGACCTTCACCGGAGACAGTAGCTCGTTCACGCTGGAAATGCGCGATGTTACCGTCATCGATCAACCTCGCTTCCCCGCACTCGACTCAATCGGCAGTCCCGCGAGAATGAGCTTTAAGCTCGTCGGTAGATCGACGGGAGAGCCTGTGAAATACGAAGACGCCTCTAAGCACTTTCGCTTTACAGGGACTCGAGCCTCTTGCCAGCTGGAAGCTCAAGTCGAGGTGCCCTCGATCGGTTTCTCGTGGAAGTCAGATCCGCTGGCTACGTCGAAGAGCGACTTTGCCATCATGGGCGAAGAGGTTAACGGGCGCTATTACGACAGCTAAATTCGGCCCTGTGGCGAGTGCGGTGGAAACCCGGAGTCATGTGGCGATCCGCGCAATAATGAGCGGAGGGCTGCGGCCCTGCGATGCTTTCCGATTCTTTATCTCCGCGCAGTCGTTCGGCTCATAGTCGGCGATGGCTGGCTCGCGAGCGCGACGTCGTTTCTTCTGCTGCGGGGAATTGGCGCGGGTTCGTCGGGTTTGTTGCAGGAGCGGCTCTGGGTTCCAACAAACAGCGCAGAGCCCGGACGCTTCATCCGGGTTCCGCGTGGATCCCCATGATCTCGTCGCGCGTTGAGCGGGCACGCCAGTTGATCGCGGGTGCGTCGCGGCTATTGCGGAGGGGATTGAGCAGGTGGTGCGCTGTTCGGCGCCGTTGCCGGCGGCGGTGCGCCTGACGGGGGCGGTGGCGCCAGCGTGAAACGGCCGTTGACGACGGGATTGCGTTCCTCGCCCTCGCAGTCCTCATACACCATGCGGTGAATGTGTGCCACGCGCTGGTAGGTGCGGCTGATGTGCCAGGGCGCCGTCAGGTTGTTCGGATCGATGACGGTCATCTGATCCTCCAGGTGTCCCTGGTCGAGCATCCGGATCCTTTCCATAAAGTGCGCCTGGGAACTCAGAATGGTGATCGTCTGTTCGCCCTCGACGTCCCCAAACGCCAGGACGGCGACGCCCTGCGACTCCGAGGAGGCAAAGGGTGATTTGACCGCAATGGTGTCGATTACCAGGGTCTGTCCTTCCCAATGGCCGATCGAGTCGCCCCAGGGCGTCGCCCACAGATCCTCCTGGGGGGTGTGCGGCCTTCCATCCGTGTAAACGTGGCGGATCTCGCGGCTCGAGAAAATCAGCGTCGTTTCCTTCGGCGTGGGTAGAATCTCGAACATCAACGGTGAATCGAGCATGATCAACGGAAATCCGAACGTGCAGGCCTTGGCGTCCACCCCGCCCGGATCTTCTCCACGGCTGATGGCCTCTAATCTCTTGCGCTCCGACGCGACGATCTTGTCGACGCGGGCCTGCACCTCGGGTTTGTTCGGCGGTCCCCACTGCATCTTCGTAAGGACATCCTGGAGCGACTGATTGAATCCTCCCGATGCATCGGGCGTGGCACCGACATTTTCCCACTGGCCGCTCCAGTCCGGCATCCCGGTCGGGGCGCCGGTCGCCTCCAGCGCCACGACCGCCACACACGCCAGCAGGATCGCCGCTGCGGGTGCCGGCGTCCGCAGAGTCACTTGTTTTCACCGCTTGGCGTTGGTGAGCCGACCAAAGGTCCGCCCGGTCCGGTTCCCGAGACGTACTGGCCTCCCGCGGTGCCGTCGCGCATCGGATGAATCGCCAAGCTTACCTGGTCACCCGGCTTCAAGGCTCCGGGCCGCCATCCGACACGCGCCAGGTGTTCCGGGCTGGTCATCTCAATGCTCCACTCAACTTCGCTGCCACTCTCCGTCTTGACCAGCAGCTGGATGAAGACGTGGGGATTGGTCCAGCGGAAATCCTTGACGGTGCCATTCACGGTGACCAACTTCGACTGGTCGAACATCGCAAACGAATGGTGCGCAAGCGCCGAACTTGCCGTCAGCAGTGCAGCGAAGGCGATGAGAGCATATTTCAGGGCCCCGGGCATTTGTCCCTCCACGGATCCGGAATTCCTATGGACGTTGAATCAGTTCCAGGCGATTCCCGACCGGATCGATCGCGACGCCTATCAGGATGCCGGTGTTTCCGAATGCACGAGGGTCGCCGGCCATCGAACCGCCGGCCGCCTTGATGGCCGCCACGGTCGCGGCCATGTCCTTCACGCTTAAGATCACGTGCGCAATCGGGTCCTTCAGATCGTCGGAATCGCGATGCGTGATCACGATCGGCTCGCTTTTGTTGGCCTTGGCGGCGTCGACCGTGGCACCGAAGTTCACGAATATCTCCGCTCCTCCGGGCACATTGATTCGATTGACCTCAAACATCCCGAAGGCGGTCTCGTAGAACTTCGCCAGTGCGGCAGTGTCTTGCGCACCGACGCGCACCGAGTTCAGCGTCACCTGCGCGTGCGCGGCGCTCGCGAGCAGCAGCACGGCGGCAGCCATTCCAGCTGTGCAAAGTCCCTTCATCGAAGTCTCCCGTGGCGCGCCTCGTTTATCAAAGAGCGCGTCGGAATCAACAACCCACTCATCCATTGCCAAAACAAGCATCAGCGGTGGAATCCTATCCGCCGGGGCCTCAAAGTTCAACCAGGTTCGAGGGCTGAATTACCGTTCCGGGCCGCCCAGCGTGTCTGCCGGGCTTATTGTGGATGAGCGAGGAATCGCGTTTGCTGGCGCCATTCACATTTGATGATGCCAGACATCACGAATATGAATGTAAATTTTATACGCTCGCTGCGCTAACATCTCGGGGTCTGAGCGACCTGGGCTGAGGAGTATTTCGGGCGTTGGCGCGAGTTGGCGCGATCCGGGGATTGTCAACCGGGCCACAATTACCCGGTTCACTCCCGGGACACTCGAATGTAATAATAGATTCCGGTTGGGTGGTGCCATCGGAAGGAGTCCCGGAGCTGACAAGCGAGCCGGGCATTTGAAAAGGCGACTTAGAAATCAATTCTGAGGGAATGAAAAATTGGGTAAGAAGCTTCTGATTATTCAACCTTCGCATTACGCCTCACGAACGAACCGCAGCGTTTTCAAATCAAAAACTCGCGCGCTGGTGCCGCTGGCACTGCCATATCTGGCCGCGCTGACGCCGAAAGACTGGGACGTCACGCTGGTCGACGAGCAGGTGCAGGATTTGAGCTTCGACACGAATCCGGACGTGGTGGCGATCACGACATGGACCGTGCATTCCTTGCGTGCCTACGACATCGCGGCTGAATTCCGCAATCGCGGCATCCCCGTAATCATGGGCGGGCCGCACATCTGGTTTCATCCTGAAGAAGCGGCGAAGCACTGCGACGCGATCGGAATCGGCGAGGCCGAGCCGATCTGGCCGCAGATGCTGGCGGATGCAAGCGCCGGGCGGCTGGAAAAGATCTACCGGGCGCCGCAGATGACGAGCATCGCGAGCCTGCCGATACCCCACTGGCACAAGCTCGACCTGAGCCGCTACGGCCACTTCAAGACGTTCTCGCTGATGTCCTCGCGTGGCTGCCCGATGCAGTGCGAGTTTTGCTCCGAGCGGCTCTATTTGGGCGGCGGATTCCGCGTGCGTCCGGTGGAGGACGTGGTCGAGGAGATCAAGGCCACGGGATCGAAGTACGTGTTCTTCGGCGACAGCGATTTCGGCGGTAAGCGCCAGCATGCCATGAACCTAATGGAGGCGATGATTCCGCTGAAGGTGCGGTGGTCGGCTCTGTGGACGTCGTTCTTGTGCAACGACGACGAGTACATGGATCTGGCGGAGCGGAGCGGATTGCTGCACGTGAACATGGGGATCGAGAGCATCAACCGCGAAACGCTGAAAGGCATGAACAAGAAGTTCAACAAGGTTGAGAAATACAGCGAGATGCTCGCGAATTTGCGGAAGCGCGGAATCAGCTACTCCCTGAATTTCATTTTCGGGTGGGATACGGAAGCGCCGGGCGTGTTTGAATCGACGCTGGATTTCCTGCACAAGGAAAAAGTACCGGTCGCATACTTCAATATCCTGTGCCCCGAAAAGGGTACGATGTTCTTCGAGAGGATGAAGGCGGAAGACCGGATTCTGCGCCTGGAGGACATCGGCCGGTTTCCGGGTGAGTTCTGTCACATCAAGCCGAAGAATTTCACTCCGCAGGAGATCGAGAAGAACGTGCAGGCCATGTACGAGAAATTCTACAGTGTGAAGTCGATGCTCAAGCGGCTACCGATGCCGACGACACAGGCGAATATCGCCTCGTGGATCGTGAATATTTCACAAAGGCAGCTGGCGCAGCGCGCGCAGGGCGATTACAACAACAACTTCGATTCGTTCTAGGCGCTGCCCGACGAACGCCGGAACTCTCAGTAGACTCCCGAGGGGCCGAAAGGCCCGACCGCCACGAAACGCGGTTCGTTACCTACTCAGCTGGCCAGTTCGGCGATGGTGATTGCCGTGCCGCCGCGGTCTTCTGCTTCGTGATGGGTGCTTTCGACCAGCGGGTGCGTGGAGAGAAATTCCGCGAGGCCGCGGCGCAGCGCACCCCTGCCGTGCCCGTGAACGATCCGGATGCTGGGCTTCCCCGCTACCGCAGCTTCGTCGAGGAATTTGTCGACTCGGCGCGTGGCTTCTTCCACTGTGCAGCCGATCACGTTTATTTCACCGCTGGCGTTGGCCGGTTCGTCGCTGGGCTGCGCGTGAATGGTGATTCCGCGAGGCCGGCGTGGCGGAGTCGGCGCAGACGACTTCTCCGTTGCGGGGTCGTCCTCGATGCTGACAATTTCCTCGAGCGGGACTCTCATGCGCAGCGGGCCGGCTTCGACTTCGGCGGTGCGGCCATCGTGGCGACGGAAGATGACCGCCTGCTTGAATCCTTTCACGCGCACTCGAATGCCGGCGGACAGCTTTTCCGGTGCGACCGGCGCATCCGTGGCACCTGCCGCAACTCCCAAATCCTGCTGCGACGCTCCGAGCGTGTCGACCACGGCGGCATCGGTTTCCGAGCGCGCGTCGGATTCGAGTTTCAAGAGGCGCCGGCCCGCCTGTTTTTCGATTTGGGCGCGCAAGGCGCGGTCTTTGATGTCGGCGGTGAGGCGCTCGACTTCCGATTCCAGGCGCTTCTGCGTGGCTGCGAAATTCTTTTCAAGCTCGGCGATGCGCTTTTTTTGGCGCTCGATCCATTCGGTTTGCAATTCGCGGCGGGCGGCCTGGAGCTGCGCGAGTTGTTCGCGGGCCTGGCGCGTGACTTCCTCCATTTCGTCACGGCTGCGATGGAGATAGGCGATCAGGTCGCGGGCCTCGCGCGATTCCGGTGAAAGACTGGCGTGGGCGTGCTCGAGGACACGCTCAGGCAGTCCGAGGCGTCGCGCGATTTCAATTCCGCTGGAGGTGCCGGGGACGCCAATGAGCAGGCGATAGGTGGGCCGCAGGTTCGCGGAGTCAAACTCCATGGCGGCGTTGACGATGCCGGGGGTCGAGGAGGCGTAGGCCTTCAGGCGGTCGTGGTGCGTGGTGGCGAGGGTCAGCGCGCGCCGGCGCCGGAATTCCTCCAGCAGAGCGACGGCGAGCGCGGCTCCCTCTTCGGGCGCCGTGCCAGTGCCCACTTCATCGACCAAAATCAGCGAGCGATCCGTAGCGCGCTCGAGCATCGATTTGAGGTTCAACATGTGCGCGGAAAACGTGGACAGGTCTGCGGCGATCGATTGCTCATCACCGATATCGGCGAGAACGCGATCGAAGACGGGCAGCTCGGCGCGATCGGCGGCCACGGGAATCGCGGATTGCGCCGAGAGCGCGGCGAGGCCGACGGTTTTGAGTGCGACCGTTTTGCCACCCGTGTTCGGCCCGCTGATAACCAGTACGGTTTCATCGCCGCCGAGCGCGAGAGTTGTCGGAACGGTTTTGCGTCCCTGTGGGCGCAGGGTGGCTTCGAGGACGGGATTGCGGGCGGCATCGAGGCGGAGCGAATTGCCCACCGCAAATTCGGGAATGGCACAGTCGAATGCACGGGAGAAGCGGGCGCGAGCGAAAATAGAATCGAGATGCGCGATGTTTGCGGCGGCTGCCTGCAGCGGGCCGCTTTGGGTGCGTACGCGGTCGGTCAGCTCCGCGAGAATATGCGCAATTTCGATGGTTTCTTCCTCGCCGAGCTGGACGAGGCGATTGTTGAGGTCGATGGCATCGAGCGGCTCGACGAAAACCGTTTGGCCGGTGGCGCTGGCGGCGTGGACCACACCGGGGACATGGCGGCGGTCGCCGGCGCGAACGGGGATGACGAAGCGGTCGTTACGCAGCGTGATGTAGTCTTCGCCTACCGGCTCGCCGCGGGCCCGGAGGATTTTTTCGAGCGACTGGCGGATCGTCGCCCGCGCCCGGACTTTTCCGGAGCGAATGCGCCCAAGATGCGGCGAGGCTTCGTCGCTGATGTCACCGTTGGGCAGTACGGCGCCGCCGATGGCGGCAAGCAGCGGGCGGAAATCGGCGGTTGCCGCCGCGAGATCCGCGAGCCGTGGAAATTTTGCGGCTTCGGGCTTGAGCGTTTGTTTTGCGGCGTTCGCAGACTGGGCCAGTGAGGCCACGTCAAGAAATTCGCCGGGTGCGAGCACCGAGGCCGGCACGGCGAGTTTAGCAAGCCAGGCTTCGGGATCGGCTAACGCGCCGAATCCGACTTCGAGACCCCCGCGCAAACAGACGATCGCTTCGCGGATCCATTCGAATTCCGCGTTCAGCGCGGCCACATCTTGCTGCGGCGCGAGCGCTTCGACAGCGCGATGCCCCGGCAGGCAGGTCGAGTGACCGCCGACGATTTCCTTCAGTCGGTTAAATTCAAGAAGGTCTTCAGCAGTACGGGACACAGGCGCCTCGGGGGCCAAAGCCCCAGTTTTTCCGTCGTGATGGCCGGACAAAAGCTCCGCCCCTTACCGGTCAACCGCCTGACGGCGTTTCAGCTTTTCATTCTAGCTGGATTGACCCGGGGAATCAGCGTGCGGGCAGGTGAGCGGCCAGATAGGCGGCCGCGTCCCCGGGGGTAGGGGCCGTGTGGATCAGAGGCTCGCCGCTTTCGCCCCAGCCGGAGGCATGGCCCGTTTCGACTTCGCGGACGCGATCGATGATCGGCTGCCAGAAATCGCCGAGGACGACGAGCGGCTTGCCGGCCATGGCGCGTTTATTGAGCATTTCCCAGACGACGGCGAGCTCGACGAGTGTGCCGGTGCCACCGGGGCAGGCGACGTATCCGTGGCCCCGATCGATCAGCGCGAACAGCCGGTCCTGCCAGGTGTTCGTGCGCACCTCCTCATCGATCCAGCGGTTGGCGCGCGATGTGAAAAACTGTGCGGTGATGCCGAGAGTGCGACCGCCCGCCTCCTTTGCGCCGCGCGAAACGGCTTCCATCACGCCGCCGTAACCGCCGCTGCAGACCGTGAAACCCCTGGCCGCCAGCGCCGCACCGAGCAGGTGCGCCTGGGCATAGTGAGGATCTCCTTCGCACGGGCGCGAGCTGCCGAAGACGGTGGCGATCTTCGCGCCACTCATCGTGGTTTGTTCTTTGCGGGCGCCATTTCTTTGCCCGACGCGCCGATCGTTTCCACCATGGCATTCGCGATGGCATCCACGGGCGCGACGGTGCCGATGCCGTGCTGCGGATTATTATTGTAGAAAATCGAGAACACGAGCGATTCGCCGCGCAGCGTGGTGGCGTAGCCGGAAAGCGCGCGGACGTGCTCGATCTCGCCCGTCTTCGCCTGGATCAAACCGGCCGCTGCGGTGCCGGTCATGCGGGTTTCGAGGGTGCCATCGACGCCGGCGACCGGGAGCGTCGAACGAAAATCGGCGCCCCAAGGCTGCTGGGCCACGTAGGCGAGCAGCGCGACCATCCCGCGCGGCGTGAGGAGGTTGTTGCGGCCAAGCCCTGAGCCGTCTGTGAGGATGATGTCGCCATCGGGTACTCCGGCCGCGTGCAGAAATTCGCGCTCCACCTTGAGTCCGGCGGCGGTCGAGCCGACACCGAACTTTTCGTGGCCGACGGTGCGCAGCAGAAGCTCCGCGTGCAGGTTGTGGCTGACTTTGTTCGTGAAGCGGACCGCTTCAATCAGTGGCTGGGAATCGTGTTCGGCGAGAACCACGGGACTGGGCGGGGTCGCGCCGGAGGCGATCGGCGGCGGAAGCATCGGCTCGCCGGCGGCATTGGAATAGGGCGGTGAACCGTGATGCGCGCGCGCCGTGCCCGTGACGCGCACTCCGTGCATTTCGAGCAGCTGCTTGAGCGAGAGAGCGGCTGTTTCTGCCGGCGCGGTCATGGCGATGTCGAGGCGCGTGGGCGTGCGAGCGACGCCAATGGCGCCGCGCAGCAGGATGAAATTCTCGCCCGGCACGCGCACGACGGCGAAGTCGGCGAGGGCATCGGGAGGGCCGGTGATGATGTCGGCAGCGAATGTGCCGAGCGCGGCGGCAGGCTCCGTGGTGATGGTGGCCGGGTCGCCGATGTGCGCGCCGGGTGCGATGGTCACGAAAACTGTGTTGTCGTTGTATGCGATGGCGCTTACCGGCGCCGCGAAGGAGAAGAACAGGTCGCCATTGCTCCACCCGGCGGGATAGGGATCGTAGGGATCGTAGCTGTCGTCGGCGACGATATCGCCATCGACTTCGCGCAGTCCCTTCGCGACGGCGTCGTCGACAAGCTCGGCAAGAATTTTCTCCACCGGGCCGACACGCTCGGCGTGCTCCAAGAAGGGAAATCGCCGGTTGGAAAGATCGGGATCACCTCGGCCGACCAGGACCAGGTCGCCCCCGACGCGGCCTGCGCTATCGAGAGGCGTGTTCGATTCGAGCGTGGTACGAAACCGGAAATCGCGCCCGAGCGTGGCCAGAGCAAGCGCGGTGGTGACGATTTTCGCATTCGAAGCCGGCGCGAAAAAATGATCGGCGTTCAGCACGTAGAGCGTTTCGCCGGTCGAACGGTCGGCGACTTCAATACCCCAGTTCAAGCGGCTCGCACTGGCCTGATCCAGGATGGCGGCGACGCGCGCTCGGAATCGAGCAACGTCCACACGCTCCTTGGCTGCTTCGCGCGAACCGGTTTGCGCAGCCAGCGCGATGGCGCATGCGCCTAATGCGAGAGCGGCGACCACGACGCGGAAATTACCGCCCGCGCCGCGTGCGGCTGATTTGAATTTCACATCCATGGGATGCCCTTTGCTACTAAGGCGCCCAATTATATGGCAAGGTCGTGCGCGGCATTAGGGTTTACCGGTATTGCCTTGCGCGACCAGACACACGTATCATGCTGGGGCTGTTCGTGATACTGGAGGAAGCAATCATGACCAAAATTATGAGTAAGAAATTCATTTCGGTAACGGTTTCAGCAATACTGCTCGGCCTCGTCGTCCTGTCGACACCCTTGAAAGCCGACGACAAGGAAAAGGACGAAGATCGCCTGCGCAATGCCGGACAGGTGCTGAAAGAAATCATGAATATCCCTGACGACATCCCGCAGAACCTGATCGACAAGGCCGACTGCGTGGCGGTGATTCCGACGGTACTGAAGGCAGCGTTCATCGTGGGCGGCAGCTATGGCCGCGGCGCGATGAGCTGCCGGAGCGGTGAAAACATGGAAGGCCCTTGGGGCGCGCCGACGATGATGGCTGTGGAAGGCGGCAGCTTCGGCTTCCAGATCGGCGCACAGGCGACCGATTTCGTTTTGCTGATCATGAACAAGGACGGCGCAAGCTCCATCCTGAGCAGCAAGGTGAAGCTGGGAGCGGATGCTTCTGCCGCAGCAGGACCCGTAGGACGTGACGCGGAAGCGGACACGGACGTCGCCATGCGCGCGGAAGTTCTCACCTACTCACGCGCACGCGGACTTTTTGCGGGCATTTCGCTTGAAGGCTCGACGCTGCGTCCCGATGACGACGCCAACGAGCGGATCTACGGCAGGAAACTGCCGTCCAAGGACATCGCTCTGCACGGCGCCGTTCCGATTCCGCCTTCCGCGAAGCTTTTGACCTCCACGCTCAACCAACACAGCCCGAAGAACCTCTCGAAGTAAGCGCATCGCAAACCGCCGCGCCGGCGGCAGAACCCGGCGCGGCGGGAATTCTCTGTTTCCCATCCGCGCGAACTTTACTCCTCGGTGGTACTTCTTGACCTCTAGCCAAGGGTGACTTATAGTCGTAATTGGGTTTAGGTCACCCCCCATCCTACTCATGGCTTCTTCCACTGTCCCGCGTCCTGTCACGATTCCCGGCACCGGACGCCGTGAACGCCGCCGCACGGAAATCCGCGAACGCCTGTTTCGGTCTGCGTTGCGGCTTTTCGCCGAGCGCGGCTTCATGGAAACCACGGTTGAGGACATCACCGAGGCGGCGGACGTCGGCAAAGGGACGTTCTTCAATTATTTCCGGACGAAGGAACACGTGCTGGCGACATTTGGCGCTGAGCGGCTGGCGTCGATCGAGCGCGCGCTGGAGCGCGCGAAAAGCGGCCCGGTGATGCCGGTGCTTGAGAAACTCGCGGTTGACCTGATCAGCCACAAAACTGAAAATGCCGCGTTGCTTCGTGCGATCTACGCCGCACATGCGTCTTGTGCTCCCGTCCGCGCCGAGTTGCACAAACGGCTGCAGATCGGACGCCGCCTGCTGGCCGAAATTTTTGCGATCGCCCGGGAACGCGGCGAAGTGCGGCGCGATATTTCGCCGGCGGAAATGGCGCGACTGGTGCAGATCGTACTGCTGGGCGTGACGCTGGCGTGGGCCTTGCATCCGGATTCGACCCTGCGTCCCACGGCGCAGCAGGCCTGGGACCTGTTCCTGCCGAGCTTGCTGGCCGAAGAGAAACGCAAAGGCGCCAAGCATCGGCGGGCCGCGCGGGCGTGAGGATTCGGCCGATCGAGGGTTCAATTGTCAGTACGGGGGCTGCGTCCTTGGCGGCTCGTCTGTCATCCAAAATGGAACAGATCGAGAGGGAGAAATCGTGATGCGCCGATGGGCGATTAGAACTTTCGCAATTGCCGCGCTGTTCCCCCTGGCAACGGGCAACGCACGCGCGCAAGGTAACACCGGAAACCCAGCTCCTGCGGCGTCCGTCCCACTGGCGCTTCCCGCACCGAGCGCCTCGCAAGGCTCCTATTCCGGGAGCGTGCCTTCGAAATTGGAACCAGGCGTAATTCAACTGTCCTTGAAAGATGCGATTGCGCGCGGATTGAAACAGAATCTGGGCATCCTGCTTTCAAGCCAGGATGTCCGCGCAGCCCGCGGATCGCGCTGGCAACAGCTCAGCGCGTTGCTGCCGAACCTGACGACATCGTCCTACGGACAAGGCTCGCAAGTCGATCTGGCCGAATTCGGATTCAGCTTCCATCTTCCGCCGAGTGCGGGATTTTCGATTCCGTCGGTCGTAGGGCCGTTCGGGTATTTCGACGCGCGCGCCTACGCCACACAGTCCGTCTTCGACTGGAAAGCCATCAACAACACGCACGCCGCGACGGAGAATTTGAAATCGGCGGAGTCCTCATATAAGGACGCGCGCGACCTGGTGATTTTGTCGGTCGGCTACAGCTACCTGCAGGCGGTGGCGGATGCGGCGCGCATCGACACGGTCACGGCGCAGGTCGAGACGGCACAGACGCTTTACGATCAGGCGTCTGATCAGGTAAAGGCGGGCACATCCCCGGCGATCGACGGCCTGCGCGCGCAGGTGGAACTGAAGACGCGGCAGCAGCAGTTGATTCAGGCAAAGAACGATTTCGCGATCGGCAAGCTGACTTTGGCGCGCGTGATCGGTCTTGCGCCGGGCCAGCAATACGACATCGCGGACAAGACGCCCTACCAGCCATTCGAGGCGATGACCGTCGAGGAGGCGCTCAAGCGCGCCTACGACATGCGCTCCGACTTTCAAGCCGCGCTTGCCGATGTCCGCGCGGCCGAATACTCGCGGCGAGCGGCGAGCGCGGGTTACCTGCCGTCCTTCTCCTTGAGCGCGGATTACGGCCTCGCCGGAACAATCCCCAACGGGACATCGCACGGCGTGTTTGACGCCCGCGGCACGCTGACGATTCCCATCTTTCAAGGCGGCAAGGTGCATGGCGATGTGCTGCAGGCCGACGCGCAGCTTCAGCAGGGCCGGCAGCGGCTGGAAAATGTGCGCGCGCAAGTAGATCAGGACGTCCGCACGGCGCTGCTGAACATCGAATCCGGCGAAGAGCAAGTCGCCGTGGCAGCGAGCAACGTGGATCTCGCGGAGCAGACGCTAACGCAGGCGCGCGATCGCTTCCGCGCCGGCGTCACCGATACGGTCGAAGTCGTGCAAGCACAGGAAGCCGTGGCCAGCGCGCATGAAAATTACATTTCGAGTCTTTATCAGGATAACTACGCCAAGATTTCGCTGGCCCGCGCTCTGGGCCTGGCCGAAGCGGGCGTGCAGGAGTTTTTCAAAGGAAACTAAGACATGGCTGAGAATACTCAAGTCGAATCTCCCGCTCCTCCGTCGGAAACGACGTCTCGCCCGGCCGCTCCACCAGCTCCGCCTCCGACCTCCCGAGCGTCCGACTATCTGCGCGAGCGTCCTCACGCGCGGATATTCATCATCCTCGCGGTGATTGCAGTCCTCATCGGTGGGATTTTCGCGTGGCGCTATTTTTCGAGCTATGAGTCGACCGACGACGCGGAAGTTGACGGCCATCTGATGCCGGTGAGCGCGCGTATCTCCGGCTACGTCTCGAAAGTCAATATTGACGACAACCAGTTGGTGCACCCAGGCGACGTAATGGTCGAAATCGATCCGCGCGATTACCAGGTCGCTGTCGATCAGGCGGCAGCGGCGGCGGCCGACGCCAGCGCGACGGCCCAATCGCAGGACATCGACGTGCCGGTCACTTCGGTGAACACGACAAGCCAGGTGTCGTCGTCGGAAGCCGATGTATCGAGCGCGCAGGCGGGTATTGCCGCCTCGCAGCAGCAGTATGACGCGGCGCAGGCTCAGCTTTTGCAGGCGCAGGCCAACGACGTGAAGGCGCAGAACGATTTGATGCGGTACAAACAGCTGGTTGATAAGCAGGAAGTTTCAGAGCAAACCTACGATCAGGCCGTGGCGGCAGCGGCGGCGGGCGATGCGGGAGTGGCCGCCGCGAAAGCGACCGCGTCCGCAGCGGCACAACAGGTGACGCAGGCCCGAAGCCGGCTCGAAGCGGCGCGCGCAGCGTATCGATCGTCGCAGACCGGACCGCGACAGGTGGAGTCGATGGAGGCGCGCGCGAAATCCGCCGGCGCGAATGCGCAGGCGAAGGAAGCGGCGCTCGAGCAGGCGCAGCTGAATCTTCAGTACACGAAAATACTGGCGCCGGCGACCGGGATCGTTACGAAGAACGTCGAAGTCGGCATGAACGTGCAGCCGGGGCAGCAGCTCGCTTCGGTGGTCCCGCTTGACGACGTCTGGATCACCGCCGATTTCAAAGAGACGCAGCTGAGGTACATGAAGCCGGGCCAGAAAGTCGAAATCAAGGCCGACACGAACGGCCGCAGCTACAAGGGGCACGTCGACAGCATCGCCGGGTCGAGCGGCGCGCGGACGAGCCTGCTGCCTCCGGAAAATGCGACCGGCAATTACGTGAAGGTCGTGCAGCGCGTTCCTGTGAAGATCGTGCTGGAGCCGGGCGAGAATTCGGACCATTCTTTGCGCCTCGGAATGTCCGTCGAGCCCAAAGTCTTCGTGAAATAATCAGCGCCGCCGGCGCTCCGCCAACATCCAATCAGACGAACGAATCATCGTTCGCATTTGCGGTTTTCTATTCATGGCATCTACTCCCACAGCCGGCGCTTCAATGCCGGGCCCGCCTCCCGTAGCATCCACACGAGCGACGGCTGCGGCCGCGCCGGTTGCGTGGACCCCGCGATTTAATCCGTGGCTGATCGCGGTTGTCGTGGCCATGGCGGCGTTCATGGAGGTGCTCGATACGAGCATCGCCAACGTCGCGCTTCCCTACATGGCCGGCAGTCTGGGCGCAAGCAACGATCAGAGCACCTGGGTGCTGACGTCGTATCTTGTATCGAACGCGATCGTGCTGCCGATCAGCGGCTGGCTTTCGAATGCGTTCGGCCGTAAACGGTTTTTCATGGCCTGCCTCGTCGTCTTTACGATCAGTTCCCTGCTTTGCGGGATCGCGCCGAGCCTGACCGCGATCATCATTTTCCGGGTGCTGCAGGGACTCGGCGGCGGCGGACTGCAGCCCATGGCGCAGGCAATTCTTGCCGACGTTTTCCCGCCCGAGAAACGAGGGCTGGCGTTCGCCGTCTACGGGGTGACCGCGGTGATCGCGCCTACGATCGGTCCGACTCTGGGCGGCTGGATCACGGACAACTACACCTGGCGCTGGATTTTCTTCATCAATCTGCCGGTCGGAATTCTGGCCTTGTTCCTCGTTTATAAGCTGGTTGACGACCCGCCATGGGCCAAGCGGAAGGCGGGCGCGGCACTGCGAATCGATTACATCGGCGTGTCGCTGCTCACTCTGGGCGTCGGCGCGCTCCAGATCATGCTCGATAAGGGACAGGAAGATGATTGGCTCGGCTCGCGCTTCATTACGACCCTAGCCATCCTCGCCGCCGTGGGCTTGATCTCGTTTGTGATCTGGGAATGGTTGTATAAGCATCCGATTGTCGAAGTGAAGCTTTTCAAGAATCTGAACTTCCTGGCCGCGAACGGCATGATGTTCGTCCTCGGCATATTATATTTTGCGAGCCTCGTGATGATGCCCCTGTTTCTTCAATCGCTGATGGGTTACACGGCAGAGTCGGCCGGACTGTTGCTCTCGGGCGGAGGGCTCGTCCTGCTGTTCCTGATGCCTGTCGTCGGCATTTTGTCCTCGAAAGTGCAAGCGCGATATCTGATTGCCTTCGGCTGGCTGGTGCTATCGATTTCGATGTACATTTCCAGCCGGCAGCTCGACCTCGCGGTGAGTTTTCGAAGCGCCGCCCTATTGCGGATCATCCAGGTTTTCGGGCTGCCATTTTTGTTCGTGCCCATCAACCTGGCGTCCTACGTGGGGATGTCGGCGGAAAAAAGCGGCAGTGTCGCGGGATTGGTTAATTTCATGCGCAATATCGGCAGCAGTATCGGCACATCGCTGGTGACGACGTTGCTCGAGCGCCGCGCGCAGGTCCACCAGGTGTATCTTGTCGCGAACGTCACCCGTGGCCGGCCGGAACTCCTGAATCAGATCGCGGCATTGACGGAGCGTCTCAGGGCAGCCGGAGTGAATGCGGAACGGGCCGGCATGCAGGCGAACGCAATTGTCTTTCGAAATGTGATCGGTCAGGCTACCACGCTGGCGTACCTCGATACCTTTCTGTATCTGGCCGTGGCATCCGCAATCATGTTTCTCCTGGCTTTCGCCCTGAAGAAAAATCAGCCGGGCGTCCGCAGGGTCATCGCGGAGTAGCAGGTAAAACCCGGCCTGTGATAGGCTCCCGTCAATGCGCCGTTTCCGAGCGGCGCGAATCGGCGGCGGGGGCGTCACATGATCCGGGTGCTTACGATCGAACGCGAGTACGGCAGTGGCGGGGGCGAAATCGCGGCCGCGCTGGCGCAACGGCTGGGCTGGAAACTCTGGGACCAGGCGCTGACCAACGAGATCGCGCGCCTGATGGAGTGCGATTGTCGCGTGGTGGAGGAGCGCGCGGAACGGCGCGATCCGCTGTTCCACCGCCTGCTGATGGCTTTCATGCGCGGCAGCCACGAAGGCAGCTTGAATGCTCCGCGACTAAAACTCGCTGATGCCGACTGTATTCGCGAAGTCACCGAGCAGGTGGTGAAGGAAGCCGCGCAGTGCGGCGGCTGCGTGATCGTGGGCCGCGGTTCGGCGTACTACCTCGACGACCGGCACGACGCCTTTCACGTTTTCATCTACGCGCCCTTCGCCGAAAAAGTGAAGCGCCTCCGCGCAGAAGGCAAAAGCGAGCGCGAGGCCGTGCAGCTTGCCGAAACCGTCGACCGCGATCGCGCCGCCTTCATCAAGCAATATTTCAACGTCGATTGGCCCGACCGCCATCGCTTCCACCTGATGGTCAATTCCGGCATCGGCGAGTCCGCGACCGTCGACACGATCCTTAACGGCATCGAACTATACAAAAAGCAACTCGCTGAAGCCAACGCGCGCCACTCTGTCGCGTCTTGACCAGACCGCATGCGATCTGCGAACTGCTGCGGGCTCAGCTCTTCTCGATTTTGAAATTTGGATTCTGGATCACGCCCAGCACGTTGCCGAACGGATCGCGCACCGCTCCGATCAGAATTCCTTCGCCAACGTCCTGGATCGGCTCGAAGCCGGATGCGCCAAGATCAACCAGCCGCTTGTACGCAGCTCGGGCATCCGCCACGCCCCAATAGGAAATGCCCGCGGGCGCGCGATTGGGCTTGGCATCTTCTGCAGGTACCAGCCCCAATTCGAATCCGCCCACGTTGAAGCCCACATAAAACGGCTGATCAAAGTATGGCTGCAAGCCCAACACTTTGCCGTACCACTCCTTGGCTTTGTCGAGTTCCTTTACCTGGTACGCGGCGGTTCGCAGACCCAGAAACATGAGCGGCTCCCTTCGCAACATGACTGGCGCCAGCGCCGGGTCTCATAGCGGACCCCGTGCCCATTTCGGCAGCGGGGGGTCGCCCGGCGGCAAACGCCGCCACGCAGAGTAGCGCAAAAACCAGCAAGAACGTTGATACCGTCTTCAGCCTGACCCCGCGCACGCGTCTTGTTTCGGCCGGTACAGGAGCCGCGGCCGGCATCGGCACGAGCCCGAGCCTTGGCTGCGACGCCGCTCTCCGTCTGCTGCGCGTCTTTCTGTTTCGTGCAGCTAGGTTCGGCATAGGTTCTCTCCTTGATCGAGCGCCAGCTGCATCTGCGGCGAGCGCCACACGGCAGGACCGGGCGTCGGCCTCATTGGCCGGTTGCTCAGCCCATATTTCCCGCGAATTTTCTCCACACGCGCGGCAATTTCTTTGCGATAACTTTCCGGGGCGTCCACATTCCTGCCGTACCAGTCGCGATAGCGCACCACCAGCCGCGGGAATTTCGCCTCCAGGAACGCGAGAAATGTCCTCCACGCATCCGGCATCAGGTAAAGCACACGCGCGCCCAGCCATTCCGCGCTGGCCTCCCGCGCCCCGCACGCCAGCGCATCGAGATCCTCTTCGCGGTCGGTCAGCCAGGGAACAATCGGCATAGCCAACACGCCGGCGGAGATCCCCTCATCGCGGAGCCTGCGCACCGCTGCCAGCCGCAGATCCGGGCGCGGCGCCCGAGGCTCGAGCAACCGCGCCAGGTGCGTCCGCAGCGTGGTGATCGTCAGATTCACGGTCAGCGACGACCGTGCCGAGATCCGCTTGAGCAGGTCGATATCTCGCACGACTTGGTCCGATTTCGTGGTGATCGAAACGCTCAAGCCCTCGCGCTCGGCCATCTTCGCCAAAATCGCCCGCGTGGCCCCGAACTCGCGCTCGGCGGGCTGATAGGGATCCGTGGCTGCCCCGATAGCGATATGCTCGCCCCAGATCTGGGTATGGTTCAGGTCGCGCTCCGCCAGAGCGCCCGTGTTCTGTTTCACGTAGATTTTTGTCTCAAAATCCGAAGCGCACAGCTCCATATAGCCATGGGTATAGCGGGCATAGCAGTACTTGCAGCCGAACTCACAGCCGCGATACGGGTTCACCGTCCAGCGGAACGGCACCCTTTCGGAATGGCACTCATTCAGGATCGATTTAACGGGAAGGACGAAATACTCCGTCCCGCGCTTGACGTCCGCGCGAGGGGAGGATGCGGCGAGCCGCGCAATGCCAACCAGTTCCGTCGCGGGCTTCGTTCTCCGGTCAGGCACCGGAGGGGGCGCGGAAGCGCCGCTTGGCGACTCACAGTTGCCGTGGCGAGCGGCTTGAGGGAATAACGTGAGACTGGTTTGCTTCGAATCCGCCCGACGGCGCCGAAGCGTCGCCGGTCTCGATCGAAGTATGGGAGAAGTGGCCATTGGCAGTCCCGCCGCACGCGCAGAATATATTCGCCTTTTGTTCGCTATGTCAAGAATTATTTTCGCTTTTCTTTCGCCTGTTCAGGCGTACAACTTCGACATGGAAATTGCGTCGATTGCGAAGGATTTCGTACCTCGAGACCCTCGATATACTGGCTGAGACACCTCCGGAGACCCAGCCGTGCCCGAAGTCGGAATTTTGATCGTCGACGACGATTTCGCTAGCCAGAGCGCCCTGAAGAACGTTCTCGATTCCGAAGGCTGGCGGGTCTGCATCGTCCCGCTCGTCGACCAGGCTCTCACCGAACTCGCCACCGGCTCCTGGAATCTGGTGATTGTGAACTTGGCGCTGGCCGACGTACGCGGGCCGCTCTTCGCCATCCTCAAGGAACTGGCCGAAGCCGAGCCGGCCATTCCATCGATCGAGGGCCAGCCTGCTCCTATCCGCTTGCGTCCGCTGTTCCTGATCCCGCAGGACCGCACCAAAGAGCTTCAGCCGATTCTGGAGCGCGAGGGACTTCCCTACTCGGTCAAGCCCTATCACCTGAACGATTTTCTGGAGAAAGTCAGCGAGTTGCTTGTCGAAGCCGGCGCCATTGCCGAGCCCATCCGCAGCATCGGCGGATTCAACGCAGGCAAGCGGAAGCGCCGCAATTCAAAATCGGCGCGTGACGGCCGGCGCGGCACCATGTTCGCAAGCCGCGAGGACTACCAGATGACCGACGAAGAAATGGTCGAATACGAACGCGAGGAAGAGGAAGGCCGCAAGAAACGCGAGAAAGAACTCGCCGATTTGAAGGACCGCGGCGGCCGCGCCTAGCCGCCGGTGGGGTTCCGATCGCCGGCACGGGACTCTAACCACCCCATCGATCCCTCCAGAAACGTGCAAGGAATCCTTCCTGGCCCGTTCTCACTCTGACGCCCGCTTCACCTCGCGCACTCATCCATCGCGGGCCGTCGAGGAGACGTCATGCAGATCACCCGGCGGAACATCTTGGGGACCGTTCTCGTCACAATCCTGGTCTTAACCGGAGCAGCCGTCACCGCCAGATTCAGCCTCTGGGCCCGCGCCGCGAATGCGCCCGGCCCAGATCCGCAGGCGGCGCCAAACGGTTGGCGTCTTGCAAATCCCGTATCGTACGAAAATCTGACGATCTTCCCGGTCGTCGCCGCGCGAGGGGTGGACACCAGCCAGTTCGCCACGCTCGACGAGGCGCTGGCCTCGGGCGAAGCCCTGATCAGCGAACAAGGCGCGGAAATGCGCCGCATGCGCGACGGCGCCGTGGTGCCGAACTATCAGCTCCGTCCTCAAGTCAACCAGCTCGTACTGATCAACCGCGGCAAGCGCCCGCTGATCCTGCTCGCCGGCGAAGTCGTCTCGGGCGGCAAGCAGGACCGCATCATTGGCAAAGACCGCATCGTCCCGATCGGCGCCGCTCCGCTGCCTCTCGACGTCTTCTGCGTCGAGCACGGCCGTTGGACCCCCGGGGCCGTGCAATTCTCCGCCGCCGAGACGATGGTGCATCCGAGCGTGCGCGACAAAGCCGCCGTGGATCAAAATCAATCCGAGGTCTGGGCCGCGGTTCGCGGCGAAGGAGACGCCGTGGGAACTGTGCCGCCGTCGATGGGTCTGGAGGCCAGAAACTACACTGAGACTCTCCAGCTGCCCGCGCCGCCGGGGGGGCAAAGCCAATCAGTCACGGTGGAATCGCAATCGGCAACGATCACGCGCGGCGCCGTGGCCGGCGCGATCGCGCAATCTGGTACGCAGGACTATCAGAAAATCTATCAGCAGTCACCGATCGGCGCGTCCGTGGACATGTTCGCGGAAGAAATCCAGCGTCGGTTCGCGCACGAAACTTCCGGCCTGAAGGGTGAGCGTGTGGTCGGAGTCGTGGTGGCTTTCGGCCCCGAAGTCGCCTGGAGCGACGTCTTCGCGTCCTCGCCGCTTTTCGATTCCTACTGGCCGAAGCTTCTGCGCAGCTACGTGGTCGAAGCAATGACGCGCCCACGCATTCTCCGCCCCGCGACGCTTGATGAGGCCCGCGATTTCCTGCGCCCCGCCACCGGCCACATCGAGGAAGAGTCCGAACCCGGCGTGTACCGCTGGCGCAAACAGGCGGAAGGTCGCCTCGCCGAAATCGAGCTCGACGCGCTCGACCCAAAGCCCTTCACGCTCCACTGGCTCCGCGTCCTGCACGGCGACAGCGACGTGCGTCCGCGCTACGTCGATTGACCCGTCGGCGGCTCCCAACGCCGGACCGCGGCCTGGTCCGGCGTTGCGGTCAGCAGCTCGGCGATCGTCTTCTGGAGCACCGGATGTTGTACGCCGCCCGCGATTTCCGCCAGCGGCACCAGCACGAATTTCCGCGCCGCCATGCGGGGATGCGGAATCTGCAATTCGGGATCGCCGACAACCTGCGAACCAAAGAGCACGATGTCCAGGTCGATCGTCCGCGATCCCTTCGGTCCCGCGGGCGGCACGCGTTGACGCTGGCGCCCCAGTGAACGCTCCACGATCAACAGCGTCTGCATCAACTGCCCTGGCCGCATGGTCGTCTCCGCTTCCGCCACGCCATTCAAAAACCACCCGCCCTGGGCGTCTACCGGCTCGGTTTCATACAGCGACGATTGCCGCGTGATGCGGACGCCGCGCGCCTCTAAGGCCCGGATCGCCCGCGCGATATTTTCGGCGCGGTCTCCCAGGTTCGATCCGAGCGAAATGTAAACTTTGTTCATCGCAGCCGAACATTCTAGCTTGAGCGGGCGCGTTCGCGCGGCGCTTTCGCCGAGCAGTTCGCGACGCCGCCGACGGCGAGGATGCCGGTGCACCCGTGCTCGCGCTTACGCTAGAATCTCGCGGGATGGGCGCAGCGAAGGACGCAGCCCATTGGCCACCGGTGGCTTCACTTCGTTCCACACGATCTGATTCCGGCCCGAGCCGGAAAGGCCCCGGCCGAAGGACGAGCGCCTGCGGGAGCGAGTTTTGCGCGGCAGTTTTGGGCCACCGGAATCCAGGCTCCGGCGCGATTGCGTCTCATCGAGTCTGGGTTTGACCGTTGCGGTAGAATGGCCGGCCACAAGCAATCGGGAGATCGAGCACAGACGATGCCGGTTCTGATCGCGCTGCTTCGTGGAGTGAACGTCGGCGGAAACATTCTGAAAATGGACCGCCTCCGCGAAATCTGCGCGAAGCTCGGCGCCGAGAACCCGCGCACCTACGTGCAGAGCGGCAACGTCGTGTTCGAAGCGGCCGGTGCCGCAGCGGAGTGGGAAGCAAAGCTCGAGAAGAAGCTCGCCGGCGAATCGCGCCTGCCGGTATCGGTGATCGTTCGCACGTCTGCGGAAATGATCAAGGTGCTCGGCGGGAATCCCTTCTTGGGGGAAACAGGGATCGACACCGCTCGCCTGGCCGTGTCATTTCTGCAGCAAGTGCCGGCCAAGGCCGCCCTCGCAGCTTTGAGCGCGCTCGAAATCGGCCGCGAACGGTTCCATCACGCGGGGCGCGAGCTGTACATCCATTGCCCCGATGGCTTCGCCGACTCCAAGCTCTACACCCTCGACAAGGTCCTAAAGCAGCGCCCCACAACCCGCAATTGGAACACGGTGATCAAGATCTGCGAGATGTCCGCGAAGTGAGGGAAGACCTGATTTACACAGGCTGGCACACGGGCTGGGAGTCGCAGAACATGCCTACCAACTTGGCCATCGATGACCGCCTGATCGAGGAAGCGCAAAGCTCGGTCGCCATCGTACGGAAAAAGAGACCGTCACGGCGGCCCTGAACGAGTACATCGCAGGCAGGAAACAGCAAGACATTCTCAAGCTGTTTGGGAAGATCGAATCCGATGGGCGCTGCGATTCCAAACGCGAGCGCCGTTCCAAACGCCTGTGAACGTTCTTGTGGATACCTCCGATGGTCCCTGGCAATCCGCCGGAAACTTCAGGATCTGAGCACAGCTGAAAAAAACGGAGTGGCCGAGTTGGAGGAACCGATAAAGGAAGGCCGCGCGAGAATCGTCGGAGGGATACGTCAGGAAATTCTGTCTGGAATCAAACACCCCGCGCAGTTTGAAAAACTGCGAGCCGTTCTTTCATCATTCCCCGACGAACCCGTCGACAGTTCCGACCACATGACCGCCGCAAGCGGGAGCAAGAAATGCAGGTCCCAGGGAATCGTCGTCTCGGTGTGGATATTTTAGTCTGCGCGGTGGCAATGCGCCGAGGCTGGTCCTCTTTTTTCGACAGACCCGGATTTCGCGAATGACGCGAAAATGGTCGCGATCGATCTTCATTCGGCGCGTCGATCATTACGTGCTCGCCGGCCGGCGCGGGCGCTGGTTGGCCGAAATCGAACGGATGACGAGTTTTCGCTCCTGCTTCAGGTCCATGCGCACTTTCGCACGCCGGAGCGCTTCCTCCATCACCGCGATCACCTGCGGATCATCGAGCACTTCGGCATTCTCGACTCGCACGTTGCGCGCCACGTTGCCGCTTCCGCGCAGGCGCTTATGCGGGTCAGGCAGCTTGGCGCCCTGCAGGAAACACAACGCGGCATGATCGGGAAACACCGCGATCGAAAAAATCGCATCCGAAGGGCGCTCGTTGGGGCCGAATCCGAATACGAGCGCGTTGTAATTGTCGTAAACGAACTCAACCGCGTTCGGCAGCCTTTTCCGCATCTTCACCAGCGCCGCCCGGGCCAGCTTTTCCATTCCCGGCGTGTATTTTGCCAGGAACGAATCGATCTGCAGCTGCGCATCGGCAGCCGGAACCGAGTTACCGGACCGGCTCGTTGCGGGTTTTCGTTTCGGCGGCTTCGCTTTGGCGGCTGTCATCACTTTGCTGGCTTCAGAACAGGCCGGACTGGCGCTTCGGCTCGGGTTTGCCGAAATGCTTGTAGGCGAGCGCGGTGGCCATCCGGCCCCGCGGAGTGCGGTCAAGCAGGCCGAGCTGCATCAGGTACGGTTCGTAGATTTCCTCGATGGCATCTTCTTCTTCGCTCAGCGACGCGGCGATGGTGTTCAATCCGACCGGGCCGCCGGAGTACTTCTCCATAATCGTCAGCATCAGGTTGCGGTCCACCTCGTCGAGGCCGTGCTCGTCCACGCGCAGCATGGCCAGCGCGTCGCGCGCCACGTCGAGCGTAATGTGCCCGTGCGCGCGGACTTCGGCGAAATCACGCACGCGCCGTAGGAGGCGGTTGGCCACGCGCGGAGTGCCCCGGCTGCGCCGCGCGATCTCCGCGCCGCCGCCTTGGTCCATCTGGATGCCCAGAATTTTCGCGGAGCGCGCTACGATGCGTTGCAGATCTTCCGGCGTGTAAAACTCGAGCCGATGCACGATACCGAATCGCGAACGTAGCGGCGCCATGATCAGCCCCGCGCGCGTAGTCGCGCCGACCAGGGTGAACTTGCTCAGCTGATAGGGATGCACTCGCGCGCCCGGCCCCTGCCCGATGATCAGGTCCACACGAAAATCCTCCATCGCGGGATAGAGAATCTCCTCGAGCGCCGGCTGCAAGCGGTGAATCTCGTCGAGAAACAGAAAATCGCCCGGATCGAGCGTGGTGAGCACAGCGGTTAAGTCGCCTTTTTTCTCGAGCAGCGGCCCCGAGCTGATCTTAATCGACGAACCCATTTCGTTCGCCAGAATTTGCGCCAGCGTCGTCTTGCCAAGCCCCGGCGGACCGTAAAGCAGCACGTGGTCGAGCGCTTCGCCGCGCGCGCGTGCCGCTTCCACGGCGATCTGCAAATTTTCCTTCACGCGCTCCTGGCCAATGTAATCGCCGAAATTCGCCGGGCGCACGCTGGCTTCGATCCGCGCGTCCTCATCGTAGGCTCGGCCGGAAACGACACGATTCGAATTGTCCGCCGCTCTTTTCGGCTCCGGCATCTATCGCTCCTCGAACTCGCCGACGCGCCGCTCGCTTTCCGTAAAGCCTTCACAGACGCGATCGAGCTCGACGTACTCTTTCCTGAAGCGTTCGCGCATGGCGCGGTAGGCGGAAGCATTCTCCCACGAGTCGATGATTAAAAAGCGCGCGCGTTTTCCGTGTCCCGCAGCAGGGCCGTCCCGCGAACCCCTTCGCTCCTGCGAAACAGCTCAGCCCAGCTTCCCGAACTTCCGTAGTATTTTTCGAAGTCACCGAGGCGATCGGGGCGCGCCACGAATTCCCAGAGGACACGAACCATCTCAATCCCCGCCGCCCGACGCCCGCGCACTTTTCTGCATTGCGGAGTTCCCCAGGATCTGCAGCGAATCGCGCAGCAGTTTTTCGAAATCCGCGGCGCCCGACGCGCGCGCTTGTTCGATCGCGCGATCGACCGAGCGCTCATCGTAGCCCAGGTTTACGAGCGCCGACGACACATCCGATTCCGTCTGAGTGCGCGTGGCCGGCTTGCCGGCCTCCGGCACTTCCACGGCGGCCAGCTTGTCACGCAATTCCACTACGATTCGCTCCGCGGTCTTCTTGCCCACGCCCGGAATGCGCACCAGCTGCGCCAGATCGCCCTTGCGGATCGCAGGCACCAGTTCCTCGACGCCCATGCCGGACAGAATCTTCAGCGCGAGCGACGGTCCGACGCCCGACGCCGATATCAGCAGCTCAAAACATTGTTTTTCCCGTGCGGAGAAAAATCCGAAAAGATTGAACTGATCCTCGCGCACATGCGTATGTATCAGTAGCGTCGCTTCGCTATGCAGCGCACCGAGCGCGGCGAACGTGGAAAGCGGGATCTGCACCTGATAACCCACTCCGCCCACGTCCACTAGAACTGCGTTCGGACGCTTGTCGATGAGCTTGCCGCGGAGCGAACCAATCATGTCGAGCGATTATCGGTTAGGGGCCCGGGTGTGTCAATTCAACGGGAATTCGGGAGTTATGCGGTGTCGCAAACTGACACGTTGTCAATTTTTCGCATGCATACGAATTTTCGGATGCGGTTGCATTTTTACTCCAAACGGAAAATCCAAATTGGCCCATCGAAAAAACTGATCAATCACACGATGAATTGCTTTCCTCGTGAACACCATCGCGTCTAAGCAGATTGCAAGGGGTGTTTTACTTCTGGAGGAAAAAATGATTTCCCGACGTGGATTGAATTTGTTCGTGCCCATACTGATCACCCTTCTCGTTGCCATGCCGCTCGCGGCACGCGACGCAGGGAAAAACGGCAAAGCCACCAACACAGACGTGGACATTCTCAGCTCGGTCACACTGGCCGGCAAGCAACTGGCGCCGGGCACCTATCACGTCTCTGCAGACGACGCCAAAGTGACCGTCACGCTCAACGGCAAAGTCGTAGCAGAAGCGCCGGTGACATGGAAGGACGAAACGGCCAAGCCAAAATCGTCCAACGTCGTGACCAACGACAATCAGGTAACGGAAATTCACTTCAACGGCAAGATGCGGTACGTTTCGATCAGCTAGCCATTTTGCTGCGGCTGTTTCCGGGGAGAACCGGCGGGTGCGTTCGTGCTAGGCGCCCGCCGCATTTCTTCGAGTGGAGCGGTCCCTGCGTACGGCTTCATCGATCAGTGATTCCAGTTCCGGCCGAGAGAGAGTGACGCTTCCCGCTTCCGTCAGATCCGAATTCGCGGCGCGCTCGTGGGCGACCTCGGATTCCGGTTGCGCGCCAGCGCAATAGCGGGCGCGAGCGGCTACCAGCTTTTCGACGTCGGCACCGGAAAGAATGACCTGTTTTCCCAGGCGCTCGGTGACCAGCGAAACCTGCGCGAAATGTTCGGTGGTCTCCATGCGCAGGAACGCAGTCAGCAGATCCGACCCGTAGGTCACCACGCCGTGATTGGCCATCAGGATCGCATCGTGATCGTGAACGTAAGGCTCGATCGAGGCGCCCAGCTCGGAGGTTCCCGGCGTGGCGTAGCGCGCCACGGGTATCGAACCCAGCGCGATGACCAGTTCACAGAGAATGGGCTTATCCAGCGGAATTCCCGCGGCGGCGTAGCCCGTTGCGGTGGGCGGATGCGCGTGGCAGACGGCGTTGATATCCGGGCGCAGGCGGTAAATCCGAAGATGCATGCCGAGCTCGGTCGAAGGCTTGCGCAGACCGCTGACGCGCTTGCCGTCGAGATCGATGATGACCAGATCTTCCGGATTCATCATCGCCTTGCTCATCGAAGTCGGAGTGAGCAGGATGCGATCCGGGCCCAGGCGAACGGAAATGTTTCCGTCGGTGGAGGCGACGAAACCGCGGTCGTGAATCCAGCGGCCTACAGCGCAAATGTCACGGCGATGCTGTGCTTCCGTCTTTACAGACCCGTGAGAAATCGACTCTGGTTGCATGACCGCCTCCGCGACCCCGCCAAAGAGGGGCGTAGTTTATGCATAAAACCCCCTCAATTTCAAGGCGCGAGCGACGCGGTCAATCGCCATGATGTAGGCGGCAATGCGATTGTTGACGCCATGCATCTCGGCATAGCGGACGACTTGATCGAAACTCTGATCCATCACGTCCTGTAAACGTTCGTTCACTTCATTTTCACGCCAGAAAAATCCCTGGCGGTCCTGCACCCACTCGAAGTAGCTGACGGTGACGCCGCCTGCGTTCCCGAGAATATCAGGAATCACGAAGATTCCCTTTTTTTCGATGATCGCGTCGGCGTGCGAGGTCGTGGGTCCGTTGGCGCCTTCGCACAGGATCTTGCAATCCACGCGGTCCGCATTCTTCGTCGTGATCTGGTTTTCCGTAGCGGCGGGAACCAGAATGTCTGTGGGGCGGAACAAAACTTCCTGTGCGGACATTTTCTCGCCGCCGCCGGGAAACTCCGGCAGCGGTTTTTTCTGGGCGTACACCCAGTCGTACAGTTTCGGGATGTCGATTCCCTTCTCGTTGTAGAGCCCGCCGTGAATGTCCGCCGCACCGATAATTTTGTACCCGGCCGCGTGCATCAACAGCGCTCCCTGTGATCCGACGTTTCCGAAACCCTGGACGATCACGCGCGTGCCTTCGCGCTTCATCTGGAGTTTCGTGAGGGCCCGGTCGCAACACATCATCACGCCGCGGCCGGTGGCTTCGCGGCGTCCGCGCGAACCGCCGAGTTCGAGCGGCTTGCCGGTGACGACCGCGGTGGTGGCCTGGCGGACATGCATCGAGTAGGTGTCCATGACCCAGGCCATCGTTTGTTCATTCGTGCCAATGTCAGGCGCGGGAATGTCGCGCTCCGGGCCGAGCCAGTCGGAAAGAGCGGCGGTGTAGCGCCGGGTGACGCGCTCCAGTTCCGCCTTGGAGAGTTTCGATGGATCGCAGATGACGCCGCCCTTGGCGCCGCCGAAAGGAATGTCGACGACCGCGCATTTCCAGGTCATCCACGCGGCGAGCGCGCGCACTTCGTCGATCGAGACATCGGGGGCAAAGCGAATGCCGCCTTTGCCGGGCCCGCGCACGGTCGAATGCAGGACGCGGTAGCCGGTGAAAACTTCGAGCTTGCCGCTATCGAGCGCGACCGGAATGTAGCAGGTGATTTCGCGCTCGGGACATTTCAAAAAGCGGTAGACGCCTTGCTCGAGCCCCAGCTTCTTGGCGGCGATTTCAAATCGGGCCTCTGCGGACTCGAAAACGTTCAATTCTCCGGTGACTGGCTCAGCAGCCATCTATTCCCCCCTACATTTCTTGCTGCGGCGGATGCGGTTGTGGCATTCCCACGTGTCGGCCGCCTCACCCATAAGGCGACGCCGGAAATCACTCTCCGCCTGGCCACTTCATTTGCCGGCCGCACGAAGATCGCGGCCGGTCATTTCGCGCGGCTCGTCTACTCCCAGCACGCCGAGCATCGTGGGAGCAATATCTCTCAGCGAACCGCCCGATTGCAACTCCGGCCGACCGCCTTCGCTGACTAAAATAAACGGAACGGGATTCGTGGTGTGGTACGTGTGCGGACCACCGGTAACGGGATCGATCATGGTTTCGGCGTTGCCGTGATCGGCCGTGATGATCCACGCGCCGCCGCGCGGCTTTAGCGCCTGATACATTCTGCCGAGTTGATCGTCGACGGTCTCGACGGCCTTGATGGTAGCTTCGAGTTTTCCGGAGTGGCCGACCATGTCGGCATTGGCGAAATTCATGATGATGGCGTCGAAATCGCCCTTTTCGATCGCGTGGATGACGGTGTCGGCAACGCCGGCGGCAGACATTTCCGGCTTCAGGTCGTAGGTCGGCACTTTCGGCGACGGGACGAGCGCGCGCTCTTCGCCGCCGAACGGTTTTTCGATGCCGCCGTTGAAGAAATATGTAACGTGCGCGTACTTTTCAGTTTCCGCGACGCGGAGATTCTTGTACTGAAGCTCGGCGAAAACGTTCGCAAGGATGTGTTCGAGCTTTTCTGGCGCGATCAGATATTTCAGCCAGGGCCAGGACTTCTCATACTGGGTCATGCCGACGTACACGAGATTTTGGGGACGCTCCGGATCGGAAAATTCCTTGAAACCGGGTTCGACAAGCGCACGGGTCATCTGGCGGGCGCGGTCGGCACGGTAATTGAAGAAGATAACGGCATCGTCGTCGCGAATCACGCCGCGGGGCGAAGGGGACTCGCCGCCGGCGGCCCGGGTTGTGATGACAGCGGGAATTACGAATTCGTCCGTAACGCCTTTCTCGTAACTCGCACGCACGGCAGCGATGGGATCGTAGAATTTCGATTCCGCATCGCCATGGACCATCGCGCGATAGGCTTTTTCGACGCGCTCCCAGCGATTGTCGCGGTCCATGGCGTAGTAACGGCCGCTGATGCTGGCGATCTGGCCGAGGCCGAATTCGCGCATCTTTTGCTCGATGGCGCGGAGGAAATCGATGCCACTTTCAGGCGGTGTGTCGCGGCCGTCCATGAAACAGTGGACGAAAACCTTTTCGACTTTGTTTTCGCGGGCCATGCGGAGGAGCGCGTAGAGATGTTCGAGATGGGAGTGCACGCCACCGTCGCTCGCAAGGCCCATGATGTGTAGCTGATGCCTGCGTCCGCGCTCCATGGCCTCCAGCAGGAGCGGCTGGCGGAAAAATTCGCCGCTGCCGATGAGCTGATCGACGCGGGTGATGTCCATCTGCACGATGCGCCCGGCGCCGATGTTGAGGTGGCCGACTTCGCTATTGCCCATCTGGCCGTCTGGCAGGCCGACGAAGGGACCGCTGGTGTGGATCAGCGTGCTTGAGAAATCCTTCAGCAGGCGGTCGTAGTTCGGCTTGCGAGCCAAGGCGATGGCGTTGCCCTTGGTCTCGGCGCGGTAGCCCCAGCCGTCGAGGACGGTGAGGACGATGGGTCGCGGGCGCTGGGTCATGTTGATGGAAAATTCGATCGTCCGAGACCGTCGCCCGAGATCCCTCCGGTTTGTTGTCGGCTCGACGTCGCGCAGATGCCTGTTTTTAAGACACTTACGGGGGCTTCGATCCGGCGGTACCATCGCGAAGGAAGGCGCGGAAAGACGTCCCGGGCCGCAGGCGTAATCGTGAAAGGAGACGCGGGAGAAAACGGCCGCATCCTGTCGGTGAACAGCCGCGGGCGCCCACAGTGCGCCGTCTGGTTCCTGCACCCGCATTCAGAGCATGGCGGCATAGCGAATTACGTTAGCACGAGAGCGAGGCGATGCAAGGGGGTTGTTGCGACGGACTTTGGGCTGGAGCAAACATGCGCAGGCCCTAGGGCCTACACCTGAGAGACACGGGTGGAAGAAGACTGATAGGGTTGCGCTTTGGAGGATGATCATGCTTGGCAGATCGGTGATCCATGCGGCGCGTTTGGCCCTTGTGCTCCTTTTCGTTTGGCCCGCGCTGGTTCGCGCGCAGGAGCAGAATAAGCTGCTCGGTGAAGTGCAGGTTATCGGTAAGACGAAAATCGACAAGACGTCCGGCGTTTGGGTCGATGGGCAGTATCTGGGCTACGTGCAGGAATTGACCGGAGACAAGAAGATTCTGCTGCTGCCGGGGGCGCATGAAATTACCGTGCGGCAGGTCGGGTATGTTCCGCAGACCGAGACGATTACTGTCGAACCGGGGAAAGCGGCCGCCCTCCGTGTGAACATGCAGAAGGATCCCCATGCAGTGTTCCCTACGGGGCCGACGGCGGAGGTGAAATTGGACGTGACGCCGGACCGGGCGGCGGTGTTTGTCGATGGAGGGTATGCGGGAACGACGCATGAGTTTGGCGGCGTGGGGAAGGCCATGATTATTGCCCCGGGAAAACACCACGTGAAAATCGCCCTGGCAGGGTTTCAGGAGTTCAATACGGATATTAGTTTGAAGACCGGGCAGAAGATTACGATTAAGACGGAATTGCTGCCCGGGAGTATTAATGATGCGGGGCCGGCAATTAAGAGCAACTAGGCGCCGGACGCCGCGCTGCACATTACGCCCTTGAAACAGATCCAGCTCCGAAGGGCCGACGGGACGCGCTTCCCTGCGCGACGGACAAGCCGGCTCTAGGAATTCTCCACCAGGTCCCGAAGGCGGGTCACGCGCGTGTCCCAGAGATGTGAGATTCCGGCCAGGAACGTGCGCGCGATCTCCAGACGCGCGGGTTCCAGATGCCAGAGGCGTTCGCGGCCTCGGCGGGTGTGGCGGACCAGGCCAGCGGCCGATAGCACATGCAGGTGTTTGGTGATGGCCTGGCGGGTGACGGTGGAGCCGACCGTCAGGCGCGCAATCGAGTGCGGGCCGCTGGCCGAGAGGCGGGCGAGCAGAGCGAGACGCGTCCCGTCACCCAGTGCGGCGAACAGCGGGGCGGCCCCCTTCAAATTGGGCGCGGAGGCGCGATCAGGACGCATGGCTGAGGTGCTTTGCAATCAGGCGCAGCACGCCGGCCCACCCGCCTTCATTCGCCTCGAACGCGCGGGCGCGACGCGAAAGCGGGATCTGGTCGAAGCCGGATTCGGTAATTGTGAGCATCGTCTCGGCGCCGCGGTCTTCGAGGACGAATTCGATGAGCGTCATCGGCTCGGCGGAGTAGTCGATACCCTCTTCGACGCCGAACGGGTGCCATTTGAACGAGAACAGTCGCTCGGGTTCGATGCGGTCGATCACGAATTCGAACGGTTTGCCTTCGAAGGGCTTTTGAGACTTCGCGACCTCGGCATCGACGGCGGTGGGAACCATGATGCCGCTGACGGGCGTGCCGGGTTTGAAGGGGCCTTCAAAGCGGACTCCGAACCAGCGGCCGAATTCGGCCGAGTCGGTGAGGGCGCGCCATACGCGGGAACGGGTGGCGCGGAGGAGAATTTTCTTTTCGATGCGGTCGGTGGACATTAGCAACCTCCAGGTTGCATGTTAGCCAAAGCGTCTTTTAAATGCAACCGTTTAGTTGCGTGAATTCGGTCGAGGTCATCACGCCGTGTCCAAGCCGGATCGATGGGCGACCGCGCCGGGCACCGTCCCCGACGGCGAGGCGGGCATCCATTTGGTGATTCGGGTCAACTTAGTACAGGCGGCTTGCCGCAATGATCCGAGGGCGCTATAAAATAAGAGTGACTTCTACCAAACGGCATTTCTTCACCGAAAATTCAGTGCGTTACTTGGCGATTTCAGAAACGGGACTGCGACAGCTGGCCTTCGCGGGACTGTGTGTCCTGGGCTGCGGCTTCGCTGCCAGTGCGCAGACCGCGCCGGCAACACCGCAGTCGCTGCCCACGGCAGGGACGGCCGGACAGCAGGCACCCGATCCGCAAACGCCCGGAACGATTAGCGGGACGGTGGTCGATAAATCCGGGGCGGCGCTGGTGGGAGCAATCGTTAAGCTGACGCGCGGGGACCAGGCGCTGGCGCCCGACGTGCAAACCGACGATAACGGACAGTATTCGCTCACGAAGATTTCGCCCGGACCGTATCAGCTGTCGGTTTCCGCGAACGGATTTACAACGGTGTCATCGTCGGGGACGCTTAGTCCGGGTCAGACGAGGTTGGTCCCTGCGATCACGCTGGAAATCGCCGGGACGGTGACCAAGGTGACGGTCGAGCCGCCGAAGGTGGAACTGGCGGAGATACAGATCAACGAAGAAGAACACCAGCGCGTGCTCGGATTCGTCCCGAACTTTTACGTGAGCTATATACCCGATGCGGCACCGCTCGATACGAAACAAAAGTTCGAACTGGCGTGGAGATCGTCGGTGGATCCGGTGACGTTCGGGCTCGCGGCAGCAGTGGCGGGGCTGGAGCAAGCGGTTGGCACGCCCAGTGGGTGGGGGCAGGATGCCGCCGGGTATGGCCAGCGGTACGGGGCTTTCTACGCGGAGGATGTGACTTCCACTTTCCTCGGCGATTTTCTGCTTCCCTCGGTCTTCCATCAGGATCCGCGATATTTCTACAAGGGAACGGGGAGCACGCGGTCGCGGGTGCTTTATGCGATTGCCAATGCTGTGATCTGCAAAGGTGACAACAAGAAGTGGCAGTTCAACTATTCGTACGTGATTGGTTCGCTCGCGGCCAGCGGGATTGCCAATTCCTACTATCCCCCGAAGGATCGCGGCGCGGGGCTCACCTTTGAAAATTCCGGGATCGGGATCGCCAGCACCGCGGCTGCGAATATTCTCCAGGAATTTGTGATTCGCAAGCTGACACCAAACCTGCCGAAGCTGAAATCCGACAAAGACTAGACGCTCGGACGGCGGAAGCACACAAGCCTCCGGCAAACCGCGAGCTACTCCGACTCCGACCACCCCGATTTACAGGTGACGACGTATTCCGGATGCGCGCCCGCCGGTTCACCGGACTCCAGCCCGAGGCGGAGCCGGACGTTATCCGAGCGGATTCCCACCGGGCCGTTGAGATTCGATACCTCGGCGCCCAGCTGCCCCTCCCAGACAACCTTGCCAGACGAATCTTCGAGCGCGCCCTCGGGGACCCACCAAGCGGAGCGCGGAATTTGGCGGAGGCGGGGCTCGTTACCGCCGACGGGCGGGACAGCGGACAGACTTGCCACGAGGCCTGCCACTGCTAGAAAACGACGTCCGATCTTGCTGTCGCTCATGCTTGGTCAGAAACTGCGTCAACGGGTTCGTGGTTCGCTCGACGGCGGAACGATACCTTTCAGGCGCAGGTAGACGGCCATGGCGCCGTAGCACTCGTTGTCGTGGCCTGCATTGCCGGCGAGCGAGGCTAGGCGCGTCGTGGGGCCGCGGAAACTTTGCACCACGTCGTTCGCATTCGCGTCGGTGAGGCCGGCGTAGGCGGCGTCGCAGGTATCAAAGGAGTCTTTGAGCGCGGCAACTAAATCGGCTTTGGCGGTTTTCGAAGCTGCGCCGGGAGTTTTTGATGTGCCGAGAACGCGTGAACAACCGGCGGTTTGCGCGTCAGCGACGTGTGCGACCCAGCCGCCGAAGCTGCGTTCTTCGGGCGTGGGCTTGAAGTCATAGGCGTTGTCGGGCATTTTGTCGGCGGCTTTGAGCAGATTGTTTTTCACCGCGTTGTACGTCGCGCGGATGGCGTCAGCCGTGCTGGGCGCGGGCGCTTGCGCGAGCAGTGGTCCTAGGGCGAATGCGAACGTCCCCACCAATACGAGTGCGTGGCGTTTCATCGAATTCCCTCCTTTTTTCCGGCGGTGCAGAGACTCCCCCGTCGAACCGAGCGGATTATAGAACGCGGATGCGGGTAGCAGAAACTAAGTCTTGAAAGCGCGTCTGCGTGGGTCGCGCGCGCTTGCCATGGGCTCCGTTTCTGGCGATCCTGCGGCGAGAGGCAGCGGGAAACAAGGCGCAGCGCTCAGCAGCGTCAGCAAGAGACGGGGCATCCAGGACCTCCTTTTCGAATCTAGTGGCGAGCGAGAGCCGATCGGCCGGGGTAGCGGGCGGCCGTGCCCAGCTCCTCCTCAATGCGGAGCAGTTGGTTGTATTTGGCGATGCGGTCGGTGCGGGAGGCGCTGCCGGTCTTGATTTGGCCCGCGCCCATGCCAACGGCGAGGTCGGCGATGAAGGAGTCTTCCGTTTCGCCACTGCGGTGCGAAATGATGGACGCATATTTCGCTTGGCGGGCCGTTTCGACGGCTTCGATGGTTTCGGTCACACTGCCGATCTGATTCAGCTTGATCAGGATCGCGTTGGCGACTCCCTCGGAGATGCCGCGAGAGAGAATTTTCGGATTCGTGACGAACAGATCGTCGCCGACCAGCTGGATTTTCTCGCCCAGCTCTTTCGTGATCATGCTCCAGCCGTCCCAGTCGTTTTCCGCCAGGCCGTCTTCGATGGAGACGATGGGATACTGGCGGACCCAGTCGGCCCAGAACGCGACCATCTGCTCGGAGGTTCGCGAGGACTTGTCGGATTTCTTGAACACGTATTTCTTGGTGGCGGGATCGTAGAACTCGCTGGCGGCGGGATCCAGGGCAATGGAGACTTGCTCGCCGGGCTTATAGCCGGCGGCAGTGATGGCTTCGAGAACTCGATTGACAGCCTCTTCGTTGGATTTCAGGTTGGGCGCGAAACCGCCTTCGTCGCCGACGGCGGTGGAGTAACCGTTTTTCTTCAGCACGGATTTCAGCGCGTGAAACACTTCCACGCCCCAGCGCAAGCCTTCATGAAAACTGGGAGCCCCCAGCGGCATTACCATGAATTCCTGCGGGTCGACGGAATTATCGGCGTGGGCGCCGCCGTTCAGGATGTTCATCATGGGGACCGGCAAGAGTGCCGCGGACTTGTCGCTCGAATATTTCGAGAGATATTTGTAGAGCGGCTGGCGTGAGGCTGCGGCAGCGGCGCGTGCGGCGGCCATGGAAACAGCAAGGATGGCGTTGGCGCCGAAATTGGATTTGTTCGGTGTGGCGTCCGCTTCGATCATGCGCTGGTCCAGCCCCCGCTGATCGCTGGCGTCGAGGCCGGTGACGGCTTTGGAAATTTCCGCGTTGATGTGACCGACGGCTTTCAGCACGCCTTTGCCGACGTAGTGCGACTTGTCGCCGTCACGAAGCTCCATGGCTTCGAGTTCGCCGGTTGAGGCGCCCGACGGTACCGCGGCGCGACCCCATGCGCCGCCTTCGAGGCGGACGTCGGCTTCAACGGTGGGATTGCCGCGGGAATCGAGAATCTGGCGGCCGTGAACTGCGACAATTTTCGTGGACATGATTTCCGAACCTGATCCTTTCTCGAAAGCGAAAACCAAGAAGTGGAGTTTACGGGAATCCTCGCTTGCGGCCAAGCGCGGCGGATCGGGGATTCAAACGGCGCCAAGCGAATTGGCGCCTCGAGTCTCACCGCACATGCCCGCACGGGGACGGACGGCGCACCGCTGGGCACTGTTGCTTCGTTCAGTGTATGTCGGAGCCGAAGCTCGACTTGCTAAAACCACGGTCGGCGCGACGAATAGGAATCCGCCGGCGGCTTGCGCTGCCGGCGGGCCCGGGCGTGCTTATGAATGTGAGCAGGTATGAAGCCTTGCGAACGGAATTAGTGCTGATTGTGGCGCCAGTTCCAGTATTCCTTCTGGTCGTCGGGTTTGCGTTTGCGGAAGTCGACGTGGTCGCGGTGCGTGTCGTGTTCCCAGCGATTGTAGTAGACAACCTCGCCGTTGTTCCAGACGTGGTAGTCGTTGTAATAGGGATCGTAGCTACGGTAGTAGCCTCCGCCCGAGCAGCCCCCGATCAGGATCGGCGCGGACAAGGCGACGGTGAGCGCGAACATTGAAAGTGTGCGAGTGAGTTTGCCCATGTTCGTGTACCTCCAGTCGCGGATTATTCGGCAATTGCGTGGTGGAGAAAATTCGGGAAAACACTGAGCGAAAAGGGGTAAAGACTGTAGCCGCGAATGGGCCGCGGGACGTGGGAGCTGCCTACTTTTTTGCTCAGGCCCAGCCATTGCGCTGACGGAGCGAGGTGATATGCGCAACGTGATGCTGGCCATGCCAGGCGTACTGTGCGAGGAGGAAGTCCACGGTCTCGGAGCCCCAGGCGGGATGGCGGAATTTGCGGGGAAACTGTTGCGGTGTGAGCGAGCGGAGAAGAATGACCCAGCGCGTATGGAGATTGTCGATCAATGCGAGGGAAGGTTCGATCGGCGGGGTCTTGCTGTCGGCAAGCTCGGCCCACAGATTTTCTTCATAGGTTTTGATGGCGGGTTCGTCTTCGGTGAGCGCGAGCTTGAAGCGCGTGAGGGCGTTCATGTGGCTGTCGCCGATGTGGTGTACGAGTTGGCGGACAGTCCAGCCTCCGGGGCGGTAGGGCGTGTCGAGCTGGCCGGGCGAGAGGCCAGCGACGGCAGCACGGAGCCGCGTGGGAACTGCAGCGATGGCTTCGATCGCAGCGCGGCGCCCGTCGGGCGTTAAAGTTGAGACTGTTTCGAATTTGCCGATGGGGTAGCGCAGGTCGAGCTCCATGGATGCCTCCGAGAAACTTCATTGTAGCGCTGAGTAGAAGAACCAAATTGGCGTGTACCGCGCTCGACCGCCATTACGGCGTCATCCCTCTTCGTTTCGCGCCATCAGCGCCGATTCGCACTCCCGTCGTGTTTCTATTTTCCCTCTGGTTATCCTCCCGACCGGAGCGCAGCGAAGCGGAGGACTCGTACTCATGTCAACCCGTAGCCAGACCGCACTGTTATTCTTTAAAATAATTCGTTTGTTTGGCGAAGTGCCAGGTGTAAAAAGGGAGCGAGAGGTGGATCGTGAGTGTGATCCAGAAGATGCACAGTCTGCGATGGATGGTTGTACTTGTTGCGATCGCGGCTGGACATATAGCGACGAGTTCTTCGAGAGCCCAGACGGGAGCGGCGACGAACGGCGCGCCGCTGCTCGTATATACCTCCGATGGCTTCAAGCCCGCGCTGCAAGCGCTCATCCCGCAAATTGAACGCGCGCTCGGCCGCAAGGTTTCCCCGGAATTTGACGCCTCCAACGTTTTGCAGAAGAAGATCGAATCCGGCGAGCGGTTCGATGTCGCGATCTTGGCCGCCGGAAATATCGACGCGCTGATCAGCCAAGGCAAACTTGCGGCGGGAACTCGCGCGGGACTCGGCCGTGCCGGTATCGGCGTGGGCCTGCGCGCCGGCGCGCCCAAACCCGACATCGGCACGCCCGAGGCAATGAAGCGGACACTCCTGAGCGCACACTCGATCGAATTCAACCGGGATGGCGCAAGCGCCGTTCATATCAACGAAATGGTCGACCGGCTCGGAATCGCTCAAGAGGTGAAACCGAAATTCGTTCTTGTTGCTGCTGCCGGCCTGCCGCAAATGGACGTCGCCGCGGGAAAATCCGAGATGGTGATTACACTCATTCCGGAGATCAAGGATTTTTCAGGTTTGGAATTGGTCGGGCCGTTGCCCGGTGATTTACAGAGCTATATCAACTTTTCTGCGGCGATTGCCAAAGATTCGCCAAATCAGGAATCTTCCCGGGCGCTGATCAAGTTCATCAGTTCTCCGTCCGTCATTCCCACGTTAAAGCAAGTAGGAATCGACCCTGCCAGCGAGCGTTGAGAACTCTCCCGGGTTGTTGATGCGGCATATCGCATTTTGAGGAGGGCGGAGTTTCAACGGTTTGTATGTCACGGCTTCAGCCGTGACATACAAAAACCGGCGCGTAACACCTTCCTCTCGCGGCGCACTCCCGGTGTGTTTCTGGTCTTTGCTTTTTTCGGTCATTCTGAAGCGAAGTCGAAGCAGCTCTCTCGTTTGAAACCTCGCCGGGTGTTGCGCCCAACAGAGATTCTTCGACTGCGCGTTATGAGGAGGAGCGGGGCCTGGCCGATTCGAACAGCGGAGAAAGCTCCCGGAGGCGTCTGACTGTTTCGATTACACGATCCGCTACGTAGGCGACTTCTTCTTCGGTATTGAAGCGGCCGAGGCCGAAACGGATGGAGCTGTGGGAGAGCTCGTCGGAGACGCCCAAGGCCCGCAGCACGTAGCTCGGCTCGATCATCGCCGAGGTACAGGCCGAACCGCTGGAGACGGCCACATCGTTAATGCCCATCAGGAGCGCATCGCCTTCGACCCCGGAAAAGCTCAGGTTCAGGTTATTCGGCAGGCGATGCGTGATCGAGCCGTTGATCGCGGTGCCGTCGAGGCTCGCCATAATCGCATCCTTGAGCTTGTCGCGAAGGCGTGCAAGGCGCGGGCCTTCCTCGGGCATCTGTTTCTGGCAAAGCTCGCAAGCCTTGCCGAGGCCCACGATTCCGGGAACGTTGAGCGTACCGGAGCGCATGCCGCGTTCGTGGCCGCCGCCGTCGATGGTGGGGGAGACTTCGACTTTCGGATCTTTCCGGCGGACGTAGAGCGCACCGATGCCTTTCGGGCCATAGAGCTTGTGCGCGGAAATCGAGAGCAGGTCGATTGAGTCGCGCTGCACGTCGACGGGAATTTTGCCGACGGCCTGCACGGCGTCCACGTGCAAGAGAATTTTGTGTTCTTTGGCGATTTTCCCGGTTTCGGCAATGGGCTGGATGACACCGATTTCGTTGTTGGCGTACATGATGGAGATGAGGATGGTTTTCGGCGTGATGGCACGGCGCAGCTCGTCGAGATCGATCAGTCCGTCGTGCGAGACCGGGAGAACCGTCACTTCATACCCGTATTTCTCCAGGCGCTTGCAGGAATCGAGCACAGCCTTGTGCTCGGTCGCTTGGGTGATGATGTGATTGCCCCTGGCGCGATAGGATTCCGCGACGCCCTTGATGGCGAGATTGTCCGATTCGGTGGCGCCGCTGGTGAAGACGATCTCGCGGGGCGTGGCGCGGATCAGCCGGCCTATTTGCGCGCGGGCATTTTCGACGGCTTCCTCGGCTTTCCAGCCGAATTCGTGGTTGCGGCTGGCGGCGTTGCCGAACTTCTCAGTGAAATAGGGCAGCATGGCCTCAAGGACACGAGGATCCAGAGCCGTGGTCGCCTGATTGTCCATGTAGATGGGAAGCTTGGGCGCCATGGCAGCATCTTAGTCGGTTGGGGCCGGGCGCGTCCAGCAGACGAGGGCAGTGGCGCAATCTGGCGCTCGTCGACGAGGCTCTCTGATACTGGGTCAGAGGGAGGCGTAAGGACCCCGTAGCGCATGGGTTTTCGACTGGTTTGAATTGAAACCCAGGCGTCGGTAATCGCTGGCCTGCCTGGGTCGGTGACGAAGCTGCAAAATGTCTGTGTGGAAAAGGCTTATCGTATTCGCCCGTTGCGCAGCCCCTGCGACCGTATGCACGCCGCTGCGGGCCGACGCTGAGGCATGACGACTGAGAAGGGCGCGAGTGCGCCGCTTCACGCGATTCTGTATGATGGCCGCACACGGGAGGGGCCCATGAGCGTTCCGCGATTTTGCCTTCGCTTTCTGGCTTTCGTTTTGTGCGCGGGTGCCTGCGCGACGACCGCGCCGTGCGGCCAGCGGGTGGTCGAGCTGACCGCGCCGGATGGGACCAATCTCAAGGCGACGTATTTCGATGCGGGCAAACCAGGACCGGGTGTTTTGCTGCTGCACCAGTGCAATCGCGACCGCAAAGTATGGGACGGGCTGGCAAGCCAGCTTTCGGGCGCGGGGATCAATGTCCTGACTGTGGATAACCGCGGATTCGGCGAGAGCGGCGGAGCGCCGCACGACACGTTGGACCAACAACAGGAAGGAGCCGTCGAAAGGGAAAAATGGCCCGGCGATTTCGACACGGCGATCAAGTATCTGGAATTGCAGCCGGGCGTGACGCGCGATGCGATTGGCGTGGGCGGAGCAAGCTGCGGTGTGAATAACTCCATTCAGACCGCGCGGCGGCATCCGGAGGTGCGCTCGCTGGTACTGCTTTCCGGTTCGACGGATCTGGGGGGCCGCAATTATTTGCGCAGCGCGGCAAAGACGCCGGTGTTCTTCTCGGTGGCGGACGATGATGAGTTTCCAGGTTCGGTCGAGGCAATCGAATGGCTTTACAGCCTGACGTCGAATCCCGGGAAAAAATTCGTGCACTACGCTACAGGAGAGCATGGCGCAGAGATGTTTCCCGAGCACCCGGAGCTGATGAGCGCGATTGTGGATTGGTACGTTACGACGCTGCGGAAGACTCCGGGCCAGGCGCCCACTGAAAAAGAGGCCGCAATACCGCAGCAGGTGCGCAATCTGGATTTGATCGATGAACCCGGCGGCCCCGCCAAGGTGGCGGCGAGCCTGCCGGAATGGCAAAAAAACAATCCGAAGGTTGAGCCTTTTGCCGAAGCCGTCGTAAACACGATGGGATACGAGCACCTGCAGGCCGGCGAAACCAAGCAAGCGATCGAGATTTTCAAACTCAACGCAACGGCGTTCCCGGAGTCACCCAACACGTACGACAGCCTTTCGGACGGTTACATTGCGGCGGGGCAGAAGGATCTGGCGCTGGTGAACGTAAAGAAAGCGCTGGAGCTCTTGCCGGGCGACACGAAGGACAATCTGCAATTCAGGGAAGGGCTTCGGGCGACGGACGAGAAGAAGCTGCAGGATCTGGGCGACTCTGGGAAATAGTCTTGCCCGCGCCGACCACGAAGGCCCTCCGGCGCCTCAACTTCGGCCGCTAAACCTGATCAGGCGTGCGGCGGCGCCCATTTTTTCAGGAAGGCAGCTACGTCGGCGGGCCCGAGTTTGACGCTGTCGTCGAATTCGCCGTTTTTCTGGGCGTAAACGACTTTGCCATCGGGATCGAGTACGGCGAGGCTGGGGATGCGGACGTGGCCTTTCAGCGGCACGCCGAATTTTTCGGCAAGATCGAGATTCTGATCGCCGTCGTCGCCGACGTTGATGTGCACCACGTGATAATTGGCGGCTACCGTGGCGGCAAATTGTTTCGAACGAAACGTGGTGTCGAGAACGTGGCAGTCGTAGCACCAGTTCGCGCCGAAAACCAGGATCACACGCTTGCGGTCTTTGGATGCAGCAACCAGTGCGGCGTCGATTTCCTTTTGCGCGTCTGGGGGCGGCGGATACAGCGCCGTATTCGGCTTAGCAGGTTCGGGCAGGCGGAACGTGGGGCTGGCGTCGAGGCCGCTGCGCTGGGTCATGGCGATGCGCCAGGCGCTGCCTTCCTGAATCCAGACCTGAGCGCCTTCGACGGTGAACGGTTGCGCGCCGGAAGATGATTTCAGCTTGAACTCCATGCGCAGGACGAGCGCGACTTCACCGGACTGCGGTCGCGTGATGGAGAGGACCTTGGGATCGAAATCGCTGAGGCCTTTGGCGGCCAGAGCGGACCAGAACATCGGCTCTTCGTTAGGATCTACCGTCTTGCCCGCGGGCGTCTGATTCTGCGCCGGAGGGTTGGTCGAGTAGAACGCGGCTAGCGACGCCGGATTGCCGGAGACCACGGCGGCCGACCAACGATCGAATGGCTCGAACGACGACGCGGACTGGCCGAATACAGGGGCTTGGCTGACGGCAAGCAGGGCGACGATCGAAATCATGCGGGCGATTATTTTCATGTTTCTTCCCACTCCGAACAGGAGGCACTACAATTCTACCTTAGGGCTTCCTCCCATTCTAGCTCACCGACCAGGATGCGAATCGTGCGATCACCATCGCATCGTATCCGCACGGTCTCACCGAGGCCGCAGCGGTTGTTCCCACCCCGCTACCAGCTACGTCCGGTTCGCGCGCTCATCGGAGACGGAAGCACCTTTCCGCCGCACTTCGGGTACAGTTCATTAGCTTCGAGGTCGACCGGCTGCTACAATGCTGCGACATGGCAGATTGGCGTCAGATACAGGCGCGTATTCGCAAGGCTAAGAACAGCCCCGACGCGTCGACAAAACTTAGCGAACTTTTCCAGCGCACGCGCGACGGCATGGTGGCGTGGGAGATCGGCACAATCGAAGAGAAAGCCGATCACCGCGAAGAGGCTGGGCGGTGGTACACGATCGCGGCGCAGCGTTTCCGGCGCGCGGACTGGCGCAAGAAGGCAGAAGAAGCGCTGACGCGGCTGGGAATGGAAATCCCCGCGCCGACAGTTTCAAACTCACCCACGCCGCACACCGTGGCGGAATCGCCTGCGGACGCGCACGTGAAAGAGCCCCAAGAAAGCGGCGATGAAGCCGACGAGGTCGACGGCAACCGAATGCCCCTAGCGCTCGGCGAGATTCCCGAATCAGACGAAGCAGAAGATGCGGCAGAGGAAGTTTCCGGCACGCCGGTTGCGGCTGGCGACAGCTCCGCAGCGGGAAAACGCAAACGCCGGCGTGGCCGACGCGGCGGCCGAGGCCGGCGACGCAAGGGGGTTGCACCAGCGGCCGGAC
>JBAVUW010000064.1:0-14509 GCA_049696975.1 Candidatus Acidiferrales bacterium | reverse complement strand
GCGCTCGAGCGATTGCAGTACGCCCACGTAGTCGGTGTTGTAGCCGTAGAGCCGGCCGCCGCTGCGCACGATCACCGTGTTGACCGCGCCGATTTTCTGCGCCAGGGGATCGCAGCCGTCCAGTTCGTCGAGGATTCGCTCCTTGTGCGGCAACGTCACGCTGAATCCGGCCACCCGCAGCGTTTCGATCGACGCCAGAAAATCGCGCAGGTCGCGCACCAGGAACGGCAGATACACGGCGTTCATCCGGCGCGCGGCAAATCCCGCATTCTGCATCGCGGGTGAAAGCGAATGCCCGACCGGATTCCCGACTACACCGTACACGCGTGTATGCGCACCGAAACGATTTGCGCGATACACGCGCTTCATTTCATCCAGTGAAATCTGCCCGGGCGCCGTGGCGTTTTCAACCGGCGCATACGCAAACGCCCGCTTCGCGCGGAGTGCCAGCAATCGCGCCGGCAATGCCACATCCCCCATCGGAATCGCGACAACATTGCGACGGCTACGACCGAAGTCAAGCAACGTGCGAGCGTGAGCGAGCGAATCGCACTGCGCCGCGATCTTGATCGCGTCCGGCCGGCGCGCGGTCAATTCCACGGCGACTCGCGGAAGGCTGCTTGGCAGGCCGCTGAAGAAATGCGCGGACGCTAGCTGCTTGCCGTCGCCAAGTACTACCTCTACGAGCCCTCGCGGGCATTTTCTCAACGATTCAATCTCGAAATCGTACCACCTGCAGCCGGCCCGGATCGCCTCCGCCAAATGCACCAGCTGCTTCGCGATCGTGCCCTCGAACCGCCCTCCGGCTTCACGGCGACGGCAGGTTGCAATCAACGTAGCTTTGGTCGAGCGGGTCGCCAGGGATTTGAGGAACTTGGCGATTTCGGCGTCACCGGAAAGCCAGTCAAGCCGTAACTCCACGGTGCGTGTGGTCTGCAGCGCCTGCGCCAGCTGGGTTCGCATGGACGCCGCATCGGGCGCCGCGACCACGGCGCACACCTTGTCTTGCGCTAACATCCTTTATTTCCAATCTTTTCCGGAGGTTTTCCGTTGCACCCTGATCCACCGCAGACGAGGGAGTTCTTGCTTCTACCATGCGGTGCACAATGTGTAAAGCCCGGCAGACCATTGTCTTGACGGCCCCGGAAGCCGTGATTACAGTCGATCCATGGGCTGGCGCCTGCTCTCAGGCGCGACGGGTTTCCATAAGGAGCGAGTGTGATGCGTGGGAAAATTGTCCTTGCAGGTCTATTTTTGGGACTCTCCGGGATCGCTGCCTCGGCGCAGGACGTAGCGCCCGCCGTCCCTCAACCGAGCGATATCTACTGCTCGGGAGTCGTTACGACGGAAGCGGTGCCGCGTGACACCATGCTGATTACCGGGGAAGAATCGAACTCCAAGATCATTTTCAATGAAGGCGACTACGTCTATATCAACAAGGGTTCGGATCAAGGTGTGAAGCCGGGTGACGAGTTCTCCGTGATTCGCCCGCTGAAGGATCCGTACGGCATCGAATGGACGAAGTGGGAGTGGTCCATCCTTCGTAAGATGGGTACGGTCTGGGAAGACGAGGGTCGCGTCAAGGTGCTGATCGCGCGCCAGGGTATGTCGATCGGACAGATCGAACATGAATGCGACTATTTGCAGCGCGGCGACATCGTGCTGCCGTTCACGCCGCGCCCCGTGCCGCCGCTCAAATCCGAGAACAACTTTGACCGCTTTACTCCGTCGGACGGCAAGCCCATGGCCATGATCATTACGGGGAAGAAATTCCAGGCGCAGTCTGGCAACAATGACATTGTTTACGTGAACCTGGGCTCGTCGCAGAACGTAAAGGTGGGCGACTATTTCCGCATATTCCGTTTCCAGGGCACGCAACACGAGACGGATTATCAGACGCCGCGCTACTCCTTTGATTTGGAGCAGGGCGACGCGATTCCCGACGTGGGGATCTACGGCTTCGGCGTGGTGCCCAAGAAATATACTTGGACCAATACCCCGCGAGAGGTCGTCGGCGAGGGAATCGTGCTGCGAACCGGACCGAACTCCTCGACCGTGCTGATCACGTTCAGCCTGCGGGAGATTTATCCGGGTGACTACGTCGAAATCGAATAACGGGATTTTGCCCGGCCGCCCGGGCCGGGCGATTTTTCCGAGTGGATTTCGAATTCGCTGAACACTTCCGCCGTGAAACCCTGAATTTTTGTTCCCGGCTCGCGCCACGCGTTGGGGTCCAACCCGGCCTTGACGCACGTTTCTTCCAGGAATCGGCGGGCTGTCCAGCGCATTTCGGTCGCCACCTGGGGCAACAGCAGTCCGCGCTGCGATCCCCGGCTCACCATCAGACCGTGCCTGCCTGCTTCGATTTGGTCCGGCACAATCTCTTGGAGAGGTGAAAGCGCCGAAATCTCGATTTCGATTTCCGTGAGCTCTTCGGGGCGCACCGGATTGAACCGCGGATCCTCGAGCGCCGCCGCTTTCGCGCAATGCGCTAGGACGTGCGCGAGCGACTGTCCCGTGCCGACCTGGCCGATGCAGCCGCGCAGGCGTCCGCGCTTGCGAAGCGTCACGAACACGCCGGACGATTGCCAGGGCGCCGCGTCGCTCGGCAGATTTTCGGGCGATTCGCGGCCTTCGACACCTGCATGCAGGGCTTCCCGCGCGATTCTCAAAAGGAGTTTCTTATCGAGACTACCGGGAGAGAACATCCTGTGGTTTGTCTTTCGCTTCGACCAACAGCACGCTGCGCCGGCGCCGTTCCTGAACGCGGAAATTGATTTGACTCCAGAACATCTGGAAATAGTGGATCGCAGAAGCCACCGCGCTGAGCACGACCAGCCAGAGCAGGACCAGGCCTACGTTTTTCAGCGCCGGATGATTCGCCGTGAGGATGATGGTGCAGCCGGCCATCACCTGCAAAATCATTTTCGTCTTGCCCAGAGCATTCGCGGGAATCACCAGGCCTTCGACTGACGCGATTTCGCGCAGCCCCATCACGATAAATTCGCGCCCCACGATGATTACAACCATCCAGGCCTGCACCAGATGCATCTGCACCAGCGGAATGAACGCGGCGATAATCAGCAGCTTATCCGCGACCGGATCCAGCAGAATACCGAGCGTCGTGACTTCGCGCCTTTTGCGCGCGATGTATCCGTCGGCCGCGTCCGTCGCCGCCGCGACCAGCAAAATCAACACGCCCCAAACTTCGAAATGAAACGGAAGTCCCCAGAAATTCCAATTCGGCTGGCGAGTCAACAAGACGACAACCAGGAGCGGAACGAAGAAGATTCGGAGAACCGTCAAACTGTTCGGCAGGTTCATTTCAGTCTCGGCCAAAACTCGACGGAGCCCGCCACGGGCTACGAACGCCACTTGAATATAGACTCCGCCCCTCACTGAGTCAACGGTACCGGCTCTTGAGTGAAACGCAAAAGGCAGTATTTCGCCACGCTTCATGGGGTGGCGATAAAGGCAAATCCCGCTGGTAGTAACTCTTAGCGAGCGCTCATGCCTCAAACCTGTGCAAATTCCGGGGCGGCAATTATGGCCCTGCCCTACTATTGTGCAACTTCGCTCACTGGATTTGCGGTATTCTATCTCTATTATTTGCAATCAGTTAAGGATGAACACACGAAATCCCGCCTACATACGTCCTTCCCATCGACGCGCGAAGCACGCTCAAACCGCGTCTCCTTTTCCACAGGGATTTCCACTGCGCGGGTGCCGGGACCACATTCGCGGGCCGTCGCCCGGAATGCCCCTACCGGCGCTGGCGGGGATGCGCCCACGGAGGGGGGGACCCGCGCGATCGAGTCGGGCCGATGGGACCGGGCCATGATGCGGCCCGTGGTCTGCGTCTCCTGTAACCGAGCACCCCTCCCGGGCGCCTGTCGACTGCTCAGAGGGGAAACGCGCCACCGACTTGCGAGCCAGTGAAAAAAAAGGGGCCGGCCGGACAAGGTTATTCGAGGACGAATTCCTGCAGCCGTCGCGCGGTGGATTGCGGCACTTCCGCGTGGAGAAGGAAGTGCCCATCGACGATTTCCGAGCTCAGCACCCGCCCGCGCGCCTGCACCAGCGAAAGGTGCCGGCCATCGGCGAGCGGCATGCGCAACTTCAACTTCACCATCGGATCGACGGGCATGGCGGTATCGATGTGGGCGAGCAGTTCTTCCAGACCCTCGCCGGTTGCGGCGGACGTGAACACGTTGGAGTGGCCGTTGCCATTGGGTCGCATCAACAGTTTTCGATCTTCGGCGCTCAGGCGGTCGGTCTTGTTCAGGACGTGAAGGCGCGGCCGGTCTTCCACTCCCAATTCGCGCAGGACTTTCAGCACCTCCTCGTCCTGCTCGGCGTGACGAGAATTGGAAATATCGGTGACGTGCACGATCAGCGCCGCTTCCTGCACCTCCTCAAGCGTGGCGCGAAACGCGGCGATCAAATCGGGCGGAAGATCGCGCAGGAATCCCACCGTATCCGACAAAAGCACACGCCGCTTCGACGGCATCCGGACCGCGCGAATCGTAGGATCCAGGGTTGCGAACATTTTCGACGAGGCCAGCACACCGGCATGCGTGAGCGCATTGAAGAGCGAGGATTTTCCAGCGTTCGTATAGCCGACGAAGGCGACCATGCCAAGCGGCACGGCTTGGCGCGCGCGCCGCCGCGTAGTTCTCTGGCGACGTACGGTTTCAATCGCCGCCCTGATTTTCGCCACGCGGTCGCGAATGCGCCGACGGTCGGTTTCCAGCTTCTGCTCGCCAGGTCCGCGCGTGCCGATGCCGCCGCCAAGCCGGGATAGCTCCTGGCCCCGTCCCGTGAGCCGAGGCAGCAGATAGTTCAGCTGCGCGAGCTCCACTTGCAGCTGACCTTCACGAGTTCGGGCGTGCGTGGCGAAAATATCCAGGATGAGCTGCGTGCGGTCGATCACCCGGCAGTCCGTGCCCTTTTCCATGTTCCGCAGCTGCACCGGCGTGAGGTTGTGATCAACGATCACAAGAGGCACGCGGCGCGCCTGCGCCTCCGCGCGAATTTCGTCGAGCTTGCCGCGCCCGACCAGCGTGGCAGGATCAAGCGCATCCCGCACCTGCAGCAGGCTGCCGACAATATGGCCGCCGGCGCTTTCGGCCAGCTCCTCGAGCTCGAGGAGGGAATCCCGGCTCGCGACGGTCGGGCCATCGGCTTTGCCCCGCGACCGGCCACGCAAGGCTACGCCTACGAGCAACACTCTTTCGCGGCGGTCCACTTCCTGGGCAGTCTTCATTCGATTGCGATCGAGCGGGCGAAGCGGGAGCTCGAACCGATCCGTTTCATTGAGAACGGAATGATACGCCGTTTGGGCGCAGCGGGCCAGCGGCGCGGGATGCGCGACGAGGTGAACCGGCGCCGGGGAATCGGCCGGCGCCGGAATAATGCCGGCCGGGATTGCCTGGCGGCGAGCGATGTCGTAGGCTGTACCGAGCTTAAGGGTATTCGGCGCCTCAATTTGGCCGGCCACGCCCCTTTCGCCGGCGGAGGCGCGCCGCGGCGAAACGACGGCTGACCGGCTAACGACAAAGCAAGCGGCACGTGTCCGGAACTTCAGAGCGCCGCAGTGCGGAAATACTGCGAGCGAGCTTTTGAAAAACCACACAATTCCTGGGAGCAACGATGCGCGGGTGGCGGTCTGAATCGACGTTCGGCTGGCAAGCTCCCGCTTTCCCCGGTCGAGCGATTCCGAAAGAGGCGAAGCCGGCCGGTCCGGAGTGCTTCACTCCTCAAGGAGTCACCTCCATGGACGCCCCTCGTTGAACACCGCAACCCAAAATGCCTTCCAGAAGCGGCCGAAGCTGCTTTTGTTCATCGGCTACGGACTGGCAACGACCTGCCTCGTGTGGGTATTGCACGATTTCCACATCGTCCAGGAGCTGAAAAACCTCGCGAACGTGACCTGGGAATGGGTGCTCATCGGGATGGGGTGCGATGTCCTGAGCTATGTGATTCAGTCGCTGCGATGGAAATTCCTGCTGGCGCCCTTCGGAAAAGTGCGGCTTAGCCGGTCGATCCGGGCTGTGTTCGCGGGCCTGTTTGCAAACCTCGTGTTTCCTTTGCGCCCGGGGGAAGTGCTCCGAAGCTACCTGCTGGCAAATTCGGAGGAAATCACGATCGGGCGCGTGCTGGGAGCGGTCGGCGTGGAGCGGTTCGTCGACCTGGTGATCGCGACGGCAGCGCTGGCGATGGTGTCGCTCTACATCAACTTGCCGCGCCCCGATCAGCGCGTGGCCGACACGCTCGCCTACGTAACCCTCTTCCTGTTGTTCCTGGTGGGCTTGCTAATCCTCTACATCGAAATCAAGCTCAGCAAGAATTCGCCGGTTGACGGCAAGAAGGCTCATCTGCCGGGGAAGTTCATGGCTGTTCTCACCGATCTGCACGCGATCGGGACCTCGCCGAGCTTTTATGCCGCGGTGTTGACGTCACTGCTGCTGCCATTCTGCCAGGTGCTGGGACTGTGGGCGGTGATGCGGGCCTATGGGTTGCCGCTCTCGCTGCTGGCGGCGGGCGTGGTGTTGCTGATCATCAATCTGGGAGTCTCGCTGCCCAATGCGCCGGCGAATGTGGGCTCCTACCAGTTCTTCTGCGTGCTGGGCTTGAGTATCTTCAACGTGGAAAAGACCCGGGCCACCGGGTTTTCCATCTTCGCCTTTCTTGCGCTTACGATTCCGCTGGCGTTTTTGGGCTTCGCGGCGCTGCTGCGCAGTGGCATGTCGTTCGGAGCCATGCGCCAAAAGGTAAAAGGCCTGGGTGGGCGGCCGCGCTCGTAGTGCCCGTCCGCGTCTGCCGGTGACCGGACGCTTCAACCACACATCATCGACACATACCCCGGATTTCGTTCAGAAGGCCCTGATGCCGCCGAGGTAGAATTCCAGTTACAGTCGCGCGACCGGCTTCGATCGGGCGCGTGCGTGTACTCATGGCCTCCGACATCCAAAAACGCCTCGAAAAGGCCCGGCGAAGCCTAGAGAAAAACAAGCTCCGCGAGGCTGTCGCGGAATACGAGGCGATCCTCGATGAGGCGCCGTCACACGGCGAGGCCGTGCAGGGCCTGGCCGACCTATACACCCGCCTGAATGAACCCGAGCAGGCGGCCCAGTATTTCGGGATCCAGTTCGACCGTCTGCTCGATGTAGGCGATGCCGCGAAGGCCGCCGCGATTTTCGGGCGTTTCCTGCGGCCCTACCCGCAGCCTCCCGACCGGCTGATGCGCTACGCCACCCTGCTGCAAAAGCAGAATCACGCCTACGAAGCGATCGAACAGTTCGACTCCGCGGCCGCGCTTTTCCTGGAGCAACAGCGCGGTATCGAAGCGCTGGCGTGCTATGAGAGCATGGCGCTGCTTGACCCGGAAAACAGCGCGCGGCATCTGGCGCTGGGCGAGCTGGCCGAAAAACTGCGCCACGCCGATCTCGCCGCACGAAGTTTCCTGCGGGCCGGACAGCTGACGCTTGCCGGGGGCGGTCTCGACGAATCGCTCGAACATTTCGGGCGCGCCCACCGGCTCATGCCGAAGGATCGCACCGGCGCGTTGCTTTTTGCCGAGGCCAAGCTGCGCAAAGGCGATTCGACCGGAGCCGTGACGCTGCTTGAACCCTTTGCGCCGAACGAGAAGGATACGGCATTCCTCGCGCTTTTCGGTGAAAGCCTGCTGCGCGCGGGGCACCTCGACCTTTCGCGCCAAGCCTTCGAGAATTATTACAAGCAGAATCCCGAACGCTACGAAAAGCTATTCGAACTCACCGGTGCCTACATTCGCGCGGGCGAAGACGGCAAAGGCGCCGGTCTGCTGGCGCAAACGAAAGACTGGATGCGCGCCGGACGCAAAGAAACCGAACTTTCGGTGCAGATGGACCGGCTGGCCGCGACGTATCCGGAGTCCCTGCCACTTGCCGAAACGGTGGCGCACGCCTATGAGGAGATGAATCGCGAAACGAAATATTTCGACGCGCTGGTGCGGCTCTTTGACGTCTATCTGGGCGCCGCCCGGTTGAAAGAAGCTTGCGAGACCCTCGACCGGCTGGTGGATATCGATCCCTACGACTATCGCAACCAGGAGCGCATCAGCAAACTCGAAGGCAGAGTCGATCCCGCATTCTTGCAGAACGTATTGTCTCGCGCGGCAAAAGCCGCGACGGTTTCGACGCGCACAGACGGCTTCACGGGCGCGGGCTCGGAAGCGGCGGCAGGTGCCGGGCCCGTGACGGAAGAAGCGCGCGCCGCACAGGCTCTCGAGGATCTCGTGGTGCAGGTCGAAATCTTTTTGCAGTACTCTCTGCATAGCAAGGCGGTCGAACGCCTCGAGCGGATCGCCGAGCTCTTCCCGGGGGAAGAAGACAAGAACGAGCGGCTGCGCGCGCTTTACGAGCGTGCCAATTGGTGGCCGAAGGGCGCGCCGCGCAAGACGACCCCCGCACCGCCGACTGCCAGACCCGCGCCCGTGGAAGTGTCAGCTCCGCCGCCTCAGCCTCCCGCTGCGATGCCCGCGGAAACGCACCGCGACCTCGCCGCAATCGCCGAAATCAACCGGCTGCTCTACCGGCAATCCACACCGAAGGAAATCGCCGCCAGCGCAGCCGCCGAGGTCGGCAAGTATCTTCAGGTGACGCGCTGCCTGATCGCGGTGGGAGCCGCGGGCGAGGCGCCGCAACTGACCGCCGAATATTTCGCGCCGGGAACGCTGGCGGCGGGAACCGCACGCATTCCCGCGATCGTCGTGCTGGCCGCAAAAGCCACGCCCGACGCGCTCGGCGGAATCGAGCTGAGCGCGGCGAACGCCCCGGGACTGCGCGATTTCGGACTCGAATCCGCGCTGGCCGTCGAGCTGACGGACAAGGAGTCGCAGGCTCCCGCCGGAGTGCTGCTCGTGGGAGACGCCGGTGGCCGGAAATGGAAGCCGAACGAGAGCTTTTTCCTTCAAGCCGTGGGCGATCAACTGGTGATGTCGGTGAATCACACCCGGCTGCGCTCGCTGGTGCGTTCACTGGCCGTGGCCGATGAAAAAACGGGCCTGCTCAGCCGCGGCGCGTATATCGATTGTCTTCTGGTCGAATCCAATCGCGCACGCACGCAAGGCACGCCGCTTTCGCTGGTGATCGTGCAGATCGATCGCGGTTGGGAGCTGCTGCGCGAACATGGCGACGCAGCGGTCGAACAATACGTCGAGCAGCTGGCGCGCGCGCTTTCCTCCGCCGTGCGCCAGACCGATATCGCCGTCAAGTACACGGCGTGGTCGCTCGTGTTCGTGCTGCCGAATACTTCGCTCGAAAATGCGCGAGCGCTGGCCGAAAAACTGCGTCAGGTGGCTGGTACGGTGACGCCTCCGTGGGGCGAGCCGGATTTGACGGCGAGCGCGATCGTAGCCGAAGCGTCGTCACGGCCCGGCGACGAAACCGAGGATCGCGTCACCGAGTGGATCAATCGCGCCGAAGCCGGTCTGGACGAGGCGCGCCATCGAGGCGGCAACGTTCTGGTACCGCTGGCAACTCCCTAATATAGTAGGTAGTGACAAATGGCGGGACACGCAAAAGTGAAAGTGCGCCCTGGCAGAAGCTCTCGTGCGGACGTGCGGGGGCTGCGCTTTGGCGTGGTCGTCGCCGAGTTCAACGATTTCATCACCCACCGTTTGCTGGCAGGCGCGCTCGAGGCGTTTGCCGAAGCGGGTGTGGACAAACGGCAGGTGGAAATCGTGAAGGTGCCGGGCTCGTTCGAGCTGCCCCTCGCTGCGAAAAAAATGGCGGCCACGCGCCGCTTCGATGCGCTGATTTCGATCGGGTGTGTGATCCGTGGGGAGACCTCGCATTACGACTACGTCTGCACCGAGACGGCGCGGGGCATCCAGCTCGCGCAGCTTGATACGGGAGTGCCGGTGGGATTCTGCGTGCTGACGTGCGATACGAAGGAGCAAGCCCTCGCGCGCGCGGGCGAGAAAGACTCGAACAAAGGTTATGCGGCCGCACTGGGCACGATCGAAATGGCGCTGCTTTCGCGAAAGTACTCCTCGCCGGCGGCGGATGAGGCGAAACCCGCCGCTCGGACCCTCCCCCGGCGCACGGCGCGCGACCCTCAGCGGCGCCGATGAGCTACCACCGTCACAAATCCCGGGAATTTGCCCTGCAGATGCTTTTCGAATGGGACATGGCGCGGAAGGAGCCCGCGCTGGTGAAAAGATTTTTCTGGCGAGGCGCCCACGCCTCGGAGGAAACGCGCAAGTTTGCGAACCATCTTTTCGATGCCACGGTAAGAGAATCCGCCGCGATCGATGAAATGGTCGGGAGGCTGTCTGAAAACTGGCGCCTCGAGCGCCTCGCGCCTGTCGATCGCAACATCCTGCGCCTGGCTATCTACGAGCTTCGGATCGGGCACAAAGACTCGCCCCCGAAGGTCGCGATCGACGAGGCGCTGAAGCTGGCGAAGAAATTTTCGTCCGAGGAATCGGCGGGGTTCTTGAACGGCATTCTCGACGCGGCGCTCAAGAGCATCGAAGCCGGCTCTTCCACGACCTAGAGACTGCGCGCGATGGCGGTGATTTCCTCGAGCGCACGCCTGGTCGTTTCCGGACGCGTGGTCTCGGAATAGACCCGCAGCAGGGGCTCCGTTCCCGAAGCGCGCACCATGGCCCAGCCGATGTCCCCGAGATAGAATTTGATGCCGTCGAGGTCTTCCCGCCGTACGACCGGCCAATCCAGAACTTTCTGCAGGTTCGGCGCGGCGAAATATGCGAGGGCTTTTTCCTTCTGCCCGTCCTTCAGAGTGAGGTCCACGCGCCCGTAGTGATGTTCACCATGTTCGCGATGCAGCATGGCGATCAACTCGCCAAGCCGCTGGCCGTGCCAAGCCATTACTTCCGCGAGAAGCAGCGCGCTCACGGTCGCGTCCCGCTCCGGCAGATACAGTTTGGTTCCGATCCCGCCGCTTTCCTCGCCGCCCAGCACGATATTGCCTTCCAGCATTTTTTCGCAGATGTATTTGAAGCCGACCGGCGTCTCCCACACTTTCCGGCCGAGTTTCGCCGCGATTTTGTCGATCATTTTCGTCACGGTGAACGACTTCGCCACGTCGCCCGCCAGACCGCGCGTGCCGGCGAGATGCCACAGCAGGATCGAGAAAATCTGGTGCGGCGTGATGAATGTGCCGTCTGGGTCCATCGCGCCAATCCGGTCGGCATCGCCGTCCAGCGCGAAGCCGGCATCGTAGCCTCCGGCGCGCATCGCGCGGCGAAGAGCCTCGACGTGAGGCTCGATCGGCTCCGGGTTCACGCCGCCGAAAAGCGGATCGCGATTGCCGCGAATTTCAGCGGCTTCGATGCCGTTGCGCTGGAAAAGCTCGAGAAGGAAACCGCTCCCGGCGCCGTGCATCGGATCGATCAGAAACCGAAATCTCGCCTGGCGCAGGCGGTCCCAATCGACGAGATCGGAAAGCGTGGCGAGATACGGCGTGCGCACATCGAGCGCTTGTATCAGATCGGGGCGCGGCGCAAGCGCAGGCACTCCGTCGCGCAGCACGACCGCAAGCTCCTGCTCGATTTGCGCGACGATGGCCGGCGACGCCGAGCTTCCATAGCTGGCCTTGAATTTCACGCCGTTCCAGCGATACGGGTTGTGGCTCGCGGTGATTTGAATCCCGCCGGCGGCCGCACGCTGGCGCACCAGCAGAGAAACGGCGGGAGTCGGGCAAGCGCCCTGCGCGAGAAAAACGGGGGTGCCCGCGGAGGCTAGAGTTTCCGCAGCTACCCGCGCAAAGCGTTCGGAGCCGAATCGAAGGTCGTAGCCCACCACGATTCCCGCGCCCGGCTTTTCCGAGCGAGCCGCGTATCGCGCGATCGCGTGAGCCACCTTGCGGACATTCGCGTACGTGAAATCTTCAGCGATAACGCCGCGCCAGCCGTCGGTGCCGAACTTGATGGCGATTTCGGACCGACCCGCATTGGGGGGATTAGACATGGCGATCCAGCCGCTGCTCCTCGAGCCATTTCACGATCTTGCCCACGTCCTGCGAGCGCTCCCGCGAACACAGCAACAACGCGTCCTCGGTTTCCACGAGCACCAGATCGTGTACGCCGATCGCAGCGATGAATTTCTTCGGACTCCAGAGAAAGTTACCCTCCGCGTCGAGCGCAAAGGACGCGCCCGCCGACACATTGGCACCTGGTTTTGCGGCGAGCAGCTCGTAAACTGCGGCCCACGAACCGATATCGCTCCATCCAACGTTGGCGGGTATGACCAAGACGTTCGATTGTGCGGTATTGGTATTGCGCGTCGCCGGCTCCATGATCGCGTAATCAACCGAAATATTCTGGAGCTTGGGATAAACGCGGCGGAGTGCCGGCGGGTATCGTCGCGTGCCGACGTACTTCGCCAGCTCCCTCATGGCCTCGTGCGTGGCAGGCAGGAAGCGCCGCAGGTTTTCCAAAAAGGTGGATGCGCTCCAGAAAAACATCCCCGCGTTCCAGAAATACTCACCGGACTCCAGATATTTTCTCGCTTCCCCGAGCTCCGGCTTCTCGGTGAAGCGCCTTACGGCATACGCGGCCACACCGCGCGGCTTCGCAACCTCGACGCCGCGCTCAATATATCCGTAGCCTGTTTCCGGGCGCGTAGGCGAGATGCCGATCACCACCAGATTGCCCGGCGTGCGCGCAAGATCGAGCGCGGATCGAACCAGCGCGCGATACCCGGCCGCGTCGGCAATGTAAGCATCGGAGGGAAGCACGGCCATCAGTGCGTCGCCATGCTCGTGAATCAGGTGGATCGCAGCCAGCGCGATCGCCGCCGCGGTGTTCACTCCCGCAGGCTCGGTCAGAACCCGGGAAGGCGCAATGTCGGGCAGCTCACGACGCATGGCCGACAGCTGCTCCTTGTTTGTCACGATCCAGGCATTTTTGGGCGAAAACAGCGGCGAGAGCCGCGCGAGCGTTTCGCGCACCATCGTCCGCGAACCGACAATATTCAGCAGCTGCTTCGGAGTGCGCCTGCGGCTGCGCGGCCAGAATCGCGTGCCCCGCCCTCCGGCCAGCATCACCACGCAAGCCGGCAGCATCGCGCTCTTCCCAGGCTTTTTCTTCGCGCGCTTCATTTATGCACCAGACGCATCCAGTCGGCTTCGGAAACGCCGCGTTGCCCAAGTCCGGAACCGAATTCGCCGGCTTCGCGCGGCACGAAAGTCCGTAACAGCGACGTGCGCCCCAGCGGGGCGATCTGATACGCGCCCAGGCCCGCTGGAATCATCCACACCTGCGCGGGCCCGAAATTCACCCACTCACTTTGCCAGCGAATCGCGCCGGAACCATCCAAAAATACGAGCAGATCGAAACATTCCGCGGACGAACCCATCAGCACGGGCCCTTCGAATTCCCAGCGGCACGTTTCAAAGTAGGGGCAGGAGACAAAATACGCCTTCTCGGCTCCCTCCTCCTGGATTCGCACAGGCTCCACTTTGCCGCCGAGCTGCTTGCCGAAACGCATCACATCGAGAGCCTTCTCAATGTGCAGGTCTCTCGTGCGGCCCTGCGCGTCGCGGCGATTGTAATCAAACACGCGATACGTGAGGTCGGACTGCTCCTGAATCTCACACAGCACCATTCCCGGACCGATGGTATGCGCGGTGCCGGCCGGCACGAAGATCGCGTCGCCCGCGCGCACCGGAACGCGCGTCAGGCAATTCTCCGCCGTACCGTCTGCGATCGCACGTGCAAAACTCTCGCGCGTCACGTTGGGTTTCAAACCAACGAGCACTTCCGCCCCGGCCCGCGCGCGCATGGCGTACCACATTTCCGTCTTCCCTCGTCCACCGGACGCCAACTCGTGAGCCGCGGCATATTCATCCCCCGGGTGCACCTGCACCGAGAGTTTTTCGTCGGGAAAAATGAATTTCACCAACAGAGGGAAATCCCGGCCGGTATCGGCGCGCGTGCCGGCCCATTCCGGCGGCATTTCGCTCCAGGCGACGCGCAATTCGCGGCCGGCGAAGGGACCGTTCGCGAACCGGCATTCGCCGCCCGTCATCCAAGCCTCACCCAGGGGCTCGGCAAGGCCGGATTTTTCCGGGAAGAAAGGCGCAAGGGAACGCGATCCCCACGGACGCGGGCTGAAGACGGGCTCCAGGCGCGCGGGACACACGATCATAGGTTCACGCAGAGGCGGCGTTCACTTCGAATTGCCGAAGAAACGCGCCATCCGCTTGAGTCCTTCATCGATGCGATCCATCGAAGTCGCGTAGGAGATGCGCAGATGTCCGGGCGCGCCAAAAGCTACGCCGGGTACGACGGCGACGTGCTCGCGCTCGAGCAGCAGCCGCGCAACCACCATATCGTCCCCCATCTCGGCGTTGTAGTGCCGCGAAATATTCGGGAACACGTAGAACGCGCCCTGCGGCGCGGTGCACGTGACGCCGGGAATCGCGCGCAGACCCGCCACGATCCGCTCGCGGCGCCGCCCATATTCGGCCAGCATCGTGGCCACGCCGTCCATCGGCC
>JBAVUW010000063.1:0-19215 GCA_049696975.1 Candidatus Acidiferrales bacterium | reverse complement strand
TCGAAACGCTGCGCGGCGCCGAGATCCGCTTCGACTACCGGCACACGTCGTTCGCGCCGGAAGACGTCATGCTGCGCGTGAAGCTCGAGTTGCCCTCCAAACCGTTCAAGGAAATTCTGGCCGGCATCAAGGTTTGCAACGAGAAGCGCCGCGCGAGCCAGCCGCTGAACCAGAAGAGCGCCGGCTGCATCTTCAAGAATCCTGCGGGCGGCTCGGCCGGGCGCATGATCGACGAGCTAGGCCTGAAGGGTCACCGCGTAGGCGACGCCATGGTCAGCGACCGGCACGCAAATTTTTTTGTAAATGCCGGTAACGCCAGCTGTTCGGACATGTTGCAATTGATCGATGACGTGCGCGATCGCGTGCACAAGTCGTGCGGAGTGGAGCTTGAGAACGAGGTGATCCTCTGGCGAAATTGAAAGCCATCGACGCGGACGCGTTTCCGCAGGAAGTGCTCGCGGACGAGGAGCCGAAGTATCTCCGGCGGCAGAAGCCGCTCGAGATCAAGCGGCGAAAGTTCGGCCGCAAGGCCTGGAGCACCTATTTCCGCGCGAGCGTGTGGGTCATCGGGGCGGCCGCTGCTGCATTCGTCAGCTACGAGGCCGCCCATTTCCTCTACGCTTCGCCCGAAATGGCGCTGATTCATCCGGATCAGATCTCATTGAAGGGCAACCACTACGTCTCGCCCGCGGGCGTGCTGGAAATTTTCGCCGCCGATCGCGGCAAAAGCGTCCTGCGAATTCCGCTCGATGAGCGCCGCCGCCAGATCGAATCGCTGCCGTGGATTGAGCAGGCCACCGTGCGTCGCGCGCTGCCCAACCGCCTCGACGTCGAAATCAAGGAGCGCACGCCCATCGCGTTTGTCCGCGAGGATAGCGACATGGAGCTGGTCGATGTTCACGGGGTGATTCTGGAGCGCCCTCTGGAAGGCGATTTTCATTTTCCCGTGGTCACCGGTATCGGCCCGGAAATGCCTCTCGAAGATCGGGAAAAACGCATGCAGCTTTATTCCGGCTTCGCACAGCAGATCGATCTGGCGCGCGCCGGAGCGCTCGACGAGGTGAGCGAAGTGGACCTGTCGGACGAACACGACGTGCGCGCCACGCTCACCGGGATCGGGGGCCCCGATCCGTCCGCCGGCCCGAGGGACGCTCCGGTGACCGTGCATTTCGGCGACAGCGATTTTGCGAGCAAATATCAGACGCTCGCCGAGGATATCGGCCAATGGCGCGCGAGGGCCGGGTCGGTCGAATCGGTCGATTTGCGGTTCAGCCGCGAGGCCGTGGTGAATCAGGACACCACCTCCGTCGCGCAATTGCGGCCGACGAAGCCGCTTGCCGGCCGCGCCTCTTTGAGCGCGAAGAGAACGAAATAGGCCTGGAGGGATCGTGCGGCGGCAACACAAGGAGCGGCGTTGACGAAGAAAGAACGGCATATCGTGGCGCTCGATATCGGCAGCACGAAGACGTGTGCGCTGATCGGCGAAATGGACGACGACGGCGGCGTGAAGTTCGCGGGGCTCGGCGCGGCAGAATCCAAAGGCTGGCGCAAGGGACAGATCGTGAATCTTGATCTCGCGGTCAGCTCGATCCGGCGCGCGGTCGAAGAAGCCGAAACGATCGTCGGCGTGCCGGTTGAGTCGGCCATGATCGGCGTTGCCGGCAGCCACGTGCGCGGTGTGAACAGCCGCGGCGGCATCGCCGTGGGTGCGAAACCGCGCGACGTTCAGCGCGACGACGTGCGCCGCGCCATCGAAGCCGCACGTGGTGTCACGCTTCCGGAAGACCGCGAAGTGCTGCATGTTCTGCCGCAGGAATTTTCGCTCGATTCGCACGACAATATCCGCGACGCGATCGGCATGGTCGGCCAGCGTCTGGAGGCCAACGTACACATCGTCACCGCTTCCGGCTCGGCCACGCAGAATATCGTTACCGCCGTCAATCGCGCGGGCGTTCGCGTGGACGACACGGTTCTGGAGCCGTTCGCCGCGGCCGAGGCCTGTCTCACGCAGGACGAACGCGAGCTGGGGGCCTGCCTGCTTGATATCGGCGGCGGGACCACTGAAATGATTGCCTATGTCGGCGGAGTGGTGCGTCACACGGCGGCCGTACCGGTGGGCGGCGATCATTTTACAAACGATCTCGCCGTCGGCCTGCGCACACCGATCCCGGAGGCCGAAAAGATCAAGCGCGACCACGCCCAGGCGTTCCGCGAGCATCTGGCGGAGGATTTTCCGATCGAAATCGCCAGCGTCGGCGATCGCCCGCCGCGCACCGTGTTCGCGCGCATGCTGGCCGATATCGTCGGTCCGCGCGCGCAGGAATTGTTGATGCTCATCCGCGAGGAAATGCGCCGCGGAGGAATCGAATCGCAGATTCCCGCCGGAATCATCCTGACCGGCGGTGGATCCCAGCTCCGCGGATTGCCCGAGCTGGCCGAAAAGGTTTTCAACCTTCCGGTGCGCATCTCCTCACCGCGAGGACTCGCGGAAATGAGCGAAGAGGTTTCCCGGCCCGAATATGCAACAGCTGTGGGACTGGTTCTCTACGGGGCGCGCACGCGGCGCTTCATGAGCGCGCGTCCCGCAGGTTTCATGGGCAAGCTGAAGGCTATGTTCGCAGGGGCGTAGTCTTTCGGTGCGCAGGAGATTGGCGAGTGGCAACACAGTTCAAGACTGGGGGAGGACGCATGGCACCAAAAGAATCAGGCTTTCGAGTTTCGTTCAATGAAGAGGCGCAGGACGGCGCGCGGATAAAAGTGATCGGCGTCGGCGGCGGCGGATCGAACGCCGTCAACCGCATGATTCGCGCCAAGGTCGAAGGCGTCGAATTCATCGCCGCCAATACCGACCTCCAGGCGCTGAAGCTTTCGCAGGCGCCCGTGAAGCTGCAGTTGGGCGCGAAATTGACCAAGGGTCTCGGTGCGGGCGCAAATCCCGAGGTCGGCCGCAAGGCCGCACTCGAGGACACCGAGAAAATACTGGAAGCGCTCGACGGCGCCGACATGGTGTTCGTCACCTCCGGGCTCGGCGGCGGCACCGGCAGCGGGGCGGCGCCGGTGGTGGCGAATCTCGCGAGCGAACTCGGCGCGCTGACGGTGGCCGTGGTCACCAAGCCGTTCGCGTTCGAGGGCAAGCGTCGCATGCAGCAGGCCGAGCAGGCGCTTCAGGAGCTGGTCGGCTGCGTCGATACCGTGATCGTGATTCCCAACGAACGGCTCATGGAATGCGTCGAGCAGGGGACCAGCTTTTTCGAGGCCTTCCGCATTGCCGACGACATCCTGCGCCAGGCGGTGCAGGGAATTTCCGACATCATCACCATTCCCGGCATCATCAATCGCGACTTTGCCGACGTGAAGACGATCATGTCCGGCCAGGGCTACGCGGTGATGGGCACGGCCGTGGCATCCGGTTCGAACCGCGCCATCGATGCGGCGAATCGCGCGATCAATTCACCCCTGCTGGAAGACAACTGCATCAACGGCGCGCAGGGAATTCTGATCAACGTGACCGGCTCGTCCAGCCTTTCGCTGCACGAGATTCACGAGGCCTCTTCGATCATCCAGAAGGCCGCGCACGAGAATGCCAACATCATTTTCGGTGCCGTGCAGGACGATGCGATGAAGGAGTCGGTGAAGATCACCGTGATCGCCGCGGGATTCCGCGAGGTGGGCGCCAAGAAGGCGAACACGCGGCCCTCGTATCTCCCGAAAACGTGGAAATCAGGCCGCGAAACGCCGGTGGCTCCGCCGCAGACGACCGTCGTGCAGCAGGTGTCGCGCAACGTGAGCGAAGTGCTGCCGGAAATGCCAACGGATGATCTCGACGTCCCGACGTTCCTCCGTCGCCAGGCGCAAAAAGCCTAGCGGCGTTATAGACTCGGCTCGTGAATGCGCGAGTTCGAATCCTTACACGTTCTCTTTCGCAGATGACGGACTTGGCGCGCCAAGAGCCGGACCGCGAGGGTTGCGGTCTGCTCGCGGGGCGCGAGGGAATCATCACCCACGTGTTTCCCGCGGAAAACGTCGCGAGCGATCCGGCGAGGAATTACGAAGTCGCGCCCCGGGAAATCATCCGCCGGATGCGTGAATTCCGCTTGGCCGGGCTGGAATTTCTGGGGATCTACCACTCCCATCCGAATGGCGAGAACCAGCCTTCGGCGCGCGACATCGCGCAGGCCTACTACTCGGAGGAGGCGTACTTCATCATTTCGCCACGGTCTGCGGCGCCGAAACCGGTGCGAGCATTTTCGATTCGCGAAGGCCGCGTGACGGAGCTTGAAATCGAAATCGTCTAACCGTGAACTTTCAGCACCACGGCGGTAATGTCGTCCTGCTGCTCGCTTCCGCCTTCACAGAAAGTTCGCGCTTCCTCGAAAAGCAAGCCGAGTGAATCCTCTGCCCCGCGGGTGCGGCATTGCAGCCAGGTGTCCTGCAGGCGTTCCCAGCTGAAATCCTTGTCGTAGCGGTCGCGCAGCTCGTGCAGGCCGTCGGTGGCGAAGAGCACGGCGTCGCCCGGATGCAGCTGGATCGAGTGGCTGTCATAGGTGGCGCCGGGAAAAATTCCGGAGGGAAGTCCGCCCTCGCCGAGCGGCATGCATCCGGCTTCCGACACCAGCAGCGGCTGCGGCATTCCGGCGTTTGAAAAAATGAGCTTGCACGACAGCGGATCGAAAATCGCGTAGAGCGTCGTGGCATAGCGCCCGGTGACGGGCCGCACCAGCATGCGATTGTTCAAAAGAGTCAGCGAGTCAGCCGTACCCGTGCCGGACTTGTGCAGACCCCTCAGCAGCCCCATTACCAGCGCGGCATAGAGCGCGGCCGGCAAACCCTTGCCGACCACGTCGCCGATGTAGAGACCTACCTGTCCATCGGGCAGCTCGAAGAAGTCGGCGAAATCGCCGCCGACTCCGGCGTAGGGAGAGAATCGATAGGCGATCTCGAACGACGGCCCCACGAGCGAGCCCGCGGGAAGCAGCGAGCATTGAATCAGGCGAGCTTCCTCGCGTTCAAATCGTGTGAGCTGGCCGGAGAATCGTTCGTCGATGGTGGTCTGCAACCCCATCCTCTGATTGTCTATCGGTTCGCCGCGGGAAAAACTGAGTGACGCCTAAAGGTTATCTTTCGAGAGCACACGGCAGGTGGCGGACGTCAGAAAACTATTCAACGGGCCGCGCGAACGCCGGCCAGGGCGGCTTCGGCGGATTCCAGGCGGCGTGCGTACAAAGGGAACTGCGACGCGAATCGAGCGACTTCTGCGCGAACGCGCTGTTCGACCCCTAGATCGCCGAGATGGGCGAGCACTTCCGCGATCCAGCCCGCGATTTTTTCCATCTCGGGCTCCCGCATGCCGCGTGTGGTGACGGCGGGCGTGCCCATGCGGATTCCGCCGGCTTTCAGAGGAGGCAGCGGATCGAACGGAATCGAATTCTTGTTTACCGTGATGCCGGCACGATCCAGCGCCGGTTGCACGGCGCTGCCGGTGAGGCCGCGGCAATGGACGTCGACGAGGAAGAGATGATTGTCCGTGCCGCCGCTGACGATGCGGAACCCGTGGCGCGCCATGCCCGCGGCAAGCGCCTTGGCGTTGGCGACGACCTGGCGCTGATATTCGGCGAACCCCGGCTCCGCCGCTTCCTTCAAGCAGACGGCCTTGGCGGCGATGATGTGCATCAGCGGGCCGCCCTGGTTTCCGGGGAACGTGGAGCGGTCGAGATCCTTGGCATATTTCTCGCGGCACAGGATCATGCCGCCGCGAGGGCCGCGCAGCGTCTTGTGCGTGGTGGTGGCGACAAAATCGGCGTACGGCACCGGGCTGGGATGCACGCCCGTGGCGATCAGCCCGGCGATGTGGGCCATGTCCACGAACAGCAGCGCGCCCACCGACTGCGCGATTTTCGCCATGCGCGGAAAATCAAAGATGCGCGAATAGGCGCTCGCACCGGCCACGATCATTCTTGGCTTGTGTTCCTGGGCCAGCCGGTCGAGCTCGTCGTAGTCGATTGTTTCGCTTTCCTTCGACACGCCGTAGGGAACGAATTTGTAGGTGATGCCCGAAAAATTCAACGGATGGCCGTGGGTCAGATGGCCGCCGTGCGCCAGGTTCATCCCCATGACCGTGTCGCCAGGCTTCAGCGCACTCATATACACGGCGATGTTCGCCTGGGTGCCGGAGTGCGGCTGCACATTGGCGTGTTCGGCGCCGAAGAGAGCTTTCGCTCGGTCGATGGCGAGCTGCTCGGCTTGATCGACGAACGCGCAGCCTCCGTAATAGCGCTTGCCCGGATAGCCCTCGGCGTATTTGTTCGTCAGCACCGAACCCATCGTTTCCATCACCGCTTCGGAGACGAAATTTTCCGAGGGGATCAGCTCGAGGCCGGTGGCCTGGCGGCGGACTTCCTCATGCAGCACGTTCGCGATGGCGGGATCGGTTTCCTCAAGCGAACGGCTCATGCGGCGAAGTTCGGGCGTTTCCTTGACCATAGCTGCGCTCATATTAACAAAAGCGTCCGCGAGTGGCGAGTCAGAGAGGTGCACGGTCGCCGCAAATTCGGTTTGTGGAAAGTAGAATTGTGCGGTTTCATCCAAGTAGGGGGCCTGAAACCCGGCCCCCACGGACAATTGGGCAGGAAAGAAAAAGCCCGGCTGGCGCTTTGTGCGCGCCGGCCGGGCCGAGTTTCGTCGCAGGTCCGTGCTCTAGCGAACTGCTAGAACACGTATTTCAATCCGAATTGAAGAATTCTCCCCGGAACCGCGCTCGACGTGATTTCGCCGAACGTTGTGGTGCCGAAGCTGTTGCCCGGCTCGTTGAATTGCGAGTGGTTCCAGAGGTTGAAGAATTCAGCCCGGAACTGGAGGTTGGCACCTTCCCGCAGCCCGCCGACGATGGTGTTCTTGATAATCGCCGCGTCGAAGTTGACCTGCGTGCAGCAGCTCAGTATGCCCACACCCGAATTGCCGAAGCCCGTGCCACAATTATTGAATTGTGGATTCGCGCCGGTGCAGACGCCTGTGTATGGTCCGGCGGGGTTCGGAGTGCCACCAAACTGCGGCAAATTGGTGAACGCGGCCGTGTTGAAATACTGGCCCACTCGGTCTCGTGTGCTGCCGGGTTCGCCTAGCGCCATGCCCGACTTGCAGACTCCGAGCTTGTCGCAATCAACTGGGTCGGCAAGCTCGGCGCGAACGTACGGACCGGTCGCAGGAAGCGATGGGCCGTAGAGAAGAGTGGCGGCCGTTGTGGTCCCGTCCGTGATCGTGAACGGGAGGCCATCCTGGATCGTGGTTACGCCTGATACGCCCCACCCGCCGATCAGTTTGCCCTTCAGCCCATCGGCCTTGAACGGCAGCTCGTAGTTATAGCTGATGACAACCCGCTGCGGCCGATTGAATGCCGCCAAGCCGTACTGCTGGGCGCGGTTCAACGGATCGTTAGAGGCGGCGCTGCCCGAAAGCACGTTGCCCGGAGTGGCGATTCCCGCGCCGGCCTCGCTCGCATTGATGTCGGTGATGAGTTTGCTCCATGTGTAGGAAGCCTGCAGGGTCAAACCGTGGCTGAACTGGTGCCGAAGCTGCATCTGCAGGGCGTTGTACAGGTGATTGCCGTCCGTTTCGACCTGCTGCAGGTTCCCGGGGTTCACGCCCAGGTATTGCACGCGGCCGAGGTAATTTGTCGAGGTGTTCTCTGTAACCTGGGTTGACGGATTGGTGTTTGCGGCGTCGTTCACCGGGAAGGTACCGGCGGGCCGTTCGAGCAATTGGTTGACGAGATCGGTTGGAGGATTGGGTGCACCGGCAATCAGATACGCAACGTTCGGATCGCGGTTCCAATCGTAGAGGTGAATACCGTGCGTACCGACGTAACCGACGTCTAGGATCCATCCGTGTGCGAATTCATACTGCAGATCCAGATTGACCTGCTGAACCTTGGGAGTGCGCATGGCCGGGTCGTCGCCGGAATTGATCAGCTCCGTCGCGTTGCTGCCGAAGATGTCCGTAATGGACGTTGCACCCGTGGTAGGCGTTCCGGCCGCGACTTCCAGAGTTCGAGGAATAAAACCGAGGAATTGTGGACAGCTGTTCGTGGTCGCGGGTGCCACGATCGTGCAAAACGGGTTCTGAAAGGTTTGGCCGACCTCCGCCCCGACGCCCGTGGCGTAGGGCGGCATGTTGCCGAGGATATTGTCGCCAACGAGGTTTCCGTAAACGCGGTCAAAGAAGAGGCCGTATCCCGCACGAACGACAAACCTCTCGCCGAACGGCTGCCAAGCCAGGCCGATGCGCGGAGAGAAGTTGTCGAGCGGGGAGCCGTGCAACAAGGTATCGTTCTGATTCACCAGAATTCCGGTCGAACCAAACTGCCCGGCCAAGGGTCCGTAGAAGGCCTTGTTGTAGTCGTGCTGGACGATCCAGCCCGCCAGAGTGCCGATCTGGTTCGCCGGCGCGCCGATCCCACCGGTAACCTGGTTTCCGAAGAAGAAGGAACCCGTGTCGACGAGACCGGCGGCGGCGGCCGAGAAGTTCGTGAAGACGCCGTGTTCGTCACTCGGCCAGCCGTCGTATTCCCAACGGAGGCCGAGGTTGACAGTCAACTTGCGGGTAACTTTGACGTCGTCCTGTACGAATGAAGAGAATTCGTTGATACGCCAGTGGTGCGGGTTTTCCGAGCCATTGGGAAGAAGCCGGTTGGTGGAGTTGATCACCCAGTAAGCCGCCTGCACCGGGGTTCCGTCGACGGCCGGGCCGCTGCTGGCGGTCATGAGGTCAGAAATGCTGCCCGCCATAAGCCAGCCACGTTCGCGGTTAGGCTGCGCCCAGTTCCACTGGATGCGCTGCGTATTCACGCCGGCCCGGATCGAGTGCTTGCCGTGATTCCAGGAAACCTGATCGCCGAGCAGGAACGAGTTCTGGATGCTTCGGGTCGCCGAGAAGAAGTTTCCGCCAGCGCTCCAGCCCGGCCAATTGACTGTACTGGGGGCAACGAACGTGCTCGGAAACCCTAGATTTCCGATGATGGGCACGAGGGAATCCTCTCGATTGCCGGCAGCAACTCCCGAGAGAGGGCACGGTGCTCCGTCATTGACGGCAGGTACGATTCCCAGCGCCGTGGTGCCGTCGCCTGCGCAGGACTGTACCGTAACGCCGTCATGGACGCTCAGGAACAGCCGCTGGAATGAGCCGTACGCATCGTTCACAAAATTATTTGTGATGACGGACGTGAGCCTGGCCACGAGGGAGGTCGAACCATACTGAGCTTCTTCGGGTGCGCCCGGGTCGCAGCCGGTGACGATGCAACTAAAACTTTGTTCCTGAGGATCGGTCGAGAAAAAGTATTTTTCCTGAAATGTGTTCTTGCTGTTGATGACGTAGTCCGTGTTGCCCATGTACTGGTTTTCGTTCGCCACGGTCGCCTGCGAAATGGTCGTGGGGTTGGAGCAGGATGGCGTTGGCGTCTCCATGCAGAAAGGTACATCCGTAGCGGGGTCGTACCGCAGACTGGGGATGTAATAGCCGTTGTTGAAACCTCCCTTGACCTGGGAAATGTTCTCGGTCTGACGCAGGAAATTGATGAAGGTATTGCTGATATTCGCCCCGCTCGGAAGAACGGCCTGTGTATGCGGAGTAAACGAATCGGCCTCGTTCGCAAAAGCACATCCCAGATACTCCCGATAAGTGTCGTAGCTGCACATCGGGTTTGCGGTGAGGTAGTCCTCGTGGATGCTGCCCGCGTTTCCGTCCGCGCGCGCGCTGGCGAAGGGGACGCCCGGCTCATTGAAGGGCAACAGGCCGACGGAAGTGATGGCGGTGGCGAAGCCGTTGCTGCCGATGCCGTTCAGTTGCCTGGTTCCCTGATACGAGAAGAAGAAGAAGAACTTGTCCTTGATGATCGGCCCGCCGAATGTGCCGCCGAATTGATTCTGTTTTACCTCCGGCGGCGTGTTCGCCAATCCCTCATCTCTTTCCGAGTTCTTGAAAAAGAACTCGTTGGCGTTAAAGAAATTGTTCCGGTTGAACTCCCAGGCCGCGCCATGGAACTGGTTGGTGCCGCTCTTGGTGATGACGTTTACGTTGGCCCCGGGATTCTGACCGTATGCCGCGTCGTATTGCGACGTTTGAACCTTGAACTCCTGAATCGAGTCCGGATTGGGAATCGGGATGCCGGCGTAGCTGCCCGACTGCGCTGCGCCGCCGCTGCCGTAGTTCGTGGTGATGACGCCGTCCATCATGTATGTGTTCTGGTCGGAGCCGGCGCCGTTCACGTTGATGTCCATCGTGCCGTTTCCGACCGCAGTGGCGGTGGCGACGTTGGCGACGACACCGGGCGAGAGGTCAATCACCTGTGTAAAGTTCCGGGTGCTGAGAGGGAGCTCGGTAACAGTCTCCCCTGATACCAGGCCTCCTACAGTGGCGTTTTGCGCCTGAATGGTCTCGACATTCGACTCGACCGTCACTTGTTGTGATTGCGAGCCGACTTGGAGAGCGTGATCGAGCAAGCGGGTTTCCGTCACGTTCACCGTCACAGAGGGAACTTCGATGGTCTTAAAGCCCGAGGCGGAAAACCGCACGCTGTAATTCCCGGGCGGCAGGAGGGATACCTTATAGACACCGCTTGTGTCCGTCGTTACGGTGCGAGACTGCCCCGTGGCCAGATTCGTCGCAGTGACCGTCGCGCCGGCGATTGTTCCGCCGGAAGGATCCGTTACGGTCCCCGACAGCGCGCCCGTCTCAGCGCTCTGCGCTCGTGCGGACGATGCGGAAATAAACAACGCAAGAAGGCAAACCACAAAGCCGATCGAGGCACACTTCAACGCATTAGCAAGACTCCCACCCATTTTCCCACCCCCAGAATATCCTCTTGGATAATTACGCCTCCCACCAGGCGCTTCGTGCTGGCGAATCCAATACTATGAGAGGAAAGTGATGTCAAGTGTAAAGCGGTCAAAATCAACGGAGTTCGTGTCGGAGCCGGTCGCCGGAATGCGCGCCGGCGCTGGACGAGGGGCCGCTAGATCACAAAATCCCTGCAGCGGTGGTTTCTCGTGTGTCGGACACCAGCAGGGTATTCACGGAGAAAGCGAAGCGGAGGGAAATGCGCACAAAAAAAACCGCCTAGGCGGTTAGACGTGCCGAGCTGCCAAGATGGGTACACGTCAATTGTTGCCTTTCAGAGCGGATCTATGTTAGAAGTACGCCAATTTACCGGCCAGCTCTGGGGACCATGACAATCCATCGGAACGGCGATCAGTTGCGCCAGCGGCTCACGAGGGCCGTGAATTCTCTGCATACGCGACCCGGGTTCCTGCTCTGGCGCGCGCACCACATCGCTGTATCGATCTTCAGCGACGAATGCCGCGATCTGGCGATCACGCCGTCGCAACTGGCGGTGCTCTCCGTGGTCAAGGAAGTGCGCGGCATCGACCAGATGGAAGTTTCTCGCCTGGCAGGTCTTGACCGGTTTACGACCGCGCTGGTCGTGTCGAATTTGACCAAGCGCGGCCTGATGCTGCGCGAGCGGCGCGTCAACGACCGGCGCTGTTACGGTCTCGCGATCAGCCCGTCCGGGCAGAGGTTGCTCAACCGCGTTCGCCGGGGCGCCAGCCGCGCCCGGGCCCGCCTGATCTCGCCGTTTACTGGACCCGAACAACGCGCTCTCAACAAACTTCTTTCCAGGCTGGTGATCTCGCTCAATCACGACGCGCGCGCACCCCTTGACGAAGCGGCGCTTCCCGCACCAGAGCTGGCCAAAAAGAAATCCCGCTGATCGGCGACCGCCGCGCTGCCGTCGGGTGAACAAACTCTGGACGCAAACTGTTCCCGCCTAGATAATGCATGTTTGCCGATTCGCACAAGCTGATTCCGGCGCCGGGCCGCGAGCGCATGGCCGCCTGCCCGCGCGGAGAAGGACACCGAACCGAATGTCGGATCAGAAGCTGACCACGCGCGCCGAAGATTTTTCCGAATGGTACAACCAGCTCGTTCTGCGCGCGGAGCTCGCCGATTACGCACCCGTTCGCGGCTGCATGATTGTGCGCCCTTACGGATGGGCGCTGTGGGAGAACATCACCGCGGCGCTCGACAAGCGCTTCAAGGCGACCGGCCACGTCAATGCAGCGTTCCCGCTGTTGATTCCGCGCAGCTTCATCGATAAGGAAAAATCGCACGTCGCCGGATTTTCGCCTGAGCTCGCCGTGGTGACACATGGCGGCGGCGAAAAGCTGGATGAACCCCTGGTGATTCGCCCGACGTCGGAAACGATCATCGGCCACGCGTATTCAAAATGGATTCAGTCCTACCGCGATCTGCCGATCCTGATCAATCAATGGAACAGCGTGGTGCGTTGGGAGCTGCGCACGCGCCTGTTCCTGCGCACGCTCGAGTTTTTTTGGCAGGAAGGCCACACGGCGCACGCCACGGCCGAAGAAGCTGAAGCGGAAACGCGCCAGATGCTCGACATTTATACAGACTTTGCCGTGAGGGAAGCGGCCGTACCCGTGATTCCCGGGCGCAAGTCCGCCGCCGAACGCTTTGCGGGGGCCGACCAGACCTATTCGATCGAAGCCATGATGGGCGACTGCAAGGCGCTGCAAGCCGGCACCTCCCACAACCTCGGCCAGAATTTCGCGAAGGCTTTCGAAATCCGCTATCTCGACAAAGGGGGCGTGCTGCAGCACTGCTGGACGACCTCCTGGGGGCTTTCCACTCGATTTGTCGGCGCCATCATTATGGTTCACGGCGACGACCAGGGTTTGATCCTGCCCCCGCGTCTCGCTCCGTATCAGCTGGTGATCGTGCCCATCTACAAGACCGACGAGGAGCGCGCCGCGGTATTGGAGAACGCCCACAAGCTGCGGAGCGAGCTCGTCGACGCCGGCATCCGGGTGAAAATGGACGAGCGCGAAGGCCTGAGCCCCGGCTTCAAATTCAACGATTGGGAGATGCGCGGCGTTCCGCTGCGTCTCGAGCTGGGGCCCAAAGACGTCGCCAAAGGCTCGGTGGTTCTGGCCCGCCGCGATCGCCCCGGCAAGGAGGGGAAGGCGTTCGTCCCGCAGCAGGGAATTGCGGCCTCGGTCGCGCAGACGCTTGACGAGATCCAAAAAGCGCTCTACAACCGCGCTCTGGAGTTTCGCAAGTCGCATACGGCTGACCCGGCCGATTACGCCGAGTTCAGGTCTGCCGTCGAGAAGGGATTCGCCTTCACCTGGTGGTGCGGCGGCGGTGACTGCGAGGAAAAAATCAAGGAAGAGACCAAAGCCACCATGCGCTGCATCCCGCTCGAGCAGCCCGGCGGCTCCGGTAGCTGCATTTATTGCAGCAATCGGGCCAGCGAAAAAGCCATTTTCGCGAAAGCCTACTGATCGCGGCCGCGGCGCGGAATCCCGCGTTTACTCATCGCAAACACGGATCCCTGCTCAGGCATACGTCTGCCCGCCGGCGTGATAGCTTACAATTACGGAAGATGGCCCTGGGAGAACATACGGCTTCAATGACTCGGTCGTTTCAACCTGGCGAACATGGTGGCTCCAAGATGAGCCTCTTGTTCACGCTGGTCATCCTGGGAGCGATGGCTTTCACGGCGATCAAGATCGTGCCCGTCTACGTCGAAAACTACCAGTTCCAGGATTCGATCGAAGCCGAATCCCGTTTCGCGCTCACCGGATACCCGAAAAAGGGTCCCGACGACGTCCGCGCCGACATCTTCAAGAAGGCCCAGGAGTTGGACATTCCGGTGAAGCCGGAAGACATCCGCGTAAGCATGACGAACGGGAGCGTCGAGATCGGAACCGACTACTCCGTGCCCATCGACCTGAAGGTCTATCAGTTCACATTGCAATTTCATCCCCACGCAGACAACCATAGCATCTAGAATTGAAATCAGTTCCTATGAGGCGCCGCGCAACCCGGCGGTCTTTTGACGCGCGCGTCGTTTTGCGTACTCGTAACCGGAGAGCTTGATTGCGGATTCAACTTGCCCGTGGCTTCTGGACGTCCCGGCTCGGCCTGAGCTTGCTCGGCGGAGTGCTGGCGATCCTGCTCGGCTTCACCTGCCTGTTCGCCTACTACTACATCGAGTTCGGGCACATGATCAACGAGCACCTGACCGGGCAGATCTACCAGAACACCTCGCGCGTCTACTCCGCCCCGGGTCATGTCTTTGCCGGCGAGACGCTGCGTTCGAACGACCTCGCCACCTATCTGCTGCGCGCCGGGTATCAGGAAAGCAAGGTCGACGGCTCTCCCGGGCAGTTCCGCGAAACCGCCTCGGCTGTCGAGATTCGCCCTTCCCCGGATTCCTACTTCGCGGGCAAGAACGCCCTGCGCGTCGAGTTCACCGGAGCCGAAGTCTCGCGCATCACGCTGCTGGCAGACGGCTCACCCGTCGAGGCGGCGGAAATCGAGCCCGAGCTCATCACCAACCTGTTCGATAGCTCGCGCGAAAAACGGCGCGTGGTGCGTTACGAGGATTTGCCGCCCGTGCTGATCCACGCGCTGCTGGCGGCGGAGGACAAGCGCTTCTTCGAGCATGGCGCGCTCGACATGGTTCGCGTGTTCGGCGCTGCCTTCTACGACGTCAGCCGCGGCCAGAAGGCGCAGGGTGCCAGCACGATCGACATGCAGGTGGCGCGCACCTTTTTCTTTACCACCAAGCGCGAATGGAGCCGCAAGCTGAAAGAAATCCTGATGGCGGCGGAGCTCGACGAACGCTTTTCGAAACAGCAGATCCTCGAGCTCTACGCCAACGATATCTATATGGGCAATCGCGGCAGCTTTTCAATCCGCGGGTTCGGAGAAGCCTCCGAAGCCTATTTCGGCAAGGACGTTCGCGAGATCACCCCCGGCGAGGCCGCCTTCCTGACCGGAATCATTCGCGCGCCCAACCGCTATTCCGCCGCCGAGCGCCATACGGACCGCGCCGAAGAGGCCCGCGACCGCGTGCTCGCGCAGATGGTGGAGGATGGCTACCTCACGGCTGAGGAAGAAGCCGGCGCCAAGCACGCCAAGCTGCATTTCGTGAACGGCGGACTGGCCAGCAGTTCCGCCCCGTATTTCGTCGACATGGTGAAGGACCACCTGCTCGAGAAATATTCCGAGAGCGACCTGGAAAACGAAAGCTACCGCATTTACACGACCCTCGACCCTGCTCTCGAGCGCGCCGCCAACGAAGCCGTCCAGATCGGCGTCGAGAACGTGGACAAGCTTCTCGCGCGCAAATATGCCCTCTGGAAAAAGCAGGGCCAGGTCGTTCCCCCTGTGCAGGTCGCCATGGTCGTCCTCGACCCGCACACCGGAGAGATTCGCGCGCTGATCGGCGGACGCAACTACGGCGAAAGTCAGCTCAATCACGCCCTCGCCCACCGCCAGCCGGGCTCCGTTTTCAAACCGTTCGTTTACGCCGCGGCGTTTAACAACGCCGCGCAGGGCCTTTCGCCCATCGTCACGCCGGTGACCACGGTGGATGACACTCCCACGACGTTTGAATTCGACAACAAGGAATACACGCCGGACAACTACGGCCAGGAATTCTACGGTACGGTCACCGTGCGCGACGCTCTGATCCATTCCCTCAACGTGGCCACCGTGAAAGTCGCCGAAATGATCGGCTATCAGCGCGTGGTCGACCTGGCGCGGCAGATGGGGCTCGGTTCGAATATTCAGCCCACCCCGGCCGTCGCGCTGGGCGCCTATGAAATGACGCCGATCGACGTCGCCGCGGGCTACACCGCCTTTGCCGACGGAGGCATTCGCGCCGAGCCGCTGTTTATCCGCAGCGTGGTCTCGGGCGACGGCAAAGTCGAGGAAACAAACGAACCGACCACGCGCCTGGTTCTCGATCCGCGGGTCGCGTACCTGACCACCAGCCTGATGCAGGACGTGATCAACCACGGAACCGGTTTCGCCGTGCGGCAGCTCGGTTTTCAAAATCCCGCGGCCGGAAAGACGGGCACCTCGCGGGATGGATGGTTCGCCGGCTACACCTCGAATCTGCTCTGCGTGGTCTGGGTGGGATTTGATGACAATCGCGATCTGGGCCTCGCCGGTGGCGCGGCGGCGGCGCCGATCTGGGCTGAGTTCATGAAGCGGGCGGTGGCGCTGCCGCTCTATCGCAATACGCTGGATTTCGATCCGCCCGCCGGAATCGTCCAGGAATCGGTCGACCCGCAGAGCGGACAACTCGCCACGCCCTCCTGCCCCGAGGTCGCCCAGGAATATTTCATTCAGGGTAGCGAGCCGACAGCATACTGCGATCTCCACGGCGGCGGGCAAAATGCCCAGTCAGCCGGAGGCGGCGGTTGGCTCGCTCATCTTTTCGGCAAGGATCAGCCCGCGCCGCCCCAAGCGGCAGTGAATACGACCGGCCAGCCTCTTAGCGCCACGCAGAGCCAGCGCCCCAAAACCGGACCGGCGGCGAAAGGGGGGCAAAAGCCGTCGGACGCCGATTCGCAAACGGCACAGGAGCCGGAGAAGAAAAAAGGCTTGCTCGACCGGATCTTTGGTATCTTTGGCGGAAGCAAACAGCCCTCGGACAACTCGAATTCCAAGCCGCAGCAGTAGTCGAGCCGCGCGACAAGGGGCACGGCCATGAAGCGATTCGGCCTCTTAACAGTTCCGCTCGTTTTCGTCGCAGGACTCATCCCCGGTATTGTGCAGGCGCAACAGGTGCCCAACGGTCCACTGGGCACGACTCGTGCCGATACCGCTCCCCCGGCCTCGCCCGAAAGCCCTACTCCGCCGAAAATGACCGCGCGGGAACGCGCCGAAATGACCGCCGCCATCCTGATGGCGCGCAAGGAATTTGATGAGGCGGCCAAGGCGTATCAGACCATCCTGATCGACGATCCGCACGATTCCAAGATCCTCAACTCCGCCGGCATCGCCTTTCAGGAAATCGGCGACGGCGTGAAAGCCGAGCATTATTACAAGCTCGCCGCTCGAGCCGACAAGACCGATTCCAACCCGCTGAACAATCTCGGCACCGTCGAATTTGCCGAGCGGCGCTACGGCAAGGCGATCAAGTATTACAAGCGGGCTATTTCAAAGGGCAATCCGCTGGCCACGATCTACACGAATCTCGGCTACGCCTACTGCGGCGTCCGGGAGTATCCGAAAGCCATGGTCGCGTTTGGCCATGCGCTGGCCATCGACCCGGAAGTTTTCGACCACAAGAGCACCGCCGGCAACGTCCTGCAGCAACGCTCGTCGGAAGATCCGGCCCCGCTCCATTTCATGCTGGCAAAGTCCTACGCAAAGATCGGCGATGCCGGACGCGCCGCCCGTTACCTCAAGATGGCGCGCGACGAAGGCTACAAGGAATTCAAGGAAGCCGTCAAAGACCCCGATTTCGCCAAGGTCATCAAAGACCCTCGAATCCAGGAAGTGCTGACCGTCGAACCCGCCTACGCCGTGCAACCCGTGAAGGCCGCCGCGAATTGACCGCTCGGCGCCTTGGTTTCCGCGTCGCGTGGCCACTTCTGCGGTTCACACAACGCGTCGAACATGGCATCATAAGAGCAGCAATCGAACTGTGTCCGTACGTGCGGTTCTAAGCGAGGTTCACGAGATGGGTGTACCGGGACCGGTATCGCAGATGTGGGCCGTGTCGTCCTACGTCATCCGCCAGAAGCTCAAAGGGCGGAAACAATACCCCCTTGTCCTGATGCTCGAGCCGCTGCTGCGCTGCAATCTGGCCTGCGCGGGCTGCGGCAAAATCCAGTATCCCGCGCACGTGCTGAAAAAACAGCTCACTCCCGAGGAATGTTTCCGCGCGGTGGAGGAATGTGGCGCGCCGGTCGTCAGCATCCCGGGCGGCGAGCCGCTCATGCACCCCGGGATCGTCGAGATCGTGAACGGGCTGGTGGCCCGCAAGAAATACATTTATCTCTGCACCAACGCCCTGCTGCTTTCTGAGCGGCTCGACGAGTTCACGCCCAGCAAATATCTATCGTTTTCCGTTCACATGGACGGCCAGCGCGATCACCACGATTTCTCGGTCTGCCGCGAAGGTACCTATGACAAGGCCGTCGAAGGAATCCGCATGGCGCTCGGCCGCGGATTCCGCGTCACCACGAACACGACGCTGTTTGACGGCGCCGATCCGCAATCCGTGCGCCAGTTTTTTGACGACATGATGGATCTCGGGGTCGAAGGCATGATGCTTTCACCCGGCTACACCTACGACAAAGCGCCGGACCAGCAACACTTCCTGAGCCGCAAGAAGACGCGCCATCTGTTCCGCCAGATTCTCAGCAACCGCTCGGAAAAGTGGAGCTTCAATCTGAGCCCGCTGTTTCTGGAATTTCTGATGGGCAAGCGCGATTACAAGTGCACGCCCTGGGGCATGCCCACCTACAACATTTTTGGATGGCAGAAGCCCTGCTACCTGCTGCAGGACGGCTACGCGGACACGTTCGAGGAGCTGCTGGGCGAAACGAACTGGGAAAACTACGGAACCGAGAGCGGAAATCCCAAGTGCGCCAATTGCATGGTTCACAGCGGCTACGAAGCCAGCGCCGTGAACGACACGTTCGGCTCCATCGGCGGGTTCCTGGCCACCGTGCGCGCCACGCTGTTCAACAAATACAAGGACCCGGACGCCATGGGCCCGGTTTCCGGAGACGCGAGCAAGAATTCCGGCCAGCTCGTGCAGATCTCGCTCTCGCCCAAGGCCTGACGTTTCGATCATGTCTGAAATTCACAGAACATCGGCTCCCGGAGACGAAGAACGGCTCGGATTCGTCCACGAAAATCTGGAAGGCTGGATTCCGTCGGTATCGTCGGAAAGCGAGGTCCGCGACGCCCTGGAAAAAGCGTTCGACTATCGCGGCGACCTCACCATCACGCTGAAATCCGGGCAGAAGATCGAAGGATACGTTTTCGATCGCAAGATCAAGGGACCGTCGCTTGCCGAATGCTTCGTCCGCATGATGCCGAAAGAGACCGGGCAAAAACTTTCCATCCCGTTCAGTGACGTGGCCGCGCTCGCCTTCACCGGCCGCGACACCGCCGCCGGAAAAAGCTTCGCCGCCTGGGTGAAGAAGTACAACGAAAAGAAAGCGGCCGGCGAAAAAAACATCGGCCTCGAACCCGAATCGCTCGACTAGCCGCGCGGTTTCTCACCCGGCGAACTCACCGCTGCCTGGCCGCACATCTTGGCTTCGCGCCCGAACTTTCGCGCCGCCCGTCGATTCCCTTGCTATACTACCGGCTCGTGAAGGGCTTCCT
>JBAVUW010000062.1:0-46846 GCA_049696975.1 Candidatus Acidiferrales bacterium | reverse complement strand
GCAAATAACATCGAGTAGGTCCTCACCGTGCGCGGCGTGCCGGTCGAAGCCACGTGCAAGGTGACGAAAATGGCATCGCGATATCCGTTCGCCATCGCCGCACGATCGTCGTAAGAGGGATTCGAATCGTCGTTGCGCGTCATCACCACGCGGTAGCCCTGGCGTTCGAGCGCGGCTCGGGCCGATCTCGCGATCTGCAGCACCATGTCTTTTTCGGCGACCGCTTCGCCGCGCGCGCCGGCATCCGTGCCTCCATGCGCCGGATCGAGGACGATGATGGGTCCGCTCGGCGGTAGCACGGGAGGTGGATTCGGCGCCTGCGGCGGAGCAACTGCGGGTGGTGCCGGTGTTTCCTGCGCAGGAGAAGCGGGCGCCTGCCGCGGCGGCTGGGAAGCAGCGTCCAAGGCGCCAAAGGCCAGAAGTGATACAGCGGCAAGAATAACGGCGAGAAATTTGGAAATCCGCACGACGAGAAGAATATCAGAATTGCCCAAGCGTGCGGCGGTCGCCGGCAGGCCGGGAACCGAATGGACGAACGCTCGGCATTTCAAAGTGGCGTGACGCTGAACCAGTGCGCGTCGAATCGCTCGCGGAGGACAAACAGACCCATGCTGCTCAGTTCCTCCGCGGTGCGAACATAGCGCACGTCGTAGAGCTCGTCGTAGAAACTGTACTCTTTCGCAGCCCACTGCCGCAGTCCGAAATGCACGCGGCCCTGCGACACTCGATCGGCCAGATTGACTGCCATCACTTTCCACACTTTCGACGATCGCCATTCATAAACCACCAGGTTCCCGGCCGTGTCATCGCCCTCCGCCGTGACCGGCAGCAGACTCCATTCGCCGCCGTGATACACCGGCTCCTTCGTGGTCCGCAAAAGCTTCGCGAAAAAAGCAGTCGCGGCAGGATCGACGTCTCCGTCGGCGGCAACCCGCAGCGTGATCGGCAGGTGAATTCTCGCGCCTTCCAGTTCGCCCTGATGATAAAAGCGCATTCCCGGCAAAGTGCCCATCAGCGATCCCACACAAATGCGGCGGTCCGCACCAAAGACCGCGGCGCAGCGCTCCTCGTCGTGATTTTCTAGGAAGCGCGCCCGTTTGTTCTGGCCTGCCAGGGGGTCCGACAGACGTCCATGCACGTCAGCCATATTTCGGTCACGGACTGCATCGTAGAGACCCTTGTCGTACACATAGGAAAAGCCCAGATCGAGCAAGCGCGATTCCGTCCCCCAATATGCCTCGGCGAGCAGAATCAGCCCGGGCACAGACGTGTGCGCTTTCTCCCAGAATTCCTGCTCGGGCGCCGTGGTCCCGCGCAGCAGATGGCCCCAGATCCTTTCGAAAATATCGTTCAGGTGCAGCATGGCCATGTCGCAGCGTACGCCGTCGCAATGCGCCGCGATCGTACGCAGGTCGGCGAGCTGCGCGGCGCGCATCTGTTCGGAAAAATGGTTCAGCTGTGCCACATCCGGCCACGGAGGGAAATACGGATCGCGCCCCAGCGCCAGATAAAACACCCGGCGCGGGGTTTCCACGCGGCAAAAGCTCGCGGGATCGCGCTGATAATCCTCCGCGGTGCCGTTCACGTAGAATTCCGGGTGCCTGCGGATCCACGGATGATCCAGCGCCGTATGGTTGCCCACAAAATCGAGAAACAGCGCCACACCGCGCTCGTGCAGCTTGGCGCGCACGGCGTCGAGCACCTGCCACGTGCCGATCCGCACCTCGGGAACGTAATCCGCCACGGCGTAGGGTGATGCAATGATGTCTTCCGTCTTCCAGCCCGGCAGGGCGCGATCGTATTGTGCTGCTCCGTTCGGGGCGGTCGCCTTTTCGAGCGCGATCCTACGCGCCTCGGGGCTGCGCTTCCACGCACCCATCAGCCAGACGGCGTCGAATCCCAACCGGGCCAGCGCGTCCCACTCCGAATCCGGCACCTCGGCAAGCGTAATGGTCCTGCCTAGACGAGCGCCCAGCTTCTCAAGCCACGACCAAGTATTGATCTCGTAAAGATGAGGATTCCGACGAAGAGCGAACGCCTGGGAAGACGCGGCTGGAGAAAGACTCACGTGTTCAGGCTAGCATGACGCGCTCTGCCCGCGGAAGCATGCGCGACCAACCGCACAACAGCCGCTGCGAGCAGCAGGGCGCGCAGCGGGGGCACGGCGCGTCCCGCAGGAAACGACTAAGGCTTCAACGCGCCATCCACAAAGGCTGCGATATTCGACTTCAGCTTCACGCGATCCTCGTCGTGCAGATAAATCATGTGCCCCGAGGTGTAATACTTCAGGCTGATCCGGGAACGCGCGTCTGCGGGCAGTAGCAAATGATCGGTGGTGTATTCGGTAGCATAAAAAGGCGTGGCGCTGTCAAAGTAGCCATTCTCGATCTGCACCCGCAGATGCGGATTATCGAGCAGCTCCCGGATCATGTCCGGCCCCACGTTCGGCGCGCTGGGGAAAAATCCTCCGGGAGCCGCGTTGTGCTTCCAATCCCAGTTCCGCGAAGGCTCGCTCGGCAGCACTTTGTATTCCTTATCCTGCCCGAATTTCAATTCATCGCGCACATATCCGTTGAAAGCCGCCGTAAACGCGCCCACGACCGCCGTAAACGAGGGATCGAATTCCGAATTCTCCGTCAACAGATCGTAGGTATTGCCGGAGAAACGCGAGTCATAGCGCCCGACCACCAGCCCGCGGCTGCGCTCGATCTCCGCGTCAAACTGTGCAAGTGTCACGCGCAGGTCAGCCTTGATCAGATAGTCCTCGCTCAACCCGGTCAAAGCCGAGAGTTTCTTCGCGATGTCTGCGGTCTCGGCTGCCGTCAGGCTCGAGCCTTTCATCAGCGCCGCGGCATATTCGCCCCCGGCAAATTCCCGCGCGCGATCGACAAACACGTTGATATCGGCCGGCGGATCCTTGATCAGCTTGTAGTACCAAGCCGTCGCTGCGTACGTGGGCACATAAAAGATGTAGGAACGGTCGTCGCCCGTGGCAAACGCCAGCGAGCTCGCGTCGATCACGCTCGAGATCAGCACGATCCCGTTGATGTACATCCCATCGGTCGTCTGCAGGTAATTCCCCAGCGCGACCGACCGGAACGTTCCGTAGCTTTCGCCGATCAGGAATTTCGGCGAATTCCAGCGGCTGTTCCGGCTCACGTACGTCACGATGAATTGCGCCAGCGATTTCACATCTTGATCGACTCCCCAGAAATTCTTGTCTTCGGCCTTCCCTACCGCATGGCTGAAGCCCGTCCCCACCGGATCGATGAAAACCAGGTCAGCCTTGTCCAGCAGCGACTCGCTATTGTCCACCAGCTTGTACGGCGCCGGGGGCGTCGGCGCTGCGTTGTCCGTCACCACCCGCCGCGGCCCGAACGCACCCATGTGCAGCCACACCGACGCGGAACCGGGTCCTCCGTTGTAAATGAAGGCAATCGGCCGCTGACTCAAATCCTTCACGTCGCTACGCGTGTACGCGGTCGAATACATCAGCGCCGTCGGCTCACCTTTATCGTCTTTCAACAATGTCGTCGAAGCCGTCGCCTTGTAGCTGATCGTCTGATCGCCGATGCGCACGGTGTGTTCCGTCACCGACGACTCTTCCTTGGGGGCCTCGGCCGGTTTCGCCGCGTCGGCGGACTTCCCCGCATCGGCCGGCTTCGCGTCCTTCCCGGGCTCCTGCGCGGCAACCTTCGTAGCCTGACCGAAAAAAAACAGCAGTGTCACAACCGCGCTCAGGCTCAGAAACTTTTTCATCATTTCGCTCCCAGATTTATTTTCCAGGCTTACCGCTAATCGGACTGACAAACGTCATCGTAATGGTCTTCGTATTTTTGTCCGCGCCGGCCACGCTGACAGGATCCGCGTCAATTCGGGCCGGAAGCGCCGGATCCGCACCCTTGCGCCGCGCCGCCGCGGGGCGCCGCGGCGTCAAATCCTCCCACGCGGATATCGTGTAGTTCGCCGATTCAAGCAAGGTGAATTGATAGGAACCGTCGGCGAGCCTCTCGGCCGAGGGGTTCTCCCCATTGTCGGCCTTGGCCATTATGGTGACGTTACCGGGCGGACGTACTCCTTGCCATTTCACTTGGACGCGCAGCAGATGAGTTGGGTAGCCGTCCTTCACCGTCATATTCACTTTCGACAACAGCTGACCGTCCTTCAGCCTGATCGGCGTCGCATCGGCCTGGTCACCCACGCCGGGATAAAACGCCCGTGGATACGGCGAATTCGGGTCCGAGCGGTTCGTGCGGTTGAATACCAGAATGTAATCGCCCGGCCCCACGTGATCCAGGTCGAACTCTCCTTGGGCGCCCTGAAATCCCCACAGTCCCGGCTTCGTGTCGTTGTAAGTGCCGGCGCGGTAAAGCTCCACCGACGCGATCGCCAGCGGCTTGCCGTCCGGACCGAACACCGAGCCACGAATGTGGCCGGTCGGCAGCGCGTTCACGTCGAATTCGTAGCACGCACCATTGGGAATTTTGAAGCGTGCGAGCCCGCCGGTCTGCGAGCGGTGCGTCAATTCCATCCGCACGGGTAGGTGCGCCGTGAAATTGTATTCGCCCGCGTGCACGTCGTAAAACGTGTACACGCCTTCGTCATTCGAGCTTGTCTCAAACCGATCGTCGTGCGACCGCAGCTTCAACGAAACGTTCGGCAGCGGCTCGTCGGGATCATCTGGCAGCGCTAGGAATGGCGGCTCGGATCGCCGCAGCACTCCAAAAACAGACGCCACGCGCTGCCCGTTGCGCATCGCTCGCAGCTGCGGCAACAGCGCCTTCGCTTCGTTCGCCGGACGTGTGCCGCTGCAGATCGTCGCGAACAGCCGACCCTCCGTGCCCTGGTGTGTGAACACCACATACTGCTGGCCCGCCTTGAATCGGTAACCGCAGTCGCCGTCTTCCCCGCCGGAAAATATGTCGATCTCTTCGGCCAGAGCCGAGGCCGGCGCGGGTGCGAAACGCTCGTCGATCCGGAAATGGTAGCGGGTCAGTCGTGACGCAATGGCATCGGCGGTTGCAGCCGCTTTGACCGCAGCATCCTGCCCCGGCGGCTTGGCGCTGGCGTCGCCGGTCGGACCGGGAGTTTGGTCGGACAGGTCGGCGGGCTTCGGGGGCGCGTAGGCGATGTCCTCTAGAGCCGTCACGGTACCCATGAACACAACGTCGCCTTCCTGCAGACCGGGACAAGCGCCCGGCGAAGCATCCGAGCAAGTGCATCCGCGCGTCGCAATTGGAATGGCCGGGATGAGCAGCAGACAAGCTACGAGGAAGCGCCCAAGCATCGCAAATATCCTACAATCTTTTCAGCGGCGGGTCAGGTCGAAAAAGCCGCAAGCACACGCGCTCGTGGAGATGCGAATTCCCTCGGAACGTTGCTACACTCCATCGTCTCACCGGCGCCGTCGCAGCCCGGAACGCCTTGCGGGTGGCGGCTTCCGCCGCCGCAGGAGGAGCACGATTCAAGACCGGCTCGGGCCGCCGAAGCGCCTTCGGCGGCGAAATCCGGTGACTCGCTTAAGAAATGCGTGTTTGCCTAACAGGAGGCACTGGCTTTATCGGTCAGGCGCTGGTCAAGCGCCTGCTGGCCAATGGCGCTCAAGCTTGCGTCCTAGCCCGTCCCTCCGCTCGCGCCGACGCCCTCGCTTCCCAAGGCGTTGAAGTAATCCGCGGCGACGTCGCAGATGCCGACGCCATCCGTCACGCCGTCGGGGGTGCCGAAATCATCATCCACGCAGCGGCGACGGTCGACGCCCGCAGCACGCGCCAGGGATTCTTCGACGCCAACGTTCGTGGAACCGACGCCATCCTGCAAGCCAGCCTCCGCGCCAAACCGCGCCGGATCATTTATCTCAGCTCGATCGCCGTTTACGGACCGCTCCAGGATGATGAATGGATCGACGAGGACACGCCCTTCGACGAGCTCCCCGAAGAGCGCGACTTCTACGCGCAATCGAAAATCGAAGCAGACCGTCTCGCCCTGAAATTCGCGAAACACTCGTCCGTGCCACTCACGATCCTCCGTCCCGGAATCGTTTTCGGCCCCGGCAGGCCGCTCCCGAGCGCCCTCATCGGCGTCCGGCTCGGCAAACTCGACATCGTTTTCGGCCGACCCAACCAGCCGTTCCCGCTGAGCTACGTCGAAAACGTGGCCGATGCGGTCGAGCTCGCCGCACGGGAACCAGGAAATGACTCGCGCCAATACATCCTCCTCGACGACGAAAGACTCACGCTCGGCCGATATCACGCCGCCCGAACAGCCATTACAAAAAGCAAAACCATCTTCTGGCCCGCCCAGCCCATCGTGATGGCGGCAACCATCACCCGGCCCTTAGCCCGTCTCATCCCGGCTGACACGGGCGCATTTTCCCGCCGCCAACTGGTCCGGGCCTCGGAGAACCGTTACTACTCGACCCGCCGAATCCGCGAAGAATTGAACTGGAAGCCCAAGATCGCTCTGCGGGAAGCTCTCGAGCGCACCGTCCGCAACAACTCCTGACCTTTCTCTCGGTCGGTGTGCCTCCGCGCAGATTTTGGTTTGAAATTTTCACCAATTCCAGCTCTTCCTAGTACCGTCCGCACCGTTGCACGTGAAAATTTCCGTTTCATGCTAGAATTTCGCGCGGTGGCAGCATCGATTTCCCGCATTTCCCTTTTCCTGAAGCGGAATGAATTCGTCCTGCCGGGCGTGCGGCGACTGGGGCGCAACTTCCTGCCGTCCGGCTGCAGGGAAACGACTGCGTCCACCGCACGAGGAGTGAGAAGATTCTCGCGATCGTCCAATATTTAGTCCTGACCGCCGCTGCGGTTCCGCTCGTCTATTACGTGCTCGCACTCTTCAGTACGTTTCGTTTTTTCGAGAATGCGAAACATCACGCCGCACCGAACACGGACTTTCTGCCGCCGGTCAGCTGCCTGAAACCGATCAAAGGCCTCGACGAGGACGCCTACGAAAACTACGCCAGCTTCTGCCGACAGGACTATCCCGAGTACGAGATCGTGTTCTGCGTCGATCCCGGCGACCCCGCGCTGCCGCTGCTTGAAAAGCTCATCAAGGAATTTCCCGACCGCAAAATCCGGCTGCTGTTCGGCTCCGGCCGCGATGCCATCAACGACAAAGTCGGCCGCTTGAACCGCCTGACAACCGAGGCGGCATACGATATTTTCATGATTACCGACGGGGACGTGCGCGTCGGCCCCGATTACATTCGCTCGATCGTGTCGGTGTTCCGCAATCCGAAAGTCGGCGCCGCCACCTGCTTGTACGTCTCCACCAAGGAAATCAATCTCGTCCAGGAACTCCAGACCATCGGCATGATTTCCGATTTCTTTGCGCCGGTGATGGTCGCGTGGCAGTTGGACGACTTGAAAGTCACCTTCGGACAGACCATCGCGACAACGCGCAAAGCGGTCGAAAGTTACGGCGGCTACCAGGTGATCGAGGATCGTCCTGCCGACGACGTGTACGCCGGAAAACTCGTGGCCGAACAGGGCTACGACGTGAAGCTGCTTCCCTACATCGTTCACTCCGTCGCCGACTTCAACACCTTTAGCGATCTGTTGCACAAACGCACCCGCTGGATGACGGTGCAAAGATTGATGCGCCCCTGGGGCCATTTCGGCCTGATCTTCACCTGGGGATTGCCGTGGGCGCTCGTGGCCATCGCCGCGAAACCGACGTGGTTGGTCGCGGGTATCTATCTGGGCGCCTATGTTGTGTTCCGCGCACTGATCACCTGGATGATCGGCGTCTGGGGTATGAAGCAGAGGGGTATCTGGCACAAAATGCCGCTGATTCCGCTGTGGGACGCCATGGCGTTCTTCATGTGGATCGCCAGTTTCGGCCGCCGCACGATTCGCTGGCGCGGCGTCGATTATTTTCTCCGCGAAGGCCGGCTGGTCGCCGCGCGGAAAGCGTCCTCATGAGCAGTAAAATCGCTGTCGCCGGCGCTGGAATTTACGGCGCCACGATCGCGATCCGCCTCGCCGAAGCCGGCCACAGCGTTCGCCTCTTCGATCCGCTCGGCATTCTGCGCGCGACCTCGGCAATCAACCAGTACCGCATCCACTCCGGCTATCACTACCCGCGCAGCCCGGAAACGATTGCCGAAACGCTCGAAGCCCGCGCCGAATTCACCCGGGCCTTCGCGCCCGCCATTGTCCGCAACAGCCGTCACTACTACGCCATCCCCAAGGAAGGCTCCGTCACGCCGCCCGCCCTCTTCGAGAAAGTGATGGCGCAATACGCCCTTGCCTGCAGGCCGGTGCGGCCGGAATGGATGGATTTCGGATATATCGACAAATGCTACGAAGTCGACGAGCAGATCTACGATCCAGACGCATTGCGAGACACCGTCACTTCGCAAATCACGAAGCTGGGCATTCCCCTCAAGAAGCGCGCCTTGAGGGCAGAAGAACGGCCCGACCACGATTTCGTCGTGTGGGCCACCTACGGCCTCGGCCCAAGCCTGGGCCTTTTTCCGAATGCGAAATATCAAGTTGCCGAGAAAATTCTGATCCAGCTGCCGCCAGCGCTTCAGCACATTTCGCTGGTGATCGTCGACGGCCCATTCACCGCCTTCGATCCATACGGCAGCTCGGGAAAATCCCTCTTCGGCTCGGCGAAGAACACGAACCATTGGACGACCAACAATCCCAACGACCCGATTCCTGAGCCCTTCGCGCACATGCTGAATGGCCCGGAGTGGGGGAAAATCGATTTCAGTCGCTTCGAGGCCATGCGCCGAGACTCCATGCTCGGAGTCCCCGCCTCCCAGGACGCCGTCTACATGGGCTCGCGCTTCACGATTCGCGTCGTCGAGAACAATCCGATCTCCGACCGCCGCACGCTCTACGTTCAGGAAACCTCGCCGGGCGAGATCCACATTTTTTCCGGAAAAGTTGTCGGCGCCGTAAAAGCCGCAGGCCTTGTCTGCGAACGCGTCGCAAGATCTTGAGTTTCGCCTGCGCTCTTTGCCTGGCCTGGCGAAACACGCCGTTCTCGTGCAGTTCTAGCGGAACGGCCCTACCGTTCACGCCAGGCGCCGCCCGGACGAAGCGACACACCATGCAAGGTTATTTCAGGAGCACGTGATGGAAGACAGCCGAAAGGCATGCATGCGCAGCGACACACGCTTCGCGTACGCGCCCCGGCCCAATCCGGACGAACAATGAAGGATTTTCGTTACTTCGACCCCGCCGAGCGGGTCTCCGTAATTGCCGGTGCCGTTGCACCCAACTGGCGATGGCGATCGTTGCGCGCGTTGCGCCAGTTCACCTGCGGCATGAACAGCGATGAGTCGATCCGGTCACGGTACTCGATGGCAATGTTCATCAACGAATCGAGCAGCGAATCCGACAGATGATGCGGCTCTAGCCCCAGGTCAATCAGTTGAGAGTGCTTGGCGTTGTAATAATGCGCTTCGGCCTCGACGCGGGGATCGGGCAGGTGGTCGATTTCGACCTTGAGGCCCATTTTCTTGCTGGCAGCCTGGACTTTGTAGGCGAGATCGAGAACGGAAAACTGTTCGGTGAACTGATTGAAGACGCGGAATTCGCCGGGTGCCGCCGGATGCGTACAGGCGATCTCGATGCAGCGGACCGTATCGCGGATGTCGAGGAAGCCGCGGGTCTGTCCGCCCTTGCCGTAGACGGTAAGGGGATGGCCCACCGCCGCCTGCGCGCAGAATCGGTTCAGCACCGTGCCGAAAACCTCGTCGTAGTCAAAGCGGTTGATGAGCGCTTCATCGAGCGCAGTCTCATCCGTCACGGTGCCGTAGACGACGCCCTGGTTCAAATCCGTGGCGCGCAGCTTCCACGCGCGGCAGCAGAACATGATGTTGTGGCTGTCGTGCACCTTCGAGAGGTGGTAGAACGAGCCGGGTTGCTTCGGAAATGGCAGTACGTCCTTGCGGCCGTTGTGCTCGATTTCGATGTAGCCCTCTTCGATGTCGATATTCGGCGTACCGTACTCGCCCATCGTCCCGAGTTTCACCAGGTGGCAGTCGTGGTGGAATTCACGCAGTGCGAACAGCAGGTTCAGCGTGCCGACCACGTTATTTACCTGGGTGAATGCGGCGTGGCGCCGGTCAATCATCGAATACGGAGCCGAGCGCTGCTCGGCGAAGTGGACCACCGCTTCGGGCTTGAACTCGTTGAGCGATTCGGCGAGGAACTCGTAGTCGGTCACGTCGCCGATGAGCAGGTCGATCTTCTTGCCGGTGTGTTCGTGCCAGGCGCGGAGACGATCCGGAAGCGGCTGGATCGGGGTGAGCGTCTGTACGCCCAGCTCGAAGTCCCACTGCCGGCGGATGAAGTTGTCGATGATCGCGACGGAGTGGCCCTTTTGGGACAGATACAGCGCTGTCGCCCAACCGCAGTAGCCATCCCCCCCCAGCACGGCAATTCTCATGAATCCTCCCGTAAGATCGTTTCCTGAAACTGTTTAGAAGATTGCCCCGACTTCCGCCCGTTTCTGATTGTAACGTTTTACTCCCCGCCGCGAAAGGCTCGCAAGAGACTTTTCTCATGTGAGTCGTATCGCATAACGCGTGATCGAACGGATCAGAATGGAAAATGCGACGGCTAGGGCCGCGTGGCGGCGGCCGGACCGCCCGGGGCGCCGTCGGAGCGGTGCCCGAAAACACGCTCGATTCCACGCAGGTAGAAGATCACGCCGAGAAGGCGGACCAGCGCGGCCCACACCCGGTAGCAGATCAGAGCCTCGGCTCCTCCCCGCAGACCGGCGATCGCGAAAAGCGAATTGAACGCCGCCTCACCGACGCCCAGGCCACCTGGCGTGAACGGCAGGCAATTGGCGACGAAGCCCAGCGGGATCACCAGCGACATTTTCAGGTCGAGCGCGGAGGGATCGAGGGCGAGCACGGCGAGAACCATGCCTAGGACCGTCAGCGAGTTGGCGAAGATCGAAATGGCCAGTGCCGCGCCCACGGTGGCCAGACTCGTCCGGTAGCCGCCCACGGTGCGGATCACCAGACCGTACCATTCCTTCCAGGGCAGAATGCCGAAAATCGCGTGGGCGATTTTTTCCGTCAACGGCTGGAACCAGATGCAGGCGAAAAATCCGGCGATGAAAATCGCAGAAAGGACTGCGGAAACAATCAGCAGATCGCGCAGAGCGGGAGCAGCGGCGATCTGCCGCCCGAAAAACGGTGCGAACAGCAGAGGCAGGAGCAGCAGCGACAGCATGCCGATACCGCGCTCAAACAGCGAAACAACGACGATCTCAGAGCGGCGAGTCTTCTGGTCTTTCGCGACGTAATAGAGGCGAGAAAGATCGCCACCGGTGGCGCCCGGAAGAAAGACTGCGAAAAAGAAACTGACCACGGCTACTTGGAACGATTTTGCGAACGAGAGCCGTAGACCGATCGGCCGGAACATCCAGATCAGGCGCAGGGCCATGAACGCAATATCGATCAGGATCAGCGCGACGGCGGCAAGAGCAATGGGCCAAGCGGTGAACGGCCTCGACAGAGCCCGCCAGCTGATGTAACCGGACCGGGCGAGGTAGGCGAGCAGTACGGCAGCGACCGCCAGTCGCACGAGCAGCCAAAATATTTTTCGCCCGAGGTGTTCGCGCGGCGCCGTTTCCGGCGCGGGTTCGGAGGAAGGAGCCGCCGACGAGCCTTCGCCCGGCATGCTAGCGGCCGGCGCCGGCCGTTCGAGGGGGCTCGCTGCGGCGGGTGTTGCCCCGGCGCCCGGCAAGCTCGCGCACGGAGTAGACGGGCTTGTTCTGCGATTCGTAGTAGGTGCGGGTCAGCAGCTCGCCGATCAGTCCGATGGCGAAGAATTGAATTCCCCCGATCAGCAGAACCATGCCGAGAAGCAGAAGCGGCCCGTGAGCCAGCATCAGGCTTTCGTGGAAGAAAACCTTGCGAAGGAATGCCCAGATCTCAATCGCGCCGCCGACACCGAGCCCGGCAAGGCCCAGCAAACCGAAAAGCTGAAGCGGCCGTGTGGAATAATCGAGCAGGAATTTCACGCTGATCAGATCGAGCAGTACGCGGATCGTCCGCGAAATGCCGTAATTCGACTTGCCGCTCTGGCGCGGAATGTTTGTGACCGGAACCTCCGCGATCGTTGCCCCGGCCCAGCTCGCCAGCGCGGGGATGAAACGATGCAGCTCGCCGTAGAGGTTGATCTCGTTCAGGATTTCGCGGCGATAGGCTTTGAATGTGGTGCCGAAGTCGTGCAGGTCGACGCGCGAAAGCTTGGCCATCAGTCGATTGGCGACACGGCTCGGGAATTGGCGGCTGAACACGTTGTCGGTGCGCTTCACGCGCCAGCCACTGACGATATCGTAGCCTTCCTTCATCTTTTCGATGAAGCGCGGGATTTCCGCCGGATCGTGCTGCAGGTCACCATCCATCGAGATGACGATCTCGCCCTGCGAATGATCGAAGCCGGCCTTCAGCGCGGCGGTCTGGCCGAAATTGCGGCGGAGGCGCACGGCGAGAACCCGGGCGTCGTCGCGGGCGATTTCCGAAAGCTGGCGGAAGGTGCCGTCTTTGCTGCCGTCGTCGATGAAAACGATTTCGAACGGCTCGCCGATCGCGTCCATCACGTCGATGATCTTGACGTAGAGCTGCGGAACGCTTTCGAGCTCATTGTAGAGCGGGACGACAATGGAGTAGGCCACCGGGCGGGTCTCGGCACTCATTCCGTCATTGTAGTACATCAATTGGACGGCGCGATAGCGGGACCGGGGGGAGGTGGAGCGTAAGCAGTCAACGGATGGTTGGTGAGGATGAGCTTGCCGCCGCTTTCGGCCACGATGTCGACTGAGCCGTCCGGCAGCAGGGCCTTGTAGTGCGGCAGGCTTTCCATAAACGTCAGGAGGTAATAGCGGTCGGGCCGGCTCCAGAGCGCCGGAAGCTGCGAATCGACGATGAAGACTTCCGGCGCGCCGGGCGCATGGGATCCGTACTCAAGATTGGCGCGCCTGGCCGAGAGCAGGAGACCGGAGCGGTTCAGATAATAGAAAACGGAGGAGAAGGAATAGTAGAAACCCTGGGCGATGATCGTGCCGGGCGGTTGCCGTTCCAGGACCGTGGCCAGCCGGCGCGAAGAAAGATACGGATCGAAGGTGACCATGGCGAGGCGCGAAGCCTGGAACAGCAGAACCATCATCAGCGCGGCGGCCAGAAATGCGCGCTGGGCCGAGGCTCGGAAGGCTCCGAGAGCGCCCATCAGGAATGCGACGCCGGCCATGGCCAGTGGGACGCGCAGGTAGGCGAAGGAGTCGACGGTGAGGTCCTGCATGTGTCCGAGCGACAGGGTGTACGCCGAGGGGTGATGCGTGAGCGCCAGCGAGATATCGCCTGGAGTGGGAACTCCGCGCACGGCGATGAGCAAGCCGGCGACGGCCAGCGCGCTGAGGGCGGTGACGGCGACGAGGACGCGCGTGCCATAGCGAATCCAGTTTCCATCTGCGGCCATCGCGCAACCTGCCAGCAGAGCGAGCGCCGGATACAGCGGCATCGAATAGTATTCCTGCGTGGTTGAGAACGTGAAAAAGACCATGATGAATCCGACCCAGCACAGCGCCAGCACGCGTACGCGGCCCGCACGATCGACGGCCTTGAACGGCAACGTCGCGACGGCCGGAAAATAGACCGACCACGGGAACAGCCAAATCAAATGGAAGAGCCAGAATTCCAGGCGCGGGACGGTATTGTAGTCGCGCGGGTAGCGGCGGTTCAGGAAACGCAGGAGCTGTTCGTTGACGAAATAATCCCACAGAAAACCGTGATATTGTCCGGGGCCAGAATGCAGCGTCCACGCGAAGTAGGGCGGATTACGGAGCGTGGCCAGAACGTGCCACGGCGCGGCAATGACCAGCGCGATCAATGCGCCGGTGAACAGATGCAGACGCCGCCAGGTGCGGGAGGAGAAAAACTGGCGCGTGACGAGCAGATAGATCACCGCGGTGGCGACCGGAAAGGCGAGGCCGATTACGCTCTTCACCAGAAGCCCTACGCCCAGGCACGCGGCCATGACGACCGACCAAAACCGGGGATGAGGTTCTTCTTCCTCGAGTGCGCGCAGCAACGACCACAGCGCGAGCGCGATCATGCAGGTCAGTAGCGCATCCGGCAACAGGACCCGCGTGAAAAGCCACAAGCCGACGCACGTGGACATGCATAAACCGGCATAGAATCCGGCGCGCCCGCCGAACGCCCACACGCCGAACGCCGCGGTCAGCATCGCCAGGGCCATCGCGGCCAAGGCGACGGGAATTCGCGCCACCCAGTCGTGAACACCGAAAATCTTGTAGGAAATGCCAATGAGCCAGTAATTGAAGGGCGCTTTGTCGAGATAGACGAGACCGTTGATATGCGCGGTGACCCAGTCGCCGGATTCAACCATGTGGCGCGCGACCTGTGCCTGCACCGAGTCGACGTCGTCAACAAGCGAGGGAGGCGAGATGATGCATCCGAGATAGATGGCCCCCGCGCACAACAGCACGACGAGATAGAGATGCGAGGTTTTATTCAAAGCGCAGAGATTCCACGGGCTGAAGCTGAGCGGCCGTTCTGGCCGGCAGGTATCCGAAGAGCACGCCGGTTGCGCAGGATACTACAAACGCCGCCAGCACCGAAAGCCACGAGACGGGAATCTGAATCCCGGCGGGCAGCGGCAGAAAACGGGCAAGCACGTCTACCGACAAAGGAATCGCGACGGCGATCCCGATGCCGATCACCGCGCCGACTCCGCTGATCAGAATAGCCTCGACCAAAAACTGGTAAAGGATCTCCCGGGGGCGCGCACCGATCGCTTTGCGAAGGCCGATTTCACGGGTGCGCTCGGTGACGGTGACGAGCATGATGTTCATGATGCCGATACCGCTGATGAGCAACGCGAGCAGCGCCACGAGCAGCAGGACGATCGTGAGTGCGAAGGAGATGCGCCGCGACGTGTCCAGGATGGATGAGAGATTCTCGACGTTGTATTCAGCTTCGGGGCGATGGCGGCTTTTCAGAATTTGGGCCACCCGATCGGTGACCAGCGGGACGTACTCAGCCCGCCCGGCCTGTGCGTACAGCGTGACGAGATAGGAGTTCCCGGTGTAATAGCGCACCAGCGGAAATGGAACGAGCAAGGAATCGGAGCGAATCTCGGATTGGCCGAAGGTGTCGATGCGCTCGCGGAAGAGACCGATGACGGTGAAGGTTAGCTCGCCGACGTGAAGCTCCTGCCCGACGATATTCTGGCCCGGCGCAACGGTATCGGCGAGATGCTCGGACACAACACACACTTTGCTGACGCTGGCAAAATCGTCGGAATCGAAATAGCGGCCCTGCGGAATGATCAGATTGCGGATCTGCTCGAATTCTGGCGTAACTCCGACCACCACGACCGGGACCGTCTTGCCGCCGGCTACGACCGTGAGCGGCAAATCGCTCGTGCCGGCGACGTGGACGACCTGCGGAATAGCCTGGCGCACCGCCTCCATATCGGATTCGGAGATTTCATCGCTCAGCGCGACGTTTTGCGAAGCGGCCGGCTGGGCCAGTGAGGCGAAAACCAGATTCGATCCCACGGCTTCGATCTGGTGGCGAACGAAGGTGCGGCCGGTCAGGCCGATGGTGACCACCAGGACGATACAGGCGCTGCCGATAACGACGCCGAGCATGGTCAGCGCGGCACGCACGCGATTGGCGCGCAGGGCTTCCATCGCCAAGTGCCATGTCTCGGACCAGTGAATCGCGGGCGATCGAGCGATTTCGTTCATCAAACGGCGGTCTCGACGGTTGCGAGTTCAGGTATCTCGATGCGGATTTGCGTGCCTTCGCCTTCCTGGCTTCGAATATTCATTTCGAACTGGTCGCCGTAGAGAAGCCGCAGGCGCTCGTGCACGTTGCTGATGCCGATACCGCCGCCATAGACCTCCCGCAGCCTTTCCGGAGACATGCCCATGCCGTTGTCGTCCACTTCAATCGCAAGACGGCCATCGCGCTGGCGCGTGCGGATGTGGATCTGGCCGCCGGAGAGGCGCGGCGCCAGACCGTGCTTGATGGCATTCTCCACGATGGGCTGGAGCAGCATGCTGGGGACAAAGGTGTCGAGCGTATCGCTATCCACTTCCTTGAAAATTTGCAGCTTGTCCGGGCCAAAGCGGATGACCTCGATATCGAGATAGTCGTCGATGAAGTCGAGCTCTTCGCGGAGCGGCACGAACGTTTCGTGCTTGCGCAGCAGGCGGCGCAGAATATTCGAAAGCTTCAGCACCACGCCACGCGCCATGTCCGGATCGAAGCGGATGAGCGAGGAAACCGTATTGAGCGTGTTGAAGAGAAAGTGCGGGTTGATCTGGCTGGTGAGGGCATCCATGCGAGCCTTGAGCAGATGTTGCTGGTTCTGCTCGAGGTTCATTTCGATGCGTGTGTTGTTCCAGATTTTGATCGCAGTAGCGACGCACATGACGGACGAAAGCACGACCAGCGTCTCGTAGCCCAGATTGGGCGTGCGCAACGAAAAGACCCAACGCTCGGGCACGACCTTGGCAAGCGCGATGAGTCCGCACTCGAAGGCCGCGCAACAGAACAACGGCAGCATGGCCCAGTTCCCTTTCGCGCGGCGAGCGAGTCGAATGAGCCATTGCGGAATATTCAGGAACAGGAATGGGCCGAAATGCCAGACATCTTCCTTTTCCGGCATGACGTCGCGCACTTCGCCTGCCAGCAGCCCGACGAGCGCCGCCATCGGCGCGGAAATCCACTCGTGAAATCCGAACGGTAGAAGACTGATGAGCGATCCGCCAAGCAGGCCGACGATGCGGCCGCCGATCAGTCCCATCAGGAATGATCCCTCGAGCGTGAGATCGAAAAAGCGATAGCCTGCGACGAGACGCAGCATCGTGCCGATGGCCAGTGGCGGGACCAGGAAAAGCAGGAGCATCACTTTCTGGTCGGAGTCGCGATTTTCGGTGAAGACGAGCTTGCGGAAGGAGCGGAAGCGAACCAGCAGGGCCGCGAGCGCCGCCGCCCAGCCGACCTTGAGAACCAGGGTGAACAACAGATCGCGTCCGTCAAGAAATGTGCCCATTTCGTGTGCAAGCCGGCAAAGCGGCTGATGCGATTAAGTTAGCCAATGCGGATGGGGATGTAAAGCGGGGCCAGGGCACCGTCGGGCGCGGAATGAAGGAAGCGGAGAAATACGATCCGGCGTGCCAACGAAATTCGACGCACGACGGCCGTGCCCGCTCAGCGCTGCAGCGAACCTACGGTGCCGCTACCGTGAGTCCGCCTTTTTTACTGTTGCTGCTGTTGTTGCTGGGCTGGTTGTTGGGCGCGCTCGACGACAGAGGGTGGCGGCGCGGAGCCCGAGGTCATTTCGCTGAGTTGCTCGCGGCCGTTGTCGTCGATCGCAGGGCGAACCCGCACGTCAACCGACAGGCTCTGGCCAGCGTGACCTTTATACACGCCGCGCACCGGCGCGACATCGCCATAATCACGGCCGTAGGCTACGCGGACGTGACGCAAACCGACGGGTTTTCCGAGCGTAGGATCCAGCGGTGTCCATCCCGCGTTCGGAAGGAGCACTTCGGCCCAGGCGTGCGAGGCCTGGCCGCCGATCACATCTTCCTGTTTGGCGTCGGGTGAAGCGGTGCTGCCGGGGACGAGATAGCCCGAGACGTAGCGGCCGGGAAGACCGCGCATCCGCACGACGCCGAGGAGCAGGTGCGCGAAATCCTGGCATACGCCAGCGCCGACGGTGAGCGAATCTTCAATCGAGGAATGCACGTGCGTGGCCCCTTTCACGTAACGGAAGCGATCATGAATGATGTCGGATGACGCCTGCGCAAAACCGGCTACGGTGCCGCCGGATCTTTTTTCGCCGTCGCCGATGATTTCCTTGAGGAGTGCGAGATGCGGGACGTAGGCCGTGGGCGCCATAAAATCGAAATATTCCTCGTCGAGCTGGTTGCTGCGCAGGTCGTAGTCCCCCAGCGTGGTGCCGTCAGCCGGCGGCAGACCGGGATCGTGCGTCAGGACGACGGATTCCGCCTCCACGCGCAGGCGCTGATGTTCGGCCAGCACGTTGAATTGATGTACCCAGTTGCCGTGCGCGTCGCGATACGCCGTGCCGCGCGAGTTGGGATTCGTGTTCAGGCGGAACGAAAGGCAGCTTTGCCGCTCGTCATGCATCGGACGGAGACGCACCTCGTTATAGCTTTCCGAAACCGGACCGTCATAGACGAAGTCGGTCGAATGCAACAAGCGATATCGATTCATGCCACCACCGCGTAGTAGAAGTAGTTTCGGGCGATGTCTTCCCCGATCGCACCGAACATCCGCAACAGATCATCCAGATAACTGTGCAGCCCCTGCGTGAAGATGTCATTGACGCGGTCGTAGCGCAAACGCTCGACCAATTTGCCGGTGAGCCGTTCGGCTTCGTTGGCGTATTCGCCGGGAAGCGTGGAACTGACGGCGCGCAGGCCTGATTGCACCTCCGAAGCGCTGAAGCGGATCGAGCGCGGGTGGCGATGGTGCAGGATCAGCATTTCAGCCACTTTTTCGGGCTCGATCGCGGAGTGATATTCGCGGTGATAGGCTTCGTAGGCGCCGACCGAGCGCAGCACCGCCATCCATTGATGATTGTCCGGTGCGCCGACGGAGGGGAGCGCATCGAGAAGATTGTGGTATTGCACGTCGACCAGGCGCGCGGTCATTTCGGCGCGTTCCAGTGACCAGCCGACGCGGAGAAACTCCCAGCCTTCATCGTGCGGCATGGTCGCGTCGGTGACGCCGTGAAAACGGTGGGCGCCGAATTTGATCTTGTCGCAGAAACGGTGCGGGCCGGCGGCGATTTCCTCACGCGGATGAAAGCGCGTGACAGCGTAATAGAGACCGTTGATATCCTCCCACATTTCGCGCGAGATGCGGTCGCGGATGGTGCGCGCGTTTTCGCGGGCTTTGGAAACGCACTGGACGATCGAGCTTGGATTTTCCTCGTTGAACGCCAGGAATTCGAAGACGGTTTCGCCGTTCACTTCTCCGTAGAGCTTGTGGAAGAGCTTTTCTTCGCCGGCCATGACGATCAGGGGCTCCCAGCGCAGGCGATACGATTGCTGAGACTGTTCGAGCAGCATGTGGTAGTTGACGTCGAGAATGCGCGCGGTGTCTTCGGCGCGCTCGATATAGCGCGCGAGCCAGAAGAGCGATTCCGCGATTCGCGAAAGCATCCTAGTCCTCGCCTCGCAAGACCCAGGTGTCCTTGCTGCCGCCGCCCTGCGACGAGTTCACGACAAGCGAATTCGGCTGGAGCGCGACGCGCGTGAGTCCGCCGGGGACGATGGTTACTTTTTCTCCGTCGTAGAGACAATACGGCCGCAGGTCGACGTGACGCCCGGCGACGGCGCCCGTCGCCGAATCGTAGGACGGCACGCGCGACAGTCCGACAACCGGCTGCGCGATGTAGTTTCGCGGATGGGCGCGAAGGCGCTCGGCAAATTCCAAAATTTTCGCGCGGTCGGCGGCCGGGCCCATCAGCATTCCGTAGCCGCCGGATTCACCCACGGCTTTCACCACCAGCTGCGGCAGATGATCGAGCACGTAGCCGAGGTCAGCGGGATTCGCGCAGAGATAGGTTTCGACCGTTTTTAGAATCGGATCTTCGCCGAGGTAATACCGGATGAATTCGGGAACGTAGGCGTAGATCGCTTTGTCGTCCGCCACGCCATTGCCGACGGCGTTGGCGAGCGCGACGCTCCCAGCGCGATAGGCGCCCATCAGACCGGGTACGCCAAGAATCGAATCGGGGCGGAAAGTGAGCGGGTCCAGGAATTCGTCGTCCACACGACGGTAGATCACGTCGACGCGCTTGAGGCCGCGGATCGTCTTCGTGTAGACCACGCCGCCATCGACGATCAGGTCGCAGCCTACGACCAGTTCGACGCCCATCTGCTGGGCAAGAAAACTGTGCTCGAAGTAGGCGCTGTTGTGAATCCCGGGCGTCAGCAGGACAATTTCGGCGTCGCCCGGCCCGCGCGGGGAAAGGCTGCGCAGAACCCGCGAAAGCTCCGCGGGATAATGATGGACGGGGAGAACTTCACAGGCCTGGAACGCATCGGGGAATGTGCGGGTCATGACCAGGCGATTTTCAAGAACGTAGGAAATTCCGCTCGGCGTGCGCACGTTGTCCTCGAGCACGAAGAAATCGCCGCTCTTGGAGTCGCGCACCAGGTCGATGCCGCTGATGTGCGTGTAGATACCGCGCGGGACCGCGACGCCGATCACTTCGCGCCGGAAATTCGGACAGGAATAGATAAGCCAGCGCGGAATTTTACGGTCTTTCAGGATCTGCTGCTTGCCGTAAACGTCCTGTAGAAAGAGATTCAGCGCCACCACGCGCTGCGAGAGCCCGCGCTCAATCTTCTCCCACTCTGAATGCGGCAGGATGCGCGGAATCAGATCGAAAGGAAACAGCCGCTCGGTCCCGCGGCCATCGCTGTAGACCGTGAACGTGATGCCCTGAATCAGGAAGGAAAGGTCGGCGAGCTTGCGGCGCTCCTCAAACTGGTGGGGCGCCATCGAGGCAAGCCTCTGGAACAGCTTGCCATATGGAGCTCGAGGGCGCCCAGGCGACGAAAACATCTCGTCGTAAAAGCTCCCCGTCTCGTAACCCTCAAATAGGCCAGGGCTCACCGTATGCGCCGGAGCGGCTCCCATGGGGTAACTGTATCAATTGCTCCGGTGCAAGCTTCCACGGAAAGAATTGATGGGATGCATCAGAGTTTCCAGGGAGAAATGGACGACGATACGCTAGACTGCCGACTCCCCGGTATTGGGTTTTCCGCGTCCATGACGGCCCCGATCCTCGGCCCAGCGCGAACGAAGCTTCCCCTTCATCGGTTCCGACGACAGGCTCGCGACGAGATGACCCTGGCAATCTCAAATCGCCTGAACTGGGACGGGCGAGTCCGTCAGGTAGTACACGGGGCGAGCGCAGCCTGGCGGATCTGTTATCGCAGCGGTATGCGATACAAGTTGCGGTGGACGTCTTCGTGGCGCGTAACGTATTCGCCGGGGACAGGGCTGGCAAGGAAGGAGCCCTCCAGCACTTTGGCGCCTTTCACCTTGAGCATGTCCGCTCGATTTGCCACTCCCGTCGGCGGCAGCGCGGGCAGGCTGCCCGGAGGATTGACGGGCGCCATGAGGGTGAAGTCTCCTTCGTTCGTGTCGAGCGAGACTGCCAATGTGGCCCCGTCGGCGCTCCAACGTCCCGAGCAGAAACCGGCACACACCGGCATGGGTTCGCCGTTGCCGTCGAGCGGATTGGCGACCACCTGCGATATCGCACCCGGTTTCGGCCCCTGCCAGGCCACCGCCCATTTCCCGTCCGGTGAAACCGAGAGTATCTCGAGCACCGGACCGGGAAACGCTTTTTCGCGGCCGCTGCCATCGGATTTCATCCGGTATATGAAATTCTGATTCCCTTCCGTGGCGCGGAAATAGATGTAGCCGGAGTCCGTCCATGTGGGTTCGTCTTCATTGACCGGAGAAGGAATTCGCCGCAGCGGAAAGCTCAGGTCGAACGAGCCGAGCCACAAATTCCAAAGGCCAGACTTGTCGACCGCGGCGAACACGACGTCTTTGCCGTCCGGCGAAACGGAGTAACCGGCCACTTCGATGCCCGACAGCAGGGTCTGCGTGTGTCCGGAGACAAGGTCGGTAACGGCAAGTTCGCCGCCGACGAATTGCCCGGAGAGGCCGTGGCGGCGAACCAGGTAGTAGAGGCTTTTCCCATCACGCGAAAAATGGGGTTCGGCCGAATATCCTTCGGTCGAAACCTGACGCTCGCCCTTGATGTCCTTGATCCAGATGGTGCTTTCGCGCAGCCCGACGGACGTAATCAACGAGCCGCCATCGGGCGCCACGGCGATTCCCTCCTCTTCTGTCGCGCCGGCAGTCAATTGTTCAGGCGGGCCGTCCGGGTAGCGTTGCCTCCAGAGATGAAAGCGGCCGCCCGAGTCCGAATCCAGGTACATCCATTTTCCGTCCGGCGACCAGGCGGCGTAGGTGCACGCCGCGCCGGGCGGCCCAACCTCTCTTGCGGACTTTCCGCCCGCAAACGGCGCGATGTGGCACGGCGTCCAGCCCTCGTTGTCCATGCCGGCCAGCAGCACGGATCGGTGGTCCGGCGAAATCGCAGAGCGATGCGCCATGCCGCGGTCGCGCGACGGGACGTACACGTCGCGGCGGGGATCGCCGTTCTGGCCGGAGGTGACCACCGACATGTGACTGCCGCTGATGATCTGCGAGAAAAGCAGCCGGTCGGAATCAATCCAGGTGAGTCCCTCGGCATTTGTGAATAGTTTTCTCGGCTCGCCGCCGAGCAGGGGAACCGTCCAGGTGTCCCAATTGATCCCGTCAAAGACGGTGTAGGCGATGTTCGAGCCGTCCGCCGAAAATTGGGGGCTCATTTTCATCCGGCCATCGTGGGTCAGTTCAACGGGATCGCCGCTCGGCAATACTTTCGCTTCGATTTGGCCCGGGCCGAAGAACGTGTCGGTGCCCCGGATGAAGGTGAGGATCTTGCCGTCGGGCGAGAGTGCGGGCGAAGTGGCAGAATCAGCGAAATCGGTGAGCTGCGTCCATTGATCGGAGGATCGGGGCGGCGCAGCGGATTTCGATTGATAGAGCTCCTCTCCGCCCCAGACGGCCGCGATCAACAAAATGACGCCCGCGCCGGCCAGCGCAAATATTTTCATACTGCGACGCGGCCGCGACGGCAGAGCGGCAACGGTCGGGCTCGACCCGGATTGCGGCACCGGCGATGAGAGAACGTCGGCACCGATCGTTTCGAGCGCCGCGTGCACTTCGCTCGCGCGCTGATAGCGGTGCTCACGCTCCTTTGCCAGACAGCGCTGGATCACTGCCTGCAATCGCAAAGGGACTTGCGAGGGAAAAGCTTTCGGCGGCTCGCGCAGGATCGCCGAGGAAACCTCGTACGCGGTGCGCCCCTCGAACGGAGGATGCCCTATCACCATCTCGTAAAGGACCGCGCCCAGCGCCCACAAATCGGTGCGCGCATCGGCCGGCTCGCCTCGCAGGGTTTCCGGCGCCATATAGAGCAGCGTGCCGCTGACGGAACTTTCCTCCGTAACCGGCTTCTGCGAGACGGTAATGGCCGAAGAATCGTCTCCCGGGATGCGGCGGGCCAGGCCGAAATCGAGAACCTTGACGCTGCCCCGGGTAGTGATCATCACGTTAGCGGGCTTCAGGTCGCGATGGACGATGCCGCGGTCGTGCGCCAGCGCCAGAGCGGCGGCGATTTCGAGGCCGTAGCGGACCGCCGTTTCGGGCGCGAGCGAATCGCGCTCGAGCACTGCGCTCAGAGGGCGCCCTTCGACGAACTCCATGGCGATGTAGGAACGGCCGTCGCTTTCGCCGATTTCGTAGATCGTCGCGATGTGCGGATGATTCAGGGCGGAGGCGCTTCTGGCTTCGCGCAGCAGGCGAGTCTCGGCCGTGGCGCCATCGCGATCGCCACCGCGAAGGAATTTCAAAGCGACCGGACGCTCAAGTTTCGTGTCGCGCGCCTTGTAGACCACCCCCATGCCACCTGAACCCAGAGGCGTGATAATTTCGTATACGCCGATCCGATCGCCGCCCTTCGGCGGGTGAGTCTCGTTCGCGCTTTGCGATGGGTCGGCTGCCACGGACGCGTCCTCGTCGATCTCGACGAAGCGTAAGCCAAAGGCCACTCGACCTCAAAGGTAAATCGCCGCGCCAAAGCTCCGGCGCGCGACCTGCTATACTGTGTTGCTTCGATGAAACGCAAAAAACATCCTGGGCGTGTACGGGTTGTAGCGCGCGCGGAATTGCCCACGCGATTCGGGCGTTTTCAGATAGCGGCAGTGAAGGGACGCGGGCCGCAGGAAGAAGCCGTCGCGATCCAGCACGGCAAAGTGAAGAATGGCACCGCGCCCGTAGTGCGTATTCACTCCCAGTGCCTGACCGGCGACGTGTTCACGTCCGAGCGATGCGATTGCCGCGCGCAACTCGAACTTTCGCTGCGCGCGATCGCCAAAGCCCCGTCGGGAATGGTTCTCTACCTTCCGCAGGAGGGCCGCGGCATCGGGCTCATCAACAAGGTAAAGGCGTACGAGCTGCAGGACGAAGGGCTCGACACGGTCGAAGCGAATCGCAAGCTCGGTTTCGCCGATGATGCGCGCGATTACGATTTCGCGGCGGCAACGCTGAAGGCTCTCGGCGTTCGAAAGGTTCGGCTGCTGTCGAACAATCCCGACAAAATTGAGCAGCTTGAGCGCGCCGGAATCCGCGTGGTCGAGAGAATTCCGTGCCGGCCGCGCACGAGCCGTCATTCCCGCGAGTATTTAAAGACCAAGCAGGCGAAGATGGGACATCTGCTGGCTCGTGTCTAGCCAACGGCCTTGAAAGTAGGGTAGATTCTTCCCATCGAATCCCGTTTTTTGAATCCAGCCGGACAACTATCTCTGGAGGATCCACATGGGAAAAACACTGTTGCTGCTGGCCATTGCTGCCGCCGCGATCGCCTCGGTCGCGGTCCCCGCGAACTCGGACGAGAAACCACCGACCGGATTTGACCGTATGAAGACGCTGGTCGGCACATGGTCCGGAGAAGAGAACGGAAACTCGCTGACGAGCACGATTCGCCTGGTCTCGAACGGAACGGCGCTCGAAGAAATCTTCCAGTCCGGAGAAGCACATCAGATGGTGACGCTGTACTCGCGGGACGGGGACAAGCTCGCCATGATCCACCTCTGCGAGATGGGCAATCAGCCGCGAATGGAAACGGGAACGCTGGCACCCAACGCCGACACGTTTGATTTTTCGTTCACGGGCGGTACGAACATGGCCAGCGAAAACGACCTACACATGGATCACATGACGCTCCACGTAATCGACAGTACTCATTTCGACGAGACGTGGATCGCCCGGCAGAATGGCAAAGACGTCGAGCACGCGCTATTTCATTTCACGCGCAAAGCTTCCTAAGGATGTTGGCCCTGGCCGATGACCAAGACCATTCGGCAGTCCGTGCGCTTCGCCGCCACGCCGGCGCAGCTTTTCGAGATGTATATCGACTCGGCGAAGCACACGGCGGCCCCCGGCGGAAAAGCGAAGCTCAGCCGGAAGGCCGGCGGCGCTTTCACGGCGTGGAATAAAATGCTGTGCGGCCGAAATCTGATGATCGTCCCCAATCGGATGGTTGTGCAATCGTGGCGCAGCGTCCATTTCAAGCCGCGCGATCGGGATTCGATTCTGGTTCTCGAATTCAACAAAGCGCCTGGCGGGGCCCGGCTGAATCTCGTGCACGTGAACGTAGCAATGCAGGACCATGCAGGCGTGAAAAACGGCTGGCCGAAGTATTATTGGCAGCCGTGGAAGAGTTATCTTGCGGAACGGTCGAAGCGCCGCCGCTAGCCGCCTCCGACGAAGTGCACGATTTCAAGACTGTCGTTGGATTCAACCTGCGTTTCCTGCCAGCGCGCCCGCGGAAGAATATCCAGATTGCGTTCGATCGCCACGCGGCCGTTTGACATGCCAAGGAGCTCGAGCAGGGCGATGATGTTGAGCCCGTCAGGAATCTCGCGGCGCTCGCCGTTGATGGTGACCCTCATTCCCAGGTTTGCTTCGCTCGCGAGCGCATCGCGAATCGAATTTCGTCCTTGTCGGCATCCGCTCGGGCGTTGATCACCAGCGCCAAATCGCCCTTTCCAAGCGGCGGGAGCGGAAACCCGATTCGCACACGGCCCCGATCATCGCTCGTCCCTGCGTGACGCGCCACTTCGGCGGCGCCTTCGATCGCGGCTTCCACTTGAGCGCCCGCGAGCGGCTGCCGGTCGGCCCGCCGCACGATTTCGACGTCGAGCTTCACGTTGCCACCCTCCAGCCACGAAGTCGGATTCAGAAGCTGCACCTGAATCCCGCCCGTGCGCGAGGCAAGTTCCAGCGCCGCGGCGATCTGCTCGGCAAGCGCACCCTCGCGAAGATCATCCATCACCTGTCGATGCTGTTCTTCGACGCGCTCGCGCAGACCATCGGCTGTAAACTCTGCCGAACTGAGGAAATGCTCGTAATTCGAAGACCGGCGGTAGAGAATCCGCCCGTATTGGTACACCACGGTATCGATGAACGGATGGCTGGGACCACGATCCTCCGTCTGCACGTGGAAGACGAGGTCCTCCAGGTGGACGTCCGTGTTAAAGCCTGAGCTCATCGATGGCCGAGTCCCCTTCCGGAACGAGCCGCAATCCACCGCGAATCCTAAATTCTTGGGGAGTTCATTTGACCGATGTACTGCCGACGGCTATTATAGCAGCGACTGCAAAATGAGCGGCAACTACCTCGATAACTACGGCCCACTTTTGCTGATGTTTATACTAGCGGGCGGACTGGCCGGCCTGCTGATTACGCTTTCCTCCATCGTCGGACGCCACAAGCAGTCGCGGGAAAAAGACCAGCCCTATGAATGCGGGATACAGCCCACGGGCGACGCGCGCCAGCCGTTTTCCGTGCATTTCTACATGGTGGCGTTAATCTTCATTCTCTTCGATATCGAAGCGATTTTTCTGTATCCGTGGGCGCTGGTCTATCGGAAGCTGAATGTGTTTGGATTTGTGGAGATGTTGCTTTACATTCTCATTCTGCTGATTGGATATATTTTCCTCTGGAAGAAGGGCGCGTTGAACTGGGATAGCTAGCCGCCCGTCCGGAATCGGACTCATCGTGGAACCACAAGAAATCGCTAAAAATCCAGCCGTGCAGAAGCTCCAGGCCTGGGACAAGCAGGTCGTCGCCGAAGTGATTGAATTCCGGGGCGAAACGACCGTCGTTGTCGCTGCGGCGAGGCTCGTGGGCGTTTGTGAATTTCTCGCCGGCAACCCTTCTTTGCGCTTTACGTTTCTCGAGGATCTCACCACGGTCGACCGCTTTCCGCTGGAGCCGCGTTTCGAACTCAATTACCAGCTGCTTTCGATCGAGAAGGCGCTGAGGCTGAGACTCCGCGTCAAGCTGGCGGGCGCCGATCCTTCGATCCAGACCGTCACCGGCGTCTGGCCCACAGCGAATTGGCATGAGCGCGAGACATTTGACCTTTTCGGCATCCGTTTCCACGGACATCCCGACCTGCGGCGCATCCTCATGCCGGAGGATTGGGAAGGTTATCCGCTGCGCAAGGATTATCCCGTCGAGGGATTCCGCTAGACTCGGCGTGCGAGGCCCGAACTGATGAACACCACCAAGACCATCGAGACCGCCGCCGGCCCCGCACAGCCGATGGTTCTCAACATGGGGCCGCAGCACCCGTCGACGCATGGCGTTCTGCGCGTGGTTCTCGAGCTCGACGGCGAAATTGTCCTGAGCGCCAAGCCCGACATCGGCTACCTGCATACCGGCATCGAGAAATCCTGCGAATCGAAAACGTATTCCCAATGCATCACTCTCACCGACCGCATCGACTATCTGGCGCCGCTGTCGAATAACCTAGGCTTCTGTCTGGCCGCCGAAAAGCTCATCGGAATCGAAGTCCCCAAGCGCGCGCAATACATCCGCGTGCTGCTCACCGAGCTGACGCGCATCACCTCCCATCTGGTCTGGCTCGGCACCCACGCCATCGATCTCGGCGCGATGACAGTGTTCCTCTACAGCTTCCGCGAGCGCGAGGAGATCATGAAGATTTACGAGTACGTCTCCGGCCAGCGGATGATGACCAGTTATTTCCGCATCGGCGGGCTCGCGCTCGAACCTCCGCCGGACTGGCTCGATCGCGTGCGACGCGTCGTCGACGCCATGCCCGCCCACATTGATGAATACGAGACGCTGCTCACCCAGAACCGCATCTGGATGGCCCGCACGATCGGCGTCGGCAAGCTCAGTGCCGAAGCCGCCATCGGGCTCGGCGTTTCAGGCCCCCTGCTGCGAGCCAGCGGCGTGCCTTACGACATTCGCAAGGTTTTTCCGTACTCGAGCTACGACGAATTCGATTTCGAAGTAAAGACGCAGACGGGCGGCGACTGCTACGCGCGATACCAGGTGCGCGTTGCGGAAATGCGCGAAAGCCTGAAGATCATCAAGCAGGCCATGGAAAAAATCGAGCCGACCGGGCCGTTCCGCGCGGAGGTGCAGGGCATCATCCCACCGTCACGCGAGGAGATGAAAACCTCGATCGAAGGCTTGATCTACCATTTCAAGATTTTCACGGAAGGATTCGCGCCGCCGCCGGGCGAGGTGTATCAGGCGATTGAATCGCCGCGCGGCGAACTGGGTGTATTCATGGCCAGCGACGGCTCCGCCAAACCTTATCGCGTGCATTTCCGCGCACCGTCGTTCGTGAATTTACAGTCTCTGCCCGCGCTTTGCGTGGGGAGGCTGATCGCTGACGTGGTCGCCTGCATCGGCACCACCGACATCGTTCTGGGGGAAGTGGATCGCTAGTTTCACGGCCAAACATGCAACTGTCGCCACAGCTCGACAAGAAATTTCAGGAGCTCACCGCACGCTATCCAGTGAAGCGGTCGGCGCTGATTCCCATGATGCTCTACGCACAGGACGAACTGGGATCGCTCGGCGACGAGATTTTGCAGGAAATCGCTCAGCGGCTGGATCTCAAGCTCATCCAGGTCGAAGAGACGCTCGCCTATTACTCGATGCTTCATCGCAAGCCGATGGGGCGCAATCATATTCAGATCTGCACCAATGTTTCCTGCATGTTGCGCGGTGGCAACGAGCTCCTGAAACACGTCGAGTACCGGCTCGGCATTGGACACAAGGAAGTTTCCGCCAGCGGCACGTTTTCGCTCGAGGAAGTCGAGTGCATGGGCGCCTGCACCGGCGCTCCCTGTATGCAGGTCAACTACGACTTCTATGAAGACCTCGACAACGACAAAGTCGACCAGATCCTCGAGCAGCTTCAGGAAGGCAAGAAGCCCAAGCCTTCGACCGTCACCGCCGGCTCCGTGCATGAACGGCTGCCGTCGGAATCGGTCGTCATCAGCAAGCGCTTCGGCATGAACGACTCGCGCAAAATCGACACGTACCTGAAAACGGAAGGCTATCAGGCGCTCGAAAAAGCCCTGAAAATGACCCCCGAAGCGATCATCGACGAAGTGAAAAAGTCGAATTTGCGCGGACGCGGTGGCGCGGGCTTCCCGGTCGGCATGAAGTGGAGCTTCGTCCCCAAAGACACTCCGAAGCCGAAATACATTCTGGCCAACGCCGACGAAAGCGAGCCGGGCACCTGTAAAGACCGCCCGCTGATGGAAATGGACCCGCACCAGCTGATCGAGGGCATGGTGATCGCGGGCAAGGCCGTCGGCTCGCACCAGGGCTACATCTATATTCGCGGCGAATATCGCTACATCATTGACATCATGGACGCCGCCATCGCCGAAGCCTACGCGAAAAATTACCTCGGCAAGGATATCCAGGGCAGCGGTTTCGACTTCGAGCTCGTCACGCATACGGGCGCGGGCGCCTACGAATGCGGTGAAGAATCCGCGCTGATGGAATCGCTCGAGGGCAAGCGCGGTTACCCGCGCATCAAGCCTCCCTTCCCCGCCGTCGTCGGCCTGTACGGCTGCCCCACTGTGATCAACAACGCCGAGTCGCTCAGCACCATCCCGGCGATCATTCTCAAAGGCGGCGAATGGTACGCCGGCCTCGGCACGCCGAAAAACGGCGGCACGCGCCTCTATTCGATATCAGGCCACGTGAATCGTCCGGGCATTTACGAGCTTCCGCTCGGTTTTCCGCTGCGCAAGCTAATCTATGAGGTCGCGGGCGGCATCCCGGGCGGCAAGAAACTGAAGGCGGTGATTCCCGGCGGCAGCTCCTGCCCATTGCTTTCCGCCGACGAAATCGACGTCGCCATGGACTTCGACTCGGTCGCCAAGATCGGCTCGATGCTCGGCTCGGGCGGAACCGTGATCATGAATGAAGACACCTGCATGGTGGACGTCGCCCGCCGCATCATGCATTTCTATGCGCACGAATCCTGCGGCTGGTGCATCCCCTGCCGCGAAGGCACGGCGTGGCTCCAGAAAATGCTCGACCGGTTCCACGCAGGCGCCGGCCGAGAGGATGACATTCCTTTGATCGACGAGCTGTCGAAAAACATGCTCGGGCGCACCTTCTGCCCGCTCGGCGACGCCGCCGCCCTGCCCACGATCAGCATCGTCCAGAAATGGCGCACCGAGTTCGAAGGTCATCTCAACGGCAAGTGCGCCTACAATGCTGCCGGCATGATCGAGGCAGCGCGCTAAGAGCGGGATTCGGTTTTGATTCCGGGTTTGTCTCGGCGTAGGTTTTGCCGTTATCCTCAGCGAAGTCGAAGGATCTTTCTTCGGCGTCGGCGAGGAACCGACGGTCACGAGGAATGGGGACGGTAATGGCGGACCAAAAACAGATCGCCTTCACAATCGACGGCCAGCCGGTCACGACCAACGCGGGCACACTGGTAATTGAGGCCGCCAAGACCCAGGGAATCGAAGTCCCGTCGTTCTGTTACTATCCGGGCCTCGCGCTGCAGGCCGCCTGTCGTATGTGCCTCGTCGAAGTCGAAAAAATGCCCAAGCTTCAGACTGCCTGCACGCTGGTCGCAACCGAAGGCATGGTCGTCAAAACCGCCACCGACCAGGTCCACAAAGCCCGCAAGGACATGATCGAGTTCCTGCTCTCGAACCACCCGCTCGATTGCCCGGTCTGCGACAAAGGCGGCGAGTGCGAGCTGCAGGACATGACCTTTCGCTACGGTCTCGACAAGACGCGGTTCGTCGAGGAAAAACTCCACACGCCCGAGCAAAAATGGTCCCCGCTCGTCTACTACGACGCGCCGCGCTGCATTCTCTGTTTCCGCTGCGTTCGCGTATGCGACGAAGGCATGGACGTGAAAGCTCTTGGCGTCGGCGCCCGCGGCGTGCTCTCCGTGATCCTGCCCAACAAGCCCGACGAACTCGCCTGCGAAGAATGCGGCATGTGTATCGACATCTGCCCGGTCGGCGCGCTCACCAGCGGCACCTATCGCTACCAGACGCGCCCCTGGGAAATGACCTACGTTCCTGAGCCGTGCACGCACTGCTCCAACGGCTGCAAGACCACCCTCAGCGTGCGCAACAACGAAATCCTCCGGGCTAACAATCGCGATCATTCCGGCGTCAACGGCGAATTCCTGTGCGCCAAGGGCCGTTTTGGCTACGATTTCACGTCGAATCCGGAACGAATCCGCCAGCCGCTCGTGCGCCGCAACGGGAAGCTCGAGCCGGCGAGCTGGGAAGACGCCCTGGAAGAAGTCGCTCGCCGCATCAAGCAAGTGCACGTGGCCAACGGCTCCGCCGCGATCGGCGTGATCGGTTCGAATCACACCACAAACGAAGAAAACTACCTGCTGAACCGCTTCGCCCGCGTCACGCTCGGCACCAATAACATCGATCATCACCGCACCGCCGATTACGTCGGCCTGGCCGCCGTGCTCGGCCCGCGGGCCAAGGATTCGCTCGCGACGATGGCGGACATTTACAACGCGCCCGCTGTGCTCCTCATCGGCAACGACGTAACCCAGCAAAATCCGCTCGTCGCCTGGCAGATCCGCACCGGCGTCCGCCACCACAATTTAAAGCTGTACGCAATCAACTCCCTGCGCAGCAAGATTCACCGCCAGGCGCAAATCGCCGTGGAAGTCGCCAAGGGCGCCGAACACGATGCGATTAGATGGCTCAACAGCGAACAGGGAAATTTCGACGCGAAGACCACCGAATCTCTGATTCAGCTCAAAGCCGCGCTCGAAGCTGAAAAAGATGTCGTCGTTCTGTTCGGCGCCGATATGCAGGGCGCCGCGATCCGCGAACTCGTTTCTCTCACCGCGCGCTTCGGTGGTAAGACGAAATTCATGGCTTTGGGCGATTATGCGAATTCGCGCGGCGCCTCCGACATGGGCATCCTGCCTGACCGTCTGCCTGGCTACGCGCTTCTTTCCGATTCCGCCGAGCGCGCGCGCTTCGGCAAGCTCTGGGGCGGCGAGATTTCAGACAAGCCCGGCCTCACGGCCCGCGCCATCATGGAAGCGGCCGTCGCCGGAAAGCTGAAAATGCTGTACGTCGTCGGCGCGAATCCGCTGAAGAGTTTCGACGTCTCGCAGCCCGATCGTCTCGCCGGCCTCGAGCTGCTCGTCGTGCACGAGATGTTTTTGACCGAAACGGCCCAGCGCGCCGACGTGGTTCTGCCCGCCGCCTCGAGCTATGAAAAAGCCGGCTCGCTCACGAACACGGCCGGCGAAGTCCAACTGACGCATCGCTCGATCGATCCGCAGGGTCCGCGCAGTGATTTCGATCTTCTGCGCATCCTTTCACACCAGCTCAGCATGCTGGGACTCGGCACGCCGATCCGCCTTCGCACGGCCGAGGCGGCGCTCGAGGAAATTCGCCAGAACGTCACTGGGTACGATCTTTCGGCGCCCGCGCTGCTCGCCGGCGGCTCCGAGCTGGCAACCGCAACGACCAAGGCGCCCGAGGCAGCGTACCAATCACCCGCCGGCGCGGTTTTTTCGTCGCACGATTATCTGTTTACGAGCGGCACGCTAGGCCGTTATTGTTCCAGACTCAGTTCGACCAACGAGGCTAAACAGACGCCGTGGAGTTCATCTCCCAACACCCAGTCCTGGTGGCAGCGGTAGTCAAGATCGCCGTTCTGCTGTTTATTGTCATGACGGCCTTGGCGTACCTGACCTGGCTCGAGCGTAAAGCCATCGCGCACATCCAGTCGCGCTGGGGCCCGTACAATGTCGGCGCGCACGGCCTGCTGCAGCCGTTGGCCGACGGCATCAAGTTCCTTTTCAAGGAAGACGTAACGCCGCCCATCGCGGACAAGTTCGTCTATACGCTCGCGCCGTTCCTGGCGCTCGCGCTCGGCCTTTCGGCCATCGCGCTGATCCCGTTCGGGCCGCCGTCGGTGGTCTTTCCCAACGGCCAGCAGATTTACTCGGTCGTGGACCTGAACATCGGAATTCTGCTGCTCTTCGCGGTCACATCGCTCGGCGTCTATGGCGTCGCGCTCGCCGGCTGGTCCTCCAACAGCAAGTATCCGCTGCTCGGAGGCCTGCGCAGCTCCGCGCAAATGATCAGCTACGAAGTCTCACTCACCATTTCCGTTGTCGGCGTGATCCTGCTCGCCGGAACCTTCAACTTCAACGAGCTGATCGAAAAACAATACGGCTGGTTTTGGCATTGGAACGTTTTCTCGATCCAGCACGGCGGCGTCCCGCAAATTCTGGGCTTCCTCTGCTACCTCACTGCGGCGATCGCCGAAACCAACCGCGTGCCGTTCGATCTGCCCGAGGCCGAAACCGAACTCGTCGCAGGTTTCCACACTGAGTATTCGAGCTTTAAGTTCGCCATGTTCTTCATGGCCGAGTACGCGAATATGATCACCGTTTCTTGCGTGGCCACGATTCTGTTTCTCGGTGGATGGCTCTCGCCATTCCCGTACGACACGGGCATCTGGCACTATCAGATTTTCTTGCCGAGCGCAGGACTCCTGGCGCTGGCAGCCTACTGCGCGTGGAATACCGTCTCAGAGATGCGCGGCTTCGCGCGCCTCCAGCTCGGCGTGGTCACTCTGCTCGCGGCAGTAGGCGGGCTGATCTGCCTCTATCCTCCCATCGCCGCGGGCGTACAGGGTCCATTCTGGTTCACCACGAAAATCCTGGCGATCCTGTTTTTCTATATCTGGATGCGCGCGACTCTGCCGCGCTTCCGCTATGACCAGCTGATGTCGTTTGGCTGGAAACTGCTGCTGCCGGTGGCGCTCGCGAATCTGGTGCTTACGGCGCTGGCGATCATTCTGTGGCCCATGGTGACGCACGGATGATCGCCCTATTCATCTTCCTCGTGTGCGCGGCACTCGCCGTGGCCGGCGCCATCACAATCATCTGGGCGAAAGAACCGATTCACAGCGCGCTGGCGCTGATCCTCGTTATGGTCGCGCTTGCCGTGCTCTACCTGCTGCTCGGCGCGCCGTTCATCACCGCGGTGCAGATTATCGTTTATGCCGGCGCGATCATGGTGCTGTTCGTTTTCGTGATCATGCTGCTCAACTACGGCCTGGAAGAGCGCACGAATTTCAGCAAGCTCGCCGTTCCCGGCATCGCGCTCGCCCTGGTGCTGACGGCTGAAATCGCCCACTGGCTCTGGCATTCCGCGATCGGCAAGGCGATGGCCAACGGGCCTGCCGCGCCGGCCAGCGAAGCCTCCACCCAGGTACTTTCAGAAATGCTATTCCGGCAATATCTGTTTCCGTTCGAGGCCACTTCGATTCTGATTCTGATCGCCGTCCTCGGCGCGTGGGTCCTGGCGAGGAAGGAATCATGACCGGCGCGATTCCCATTTCCTGGTATCTGCTGCTCAGTGGGGTGCTGTTCGGCCTCGGCGTCGTTGCCTTTGTCTTTAAACGCAATATCATCACGATTTTTATGTCCATCGAGCTGATGCTGAACGCCGTGAATCTGGCCTTCGTTGCATTCGCCCGCGCGCACAACCAGCTCGACGGGCTCGTGTTTGTTTTGTTCGTGATTGTGGTCGCCGCGGCTGAAGCCGCCGTGGGCCTCGCGATCGTCATCATGCTGGCGCAGAATCGGCAGTCCATCAACGTTGAGCGCGTGAATCTGCTCAAGCTCTAACTCATGTTCCTACTCACCCATCTGTGGATCATTCTCGCGCTGCCGCTGTTGGGATCGGCGATCAACGGACTATGCGGCAGGACTTTTTCGAAACCCCTGGTGAATACCTTCGCCGTCGGCTCGGTCGCACTCTCCTTTCTGGCCGCCGCAGAAGCCGTCCGCGAGTTTGTCCTGCTCGCGCCGGCGCAAGTCCCGTTCGTGAAGAGCTATTTCACCTGGATGCTGAGTGACGCGGCCAGCGCGCATCCCTTCCGCGTCGATTTCGCGCTGCAAATCGACCAGCTCACCGTGGTCATGCTGATGGTTGTCACCTTCGTCGGCATGCTGATCCATATCTATTCCACGGGCTATATGGCGCACGAAGACGGCTACTACCGATTCTTCAGCTATCTCAACCTGTTCATGTTCTTCATGCTCACGCTGGTCACCGGGGCGAACTTGATCGTCATGTTCGTCGGCTGGGAAGGCGTGGGGCTGTGCAGCTACCTGCTCATCGGCTTCTATTTCCTGAAAAAATCCGCGGCGGATGCCGGCAAGAAAGCCTTCATCGTCACGCGCATCGGCGACTTCGGCTTCACCGTCGGCATCCTGATGGTTTTCGCGACGTTCGGCACCGTCTCGTTCGGCGAAATCTTTCCGCAGGTCAGCAGTATTTCTACGCCGGTGCTCACAACGATCTGCCTGCTGCTCTTCGCCGGAGCCATCGGTAAATCCGCGCAGCTTCCGCTCTACGTCTGGCTGCCGGACGCGATGGAGGGCCCTACGCCTGTCAGCGCGCTGATTCATGCCGCCACCATGGTCACCGCGGGCGTCTACATGGTCGCGCGTATGAATCCCCTGTTCTCCCGCGCGCCCGTCGCCATGCTCGTTGTCGGTATCGTCGGTGCGACTACCGCCTTTTATTCCGCGACCATCGGCCTGGTGCAGACGGACATCAAGAAAGTCCTCGCCTATTCCACCGTCTCGCAGCTCGGCTACATGTTCCTGGCCTGCGGTGTGGGCGCATACGCCTCCGGAATTTTCCACCTGATGACGCACGCGTTCTTCAAGGGCCTGCTGTTCCTCGCCGCCGGCAGCGTGATTCACGCCATGGGCGGCGAGCAGGACATGACGAAGATGGGTGGGCTGCGCAAGAAAATACCGGTCACATACTGGACCATGCTGATCGCCACACTCGCCATCGCCGGAATCCCCGGCTTCGCGGGCTACTTCAGCAAGGACGCGATTCTCGAAGCAGCGCAATCGGGTCCGCATGCGAATCTGATTCTCTGGCTGCTGGGCGTCGCGGGCGCCCTGCTCACCTCGTTCTATATGTTCCGCCTGGTGTTCCTCACCTTCTTCGGCGCGCCGCGCTACGACGAGCACAAAGTCCACGTTCACGAATCGCCAAAGAACATGACGGTTCCACTGATGATCCTGGCGTTCCTTTCGATCTTTGGCGGCTGGTTCGCCGCTCCCAAGCTCATCGGTGGCACCGACTATTTCGAAAAGTTCCTGGCTCCGGTGTTTGTTTCATCGGCGCCGCCTGCCGATCTGGCGGCTGCATCAACCGAAGCGGTCCCTCCGGCCGTGTCTCTGATGCATGCTCTCGTCAGCTGGCCTGTGGCCGTAGGCATTCTCGGCCTGCTCGTCGCCTGGTACTTCTATATCAAACGGCCCGACATTCCGAAGAAGATGGCCCAAAGCGTCCACGCGCTCTATCTACTGTTGCTCAACAAATACTACGTCGACGAAATCTACGCTGCGCTGATTGTGCGCCCGCTGCTCTGGATTTCAGCCAACGTGCTCTGGCACGGGGTCGATGAAGGCGCGATCGACGGCGTGGTGAACGGCACCGCCCGTGTCGCGCGCGGTACCGGGTCCGAACTTCGCAAGATCCAATCGGGCAACACGCGCAGCTACGCCGCCTGGGTGATTCTCGGCGCCGTCGGGTTCACCGCGCTGCTGGTCGGCTTGCTGGGGGTGGCACACTAATATGGCGAACCTCCACTGGCTCACCATCGTCACCTTCTTCCCGCTGCTCAGCGTGGCCGCGCTGCTAGTGCTGCGTTCTGAAGACCACATCTGGATACGGCGCATCGCTCTCATTTCCTCGCTTGTCGAGTTTGTGTTCTCGCTCGGCCTGCTGCGCTACTTCGACTCGGCAAACGCCCAATACCAGTTCGTCGAATACCACAACTGGATCGGCGACACGATCCACTACCACCTCGGCATCGACGGCATCAGCCTCTTTCTCGTGCTGCTGACCACGTTCCTCACGCCGATTTCGATTCTCTGCTCCTGGGAATCGATCCAAGAAAACGTGAAGGGCTTCTTTGTCGCCATCCTGATGATCGAAACGGCCATGATCGGCGTCTTCGTCTCGCTCGACCTGTTTCTGTTCTTCGTCTTCTGGGAACTCACGCTGATCCCCATGTACTTCATGATCGGCATGTGGGGCCACGACCGCCGCATCTACGCCGCCGTGAAATTCATTCTGTACACGATGTTCGGATCGATCCTGATGCTGGTCGCAATTCTGTGGCTCTACGGTAAGGCCGGCACGTTCGACCTGCCCGACATTCTGGCGCTCATGCAGTCGGGCCAGCTTTCGTTTCCGCCGCGCACGGAGTTGCTGATGTTCGGTGCGTTCTTCCTGGCGTTCGCGATCAAGGTCCCGCTCTTCCCGCTGCATACCTGGCTGCCGGACGCGCATACGGAAGCGCCCACGGCCGGTTCGGTGATCCTCGCGGGCGTGATGCTGAAGCTTGGGACCTACGGGATCCTGCGCTTCTGCCTGCCTCTGTTTCCGGAAGCTGCGCATCGGCTCGCACAGCCGATTGCGGTGCTGGCGATCATCGGCATCGTCTATGGCGCCCTGGTGGCCACGGTGCAGACCGACCTGAAACGCCTGGTTGCGTACACCTCCGTCAGCCACCTCGGGTTCGTCGTGCTCGGGATTTTCGCGTTCAACACGACTGCGGTTGAGGGCGCAATCTACCAGATGCTCAACCACGGTGTCTCGACCGGCGCGCTCTTTCTCGGCGTCGGCATGTTGTATGACCGCCGCCACACGCATGAAATCAAGCAGTACGGCGGACTGGCCACTCCGATGCCCGTGCTCATGTCTTTTTTCCTGTTCATTTGTCTTTCGTCGCTCGCCCTGCCGCCGCTCAACGGCTTCATCGGCGAGTTCCTGATTCTGATCGGCACGTTTCAAGTGCATCACGCGTGGGCCTCGTGGGCTGCCAGTGGTTCGGTGCTTTCGGCGATTTATTTGTTGTGGGCCTATCAGCGCGTGGCGTTTGGCGAAGTGACCGTCGAGAAAAATAAAACGCTTTCTGACGCCTCGCCGCGCGAGCGCGCGATCCTGGTCGTGATGGCCGTCGCAATTCTATTCATGGGCATCGCCTCGCCGTTGTTCACCCGCCGCATGGAAGTTTCAGTGAACAACACGCTCGATATGACGTCGTCGCCGCGCAATGCCGCGCGTCCGGCCGTTGGATCGCCCGCGCGGCGCCTCGTTGCGGTGCCCGCTGCGCCGACTCCGGCCGTTCAGGGCGCTCCGCTTGCCGTTGGCGGCGCCGCGGTCGCCGCGCTTGTGGAAAGGCGGGCCGCACAGTGATGTCCGGCCAGCTCGTCAACTTCCACAGGCTCGCCCCCGAAGTAAATCTCTGCCTGTTCGGCATCATCGTCATGATCGTCGACCCGTTCGTGGGCGCCGCGCACAAACGCATCCTCGGCTGGATCGCGTTTGTAGGAACTCTTTTCGGTCTCGCGGCCGTGTACCGGGCAAGCCTGTTTCCGGGCATGGCGTACGACAATCTGATCCATAACGATCCGTTCAGCATCTTCGTGCACGCGGTCGTAATCGTGGCCGCGGCGCTTGCCATCCTCGGCGCCATCGACTACCTGGACCGGGAAGACCTCCAGCGCGGCGAGTTTTACGCGCTCGTTTTGTTCGCGGCCGCCGGCATGGGAATTCTCGCCAGCGCGAACGAACTCGTCACCGCGTTCGTCGGCCTCGAGATCAGCTCGATTGCAAGTTACGTGCTCGTTGGTTTCCGCCGCAAAGCGCCGCAATCGAATGAAGCCTCGCTGAAATATTTCCTGCTTGGCTCGTTCGCCACGGCGTTTTTCCTGTACGGCATCGCCATGGTCTACGGCGTCACTGGCACCACGCATATCGACGCCGTTCGTGACTGGCTCGAAGCGGAGCTCGCCGCAACGGGTCCCGGCAGCCACGTTCCGGCGCTGGCGATCCTCGGACTCGGGCTGATGTTCGTCGGCCTCGGATTCAAGGTCGTCATTTCGCCGTTTCAGATGTACGCGCCGGACGTTTACGAAGGCGCGCCGACTCCGGTTACTGCGCTGATCGCCTCCGGCCCCAAGGCTGCGACGTTTGCGCTGATGGTCCGCATCTTCTTTGTGGCGTTCGGATCGGCCAGCCACGTCTGGTTCTGGGCGGTTTGGGTTTCGGCCGTGCTGACCATGTTCATCGGGAATCTCGGCGCGCTGATGCAGACCAACGTGAAGCGCATGCTGGCGTATTCCTCGATCGCGCACGCCGGATACATTCTGGTCGCATTCGCCGCCTATAACGTGCTGGGTGCGGCAGCGATACTTTTTTATCTCGCGGCGTACGTGCTGATGAAGGTCGGCGCGTTCCTCGTTGTGACGCACCTGGGACAGCAGGATGAAAAGCGGCTGGGGCTCTATGAGTATTCGGGCCTGGCGCAAAAACAGCCTGTGCTGGCCGCGACGTTCTCGCTGTTCCTGCTTTCCCTGCTCGGACTGCCGGCGACAGGTGGATTCCTCGGAAAATTCTTCGCGTTTCAGGCGGCGCTGGATGTGCGCGACAAATGGATCGTGGTCCTGGTGATCATCGCGGCGATCAACAGCGTAATCGGCGCATACTACTATCTGCGCGTGATCATCACCATGTATTTCCAGGCACCTTCAGTCGAGTACACCCCGACGCGCGTCGCGCCCGCCGTAGGTGTCGCACTGTTCATCGCTGCCATCGGCACGCTCTACCTCGGTATTCTCCCCTCGCGCGTGCTGGAGTTCGCGCATCAGGCGGCGGTATCGCTTTTGAATCGCTGACGCATGGTAGCGTGACCGTCAGGGCCCCCACGAACTAGGCTCCGAATTGCCGCAGATGATGGTCCAGATGCTTGTACGTCAGCGCCGCCCACTCCTGGGGCGTTAGCGGTCCGAAAAAGGCGTGGGGATGCCTGGTGCATCCTTCCGGACCGGCCGCTGTGAAGCGGTCGATCAATCCGCACAGCCGCTTGCGTTCGGTTTCCAGGTCCCGTGCATCCTGTACCACCAGGTCCGGGGCCGTGGGCGAATTCCTGCGCATCGGTTCGTCGTTCTGAAGTGCCAGCCGCTTCACGATCCGCCCGATGATGCGTCCCACAAACATCCGCGGTGGAATCCGATCTCCGACCGCCCACTCCAGGCCGGCGGAGCAGTGTGCCACGGCCTGCGCCGGGCTCATTTTGCCCCATTCCCGTTGGCTGTCCGGACGCAGCCGTGAGAGCCGCTCCTTCACTTCTTTCGCTCTCGCCGCTTCAAAGAGATTCTTCATGTTGGCTCGCTCCTCGTTGTCACAAGGTTAGATCTTGCGCGGCACTTCGCTCATGAGGGACATGACATTGGCTTCGGTGTCGCGGAAGAAGGACATCCAGAGATCGTGATCGGGCATGGCCACGATGATTTTGGGTGGCGCCACGATGGCGACACCGGCGTCGAGCAGCCGCTGGTGCGCGGCCTGGATATCAGGGACCGAGAAATAAAGGATGGAGCTCGGGTGGTCGAATTCCTTGTTCTCCGGTCGGTCGAGCATGATGCGGATGCCGCCGCAATCAAAGAACGAGAGCTGGCCCGCGCCGAAAAGGTAACGGAGGCCCAGGACGTCGCGATAAAAGGCCGTGGCGCGTTCGACATTGTGCACAGCGACGGCGATTTGGCCCAGCCGGGTGATTCCTACGGCTTTCAAGTCCGCGGCCATCGAGATGTACCTCCTTGCGGGCGGTGTTGCAAACGGGGCACCAAGAAAAAGGCCCAGGACCGCCGTAGGGCGATCCCGGGCTTCGCGATCTGAAATGCTTTGCGCTGCTGAATCGGAACTACTTGATCAGAACGATGACCAGCGCGTACAGCGTGAGCGATTCGATCAGTGCCACGCCGATGATGAAGGCAATACGGACCGCGCCGCCGGCTCCCGGATTGCGCGCCGTGCCTTCGCAGGCCGCCGCAGTCGCGAGTCCCTGACCGATACCGCAACCCGCCGCCGCGATTCCCAGAGCAATGGCCGCCGCCACGCCGACCCAATTCGTCGCGTGTTCAGGCGCCGAAGCCGCCTGCGCAAACGTGACGGGAGCCACGAGCAATGCGAGCACTGCAATCAGCATTACCGCTGCTACTTTCTTCGTCATCTGTTTCTCCTTGTTATGAATGCGCGGCCAGGAGGTGGTTGCCGGAAGTCCGGGGGGACGACCGGCCTCACGCTGGCTGCGTTTGTTGCCTGAGCTGATACCGGCTTAGTGCTCTTCCGCGGACGCAAGTCCGAGATAGACAATCGCCAAAATCGAGAAAATAAACGCCTGTAAGAACGCCACGAACACATGCAGCAGCGCAAGAATGATTGGAATCGCAATGGGCACAATGCCGGTCGCGTATCCCAACGCGTTCTTGCTGCTGACAAAAACAAAGACTGCCAGCGACAGCGCCAGGAACGATACGTAAAGCAGCTCGCTGACCATCATGTTGGCCCAAAGCCGGACCGAGAGCGAAAGGATGCGTGCGAAATGGCTGACGGTTTCGACGATGAGCATGATCGCGTTGACCGGAAAAAGCTTGGGCATGGGGCCGAGAAGCGTCTTCGCGTAATGCAGGCCGCCATGTTTGCCGATGCCGATGGCGTTGTAATAGAGAAAAACGATGGTGGCGCAGCCCAGCGTAACGGTGATGGCGGCCGTGGGCGACGCGGTCCCGGGAATAAGCGAAATCATGTTGCTGAAGAGAATAAAAATCCCGATGGTGGCGACGACTGGAATGTGGCGCTCGGCGCCGTGGCCCACAATGTCGTCGACGAGGTCCTTGATGCCGATGCCCATGGGGTTCGTGATGACGAATTCCATGGCCTGCTGCGTAGCGCCCGGACGATCGGCACGAATGCGGGGCTTGAGCCATAGGAAGAACAGCACGGCGATTAGAACAACCAGCAGCTCCATCGCAAACGAGTTGGTGATGGGGTAGTCAGTGCTCTCCGGCCTGATGTGCAGCAGCGCCAGCAGCGCCAGCGCCGGTCTGGCCAGCAGCGCGTTCACCAGCTTTGTGATACCGAGGACCTGCTCGTCGCCCATACTTCTCCCGAGATAGAAAACTGACGGAAATTGTCGTGCAAATCGGACTTACGGGGCCTTCCAGCGATGTTCACCGCGCGCCAGCTCGTAACCCAGCTCGATCACGATCGCGGGAACCACCGCCACCAGCCCGCACAGGAACGCAACGGCGGGCAGCCGCAGCCAAGCGAGAATAACATAGGCCACCACGAGCAGCAATAACAGGCGGCCGAAGAACTTCACGTGGACGAGCGGCGGAACGTAAGGCTTTTCAAGCGTCGATTGTGCCTGTCCGAGACGAATCAGAGCCGCTGCTCCCTGGCGCAGCCAGCGAAAATTCAACCAGCAGAGAGCAGTTCCAGCGATGGCGCCTTCGGCCGCGCGCAGTCCCCAGCCAATGCCTGCGCCGATTGTGGTTGCCAGGCCGACGCCGACCAAGAATTTCTCCAACCGGCGCTCGATTGCGGCATATGCCGCGTCATCCGCCATCTTTTTTATCCAGCTTGGCGGCCGCTTTCAGGATGTCGCGGAGACCGATGCCGAAACCCAGAAGGCCGAGGACGATCGTGAACAGCGGAAGCTCGTGCAGCCAGCGATCGAGCAGATAGCCTACGCCCCCTGCCACCACCGGCGGGACGATCAACGTGAACGGCAGGGAATACGCGAAAGCGGCCTGCCGCAGGCTGCTGGACGGAATTTTTCGCTGCGATGGATCTTGCAGGTCCACGAGGGCTCCTTGGCTATGGTACGAAACCGGGATGCCGGGCCGAAGGCCCCGGCGCTCCATTCCACCTGAAGCAAATACGCCGCACCCAGGGCGCTCGCCCTAGAAGTGCCCAACCAGACCGCAAAACCTCTTATCGATTTTTCTTCAGCTTGAAAACGCGTTCGGCGTTTTCGTGGTAGATCTTTTGCTTGTCCTTCTCCGAAATCTTCGCGGAGTCCAGAAAATCTACAGCGTCCGGGTGATCCTGGTACGGATAATCGACGGCCCACATGATGCGATCCGCTCCGAGGACTTCGATACAGAATTTCAGCGTCGGGTCCCAGTTCATTCCGCTGGTGGTGATGTAGAAATTACGCAGAAAATATTCACTGGGCGTGAGCTTGAGCTTCGGCCGGTCGAATCCGATCCGCACGCGGCCGTGCATGAAATCGAGCCGGTAGAGCCAATACGGAATTCCTTCGCCCATGTGGCCGAGCACGATCTGCAAGGTCGGAAAATGATCGAGCACGCCACCGGTGATGATGCGCAGGCCATGCAGTCCGGTTTCGGCCTGATAGCCCCAGATCGCGTGCTCCAGGTGATCCGTGCGGTAGGCTTTGGCCATGAGCGGAATCGGTGAGCGCGGATGAATATAGAGCGGGACCTTGTGGCCGGCGATGGCTTCCAGGATCGGCCAGTATTTTCGTTCACTGAGGTATTCGCCGTTGGTGTGGGAATTGATCATGATGCCGCTGAGCTTGAGCTTGTTGATGGCGCGGTCGATTTCCTGGACGGCGCGCGACGGATCCTGCACGGGAATCGTGGCCAGGCCCGCGAAACGGTCGGGATAGCGCGCGATGGCTTCGGCCAGGCGATCGTTTCCAACCTGCGCGACGGTGGCGGCTTTGTCTGCGGACATCATCTGCACGCCCGTGGAGGTTAGTGCGAGCAGATGCATGTCGACGTCGTATTCGTCCATTGTTTTCAGGCGCTCGTCGAACAGGTCCAGCAGCTTGTGATAGACCGGACCGGCTGGATCGGTCTGGATGTTCCAGAGGAAGAGGTCGGGATCGTATTCTTTCGCGGCGGCGATAAGCTCGCGCTGGACGTCCATTTGTTCCGGGATGGCGAAGGCCTCCTCGGTGGCGATGCGGCGGTAGTGTTTTCGCCGGGACTTCGGTTTGCTGGCGCGCGGCTTTTGTTTCGGGCTCATGCCGATGTCTCCTCGGGCTGAAATTTTGAATGATGGCGGATCACGATGCGTTTTCCCAAACTCCGGGGGAGTTTAGCGCAGAAGTGGCAGAGATTGCACTGGCGGCGAACCACCGAACTCTGTTGAACACAGAGAGTACTGAGGAGATACAGAAAGCACGGAGAAAACTAGACGCTAGTGTTTGGCGCCGTGCAGGATCGAGATCGAATGAGGGAGGAGGTCGGCGATGGCGTCGAGCGATTCTACGGCGCCTTTGGGGCTACCGGGGAGATTGATGATGATCGCTTTGCCGCGAATGCCCGCCGTAGCGCGCGACAGGATGGCGCCAGGGAAGCCTTTGGCGCCGACCGCGCGCATGTGTTCGGCAAAACCAGGAATCACGCGGTCGATTACGGCGGCGGTGGCTTCCGGAGTAATGTCGCGCGGGCCGAGGCCCGTACCTCCCGTTGTGAGTATGACGTCTGCATCGTTGGAATCCGCTGCTTCCTTCAGGAATTGCTCGATGGCGGCGCGGTCGTCGGCGCGGACGGCGGACGACACGATTTTCCAGCCGAGGTCGCGGCAGCGGACGATCACAGCAGGGCCGGAACCGTCTTCGGATTTACCGGCGGCTACGGAATCGCTGATTGTGAGGACGCTGACGCGCATGGAATTAAAGGAGCGGCCTAGCTGCCCGTGGCTTCGACGTTTTCGGTGTCGCCGTCGCGTTGGGTTTCATCCATCAAGCGCAGAGCTTCCATCAGAAGTCCCGTGGTGGTGCGGGAAATCGTGGCGCGCTCGGGCGCGAAGTTGAAGTCGATCTCGAAATCACCGGCCGGCCAGCGCACCACCCGATACACAGCCTCTTCTCCCTCAATCGAACCCAGTCTCCCATCGGCGCATTGACCGGCGGAGAAAAACAGCTCGCACACTTCCCCGTCGTGGCGAATCGTCAGGCGGCAGGATTTCTGGCCCATCTCGAGCGACTGCATCAGGTCGAGGATGCTCATTTCCTCGAGACGACCCTGGATGACGCCCGGACGCGTGGCGCGGCTCTGCAGTTTTTCGAGTGCAAGCCGGTCGATCACTTTTTTCGTGCGGCGGATTAGGTCCTTTACGAAGAACGGCTTGACGACGAATTCCTCAACTCCCTCAACCATGGGACGGAGCTTTTCCTCGACGTCGGCGCGGCTGGCCAGGAAGATGAACGGAATCTGCTTCGTCTGCTTGCGCGTGCGCAGCTTCTCGTAGAGCTGGCGGCCGTCGAGACCGGTCATGCGATAGTCGCAGAGGATCAGGTCGGGCGGATCGTCAACGATCTTGAGAAGTGCGTCGGCGCCATCAGCCGCGGCCTGGGCCTCGCAATGCGGGGCGAGCCCCTTCATCAGCAGGTCGAGGATGAGGGCGTTGTCGTCGACGACGAGAACTTTGACGTCTTTGAGCGCGGTCATGATTTGCCGCCCACCGTTACCGATGCCTGGTACCGCTTTTGCCGCCGTTCTTTTTGCCCCTACTGCGGGAACGCCCGCCGGAGCGCAGATAGGTCCCGCTGCGGCCGCCTGACTTCTTCACGAGATGCAGATCGGTGATTTCCATGCCTCGTTCCAGCGCCTTGCACATGTCATAGATCGTCAGCGCGGCCACGGCTGCGCCGACCAGGGCTTCCATCTCGACCCCGGTGGGACCGGTGACGGTGGCCTCCGAGGTGATCTCCACTCCATTCTGGCATAGCTCCGCGCGCACATCTACGTGCGTCAACGGGAGGGGGTGACAAAGCGGAATCAGCTCGGAAGTGCGCTTGGCAGCGGTGATTCCAGCGATACGGGCGATTTCGAGGGGATTGCCCTTGGGATTTTTCAGCCGCTGGAGGCTGGCTACCGTGGCTTTTTGCATGCGCACGAAGGCGCGGGCTGTGGCGGCACGGGAGCTGGCGGGCTTGGCCGTGACGTCAACCATGCGGACCTGGCCGGATTTGTCGTAATGCGAGAGGGTTTTCACCGAACCTCGCGGGCTTGGACGCGGGTGCTGACTGAGATTGCGGACATGAATCCTCAAGTTGGCACAACGCCGGACCTGGCGCAAGTGGCCGGGCGTACAGGGGACCAGGAAACGGTAATCAGGGCGCAGGGGCGCGAACATACAGGGCCCGACAAGGCAACGCCGTCGCTAGGAAAAGCGACGGCGAAAGTCTGGCGTTTGGCTTTCCCGGGGGCTAATTCGCTTTGACGCCAGTGGGAGCGTTCGGAGTCGCCGCGGCCTGAGGAGCCGGTGGGTTGATCGTCGCGCCGTCCCAGTGCTCGTCGGCCTTACCGTCGACGAAGCGCCACATGTCGAACCACGAGGTCGTGTAAGTTTTCGACGGATCGCGAGGGTCTTTCATTTCGCGTGGCGTGACGACGATGACGAGGTCGCCCTCGGCGACCACGGCCACGATTTTGGTTTTCGTCAGGTGCTCGGGAATCGGTGTGGGCTTGCGGAAGCCCGTAAAAAATTTCACGACGGGATCGAGGCCGGAGACCACGTTGGGATTGTGTTGGTGATAGGCATGGGTGAGCCAGGTTCCGGCGAGGTCCCAGTGATTGGCTTCGAGCAGGTCCTTCATGATGTGATAGGCGGCCTGCTTGTTGGTGTTAAGCGTGGGATTCTTGCTGGTGAACATGGCGTCGGCTGCAGCGCCGGTGACGCCGACGACGGGCTCCTGAGCAACCGCAGCGGAGCAGAGGAACAAAATCGAGATTGCAAGCGAACTGAGAAGTGTTTTCATGGCGAGGTAAATACAACCGATTCCCGGGCGGTGTCAAGTGTGCGAATCGCGCCATCTAGAATGTAACCGAAGGGTGAAACGTCGCGCCATTTAGAATGTAACCCAACCAAAAAGCGATTTGGGGAGGTCAGGTTGGGAAATAAGGGGCGATGGGAGTATCTGCGAGCG
>JBAVUW010000061.1:0-5834 GCA_049696975.1 Candidatus Acidiferrales bacterium | reverse complement strand
GAGCTGACGTGGCTCTTCGGCGCGAAATCGTGATCGTCGGCAGCGGGCATAACGCTCTGGTGGCCGCGTTCTATCTGGCGCGCAAGGGTTTGAAGCCGCTGGTCCTCGAGCGGCGTGCGATCGTGGGCGGCGCCGCGGTGACCGAAGAACTCTCTCCCGGTTTTCGCTGCTCTACGCTCGCTCACGCCGGCGCCCCCGTGCATCCCGCCATCGTGGGCGATATGCGGTTGGCTCGGCACGGGTTCGAGACGCTCGAGTCGCCGGTCCGCGTGTTCGCGCCGTCACTCGACGGACGCGCGCTGGTTCTGCCGTCGGGGGCGAAACACGCCGCCGAGCGGATCGAAGGATTCTCGAAGAGCGACGCCGCGAAATATCTCGAATTGAACGCCACGCTGGGTCGCGCTTCGACAATCCTCGCCGACTTGCTGACGCTGACTCCTCCCCTGATCGAAAGACCATCGGGCGACGATCTGTGGAAGCTGCTGAAGCTGGGGCGCAGGTTTCGCGGGCTCGGCAGAAAGGAAATGATGCGGGTGCTGCGCTGGGGCCCGATGCCGGTGGCCGACTTCGTCGCCGAATATTTCGAGACCGACCTCTTGCGGGCCGTGGTGGCCGGACGCGGTATTTTCGGGGCGGCCATGGGGCCCTGGTCGGCGGGTTCAACGGCGCTGCTTTTGCTGCGCGCCGCAACCGACCCCTCGCCGATCGGCAATTCGGCCTTCCCGCGAGGCGGGATGGGCGCGCTGACCTCGGCCATGGCAGCCGCCGCCCGGGAAGCGGGCGCAGAAATTCGCACCGGCGTCGATGTCGAAAAGATTCTGGTGAAGAACGGCTGTGCAGCCGGCGTGGTACTCGCGGGCGGAGAGGAGATTGCTGCGAAACGCGTCGTTTCGGGCGTCGATCCGCAACGAACCTTTCTGCGGTTGCTCGATCCCGGCGATTTGCCGCCGAGTTTCGCGGCGAAGATTCGGAATTACCGGTCGAAAGGGACCGTGGCGAAGCTCAACCTGGCACTCGACGGGCTGCCCAGGTTCACGGCGCTGCGCGATTTGAAAGGCACGGCGGAGTTAGCCGGGCGAATTCACGTCGGCCCGGCGATCGATGATCTCGAACGGGCGTTCGATGCTTGCAAGTACGGCGAATTCTCGCGCGCGCCGTATCTGGACATTTCCATTCCGTCGATTCTGGATGATTCGCTCGCGCCCGCGGGAAAACACGTGATGTCGATCCACATGCAGTTTGCGCCCTACCGACTCGGGAGCGGCGACTGGCCGCAGCAGCGCGACTCACTCGCCGACACGATCGTGAAAACCATCGCGGAGTACGCACCGGATCTGCCGGAGAAGATCGTGGCGCGCCAGATCGTGACGCCGGCGGATCTGGAAGACACCTACGGCCTGACCGGCGGGCATCCCTATCACGGCGAGCTGGCGCTCGATCAGCTATTCACCATGCGGCCGCTGCTTGGCTGGGCGCGCTATCGCACACCGGTCAAAGGGCTCTACCTCTGCGGTTCGGGAACGCATCCGGGCAGCGGCGTTACGGGAATTTCCGGCGCCAATGCAGCGCGCGAAATCCTCAGGGACGTGCGCTAGCTCGTTCGTGTCTGCCTGCCGCAGCGTCCCCTTCAGCCGCGGTCTAGTTTTGCGTAGGTCTTCGTCAGGCGATAGACGGGGTAGCTTGCGAGCAACAGCGCCAGGCCGTACAGGCTGTTGCGTTCATCGCTGAAGAAAGCACCGACCAGGAATGCCACTGAACCGGCAACGGCGAGAGCCACGGTCCAGGGATAACCCCAGCTGCGGTAAGGGCGCGGAGTATCGGGCTCGCGCCGGCGCAGAGCGAAGACGGCCAGGTAGGAAATGCCGTACTTCGCGACGAAAAAGAATGCGGTGATGGCGATGACGCGATTGAAAGATCCCGAGAGCAGAAATGCCACGGTGACCGCCACGCTGATACCGAGGGCGATCGACGGCGTACCACCCGGGTTGACGCGCGTGAAGGCCCGTGCACCCCAACCGTCCCGACTCATACCGTACAGCACTCGCGTGGCGGCCAGAATCACGCTGTTGATCAGCGCGAGCAGGGCCACTATCATCAGCGCCTTTACAACCACTCCGCCCGCGTGTCCGATGAGCGACTCCCCCAGCGCCGCAACGGGGAGATCCTCTTTTGCGATCCCCGCTACGCCGAGAACGCGGAAGAGCGCCAGGTTCGTAAGCACAAAGATCGCGCTCAGCAAGATCACGGAATGAAACATCGATCGCGGCATCTCGCGGCCCGGATCGACCAGTTCGTCGCCGAAATAGATCGAGCTGTACCAGCCGTCAAACGTGTAAATGACGGCCTGGAGCGTGAGGATGAACGCGAAGACCAGGGGCACGCCGGACGGGAGCGACGCGGCGGAGACGGACTCTACCGCGCCATGGTGTCCGAGGAATGCTCCCAGAATCAGGAGGAAGAAAACGATGGCGGTCGCGGCACTCGTAATATTTTGAAACCGGCTTCCCCACCGGATGCCCCGCCACTGCAGGAGGGCGATCAAGAGCGTAACGGCGGTCGCGGTGACGACCGGATGATCGAGACCCGGCAGAACGTCGCGGGAGTACTCGCCCACGAGAATGCCGGCGGCAGCGACCGCGCTGCAGTTGCTGACCCAATCGTTCCATCCGACGACAAAGCCGATGTAGTCGCCGAAGGCCCGGCGCGCGATCGTGTAATAGGCTCCGGAACTCGGAATCATCGCGCCGACTTCGGCGAGCGACCAGGCGCCCAGCAGCGAATAGAGCGCGCCGATCACCCAGGCCGACATGATCAGCCACTCCGACGGCATGCGTGATGCGATCTGGGAGGGCGTGCGCATGATGCCCGATCCGATCGAGCTGCCGAGAGAGACGGCGATGCCGAACGTGACGCCGAGGATGCGGAGCATGCTGCCGCTCGGGGCCGGTTTACCGCGCGGCGTTTCGATGGGCAGCTTCTCCTCCCGGGGAATTCCGAGGCTTCCGCCCAGAGGGTTGTGGGCCGGAAATTCGCAAAGGAGGGTAGCAAAACCCGGTCCGAGAAAGAGAATGTTTCACGCGGTCGATTGCGTCCGGGACGCGGGAAGCGCTAGAGAACCGCGGTGACGGGCGTGCCGGCGGCCGCGAAGACCGCCGACATTTCCGCGCGGGCCAGCGGGAGGAACGCGTCGACGACCTGCGGGTCAAACTGCGTGCCGCGGCAATCGACCAGGCGGCGGATCGCTTCCTCGACAGGCAGGCCGTTGCGGTAGGGGCGGTTCGAGACCATGGCGTCGAAGGAATCGATCACCGAAACGATGCGTGAGCCGATGGGAATTTCTTCGCCCTTCAACCCGGCGGGATATCCGCGGCCTTCGAAACTTTCGTGGTGATGCAGGATCATCAGGCTGGCGCGTTCCATGCCCGGCACGTGCCGGAGAACGGCCCAGCCATATTCGGGATGCTTCTTCATCAGGGCGTATTCATCGTCGGTCAGCTTCGCGGGCTTATTCAGAATGGCGTCGGGGATGCCGATTTTTCCGATGTCGTGCAGCAGGGCCGCCACCTCGAGATCGGAAAGCGAGCTCTGGTCGAATCCCAGCTCGGTGGCCACGTGAAGCGCCCATTCCGCCAGGCGCGTGCTGTGAACTCCGGTGTTGAGATCCTTGAGATCGAGTAGTTGGTTGAACGCGCAGATCAGCGAGGTGCGCAGGGCTGCCAGCTGCTCCTCGACCGATTTAATCTGCACGGCGGCGGTGCACCACTGCTGCAGCAGCTTGGTTGAAACCGGCAGCTCGGCGGCGGCATTCATCGTGTGGCCGCCGAGGACCGGGAACTTGATTGCGGACATACCTGCGTCGGTCGTCAGCATGGAGGCTCCCCGTTTGTGCTACGGAAGCAGACTGCCGAGGCCCTGAAGCGGGGCCATCGAGGTGAGCGCCCAGTTGGTGTTGAGCCGGCCGTAACCCATCGTCGAGTTGACGAACTTCGCGTGCGTAAGGGCCAAGGCAGCCTGGTTCTGGCTGGTCTTGCTCTGGAGATTGAGCAGCAGCGAGGCGGTTCCGGAAACCATCGGCGAGCTGAAGGACGTGCCCCAACCGGCGGCGTAGAGGCCGAACGGATAGGTGGTGATGACGCCTTCGCCGGGGGCCGCAACCCAAACGATCTGGTCGCCGTAGTTCGAGAAGCTCGACGGCTGATCCTGATTGTTGGTCGACGCGACGCCCATGACGTACTGCTGCCAGCCCGCCGGATAGACCATTTCGTCGGCGCCTTCGTTGCCCGCCGAAGCCACCAGGATCACGTGATTGCTGTTGGCGTACTTGAGCGCATTGTTGAATTCGGTCGAGCCCGTGGTCATGTCGAAGCTCATGTTGATCACGTTCGCGTGATTCTGAACCGAATAATAGACCGCGGCGATGATGTTTGAAAGCGAGCCGTTCCCGTCGGGGCCAAAGGCCTTCGCGGGCAGCAGCTGCGCCGTGGGGGCGACGAGGTGAATTACTCCGAGCACCATCGTTCCGTGTCCGAACGCTTCGTAACCGGTCCCGTCCAGCATGTGCGCGGTGTGTTGATCGAGCATCGCGGCGGTGTGCTGGTTCACGTACGCGGCCGGGCAGGAGTTGCACGGCGGAGGCGCGGTCATATTGACGTCGTTGAGCTCGTTGCCGCCGGCTTGATTGCGCGTAAAGTCCCATCCCGGGAGCAGCACACCCTGCAGCGCAGGATGCGTAGGATCGACGCCGGTGTCGATATCGGCCACGATACCCTTGCCGGTTACTTTGAAATTGTTCTGGGCTTGCGAAAGTTGAATGATGGAGGCGGCCGGCTGGTTGACGTAACCATACGTCACGGCGGAGCCGTAGTAGTTCACCGGGGTCGTTTCCCACAGACCGGCCGGCGGGGTGCTCGACGTGTCCGGGGCCGTCGGGTTGGGCGGAACGCTCAGAACCTGATCCGGTTCGGAGTCGAGAATACCGGTTACGAGTGACAGGACGTTTGACAGGAGATTTGGCAGCAGCCCGTTGGTTGAGCGCACCAGAAACAGCTGGCCGACATTGCCATCCAGATTGCCGACTACGCTGCAGGCGTGCAGCAGGCAAATGAGCTTGAGGCCGGGAAGCCCGACACTCGTGCGGACGATGACGCCCGGCTGGGGCTTCGTGAGACTGGAAAGCGTGCTTCCAAGACCCGAGAGCAGACCACCCAACAGGCCCTGGGCCGAGGCGGACTGCCCAGAGAAAGCGATTAAGAGAACCAGACTCAGCCAGAATTTACGACGCATGATGTTTGCTACTCCTTTTGCGCGGCCCCCGAATGTCATTGCCGACCGATTCCTATGACCCGTAAATTTTCTCGTCCGTGGCAGGACCGGGCCATAGTACGGATGGCTCATTCTGGTAGCCTTTCGCATCTACTGCGTGCCTCTATTGCGTTTCTTTCTCTTCTTCAGAAGCCCTTTAAGCAGCTTAGAATCATACGGTAATGCCAGAATTGGCGAGGGCGGCAGGATGGGCTCAACCAGGGCCAGCTGAAGCTCCTCAGCGGGAAGCTTGACCCGGAGATGAAAGTGTCCGTCCATGTCGCATTCGAGGTTGAACTCACCAAATTTGCTGGTAATCGTTTCGGCGACGACCTTGCGGCCCTTCACCAGCGCGACCGGCAGCGCGCCCAGCCCCTCGCGGGGATCGGTTGAATGGAGGACCTGGCCGATCACGGCGACCTTGTCGGAATCAAGCTGCGGCTCCATCCGAAGGTCGATCCGGTAGGTGCCCACGCCAAACAGAAGCTGACGCGCCGACGAACCACTCGAGCGCACGCCGGCTTGAACGGGGC
>JBAVUW010000060.1:0-21874 GCA_049696975.1 Candidatus Acidiferrales bacterium | reverse complement strand
ACTTTGAGCTTTGAAGAAGCCGCGGCCGGTGTGAACACGAAGATCCGCATGGTTCGGCGCGAGAATTGCGAAGCCTGCAAGGGAACGGGCGCGAAGCCTGGCAGCGGCATGGCCGCGTGCAAGACCTGCGGCGGCCGCGGGCAGATGTCATATCAGCAGGGATTTTTTTCCATCACGCGCACCTGCCCGGCGTGCCAGGGTGCGGGCCAGGTTATCCGCGAGGCTTGCGAAGCCTGCCGCGGCCAGGCGCGCATCGAGCGCGAGCGCATCCTCGAGGTCGGGGTGCCGGCCGGAGTCGATTCCGGCACGCGCCTGCGGATGTCCGGCCAGGGCGAGCCCGGTACGAACGGCGGCCCGGCGGGCGATCTCTACATTTTCCTCGAGGTGAAGGAACATCCGTTCTTCGAGCGGCGCGGCTCCGATCTGTACTGCACGGTCCCGGTCAGTTTTCCGCAAGCGGCCCTCGGCGCAAAAATCAAAATCCCCACGCTCAAGGGCGAGGACGATCTTGATCTTCCGGAAGGCACGCAGTCCGGCCAGATCTTTCGCCAGAAGGGCAAAGGACTTGCCAATCCTCACGGAGGGCGTGGCGATCTCTACGTCAACATCCGGGTGATTGTCCCGTCGAAACTCTCGCGTGATCAGCGCCGCACGCTCGAGCAGCTAGGCCAGTCGATGAAAGTCGAAAACAAACCGGTCGACCGCTCCGCGAGTTTTTTCGACAAAGTAAAAGACATCTTCGGCTAGCACACCCAGGCCATGCGCCGCCGCTTCTTTGTCGATCGCTTCGAATCCGATTCCGCAGTTCTTTGTGACGATGCCGCCGAGCATCTCGGCCGGGTCCTTCGCGCCCAACCGGGCCAGCTTTACGAACTGAGCGACGGTCAGCACGTGTGGCTTGGCCGAGTCGAGCGAGTCGAGCTGTCGAAGCCAGGCAAGAGCCGTGTCGAATTCGCGTTGGTCGAATCGATTCCCGCGCCCGCGCCCCGTTTGCAGATTGATCTGCTTATCTCGCTCGTGAAATTCGACCGGTTGGAATGGTGCCTTGAAAAAGCAACGGAGCTGGGCACCGATCGAATCGTTCTCCTGGCCGCCGCACGAACGGACAGGCCGCTCATCGCCGCGGCGGCGAAGCGCCACGCACGCTGGGAAAGAATCCTCCTGGAGTCCGCTCAGCAATCGCGTCGGCTTCGCCCTCCGCAACTTGCGCCCACGATCGCGCCCAATGAAGCGTTTGCCGCTTCATCGGCCGCGGTGACGATCCTTCTGTCGGAAAGACGGACGTCTGCGTCCCTGCGAACGGTTCTCGCCGGTGTGGGCGGCCTGGCCGCGAAGTCACCTCTCACGGTCACGCTCGCCATCGGTCCTGAAGGCGGCTGGACGGAGTCAGAATTGGCCGCGGCTCAAGCGTCGGGATTCGCCGAAGCCTCGCTCGGTGATAACATACTGCGCGCAGAAACGGCCGTCCTCGCCGCCCTGGCGATCCTCAATTTCGCGCTCTCCAGATGACTCCGTAACCCGCCGAACGCGCCTCCGACCCCTGCTTTGGGTAGTGTCTCAGTTTGACAGACTGGGCATCTCTTCAGGCGCGAGTGTCATGGCATACTTGGCCCATGGCAAAACGACCCCGCGACCCAAACCAATTAGCCAAAATGATAGTAGATATCGCTACGGGAGAAAGAGACGACTTCGTTAGCGATTCAAAGCGCCTTCCTTCCAAACGGCAAGCTGACGGCCTCAAAGGCGGTCGCGCGAGAGCCGCGAAGCTCTCGTCCACCCGGCGCAAAGCAATTGCTAAGAAGGCTGCGCGGAGTCGCTGGAAGAAGAAGTAGGCAAGGGGACAAAATCTAGCTCTCGTTGTCCGCCAAATCTCTCTACGATCTTCGCCTCGTAGTCGTTCTTGCTCGCAGAGGATTCGCACATCTCAAGAACGCGTCCGAGTTGCATTCGGAGTGCTCGTGCGCCGATGTCATTTAAGAATTGGAACAATTTCTTCTGTCTGGCCCCGTCATGCGCCCTAAGTGCTCTTAGCAGCTCCAGTATTTTTCCGTTGCTCTTTGCCAGAGGATAATAGACATGCTTGACCGTGAGGTTCTTGAAAAGCCAGGGCTTGCCCTTCTCAGGTACAGGGATGTCATAGAGACGGTGCCATTCCGCATAAAGCTCATTTGGAAATTCGCGCTCATATTTCCTGGCTTCCTCTTGAACATATGCCTTGAATGCCTCGATAACTTCTTCGGCCATGGGATTGTATCCAGCGAGCGCCCACACCAAGCCCTTTATGCCAGCCTTTGCGGAGGCACCAAGAATGGTGTGCGCCTGCCTAGCAACGTGAATTTGCTGCCGATTTAGCTTGCCCTCTGACTCAGCAGCGATAATGGCCTTACAAACGTCGATTAAGAGCGTGGCATCAAAACCATGCACGACGGAAACAGCGCGCTGCGCGCCGCCACCATCCCATTGAAATCTAAGGGGTTGTTCGATTTTATGGCGAAGTGGCGCGCCGATAAATTGCTCCATTGCCCTACTTGCCAGAAAGCGTGGAAAGGCATTGCCGCGCGAAGACAAGCCAAGGGCCTTGCCCATTCCGGTCTGACTTATTACGGCGGTTTTGGTCGGATCGTCCAGAACATAGCAATCGACATCAAGCCCAAATTCTTTCTCGAAACTGCCCTTGTGGAGAGCCCTTAGCCCTTTCTCTCCCCATCTCGCCAGGGCGGCTTTTTGAGCAATTTCTGTCCGCTGTTCTGGGGACAAGATTTCGGCCCGTTTCTTTCCACCCCTCGCGCGCCCGGTTACATTTGAGTCGTCCATGTAAGCATCCCCTCCTATGGGATGCGTGCATTCTACAATAATAGAGTGACTATGCAAGCATTTTATGATAGATAGTGCTTGCATTCTAATGAGAGGCTAAGCATAATGTTCAGTATGAACCGCCTACCACTTGAGAAGCGAACGCAGATCATCGGACTGTTAGTTGAGGGGAACAGCCTTCGCGCGACGAGCCGGCTCGCAGATGTTTCGATCAATACGGTTACAAAGCTGCTAGTCGAAGTCGGCCGTGCGTGCTTGGAATATCAAGACAAGGCGCTGCGCAATTTGCCCTGCAAGCTGATTCAATGCGATGAAATCTGGAGCTTTGTGGGCGCGAAGCAAGAGCACGCTACTCCTGAAATGAAGGCTCAAGGCTGGGGCGACGTTTGGACGTGGGTGGCAATTGACCCTCAGACCAAACTAGTGCCGACGTTCATGGTAGGCGGACGCGGCTCGCGCACGGCGAAGCGATTCATGGACGATCTGGCCTCCCGGCTCGCTAATCGCGTTCAACTGACCACGGACGGTCACAAGGTGTACATGCAAGCGGTTGAGGATGCTTTTGGGTCGGATATTGATTACGCAATGCTGGTCAAGATTTATGGAGAGGATGCGAGTCCAGAGAAGCGGTACAGCCCTGCGGAGTGCATTGGTTGCCGGCGCGTGGGAATCGTGGGCAGCCCCAAGGAATCACTAATCTCCACGAGCCACGTTGAGCGCCAGAACCTAACGATGCGGATGAAAATGCGTCGATTTACGCGGCTGACCAATGCGTTCTCGAAGAAAGTCCAAAACCACGTGTGGGCTATCGCGCTTCACTACATGCACTACAACTTCTGCCGGGTACATCGGTCGCTGCGCGTTACTCCGGCAATGGAGGCGGGGGTGACAGAGCACGTTTGGACGATCGGGGAAGTTGTCGATCTCTTGCAGCCAAGCGCCAATAAGCCAGCCTAGGCATGAGTGATTTTCCGGCTGTCCTCGTCCGGTGTCCGATAGTTCAAAAGGTGAAAACGCTTCTGCAATACCTTTCGATACTTGGCCCAAGAGACTGCGCCAATGAAAACGAACAGGATGAAAACGACGTAAACCGCGAGCGCCGTGTACTCCGAATTGTGGAACACATTCATTTTTACCTCAACTTCTCCAAGCTAATGCCCATCAACAGCAGCAAAAGCGAAAGACAACAAATCAGAATTAGGAATGGCAGTGATAGGTTGCCCGTACCTTTCAAGGCAAAGTCCAGGGGGAAGAAAACTGTCACCAGCACCGACGCTTCCCTGAAAAAATCGCCCAGCATTTCAAGTACGTCCTTGGTCTTCTTGTTCGCCACCTAACCCCTCTGTTTAGAAGTTCGTATAGTGGCGAGGGTTGTATATCAACCTAGAACGTCCTGTAAAGCACAATCTCGGCTGCCATCCTACACCCACTTAGACGCATCTCGCGTGCCATTCGGCTCAGCCAGTCTGTCAAACTGAGACACTACCCTGCTTTGCCTCCGCTTTCGCGCCATGATATAAATGTATTTGCCTCGACATGCAGGACGAACCTCAAATCGGCTCGACGGTATCTACTGAAAAGCCAGCAGTTCCGCCATTGCGGCGGGAGCTGCGCAGCTGGACCCGCGATCTGGCCGTCGCGCTCGGCCTCGCGATCGTGATCATGATTTTTCTCTACCAGCCGGTGAAGGTCGAAGGCACCAGCATGAATCCGCTGCTGTCGGATCAAGAGCGCATCTTCATCAACAAGTTTATCTACCGTTTCGAACCGATCGAGCGCGGCGACGTCGTCGTCTTCTGGTATCCTCTGGATCGCTCGAAGTCGTTCATCAAACGCGTGGTGGGCTTGCCGGGCGAAACGGTTGAAATTCGAGCCGGAAATGTCTACGTAAACGGCAGGGAATTGCCGGACCAGTATGTTCCATCCGGGTATCTCGACGGCTCGAACTATCCGGCGCGGCGAATCCCGCAAGGCGAATATTTTGTGATGGGTGACCACCGCGATAGCTCGAACGATTCGCGCGTATTCGGATCGGTCCCGCGCTCCTACATTTACGGCAAGGCCGTATTCGCGTACTGGCCGGTCGACCACTTTGGATCGCTCACCCCATCTTCAACCGTGAGCGCCGCTTCGAAATGAAATCTGCTGGAGGACACACTGAACGAGGCCCTCTCAGGACGCGCGACTCTCGCGCTCGAGGACGGAAGAGTCTTTAACGGCCGTGCGGCGGGCGCTCGCACCCGCCGTGGTGGCGAAGTCGTTTTCAATACTAGCCTCACTGGTTATCAGGAAGTTTTCACCGATCCGAGCTATTCGGGCCAGATCGTCTGCCTCACCTATCCGCATATCGGCAACGTGGGCACCAACCTCGACGACGAAGAATCGACCAAGCCGTATATCGAGGCCCTCATCGTCCGCGAATTCTCGGTGCTCGCCTCGAATTGGCGGTCGAGTGAAACCGCGCAGCAGTATCTCGAACGCTACGGCGTCCCGGTCATCAGCGATATTGACACGCGCGCGCTCGTGCGCCATCTGCGCGAGGTTGGCGCGCTCCGCGGCATTCTTTCAACCGATGAAACGCCCGTGGACCAACTCATCGCCGAAGCCCGGGCTCTGCCGACCATGGCCGGTCTTGAGCTGGCCGGTCGGGTGACCACGGCGGAAAGCTACCGCTGGAATCAGGGTTCGAATTCTCTCGCAGCACCCGTCGCGATGGCCGCTACCGCTCTGGCGTCCGCCGCGAAAGGAAATGGTGCCCCGCACGGAAAGAAGGCGGCGTCGGAGGGCCATGGTTACAAGGTCGTCGCCTACGACTACGGCATCAAGCAAAACATCCTCCGGCTATTCGTCGACCATGGCTGCGACGTGACCGTGGTCCCGGCAAGAACCTCCGCCGAAGACGTCCTTGCTCTGAAGCCGCACGGTGTTTTTCTCTCGAACGGCCCCGGCGATCCCGAGCCGGTCACCTACGCCATCGAAAATATTCGCAGGCTCGCCGGTCGAGTCCCGATTTTCGGGATTTGCCTGGGCCATCAGCTCTGCGGCCTCGCGCTGGGCGGCAAGACGTTCAAGCTGAAATTCGGCCATCACGGCTCGAACCATCCGGTGAAAAATCTGCGCACGCAAAAGGTGGAGATTACCGCCCAGAACCACGGCTTCTGCGTCGATCCCGATTCGCTCCCGTCGAACGATGTCGAAATCACGCACGTCAATCTGAACGACCACACCAACGAAGGCATGCGCCACCGTTCGCTCCCGCTTTTCAGCGTGCAATATCATCCGGAAGCATCCCCGGGCCCGCACGACGCCCGCTACCTTTTCGACGATTTCATCGCCATGATGAAGGAGTCGGCGCGATAATCTCGCGCGCCACCCTATGCCGAAACGCACCGACATCCAGAAGATACTCATCATCGGCTCGGGCCCGATCGTCATCGGCCAGGCCTGCGAATTCGATTATTCCGGCACGCAAGCCTGCAAAGCCCTGCGCTCGGAAGGCTATGAAGTCATCCTCGTGAATTCCAATCCCGCGACGATCATGACGGACCCGGAAATCGCCGATCGCACCTATATCGAGCCCCTCGCCAAGGAATACCTGGAAGCCATCATCGCCGCCGAGCGGCCCGACGCGCTGCTGCCGACCGTCGGCGGTCAGACTGGCCTGAATCTCGCCGTCGAGCTCGCGGAAGCCGGTATCCTCGAAAAATATGGCGTGAAATTAATCGGCGCCCAGCTTCGCGCCATCAAAATCGCCGAGGACCGTCTGCTGTTCAAGGACGCTTGCCGCCGCATCGGCCTCGAAGTTCCCGCGTCCGCCGTGGTCAACGAAATTCCCGAGGCCATCAAGCTCGCCGATGAGCTCGGATACCCTGTGGTCATCCGCCCGTCGTTCACTCTTGGCGGCACCGGCGGCTCGATCGCCTACAACCGCGAAGAATTTGCTGACGCGATCGCCCGCGCGCTCGATGCCAGCCCCGTCCATCAGGCCCTGATCGAAGAATCCGTAATCGGCTGGAAAGAATTCGAGCTCGAAGTAATGCGCGATCATCGCGACAACTTCGTGGTCATCTGCTCGATCGAAAATGTCGACCCGATGGGCATCCACACCGGCGATTCCATCACGGTCGCTCCCGCGCAGACGCTCACTGACAAGGAATACCAGCGCATGCGCGATGCGAGCGCCGCGATCATTCGCGAGGTGGGGGTCGAAACGGGAGGCTCGAACATTCAATTTGGAGTCGATCCGGAAACCGGCCGCATGGTCGTGATCGAAATGAACCCGCGTGTCTCACGCAGTTCCGCGCTTGCCAGCAAGGCCACGGGATTTCCCATCGCGAAAATCGCTGCGAAGCTGGCCGTCGGCATGACACTGGACGAAATCCCCAACGACATCACCCGCAAGACGCCGTCGTGCTTCGAGCCAAGCATCGATTATGTCGTAGCCAAAATTCCGAAGTTTCAATTCGAAAAGTTTCCCGGCACCGAAACCACCCTAACCACCCAGATGAAATCCGTCGGCGAAGTGATGGCCATCGGCCGCACCTTCCAGGAAGCGCTCTGCAAGGCGATCCGGTCGCTTGAGCCCAGCACCGCCTGGCGGGCGCCCGCTGAGGTCAACACCGCGCTCCTGCGCGAGAAGCTCCACGTCCCAGGCCCGGACCGCATTCACTGGCTCTTTGAGGCCCTGGAGCGCGGCATGTCCTGCCAAGAGGTGTGCTCGCTGACTAAAATCGATCCGTGGTTCATCCGCCAGATGGTCGATATGGTCGCGCTCGATCGCCGCGTCGCCGCCAGCTCGCTCCGCGGCGTTTCGCAGGAACTGTTGCTCGAGTCCAAGCGCAGCGGCGCCAGCGACGAAGAGCTCGCGAAACTGTGGAACGTAAAATCCGCTTCGGTCCGCGCACGTCGACACGAACTCGGCGTCGTCCCTGTCTTCAAACGCGTCGATACCTGCGCCGCGGAGTTCGAATCCTTCACGCCATACCTCTACTCAACCTACGAACAGGAGGACGAATCGGGTGCGCAGGACCGTCCGAAAATCGTAATCCTCGGCAGCGGCCCGAGCCGCATCGGGCAGGGAATCGAATTCGATTATTGCTGCTGCCACGCCGCGCTTGCGCTCAAGGAAGACGGCTTTGAAACCGTGATGGTGAATTGCAATCCCGAAACGGTCTCGACCGACTACGACACCTCCGACCGCCTTTATTTCGAGCCGCTCACGCTCGAAGACGTTCTCGCCGTTCTCGAGCGCGAAAATCCGCAGGGAGTCATTGTGCAGTTCGGCGGTCAAACCCCGCTGAACCTGGCACTTGAGCTGAAGCGCAACCGCGCGAAAATCATCGGCACCGACCCTGAGTCGATCGACCTGGCCGAGGATCGCCGTCGCTTCGGCGCGCTGCTCGCCGAACTGAATATTCCCCAACCACGCGGAGGCACCGCATTCGCTCCCCAGGAAGCCGTGGTCGCGGCATCGGAAATCGGCCTGCCGGTCCTCGTGCGACCGAGCTACGTGCTCGGTGGCCGGGCCATGGTCATCGCCTACGATCTGAAAACGGTCGAAGAATACGTCACGCAAGCCGCGCAGATCGGCGGCATGACCGATCCCAAGCGGCCGATTCTGATCGATCAGTTCCTCGAGGACGCCACCGAAGTGGACGTCGACGCACTGGCCGACGGCGAAGACGTCGTCATCGGCGGCATCATGGAGCACATCGAAGAAGCCGGCATTCATTCCGGCGATTCCTCCTGCGTCCTGCCGTCGGTCACGCTCAAGCCCGAGGTTCTCGCGCAAATCCGTGACTACACTGTCCGGCTCGCGCGGGCTCTCCATGTCGTTGGGCTGATGAACGTGCAATATGCGATCCAGCACGACACGGTCTACGTCCTCGAAGTCAACCCGCGCGCGTCGCGCACGATCCCCTACGTCAGCAAAGCCACCGGCGTTCCACTGGCCAAAGTCGCGGCCCGCCTGATGACCGGCCGCAAGCTGAAAGATCTGCGTTTGCCGATCGTCGAGTTCGACGGAGTCAAAGAGCTCGCCGTCCGCGATTTCTATGCCGTCAAGTCACCCGTCTTTCCATTCAGCAAATTCCGCGGAGTCGACACGATCCTCGGGCCTGAAATGCGCTCTACCGGCGAGGTCATGGGCATCTCCTCGACCTTTGGGCTGGCCTTCGCCAAGGCGCAGCTCGCCGCCGGCCAGCGGCTCCCTCTTTCCGGCGTCGTTTTCGTCAGCGTCAACGACCACGACAAAAAGCACGTCGCCGCTGTCGTCAAAGATCTCGCCGCCGCCGGGCTCCGCATTACCGCCACGCGCGGCACGGCCGCCGCTCTCACGCGCGCCGGCATCGAAATCGATGCGGTTTACAAAGTGAACGAAGGTCGTCCGAACATTGTGGACCTGATCAAGACGGGCAAGGTCAACCTGGTCATCAACACGCCGCTCGGCCGTGAGTCCTTCTACGACGAAAAATCCATCCGCCGCGCTGCCGTCCGTTACAATGTCCCGTGCATTACCACGCTTTCCGCCGCCAGCGCGGCCGCCCGCGGTATCCGCGCCATGGCCGGGCACGCCCCCGACGTCGCCGCCCTCCAGGATCTGCACCGCCGCAAGTCGGCGGCCTCCTCCGCCAAGGATTAGAGCGGCCGAATCCACCGTCCAGCGGAATCATCCAATGGCTATCGTGCTGAACACCGGGCCCCGAGGAATCAAGCATCCGGAAAAGTTGGCCTCACCCCATGTGGACTGCGGCGGCTTTCCACCGCTATTGGCCGTCCCAGCTCGTTCAGGCGTGCTGCAGGCAGCCAGCGACATTCGGTTGGTTCGACGCTCCACTCCGCGTGCGGGCGGGCGTTGTTGCTGGTGTAGCGGGGCGCATGTATCATGACGGTCTCGATGCAGTCGCGCTGCATTCCGTACCGCGAAATCCCGCACGCGGCCAAACTCTTCACCACTTACCTCCAAGATTTTTCGCGCGTTTCCGCTTTTTATTCCCATCCCCCAACGCCTGCGGGCGTTGACGCCGCCGCGCGGGCAACCAAACTGGATCCCAGCGTTCGAAAAGTCGTGGTCGAAATCCTGCGAGAACAGAACGCGCGCTTCTCGCCCCAAGGGGAGCTCGACGCCGCAACGGCAGCCAACCTTGACCGCCTCGCCTCGGGAGCTGTAGCCGTTGTCACCGGCCAGCAAGTCGGCCTTTTCTCCGGCCCGGCATACACGATCTACAAAGCGCTCTCCGCCATCCGGTGCGCCGAAGAAACCACGCGCCGGGGCGTTGACGCCGTTCCCGTTTTCTGGCTCGCAAGCGAGGACCACGACCTTGCCGAGGTCAATCACGCATTCTGGAACACCCGTAGCGGTCTCTCTCGCTACGAGCTCCCAGCCGACGAATCGGGCCGTCGCGTCGGTGAAATCGTTCTTGGCGACGCGGTCGAGCCGCTGGTGGCCGATGCCACGCAAACTCTCGAAGGCCCGTTTGCCGAGCGGGTGGCGATCGCGCTCCGCGAGACCTACACCCGCGGCGAAACCTACGCGTCGGCATTCGGAAAATTGATGGCGCGCTTGCTCGCCGGCCGCGGCATGATCTTCCTCAATCAACTCGACGCCCGCTTTCACACGCTCTGGATTCCCCAATTTCAGAATGCGGTCCGCAGCGCCGATCGGCTGGCGGATGCTCTCCTGGCGCGGGCCAAGGAGCTCGAAACCACTGGCTTTCACGCACAGGTAAAGGTCACCCGCGAAACCACGCTGCTGTTCTGGAGCAAGTCGGGCCGCCGCGAACCGGTTCGCGCGAAGAACGGCTTTTTCATCGTCGGCGATTCGGAAGTCTCTGCTGCGCAACTCGAGGACGCGATTTCGCGCGAGCCCGGGGCTTTCTCGCCGAGCGCTCTGCTGCGGCCGGCGATTCAAGATTCGATCTTGCCCACGGCGGCCTATGTCGGCGGCCCCGCCGAAATCGCCTACATGGCGCAGGCCCAGATGGTCTACCGAGCCTGCGGCGTGAAAATGCCGGTGGTTCTTTCGCGCTCGAGCTTCACGATTATCGATCAACCGATCGAGCGGTTTCTTACGCACTACGGCCTCGATATCCGCGATCTGTTCGCCGGCCCACAGCATCTCCGCGGGAGGATGGAGCAGAAATCCCTCCCAGCCGGCCTCTCAACGCAATTCGAGGAAACCGAGTCCTCGCTCCGCGCCATGATGAATGCGTACGAAGAGCCGTTGACCCGCCTCGATTCCACGCTGCTCGAAGCGCTACGATCCTCCGAGCGCAAAATGTTGCATCAGATCGAGCAACTCAAGGGAAAAGTGGCCCGCGCCGAGAATTTCCGGTCGGGAGTGCTCGATCGCAAGGAACGCATCCTGATGGATTCGCTTTATCCCAGCGGCGGCCTGCAGGAGCGCACGCACTGCGCGCTCCCGCTGATCGCGTCGCTCGGTCCGGAATTTCTGGACGAGCTCACAACTCTAGCCGGAACGTCGGGCGCACCCGAAAGCCGCCCCTGCGCCACCGAGCATCAAGTTCTGTCGCTATAGATCGCATCTCGTTTCCGACACGCCCTCTGCCTCACTTCGGCGATTTCGGCTTGTCTTCCGAGCTCTACTCTTAACGTTCAACTTGGCTTTCAGCGCGTGTTAAAATATCGGCTCTTTCGCTCGAAGCTTCGCGCAAGGGGGCGCACACGATGAAACTCACGCCAGGAAAACAAAAGGGCCTCAAGGCCGTATCGAATTCTCGCGACGTGGTCGCCGCCGCGGCCATGGACCAGCGCGGCTCGCTAAGAAGCGCCATCGCCAAAGAAAAGGGCGGCGACAAGAACGCCGTAACCGCGCAGATGCTCGAGGAATTCAAAACCGCCGTCGTGAAGGTTCTCACGCCGCACGCCAGCGCCATCCTCCTCGATCCCGAATACGGTCTGCCGGCCGCACTTGCGCGCGCGAAAAACGCCGGTCTGCTGCTCGCCTACGAAAACAGCGGGTATGACAACACCCATCCCGGCCGCCTCCCCGACCTTCTCGATATCTGGTCCGTCCGCCGCCTCGCGGCCGCGGGCGCAGACTGCATCAAGATTTTGCTTTACTACACGCCGTTTGACCCGCCGGCCATCAACGACCAGAAGCACGCCTGGGTCGAGCGCATAGGCTCGGAATGCGTTGCGGTCGACATCCCGTTTTTCCTTGAGCTCGTCGGCTACGAAGAGGGAGGCGATGAGAAGGGAATTGGTTTTGCTCGCAAGAAACCGGACATCGTGGCGAAAAGCATGGCGGAGTTTTCGAAGCCTCAGTACGGCGTGGACATTCTGAAAGTCGAAGTTCCCGTAAACATGGCCTTCGTTGCCGGCACGAGGTCCTGCAAGGGTGAATCCGCCTATACGCGCGACCAGGCCAAGGAGCTTTTCCGGAAAGCAGCGCAGTCCGCGAAGCTCCCTTTCATCTATCTGTCCGCGGGAGTAAGCAACGACGTCTTTACCGAGACGCTTGAGCTGGCAGCCGAATCCGGCGTGAAATTTTCGGGAGTTCTCTGCGGCCGTGCCACCTGGAAAGACGCCATCCCGATCTACGCGAAGCAAGGCGTGAAGGCTCTCGAGGACTGGCTAGCCGACCAGGGCGTGAAAAACATTAACAACGTGAACGACCGACTGAAAGCCGCGACTCCGTGGTCGGCGTCCTAGGGACAAGAACGATAATGCCAGGAAAATTTGAGGGCGCCGCTTAGGCCATCCGCCCGGGGCGGCGCACGGTTGTACTCCTTACGGCTTTCCACACAGCGCGTCCACCTGCGTCTCCAAATCCGGGTCAAGCATCACGCCTCGCCGCGACCTCGCCGAACAAATCTGGCTCGCGCTCAAGCCCAACGCCCCGCGCAAATCGGCTCCCTCAAGGCTCGTCCCGGTGAAAACCGCGCCATTCAACACGGTCCCAGCCAACCGCGCCCCACCGAGGTTCGCCCCCTGCAGGTCGGCATCAATCAGAATCGCGCTCTCCAGTTCCGCCCCGCCCAGGTCTGCGCCCGACAGCCGCGCAGACCACAAGTACGCGCTCCGCAGGTCGGCGTGATCCATATGCGCGCCCACAAAATAGGCTTCCCGCAAGTCCGCCTTCTCCAGCACCGCACGCGTCAGCGTAGCTCCAAGCGCTCTGGCCGTATACAGACTCGCTTGATCCATCCGCGCATCCACCAGCACCGCGTTCTCCAGAGAAGTGTAGGAAAGATTCGCCCCGCGCAAATCTGCCCGCCGCAGGTCCGCGCCGTCCAGATTCGACCGGTCCAGATTCGCACGGTTCATCTGCGCGTGATCCATCGTCGCATACCGCATGTTGCTCTGGCCCAGGTCCGCCCCGCGCAAATCCGCCTCGGACAAGAATGCTCCCTGAAGATCCGCCTGGAAGAGATGCGAGTTCGCCAAAAACGCTCCGTAAGCCTGCGCATAGCGAAACTTGGCGTTATTCGCGCGCAGCCCGTCGACCGAACCGATCTGCTCATCGGACCCATTCCATCCCGCCGGCCGCCGCGAAATTGAAGCTTCCGTGAGATCGGCGTATGGATCGTAAGCCAACCACCAGAAGGCGTCCGGCACCCACCGTCGAATGTTCGTCAATCCATATTGGGGAGCGCGCGCGCGATCGTGCGGCACGCCGAAGATCACACCGGCCGACAGCAAAAGCAGCACAACTCCCAGCGTGGCGGCCCCGGATATCGGATGGATCGCCCGAACTCTGGCCACCGCTCGATTCGCCCAGGTGTTCTCCAGTGCCCATCGCTCCTGCGGGCGTCCCACCTTCAACGTGCCGTACGTCGCCATGCCCGCCGCCACCGTCGTCAGCAGCGCCAGCAAAATCGTTCCGTGAATTTCCTGCCGCGTCAGATAGCGCGTCCAGTAAAGCAGGAGCGTCACCGGCACGATCCAGTAGGCCGCGGCCAGCGAAGAGCTTTTTTCAACGAGGCGCGTCGACGGCGGATCGGGATTCATCCATCGGAAGTGCGTTCGCAGGAGCCCGGAAATAATCCCCGGCCCGCTGTCCCCCAAGGTATGCCCGTCCGGAAAAATCGCCGGCAGTTCCCCCACGGAGTCCCACAGCCGTTGCAAATGAAAATGAAACAGCACGTAGAGCAGGAAAATTCCTGCCGGAACGACCAAATACGATTCCGCTGTAGGCAGCGCAGCCGCGGCCGCATGCGAATGAAGGAAGGGGATGATTGCCGAATCCGTTAACAACTGTGCGTCGCGGGTCTTCGCGATCAGCAGCCACGAAGCCACGCTCGCCGCCGTCATCATCCAGAAATACCGGAACGCATTTCTTGACTCGCGCCCAAATGCCGTGACCGCGTCGAACTCCATCAGATGCGGCGCGAGCAACGCGTCCCGCAAGTTCGCACCCGCGAATTGCCGCGGCACCAGTCCCATCGCCGTTTCCAGCGAAGCACCCTCCAGGTTCGCGCCCTCCAGGTTCGCGCCGACTAGGCACGCTTCCTCCAGGTCGGCGCGCACCAGGCACGCATCGCGCAAATCCGCTAGCAGCAAATCCGAGGCCCGCAAATTCGTGTCGTGCATGTCCGCGAGCCGCAGGTTCACGCTGATCAGGTCGGACGCCTCGAGCTCCGCCCCCGAGAGATCCGCTCGCTGGCCCGTGCGCCCGTGTGATTCCACCCACTCCGCATGGCTCGCCAGCTTCTCGTCGAACGCCCAGTCCTTGTAGAGCCTCTGTGTCTCCATGAACGGAACAGGTTTCCCGGTCCCAGCCGGTTCCGTTTCCGCATTTACGGTGTGGCCCTCTGAATCGTGAGCCTGCGACGCGCCCACGTTTTCTTCGTCACGGGCCCTTGTTGCCGCGAAAGGAGCGGACGCGCGAGTTGCACCAGTCTCGCGTTCGATGGAACGAGCCGTTTCGCCTTCGCGCGATTCGATTTGACCGTACGCCTCAAAGGCGAACCTGGAATCGTTCTCGTCAATCGCGCTCGCGAAAGAAACGGGCACCGCTTCGCCGACCTGGGCGTCGCTCAACACATCAGCGGCAAGGTTCGTGGCAGCGATCGTCACTACTTCGACGGGAGCTTCGTCGGCAGGCTCGTCGAAATCCTCAAGTTCAACGGGGCCCTCGACCTCGATGTCGGCTGAGTCGGACGCCCCCGCGCCGGCAATCGTCTCCTCTTCAAGAAAACTACCTTTGCGAACGTCGACTCCAGTTCCGTCCTCAGAAAATGGTTTCTCGAGTTCCTCCGCAGCCGGCAGCAATTGTTCGGCGGGAATCGTTTCCTGCCGCGCCGGGGGCCAAGCTTCCGCACCCGCACCCGTCGTAGTGGGAATGATGGGTATTTCCGCCAACACAAATGGATCGCTTGAAATCTGGGTAGCAGCCAGGGCTTCGGGCTCCGCCTCGTTCTCGGGAGCAATCGCGCCTAGGGGCTCGCCCGGAATCGCGGCCTGGGCTTCGCTCGGCGACTCGAGCGGCCGAGGAGCTTCGATCGCCTTGATTTCGGAAACAGTTTCCTTCGGCACCCGCTTGGACCGGAACAACCGCGCCAGAAAGCCCTGTTTCTTGGGCGCGACCTCAGCCGCAACGGCGGCATCGTCGTCGGGAACCCGCGAAGCGTGCGTTGAAATCCCTGCTTTTTCAGCCGCGCCAGCTTCGGCCGCGGGCGCATCCGCAAAAAGCTCCGCCAGCACATCCGCCGCAGGCGGCAACTGACTGGCATCGATCAATCCGTCGGGCGATTCGGCCCGATGGCTCGCAGCAGTCGCACTTGTCTCGACCACTTCCGTTGCCATTGCGCTCGCTGGCTCAGGGCTCGTATCCGTTTCACACCTGGCAATCGCAGGAGTCTCAGCCATAACGCCTTCCAGCGCCTCCAAGACAGCCTTCGGGCGTTCTTCTTCCTCCACCGTAGGAAACAGTCGTTGAAACATCGGCACCATCGCGAGACCCGTTCCGCCTCGAAAGTAACTGAAGAATGCCCCAGCGAAATCAGCCCGGCGCACCCCTACAACACGCGACGGCCCCTTCGCCGGGGAGCGAAATAAGTACCGTTCGCAATCCCCGTATGGCTAAATTCTACCCTCCGCCAGCATACTGCGGAGATTCGTCTGCGGCCCCCTGTCCACAAGTGCAATACCTGTACAGCTGTTCAGAAGTACCGTGGCGCCCGTATCCCAAGTGCGTTTTTCTCCCCAAACCGGCAGACATTCGCGTTGAGCCTGTTCGTAGGCCTTAGAGTTATTCAGCCGCCGAGGCACCCTCCGCGGCGGATCGCGGGCAAGAATTCTCCTGCCCCCCGAGCCATTCGCCTCGATGGTGGTTCGATTGCCTACCTTTGTGGTATGAAAGGGGCCGCCTTTCGGGCTATCCGGGCTCGATCGTCAAAAGGAGCTGCAAGAAATGCCGTCGTTGGTTCTCCCTCCGAACGTAAACGAAAGAACCTTCCAAAAGGCCCTCGACGCGTTCGCCGGCGTAGTCGGCCGTCAGTGGGTTCTGGCCACCGACGAAGACCGCTACACCTACATGGACATTTACGCCCCCGGCGATGCCGATCGGCACACCCCCAGCGCCGCGGTAGGCCCCGCCTCCTCAGACGAAGTCCAGGCCATCGTCCGCCTTGCCAACGAATACAAAATCCCGCTCTGGCCTGTCTCGCGGGGAAAGAATCTCGGTTACGGCGCCGCCGCTCCCCAGATGCCCGGCACCGTCGTCCTCGACCTCGGCCGCATGAAGCGCATCATCGAAGTCAACGAACGCTATGGCTACTGCCTCATTGAGCCGGGCGTCGGCTTCTTCGATCTGTTCGCGCATTTGCAGGAAAACAAGATTCCGCTCTGGATGTCCGTCCCAGCCAATGCCTGGGGCAGCGTCGTCGGCAACGCCCTCGAACGCGGCTACGGCTACACGCCCTACGGCGAGAACACGAAAAACATCTGCGGAATGGAAATCGTCCTGCCGAATGGCGAGATGGTCCGCACCGGCACCGGCGCCATGTCCAACAGCCCCAACTGGCATCTGTTCAAATACGGCTTCGGCCCCTCGTGGGACCAGGTTTTCGTCCAATCCAATTACGGCATTGTCACCAAGATGGGCATGTGGCTGATGCCCGAGCCCGAGGCGACGCTCGGCTTGAACATGCAGCTCCCGGATCCCGACGATGTCGGGTGGGCCATCGACGCCCTCCAGCCGCTGCGCCTGAATGGCGTCCTGCAGCAGAACCCTAGCATCGGGAATTCGCTGCGTGTCGTAGCCACCCGGTCGCCGCGCAGCCAGTGGTATGACGGGGATGGCGCGCTGCCGGATGACGTTCTGCGCGCCATTCTCGACAAATGGAATCTGGGGTGGTGGGGAGTCAACCTCAGGCTCTTCGGCTACGATGAGGTCAATGAAGCCAATGCCCGATTGATCAAAGCTGCTTTCGCGAAGCATACCAAGCAGGAATTCGAGGTTGTGAAATGGCATCGCGGCGATCCCATCGAAAATTCCGGCGCCGGCGTTCCCACCACCAACCCGCTTCAGATCATCAACTGGCGAGGAGGTCGCGGGGGGCATCTCGGGTTCTCGCCGGTCCTGCCTGCCGGCGGAGAACACGTCCTCAAACAGTTCCACAGTACCAAGAAGCGCTACGAGGAAATTGGCGTCGACTACTACGGTTCCTTCACACTTTTCGATCGGTACGCCATCAACGTCAACATGATGGTCTATGATCGCGACGACAAGGCGCTAACGGACAAGGTCCGCAATCTATTCACAGTTCTCGTCGCCGACGCCGCCAAGGAAGGTTATAGCGAATATCGCACCCACATTTCCTTCATGGACGATGTCGCGCTGAGCTTTGATTACAACAATCACGCCCTCCGCCGCCTCAACGAAACCGTGAAGGACGCTCTCGACCCCAACGGCATCCTCGCCCCGGGCAAACAGGGCATTTGGCCCAAGGTCTATCGCGGGAGCCGCGCATGATCGCCCGATCTCCGCTCGGCGCCATCGCCCCGTATCTCACCTTTGCCGGGCTGATGACGCTGGTCATCTCGATCGGCCTCGGACATCCTCGCGCCGCGCAATCGAAACCCGTCGCCGATTCCGCGCAGACTTACGCGGAAGGTGAAAAACTCTTCCACGCGCGCTGCGGCTATTGCCATCTCGCCGGTGGTACCGGCGCGATCATGCTGGCTCGCCGTCTGGGCAAAGATCGCGCCCTGCTCGCCGAACGCACCGACCTTACAGCCGAGTACGTGAAGAAAATCACGCGCGTCGGCATCAACGGCATGCCACCTCACACACGCATCGAAGTTCCCGACAGCGAGCTCGACCTGATCGCTGCCTTTATCGCGCGCCCCTCATCCGCGCGCACCCAATCCCCACCTGCTGCGGGAAGTGAGCCATGAATCGACGCGATTTTCTGAAGAATGCCGGCGCCGCAATCGTGCCCGCGGCTCTACCGGGCGCAATGTGGAGTGCCATTTCGCCCGCAGCTGGTGAGGATCGCGCGCACATTGTCGAACCCAGTGTGCAGCGAATCACCGCAGTGCTCTACGACGAGCGATACGCCGACTGCCGAGCGTTTGCTGATTCGTTGGCCAGACTCGGTGCGAAGCCTTTCTCGACGAGTCACGATGCGGTCCAACTCTGGTACGGCCCGCTCCGCGCTCATCTCGAAAAAAATCCCGGCCGGGTGGCGGGACTGGCCACCTACGCCGATTTTTCTTCGTCCTGGGCTTGCGGCAGGGAACTGAGCTATGCAACTCGCTTCGAAGGCGAACACGACGGGCGCCGCTCGCGGATAAGTCTTGCTCATCGTCTGCGTACCCGCGGCGACGACATCGAGATCGCAGCCTCGTTTGCAGATGAATCCTGGCCCGCGCGACTCGCCGAAGCCCTGGCTCGCCTGCCAGAATCAGCGGAAAGCAAAATCGTGGCCCCGCGCTCGAGCACGGCAACCACGCCGCTCGGAAGCGGCCACCCGGGCTACCTAAGCTCGTGGCTTCTCGCTCAAGGGTAGGAGCGTCCGCCTTGACGGGCTACGCTCCGCGCCAATGCGTGGCTGCGCGCCCGCCACACGTCGCTGACCGGGATCGCGGAACCTCTCTCACTTAAAATGAGCTCCACAACCCAACCCGCCCAAACTCAACTCGATTCCCTCTGGAAATTCGGCGGTCTAACCCCGTGGCGTCTGACGGTCAACGTGTTCCGCTCCATCTCAACCGACGATCTCCTCGATCGCGCCTCGGGCCTCGCCTTCGACTTCGTCCTCGCCTTCTTCCCGCTGATGCTCTTCGTTCTTTCCGTGTTCGGCCTGTTCGCGGCGCGGGGCTCCGTCCAGTTCGACAATCTGATCTCCTACTTCACTGATTTTCTTCCGCCATCGGCTTCGCAACTGGTCGCCGTGATGCTCGACGAACTTTCCCGCAACAGCGGCGGCGGAAAACTCACGTTGGGAATCGTCGCCGGCGTCTGGTTCGCCTCCGGCGGCGTCAGCTCCATGATTTCCAGGCTCAACGTGATCTATCGCGTCCCCGAAGCACGCTCCTGGCTGCGCATTCGCGCCACAGCGCTCGTTCTCACGCTCGTCATGGCCGTCCTGCTTCTATCGGCGTTGGTGATGGTGTTGCTGGGCAATTACATCGCGGACTGGTTCGCTTCCGAATTCGCGCGCGGCTCCCTGGCGCTGGTCGCATGGCAGGCCTTGCGGTGGCCGGCTGCCGCGTTCTTCGTCCTGCTCTCGTTCTCGCTCGTCTACTACGTCGGCCCCAATCTCGAATATCACCGCCGCCACTGGATCACGCCCGGCTCGCTTTTCGGCATGTTGCTCTGGCTGGCCTCGTCCGTTGTCCTGCGCGTGTATCTTCATTACTTCAATACCTACAGCACCACGTACGGTTCACTAGGTGCCGTAATGATTCTCCTGCTCTGGTTGTATGTGACCGGTCTGGTGTTCTTGATCGGCGGAGAAATCAATGCCGAAATCGAGCGCGCTGCAGCCGCGGGATTGCCAACGTCCTGATCGGCGTTCCTTGATCCCGAACGCGTGCCAATTGCCTGACCGTTCCGCGCACGGTAATCTCACGCGCACGAATCCACGGAGAACCAATGAACAAGTCCGTGCTCCTTGCTGCCACGCTTTTATCCATGCTCGCCCTGCCAGCAGCTGGTCAACAACCGAAAGCGACCGACTATCCTCCGCCCAAACCGGCATTCCCGGGCCAGACCGGCGCCGCCGCACCGCAAAAACCATCGTCTCCTCTAAAAGTCGACACCATCGTGACCCGCCTGAATAATCCCTGGGCCATGACCCAACTTCCCGGCGGCGAGATGCTCATAACCGAACGCACCGGCGAAATGCGCCTCTTCAATAAGGATGGCCTCTTCTCCCCGCCTCTCACCGGACTTCCCGGCGTCAAGGTAATCGGCGCCGGCGGCCTGCACGATGTGGTCGCCGACCCGAACTTCATCCAGAATCGCCTCGTATATTTCACCTATTTCGCACCGCCGCCGGGAGAAGCTCCCGCCATCTGGCCTGGCTCCAACTACGGAAAGCAGGTGAATCTCCCGCTCCCAGAGCGCCGCGCCCATTCGATCGGCACCGAGCGCGCCGCCCGCGCCCGCCTGAGCGACGACGAAAAGCGCCTCGAGAACGTCCAGATCCTCGTCGACGGACTCGAACGACGCCTCGCCTTCGCTCCCGACGGCACTCTCTTCGTCAGCGGCGCCGACCGCTCGTTGCTCTACGACGCGAAGGGCGATCCGGCCGATCACCAGGTCCACGATCCCGACGTCCTCCGTAATTTCACGGGAAGAATCGCGCGCATCAATCGCGACGGTTCGATCCCCGGGGACAATCCATTCCTCGGTGTCGCAACCGTTCTCCCGGAAACCTATTCCTACGGCCATCGCGATCCCGAAGGGCTGGCGATCAACCCCGCAACGGGTGAACTCTGGGAGGACGAACACGGTCCCATGGGTGGCGGTGAAATCAACATTATCCGCGCCGGAAAAAATTACGGATGGCCCAATGTTTCCTACGGCCGCCAATATTCCGGCGACGTGGTCGGCAACGGGGCTCAGCTAAAGGATGGCACCGAGCAGCCCATTTACTATTGGTATCCGGACATCGGCCCCAGCGGAATGATGTTCTACACCGGGGACATGTTTCCCGACTGGAAGGGGAACCTCTTCATCGGTGCGCTCTACGGAAAATTCCTGATCCGCCTGGTTCTCGACGGCAACCATGTAGTCGCTGAAGAGCACTTGCTCACTGACTTGGGACAGCGCATTCGCGAAGTCCAACAAGCCCCGGACGGGTCGCTACTGGTCCTAACCGACGCGGGGAACATCATCCGCCTAACCCCGAAAAACTAAAGCAGGCGGTCGTCAATTTGAGGTGAACGCGGATTACGGCGCGGCCCGAACTGTCGTAGCTTTCGTGCCGTTCGGTTGAAATTCGAATCGCACAATCCAATCGCTCGGAGCCGGTTGGCCATCGGCGGTCGGCGGCACAAACTCCCAGGCGCGCGCCGCCTTCTCCGCCAGTCCCGCAAAATACTTGCTCGGCCCGGCCGATTCCAGATCGGCGCCCACAACTTTTCCGGTCGCGTCCACCTGAACTCGCACGCCGACGCGCACCGTCCCCTGAATGGTGGCACTGGCTCTCGCCGGCACGTTAGGCAACACCTGACGTGCGACACCGCCGCCTGCGCCAACAGACTTCTTCGCGAGAGCTTTCGGCGCAGCAGCCGGAACTGCTATCGGAGCGGGAGGCTCGCTGAGCGCAGGAGTCGGCGCGGCGGCCGTCTCGCGGGAGCTCGAATTCGCCGGCGTGTTCGATTCAGCCCGCGCCGGTTGCGGCTGAGCGTTCGCGGCGACCACCTTCGCATCGGGCTCGACGTCTACCGCGGAACCTCGGCTGGAAACCCTATACACGGCGAACGCACCGATTACGATGAGGGCGACGATGGCCGCTGCACGCCAGGCGAATCTCCAGGCTGGTTTTTCCGCTCCCGAGTGCGGTCGCAGGGTCGCAGCAGCTGGTGGTTTCGCCGCTGGCCTCGCAGACACCGCCGCTGGCGCAGGCGTAGGATGCACGGC